>CALRMS020000060.1:0-25252 GCA_943369275.1 Rhodobacter maris | reverse complement strand
CCGGCCACCGCCTCGGCCAGATCGAGGGAGAAGGACAGGCGGCCAGCGGCGACGTTCTTGGCCATCAGATCCTGAAGGCCGGGTTCAAAGATCGGGATCTCGCCCGCGTTGAGGCGGTCGATCTTGGTGGGGTCCTTGTCGACGCAGACTACGTCATGCCCGAAATCGGAAAAACACACCCCGGAGACAAGGCCGACATAGCCTGTCCCGATCATCGCAATCTTCATGACTTTGCACCTGTTCCCGACGGGCCTTTGATACGGCCTGTTTAGGGCAGGGCGATTCGTGCTGTCAAACGGCCCCTGCGTCCTTTGTGATGACACAGGCGCAGGGGCGCGGGATCAGGCCAGGCGCAGCCAGATGGCGGTGGCGGCGGCGGAGTTGATCTCTGTCGAGGTGAAGCCCCAGGAGGCGGGGGCAGGGCTGCCCCAGGCGATGGTTCGCCGCAGCACCTTGCGTGCGGCGGTGACCGGTGCCGTGCCGCCGTTGATATCTGGGGTTGCGGCAGTGGGCCAGACCGACAGGGTCGCGGTGGAGGAATGACGGATGCCGAGCCAGACGGTCCGCCCCTGGCGCAGGGTGAGGGCGACAGTGGCCGACTTGGCCCCGGTGGTGGCAAGGTCGAGATCGGCGGTTTCCAGAAGCAGGGCATCTGGGCGGCCATTCGTATCGCTGCCATAGATCAGGATGCGGGCGAGGGCCCCGGCGACGGCGGTCGTGCAGTTCAGGAGCAGACGGTCCAGCGTCAGGTCGGCGCGTGGCAGGAAGGGAAAGAGGTCAATGCGTCCGGCGGCCCCGACCAATGTGCCGAGCGTGCCGCCACTTGCGCCGGTTGTCGTGAGCACAAGTTCGCCCGCAGGTGGGGTGAGCGAGGGGATGTCCTGCTGACTATCAAGGCGGTGGGTCAGGCCGCCGACATGAGCGCGCAGCTGATCGGTGGTGGCATTGTGCCAGATCATGCCTTCGGTTGGGCTGGCGGGATCGGCCGTGAGGCCGTGCAGGATCACAGGCTGTGGCAAGGTCACGCTGCCCGTTTCGGGATCGGCGGTCAGCGCGGTGGCGAAGGTGCTGCCGTTGCTGCTGAGCTTGATGGCGAAGCTGTCGCTGCCGGTGAGGCCCATCTCGGCGCGGGCGGAATAGCCCGTCTGGAACAAGAGGCTGGCGGTGTCTGCTGTGCTGGCCTTGTTGACCTTGATCTGGTGGCCGGAACCGGCGTGATCGAACAGTGACGCGGGGGAGGACAGGGACAGGCGGTTGGTGGCATCGGCGGTGGTGGCGATGCCAAGGCGGGGCAGGGTTTCCGGCGGGGTCTGGGCGGCGGCCCAGGTGATGCCGTCATGGGCGAGGGTGGTGCTCTCCGACAGGACACGCGCCAGCCAGCCCGCGCGGGGGCTAAGAAAAGCCCAAGCGCCCCCCCAGAAGGCCGCGACCTTGCCGTCTTGCCCTTGCCACAGGCCGGTGGCGGGGCTGGCGACGATGTGGCGGTCCCCCTCGGCCGGTTGGGCGGGCGGTTCGGTGCGCGTCCGGTCGATCACCGCGAGATGGACCAGCAGATCGAGCAGGCGGAGCGCCTCATTATGGGTGACGTGTTTCTGCGCCTGAGCGGGCAGGATCAGCGGCAGCGAAAGGAGGGGGGTATCGTCGGACATCGGGCACCTTCTGGCCAGGGAACTGACCGGCGAGGATCAGCCGCCATGGTGAACGGTGTGGAAAGGTGGCGCGCGCTGAGCGCGTGGCGGGATTGGTGGCTTGCCCCTTTGTCTTTGCCCGGTCAGGCGGTTAGCATGGCAGGAATGATGAACGAATGGGATGAAGAACCGTGGCGCAGCATGTTCTGGTAACCGGGGGCGCGGGCTATATCGGGGCGCATGCCTGCAAGGCGCTGGCGCGGGCGGGCTATGTGCCGGTCTGTTTCGACAATCTGTCGACGGGCTGGGAAGCGGCGGTGAAGTTCGGGCCGCTGGAGCGGGGCGATCTGATGGACCGCGCTGCCATTGATGCGGCGCTGGAGCGGTGGAAGCCGGTCGCGGTGATGCATTTTGCGGCTTTGTCATTGGTGGGCGAGTCGATGGCTGATCCCGGGCGCTATTGGCGGGTGAATGTGGGGGGGGCGTTGAACCTGATCGAGGCTTGTGTGGCGGCGGGGGTGGGCAGGTTCGTGTTTTCATCGACCTGCGCGACCTATGGCGATCAGGATGGGGTGGTGTTGAATGAGGACACGCCGCAGCGGCCGATCAATGCCTATGGGGCGTCAAAGCTGGCGATCGAGCAGATGCTGGGGAATTTCGGGGCAAGCCACGGGCTGCAATCGGTGATTTTCCGTTATTTCAACGTGGCGGGGGCCGATCCGGAGGGTGAGGTGGGCGAGCGGCATGAGCCGGAGACGCATCTGATCCCCCTGATGCTGGATGCGGTGGAGGGCAAGCGCGCGGCGCTGACGGTGTTCGGATCGGATTATGCGACCGAGGATGGCACCTGTGTGCGCGATTATGTGCATGTCACCGATCTGGCCGAGGCGCATGTGCGGGGGTTGCGCTGGCTGGAAAGCGGCAAGGGGAGCCGGGTGTTCTGTCTGGGCACCGGGACCGGCTATTCGGTGCGCGAGGTGCTGGACCATGCGCGGGTGGTGACGAACCGCGCGGTGCCGGTGGTGGAAGGTGCGCGGCGGGCCGGGGATGCGGCGGCGCTGGTCTGCGGATCGGAGCGCGCGCGGGACGAGTTGGGCTGGGAGCCGGAGCGGGGGCTGGAGACGATGATCCGGGATGCGTGGCGCTGGTCGCAGGGCGGGGGCTTCTGAAGGGACGAAGCCCAATCCTGACGACGGGGAGAGGGACGCTTTAGCATTTCATGTTGGTGCAGGCGGAGAGGCCGGGGGTTTGCCACCCCCGGACCCCCGGCGGGTATTTGCGCCAAGATGAATGGGGGGTCAGGCTGCGTCTTGCAGCGCTTGGATGAGATCCCGGAGCGTGAGCGGGACAGGGTTGCCCTTCATGGAGGATGAGGTGAGGGCGGCCTCGGCTGTTTGCTGGTGCAGGGCGGGGGGAAGGCCTTGGTCGGTGAGACCGGGGAGGCCTGCGGCACGGGCCCAGATGGCGAGGGTTTCGGGGGCGTCTTCCGCGCGGCCGCCAAGGGTGGTGGCGATATGGGCGAAGACCGTGTCGAGGCGTTGGGCGGTGGTGCCTGTGGCGCGGGCGCGGTTGAGGCGGAGGATGGGGGCCAGCAGCGCGCCGCAGATCGCGCCGTGGGGGGCGGGGGTGAGGCCGCCGATGACACCGGCGAGCCCATGAACCGCGCCGAGGCCGGCATTGGCCAAGGCGATGCCGCCGGTCAGGGAGACATGGGCGAGGGCGTCGCGGGCGGCGGGGTCTTCGGTTTCCATCAGGCGTTTGAGGGCGTGCAGCCCTTGGGGGATGGCAGGGGCGGTGAGGGCGTCGGTGAAGGGCGTGGCCTTGGAGGATACGTAGGGTTCGATCACCTGGGTGACCGCGTCGAGGCCGGAGGCCAGCGTGGTGGCGCGGGGGGTGTGATCGGTCAGTGCGGGATCGATGAGGGCCAGGCGGGCGAGCATGCGATCATCGCGGAGGCTGACTTTTCTTCCGTGATCGGGCAGGCCGATGACGGCGTTCTTTGTCGCCTCGGCCCCGGTGCCGGAGGTGGTGGGGATGGCGATGAAGGGCAGTGGCGGGGCAGTAAGGGGAAGGGCCTTTCCCACGACTTCCAGATGATCGAGCGGGGTTCCGGGGGCGGGGATCAGGGCGGCGAGCGCCTTGCCAAGATCAAGCGCCGCGCCGCCGCCGATGGCAGTGACCCAGTCGGGGCGGAAGGGGCGGGCCTGGGCGAGGGCGGCCTCCAGCATGGCCAGGGTGGGTTCGGCGGGGCAGGGGAGCGCGAGGGTTTGTATGCCTGCAGCATGGAGCGCGTCGATGAGCCATTGCGCGCGGGCCGGGTTGGCGCCGTGGACGATCAGGCCGCGCGCCCCGAAGGCATGGATGAGGGAGGGTGCCTTGGTGGCTTCGCCCCGGCCGAAGAGGATGCGTTGCGGCATGGCGATGGCGAAGGGGGGCATGGGGGTTCCGGTGTCTTGGGTGGAAGGGCCCCCCCCTCGTCGACCCTCTCCTGTGCTGGGGGAGGGAGAAGGGGGGTACTGTCAGACTGTCATGGTGGCGGCGACGGCGCGGCCCCAGCGGGTGTATTTGGCGTTGCGGGTGCGGTCGTCCATCGCAGGGGTAAAGCGGCGTTCCAGCGCCCATGTTTTCTGGAATTCCTGCGGTGCCGGACAGATGCCTGCCTTGAGCCCCGCAAGATAGGCGGCGCCCAGCGCGGTGGTTTCGGTCACCACTGGCCGGTCGACGGGGGCGCCGAGGATATCGGACAGGAACTGCATGGCCCAATCGCTGGCCGTCATGCCGCCATCGACGCGCAAGACACCATCGGCGCTAGCGCCCCAGTCGGAGCGCATCGCCTCGAGCAGGTCGCGGGTCTGGTAGCCGACGCTTTCCAGCGCGGCCTTGGCCAGTTCGGCCGGGCCGGAATTGCGGGTCAGGCCGTAGACCGCGCCCCGGCAATCGGGCCGCCAGTAGGGTGCGCCGAGGCCGGTGAAGGCGGGGACGAGGATCACGTCCTGTGTCGGGTCGGCAGCATCGGCGAGGGGCTGGGTTTCCTTTGCCTCGCGGATGATCTTCAGCCCGTCGCGCAGCCATTGGACGACGGCGCCTGCGATGAAGATGGAACCTTCGAGGGCGTAGGTCGTCTTGCCATCCAGCCGATAGGCGATGGTGGTGAGCAGGCGGTTCTTTGACGGCACCATGTCGGTGCCGGTGTTCAGGAGCGCAAAGCAGCCCGTGCCATAGGTGGATTTCATCATCCCCGGCGCGAAGCAGGCCTGACCCACGGTGGCGGCCTGCTGATCGCCTGCGACGCCGAGGATCGGGATTTCGCGACCGAAGAGATCGGCGCGGGTGGTGCCGTAATCGGCCGCGCAATCCTTGACCTCGGGCAGCAGGGACATGGGGATGTCGAGGAGGGCGCAGATATCGGCGTCCCATTCGCCGGATGCGATGTTGTAGACGAGTGTGCGGGCGGCGTTGGTGGCGTCGGTGGCGTGGACGCGGCCCCCCGTGAGTTTCCAGATCAGGAACGTATCGACGGTACCGAAGGCCAGTTCGCCGCGTGCCGCGCGGGCGCGGGCGCCGGGGACGTGGTCGAGCAGCCATTTGATCTTGGTCCCCGAGAAATAGGGATCAAGCAGGAGGCCCGTGCGGGCGGTGATCATGGGTTCATGGCCCGCGGCCTTGAGCGCGTTGCAGGTGTCGGCGGTGCGCCGATCCTGCCAGACGATGGCGCGGTGGATGGGTTCGCCCGTGGCGCGGTCCCAGATGAGGGTGGTTTCGCGCTGATTGGTGATGCCGATTGCGGCGATGTCGGTGGTGCTGATCCCGGCCTTTTCGATCACCGCGCGGGCGGTGCCGGCCACGGTGGACCACAGATCGGACGGTTCATGTTCGACCCAGCCGGAGGCGGGGTAGTGCTGGGGGAATTCCTCTTGGGCAACCGCCTTTACGGCGAGGGAGGCGTCGAAAATGATCGCGCGCGACGAGGTGGTGCCCTGATCGATGGCGAGGATGTGGGTCATGCGGGGCCTCCCTTGGCTGTGCTGTCCCTGTGCGGGATTCTGGTTGATGCGATGCGCCTTGCGGCGATGTTGGAAGCCGGCGCGCCGCGATTTCGTGGCGTGCCGGGCGAAGGATCAGTCTTTCTGGATCATCTGCATCGCGGCGACAAGGACGATGCCGTAGAGCATGTGTCCGATCAGTGCGACCCAGGTGATGCCGGAGAAGTTGAGGAAGAAGGGCATTCCCGCGATGGCCGTGATCCCGCCGATGGCAAAGATCCACAAGCCCACGCCATAGACCGCTGCGGGCAGGACCCAGCGCGAGGGACCGATCACCTTGCGCCAGGTGGGGGCAAAGATGAACAGCCAGCCGGCCGGATAGCCGACAAGCCCGACAAGGTAGAAATGCATGAAGTAGCCGGCGAAATCGCCATTGGGCAGGCCAAGCGTGCCAAGCAGGCTTTTGGCCAGGCCGTGGGGCGACAGGGTGGCGAAGCCGAGAGCCGGGCTGATCATCTGCCCCCAGAGATCGAAGGCGATGCTGGCAAAGAAGCCCGCCACGAAGAGAAGGCCCAAGGTTTGCGCGTTGATTGCGGGAAAGGCGCCGAAGCGGGGGTATGTGGCAGTAGCGGCTGACATGATGAGTACCGTCCTTTGGAGATGACTTCAGGCCGTTACTCCGGCGACAGCCGAACCGTTACGGGTGTCACGGTATCGTGCGTGGATTGATACAATCGTGGCATCGCTTCTGTGCGTTGGATCGTGGTTTCAGGAACCCGGAATTCGGATTTTGCGATGGCCCTGCAGCGTGCAGCCGAGGCCGAATCGCGTTTGCATCCGCCTTGCGGGCAGAAGCGGGCGGGGCTTGCGCCCCGCCCGTCAGATCAGCCCTGCTGCCAGGACTTGATCAGCTCGTCATAGGAGATCGTTTCGCCTGCGGGCTTTTCGTTCTCCAGCTTGCCGACGGGCGAACCGGGTTCGTCGATCCAGATCTGCGGATCCTGCGGTTCGTTCATCTTCGGGCCGATGTCGCCCTGAACGCCTGCACGTTCGATACGCTCCAGCACCTTTTCCTGCTCTTCGCAGAGGGCATCGAGCGCTTCCTGCGGGGTTTTGGCCCCCGACATGGCATCGCCGATGTTCTGCCACCACAGCTGTGCCAGCTTGGGGTAGTCAGGAACGTTGGTGCCGGTGGGCGACCACTGCACGCGGGCCGGGCTGCGGTAGAATTCGACCAGACCGCCAAGCTGCGGCGCACGATCCGTGAAGGACTGGTGCTGGATGGTCGATTCACGCGCGAAGGTCAGGCCGACATGCGACTTCTTCACGTCCACGGTTTTCGAGGTGACGAACTGGGCATAGAGCCATGCGGCCTGAGCGCGATCGACCGGGGTCGATTTCATCAGGGTCCACGAGCCCACGTCCTGATAGCCGACCTTCATGCCGTCCTGCCAATAGGCGCCATGCGGCGAGGGGGCCATGCGCCACTTGGGCGTGCCATCCTCGTTCATAACGGGCAGGCCGGGCTTGACCATGTCGGCGGTGAAGGCGGTGTACCAGAACATCTGCTGGGCGATGGAGCCCTGTGCCGGGACGGGGCCTGCTTCGCCGAAGGTCATGCCCTGCGCTTCCGGCGGGGTGAACTTCTGCAGCCACTCGATGGCCTTGGTCACGGCATAGACGGCGGCGGCGTCGTTGGTGGCACCGCCACGCGCAACGCAGGAGCCGACGGGCTGCGAGTTTTCATTCACGCGGATGCCCCATTCATCGACCGGAAGGCCGTTGGGTTCACCCACATCGCCCATGCCGGCCATGGACATCCACGCATCGGTGTAGCGCCAGCCGAGGGACGGGTCTTTCTTGCCGTAGTCCATGTTGCCATAGACGCCGGTGGCCGGGCCGCCCGCATAGGACATGTCACGGCCGGTGAAGAATTCGGCGATGTCCTCGTAAGCGGACCAGTTCAGCGGAACGCCGAGGTCGTAGCCATACTTGGCCTTGAAGTCGTCTTTGGTCTTCTGATCGTTGAACCAGTCATAGCGGAACCAGTAGAGGTTCGCGAACTGCTGGTCGGGCAGCTGGTAGAGCTTGCCGTCCGGGGCAGTGGTGAACTTGGTGCCGATGAAGTCATCGATCGCAAGGCCCGGGTTGGTGACCGAAGCGCCTTCGCCAGCCATCCAATCCGTCAGGTTGCGGACCTGCTGATAGCGCCAGTGGGTGCCGATCAGATCCGAGTCGTTGATGTAGGCGTCGTAGATGTTCTCGCCCGACTGCATCTGCGTTTGCAGCTTTTCGACCACATCGCCTTCGCCGATCAGGTCATGGGTGACCTTGATGCCGGTGATGGCGGTGAAGGCCGGGGCAAGAACCTTTGCCTCGTATTCATGGGTGGTGATGGTTTCCGACACCACCTTGATGTCCATGCCGGCGAAGGGGGCGGCGGCGTCGATGAACCACTGCATTTCCGCTTCTTGATCGGCGCGGGACAGGGTGGATTGATCGCCGATTTCAGCATCGAGGAAGGCTTTCGCGGCCTCCATGTCGGCCCAGGCCGGGGCCGAGCCGAAGGCGATGAGCGCGAGCGCCATCGCTGTTGCGGTTTGTCTGAGTCTCATTCGTTTTCCTCCCAGAAGTTGAGACGTGTCGTCTTCGTTTCGCCGGGGGGAAGGGTCGCATCCATCCCCCCGGCGCTTTCATGCCTTGGATCACACCCAGCGGAAGACCGCTGCGGCATAGATCAGGCAACAGATCAGCGCACCCGTGAGAGGCGCACCGAAGGCGAAGAGCCAGCCAACACAGATGAAGGCCGACCCAAGAAGGGAAATGAACAGCCGGTCGCCGCGCGTGGTTTCGATCCGCAGGATGCCGCGGCGCGGGGTTTCGGGGTAGCGGATCGCCAGCAGCGTGAAGAGGATCAGCAGGCAGGCGATGCAATAGAAGAACAGTGCGATGGGGAAGGTCCAGGCCATCCAGCCGCCTGCAATCATGGGGGCGAACCAGTCGATCCCGTCTTCCGTGCGGGGCACGGCGGCGATGAGCGCAACCAGGACCGCCGCGAGCGCCGCGAAGGTGGTGAGGTAGATCGTGTTCCAACGGGTTTTGGTCATGGTCATTCCCCCGTCACACGCGACCCAGGGCAAAGCCCTTGGCGATGTAGTTGCGGACGAAATAGATCACCAGCGCACCCGGCACGATGGTCAGCACCCCGGCGGCGGCCAGCACGCCCCAATCCATGCCTGAGGCGGAGACGGTTCGGGTCATGGTGGCGGCGATGGGTTTGGCGTTGACCGAGGTGAGCGTCCGCGACAGCAGCAGTTCCACCCATGAGAACATGAAGCAGAAGAAGGCCGCGACGCCGATGCCTGACGCGATCAGGGGCATGAAGATCTTCACGAAGAAATGCCCGAAGGAGTAGCCGTCGATATAGGCGGTTTCGTCGATCTCTTTGGGCACGCCGCGCATGAAGCCTTCAAGGATCCAGACGGCAAGGGGGACGTTGAAGAGGCAATGGGCCAGCGCCACGGCGATGTGGGTGTCGAACAGCCCGACAGAGGAATAGAGCTGAAAGAAGGGCAGGGCGAACACGGCGGGTGGGGCCATGCGATTGGTCAGCAGCCAGAAGAACAGGTGCTTGTCGCCCATGAAGCTGTAGCGCGAGAAGGCATAGGCGGCGGGCAGGGCCACGGTCAGCGAGATCACCACGTTCATGGTGACGTAGATGATCGAGTTCACATAGCCCATGTACCAGCTTGGATCAGTCAGGATGGTCACATAATTCTGGATCGTGAATTCCATCGGATAGAGCGAGAAGGTCGACGTGATCTCGGTATTGGTCTTGAAGCTCATGTTCACGAGCCAATAGATCGGGATCAGCAGGAACAGCAGGTAGAGCGTCATTACCAGGGCGGAGCCGCGCAGGCGCATGT
Organism: Rhodobacter maris; assembly: GCA_943369275.1. Lineage (GTDB taxonomy): Bacteria > Pseudomonadota > Alphaproteobacteria > Rhodobacterales > Rhodobacteraceae > Paragemmobacter > Paragemmobacter maris_A. Next base: position 15,715 of record CALRMS020000060.1, on the reverse strand, counting down.
TACTTGCCCTCTTCTTTGTCGAGGTTGGTCATCACGGTGTAGAACACCCAGCTCACCAGCAGGATCACGAGGAAGTACATGATCGAGAAGGCGGCGGCGGGGCCGAGGTCGAACTGTCCGACGGCCATCTTCACGAGGTCGATGGACAGGAAGGTGGTCGCGTTGCCCGGTCCACCGCCAGTGACGACGAAGGGTTCGGTGTAGATCATGAAGCTGTCCATGAAGCGCAGCAGCACCGCGATCAGCAGGACCCCCGCCATCTTTGGCAGTTCGATATAGCGGAACACACTCCACCTGCTGGCCTGATCCACGCGGGCGGCCTGATAATAGGCCTGCGGAATGGATTGCAGGCCCGCATAGCAGAGCAGGGCGACAAGGCTGGTCCAGTGCCAGACATCCATCACGACCACGGTGATCCAGGCGTCGATTGGATCGTTGGTGTAGTTGTAGTCGATGCCAAGCTCGGCCAGATAATGGCCCAGAAGGCCGATATCGACACGGCCGAAGATCTGCCAGATCGTGCCCACAACGTTGAAGGGGATCAGCAGCGGCAGCGCCATGAGGACGAGGCAGACCGAGGCCCAGAAGCCCTTTTTCGGCATGTTGAGCGCGATGTAGATGCCCAGCGGCACCTCGATCGCGAGGATGATGGCGGAGAACAGGATCTGGCGGCCGAGGGCTTCGTGGAGGCGGTCGGACGTGACCATCTCTTCGAACCATTCAAGGCCGACCCAGAAGAATTCGTTGTTTCCGAAGGTGTCGTTGACCGAATAATTGACAACCGTCATCAGCGGGATGATGGCCGAGAAGGCCACGACCACGAGGACGGGAAGCACAAGGAACCAGGCCTTGTTGTTCTGGGTCTTGTCCATCAGGCGGCCCCCCCGAGCGGTGCGACGCGCCAGTCGTCGGCATAGACATTGATGCGGTCCGGCGTGAAGCTGACATGGGTCAGGTCTGCGCCCACGGCCATGCCTTCGGGGGCGATCACGTTGACGGTGCTGCCCGCGACATCGCCACGGATGATGCGGTGGCGGCCCACGTCTTCGACGCGCTTGATGGTGATGGGCAGGCCATCGCCTTGTGTGAGAACGGCGTATTCGGGACGGATGCCGATCTGGGTGCGGCCCGTGATTGGCCCGTAGGCCGCACCCAGCGGCACTGCCGCGCCTTGCAGGTGCGCGGTGCTGCCATGGACTTCGGCAGGCAGCAGATTCATGCCCGGCGAGCCGATGAAATAGCCCACGAAGGTATGGGCGGGGGTTTCGAACAGTTCCTCCGGCGTACCCATCTGGACGACGCGGCCGTCATACATCACGACGACCTTGTCGGCGAAGGTGAGCGCTTCGGTCTGGTCGTGGGTGACGTAGATCATCGTGTGGCCGAATTCGCGGTGAAGCTGTTTCAGCTGGGTCCGCAGTTCCCACTTCATGTGCGGGTCGATCACCGTCAGCGGTTCGTCGAAGAGGATGGCGTTCACATCCTCGCGCACCATGCCGCGGCCAAGGCTGATCTTCTGCTTGGCATCTGCCGTCAGACCGCGGGCCTTGCGGTCCAGTGTCGCCTCCATCCCGATCATGGCGGCGATCTGGCCGACGCGGGCCTTGATATAGTCCGCGTCCATCCCCCGGTTGCGCAGCGGGAAGGCAAGGTTTTCGCGCACCGTCATGGTGTCGTAGACGACCGGAAACTGAAAGACCTGCGCGATGTTGCGCTCGGCGGTTTCCGCATCGGTCACGTCGCGATCACCGAACAGGACGCGGCCCTGAGAGGGGCGAAGCAGACCCGAGATGATGTTCAGAAGCGTGGTCTTGCCACAGCCGGAGGAGCCGAGCAGGGCATAGGCCCCGCCATCCTGCCAGACGTGATCCATTTCCTTCAATGCGAAGTCATGGTCACCGCGCGGGTTGGGGTAGTAGCTGTGGGCGAGGTTCTTGAGGGTGATCTGTGCCATGGGTCAGGCTGCCGCCGCATAGGCCGCAGGTGCCGCAAGGCGGCCTTCGGCATCAAAGATATAGACATGGGCAGGGTCGAGCCAGACGCTCACCTCATGCCCGGCGGTCAGGTCATGCACGCCATGGACAAGGCCAACCCAGCGGTCGGAGCCATGGGTGAGGTGCAGGAAGGTTTCCGATCCGGTGATTTCGGTCACGCCAAGGGTGCAGCGGAATTCCACTGCCGTGCCGGAATGGGTGTTGAGGTGCAGGTGATTGGCGCGGAAGCCTGCGGTGTAGCGGCCATCGGGCAGGGCCGTGAAGGGGCCATCGGCGGGGGCATTGGCATGGCCGCCAAAGTTGATGCGGTGGCCTTCCTTGACGCAGGGCAGGAAGTTCATCGGTGGATCGCTGAACACGCGGGCCGTGGTGGCATCGGCGGGCTGGCGGTAGACGGTGGGGGTGGGGCCAAACTGCGTGACGCGGCCTTCCCAGAGGGTGGCTGTATTGCCGCCAAGGAGAAGGGCCTCTTCCGGTTCAGTGGTGGCATAGACGAAGATCGCGCCGGATTCTTCAAAGATGCGGGGGATTTCGGCGCGAAGCTCTTCGCGCAGTTTGTAGTCGAGGTTCGCCAGCGGTTCATCGAGGAGGACCAGACCCGCGCCCTTGACCAAGGCCCGTGCAAGCGCGCAGCGCTGCTGCTGGCCGCCCGAGAGTTCCAGCGGTTTGCGGTCCAGCATGGGAGTGAGCTTCAGCATGTCGGCGGTTTCCTTTACCGCGCGGTCAATCTCGGCTTTGGACTTGCCCATCAGGCGGAGGGGGGAGGCGATGTTGTCATAAACGTTCATCGCCGGGTAATTGATGAATTGCTGGTAGACCATGGCCACCTTGCGATCCTGTACGCGCTGGCCGGTGACATCCTGCCCGTGCCAGTGCAGCGTGCCGGTGGTTGGCGCATCCAGCCCCGCCATCAGCCGCATCATCGAGGTCTTGCCCGATGAGGTGGGGCCAAGCAGCACGTTCATGGTGCCTTTTTCCAGCGTCAGGGTCGTGGGGTGGATGTGAACCTGCCCCTTCACGACCCGGCTGATGGCTTTCAGTTCCAGCGCCATCCGTCCCCCTTATTCTGCCGCGGGGCTGATTGCCCCGTGGGTTGCCGCGCCCGCCATGAAATCATCCAGCGCGGCGATCTGTTCCTTGGTCATGCGCAGACCAAGCTTTGTGCGACGCCAGACGATATCTGCGGCGGCGCGGGCGAATTCGTGTTGCATGAGCAACCGCACCTCGGCCTCGGTCAGGGTGCCGCCGAAATCGCGGCCAAGATCGGCGGCGGAGGTGGCCCCATGCAGGAGGGTGGCTGCCTCGGACCCGTAGGCGCGGATCAGGCGGGCGGCCCAGTAATCCGACAGGAAGGGGTGGCTGGACTTGAGGTTTGCCGTCAGCGCAGCCACCCCATCATGCGGAAAATCCCCGCCCGGCAGGGCGACGCGGGCGGTCCATGGACCCTTGGCCTGCGGGAAGGTGGGGGCCAGCTTTTCGAGCGCGGATTCGGCAAGGCGGCGATAGGTGGTGATCTTGCCGCCAAAGACATTGAGCAGCGGCGCGCCATTTCCATCGAGAGACAGCACATAATCGCGGGTGGCTGCCGTGGCCGATTTCGCGCCATCGTTGTAGAGCGGGCGGACGCCGGAATATGTCCAGACCACATCCTTTACGGTGACGGGCTTGGCGAAATACTGGCTGGCGAAGTTCAGCAGGTAGTCGCGTTCCGCATCCGAGCAAACGGCGTCTTTGGGCGCGCCCTTGTGATCCTGATCGGTGGTGCCGATGAGGGTGAAGTCCTGCTCATACGGAATGGCAAAGATGATCCGCCCATCGGTGCCCTGAAAGAAATAGCAGCGGTCGTGATCGTAGAGCTTCTTCGTGACGATGTGCGAGCCGCGCACAAGGCGGACGCCTTCGGAAGAATTGATCCGCGCAACATTGCGGATCACGTCTTCGACCCATGGGCCGCCCGCATTGACCAAGGCGCGGGCGTGGTGGATCTGCTGGCCATCGGGGCCGTCGGTTGTGATTTCCCATACATCGCCTGAGCGGGTGGCCGAAGTGACGCGGGTGCGGGTCAGGATTGTGGCGCCGCGCTGCGCCGCATCGCGGGCGTTGAGGGAGACGAGTTTGGAATCCTCGACCCAGCAATCGGAATACTCATAGGCGTGCCGGAAGCGCGACTGCAGCGGTTTGCCTGCGGGATCGTTTGTCAGGTCCAGCGTGCGGGTGGCGGGCAGGATCTTGCGGCCACCCAGCGTGTCATAAAGGAACAGGCCAAGACGGATCAGCCATGCGGGACGGCGCCCCTTCATCCAGGGCATCAGGCGCGAGAGGAGGCGACCCGTGGGTGTGTCGCCTTCGAAGCGCATGTCGGGATGATAGGGCAGCACGAAGCGCATGGGCCAGCTGATATGCGGCATGGCCACGAGCAGGGTTTCGCGTTCCTCCAATGCCTCACGCACCAGACGGAATTCGAAATATTCCAGATAGCGCAGGCCGCCGTGGAAAAGCTTTGTGGAGGCTGACGACGTGGCCTGTGCCAGATCGCCCTGTTCGGCAAGCACCACCGACAGACCGCGACCTGTTGCGTCGCGGGCGATGCCGCATCCGTTGATGCCGCCGCCGATGATGAAGAGGTCGGCCGCTGCGGGCCTGTCCTTCGGTGTCACGCCAGTCTCCTCCCTAGCGGGGGCAGGTTGGTACGAATCTTTGTCATTGGTCAATGCCCATTTTTCGAATTTGCGCGTTTCTTATTGAAGCGAACATTTGCGCGCAAGTGACGTAAGGGAAATGGCCGAATTTCAGGGGCTTGGGCCTGATGCGCGCATTTTCGCGCTGCAATGCGGCGTGGATGCCGCATGCGCATGCAGAAACTTTTTCGGCTTGATTGGTCGACGTTCCTTTCCGAAGGTGGACGACCACGAGTGAAGAAAAAGGAATGCCGGAATGGCGCTGAGTTTCCGTCAGACCGAGATCCTTGAGATTGCCCGCGCCGAGGGGCGGGTCGTGGTGGAAGATCTTGCGCAGCGCTTTGACGTGACGCTGCAGACGATCCGGCGCGACCTGACGGATCTGGCGGATATGGGCCATCTGGACCGGGTGCATGGCGGCGCGGTGCCGCGTACCGGGGTGACGAATCTGGGTTATGAGCAGCGCCGCCAGATGCATGAGGCGGCGAAATCGGCCATCGCGCGGGCCTGCGCGGCGGCGATTCCGGAGAATTGCAGCCTTATCATGAACCTTGGCACCACGACCGAAGCGGTGGCGCGGGAATTGCTGACCCATCGCAACATCACGGTGGTGACGAACAACATGAACGTGGCCAATACGCTGGCCGCCAATCCGGGCTGCGAGATCATGGTGGCGGGAGGTGCACTGCGGCGGTCGGATGGCGGTCTGGTGGGAGAGTTGACGACGCAGTTCTTCGAGCAGTTCAAGGTGGATTACGCGGTGATCGGGGCATCGGCGCTGGATCAGGATGGCGATCTGCTGGATTTCGATCTGGCCGAGGTGCGCGTGTCGAAGGCGATCATCCGGCAGGCGCGCAAGGTGTTTCTGGTTTGTGACCATTCCAAGCTGGACCGGAGCGCGCCGGCGCGGCTGGCATCGCTGTCGGAGGTGACGACGCTGTTCACCGATTTGCCCCTGCCGCCCGAGCTGGCGCGAAAATGTGCCGAATGGGGAACCGGGGTGGTTGTGGCCGGGTGAGGCATCCCCGCGCATGGGCCCCGGGATTGGACCGCCACCGCCTAGGTCGGGTGGAGGTCCCGGGTCAGGCCCCGGGTCAGGCTCCGGACGGGGTTTCTTGCGGGGCGAGCCAGTCCAGCATGGGCCCGAGTGGCACGATGCCGTTGGGGTTGAGCGCCTTGATCGAATAGTAGCCGCGTTTGATGTGGTCGATGTTGACCGTGTCGGCGATGCCGGGCAGGGCGTAGACGCGGGCGGTGAAGGCCGTCAGCTGTGGGTAATCGGCCAGCCGCCGCAGATTGCATTTGAACAGGCCGTGATAGGCGGCGTCAAAGCGGGCCAGGGTGACGAAGGTGCGAATGTCCGTCTCGGTCAGGCGGTTGCCGTGTAGCCAGGTTCGGCCATCGGACAGGCGGGCTTCCAGCGTATCGAGCATGGCAAAGACATCGTGGAAGGCGGATGCGTAGGCCGCCTGTGTGGTGGCAAAGCCCGCGCGATAGACGCCGTTGTTCAGCGCCGGATAGATCGCGTCATTCAGCGCGTCGATCTCTGCCGCCAGATCGGCGGGGTAGAGATCAGGGCCGCCCGCGAGGGTGCCGAAGCCCGAATTGAAGATGCGCAGGATATCGGCGCTTTCATTGCTGACGATGGTGCGGGTGAGTTTGTCCCACAGGACCGGCACGGTGGCGCGGCCGTTCACGGCGGGATCGGCGCGGGTATAGATTTCGTGCATGTAGGTGGCACCGTTCACCGAATCGGCCCCGGCGGCAAAGCGCCAGCCTTCATCGGTGAGTTCGGGTTCGACGATCGAGACGGAGATGACATCCTCCAGCCGCTTGAGCTTGCGCGCCATCAGCGTGCGGCAGGCCCATGGGCAGATGAGGGCGACGTAGAGATGGTAGCGACCCGGTTCGGCGCGGAACCCGGCCTGCCCGGTGGGGCCTGCGCTGCCATCGGGGGTGATCCTGTTCCGGAAAGTGGAGACTTGCCGCACGAAGCCGCCCTGTTCATCCTTGGCCTGAACAGGATCCCATTTCGCCATCCATTTCCCGTTCACGAGCATCAGCGTTTCTCCGTCAGGGTGATGTGCGTGCCCCAGGGATCGGTCAGGTCTGTTCGCCCGTTGCTGCGCGCGGTCATGGCGGCGAGGGAGGCGGCATCCGCAAGGATTTCCACATTGGTCAGGCCGGTGGAGGGGGTGCGGGGGCCTGCGCCGCGGCTGTTCCAGACATTGGTGGCAAGGTGATGGTGATAACCGCCCGAGCCGTAGAAGGCCGCGCCGGGATAGGTGGCGGTCACGGGAAAGCCGAGCATGCCGGTATAGAAGGCCTGTGCCTGTGCGACATCGCCCACTTGCAGGTGGACATGGCCCACCACCGTACCATCGGGTGCCCCTGTCCATGGCCCATCGGCGGCGGCGGCGAGATCGTCAAGATCGAGCGGGTCGGTCGTCATCTGGATGGACCCGTCCTGTTTGGTCCATTGTGCGCGGGGGCGGTCGACATAGACCTCGATCCCGTTGCCTTCGGGATCGGCAAGATAGATCGCCTCGGACACCTTGTGATCGGACGCGCCCTGAAGGGGCAGGCGGGTGGCGGCGGCGTGGTGGAGCCAGCGGGCAAGTGCCGGGCGATCCGGCAGCAGGAAAGCGGTGTGGAACAGGCCCGCCTCGCGCGGTGAGCGCGCCCGTGCGGCAGGATCGGCGATGAGCGTGATCAGTGCCCGGTTGCCCGCGCCGAGGCTGACCTGTGCGGCGTCGGCTGTAAGTTTCGACAGGCCAAGGGCGCGGGCATAGAAATCTGCGCTGCGGGTGAGGTCATGCACGGTGAGCGTGACCTGACCGATTTCCATCGGGGCGGCGGCGGTGTGCATCGCGGATCTCCTGTTGCACGACGTTGCGCGGACAGGGTTAGACCTGCGGGTGACGCAGGGAAAGGGTCCGGGATGCACAGTCTTTGTGCCGGGGCGGCGCTTTGGTCTGTCGCGGTCCTGCCAAAGTCACAGTCACAGTCACAGTCACAGGCGCATGCGGTTCGGTTCAGTCACGCCCGGGGAAGAAACGCGGCAGGCGGCCATCAAGTTCGCGCGCCATGTCCTGCAGACGCAGATCCGCAGAGGCCTCGGATTCGCCGCGGGCGAGGGGGGTGACAAGGCGGACAAGCCCACCATCCTTGCGGCCATAGAGGACGCTGTCCCAGAGCAGCCAGAGCTTTGATCCGAAATCCCAGGCAACCTGCCGGCCGTTCTGCAGATAGTAGTAGTAAACCAGCAGGCGTTCCTCGCCTTTCTGGATCACGGCGCGGTTGATGGGGAAGGGTTTGTTCAGGCCCATCTCGGCCCCGATGTCGCGGCGATCGAACGAGGCGAATTCCCAGCCTGCATTCGGCAGGCACACTTCGGGCGAGTGCGCGCCACTGGTGGTCTGGTCGCGGAACCATGCGGTAAAGACCTCGACCGTGGCGTCGGGGCCGGAGGTGAAGGTCATCAGCGCATAATCCTGCGCCTGCAGTGCATCGGCGACGGCGGGATCCAGCGACTGGCGGTCGCCGCTTGACCATGTGCCGATCTGGGTGGGGAAGGAGCCAAGCTCGGCCCGGGCCGGTTCGACAGTGCGGACGGTGGGGAAGACCTGCCACAGCACGGCTGCGCCAACGGTGACGACGGCAAAGACAGCCAGCGCGCGCGAAGGTTCGACCAGCAGGATGCGGCGGGCCTGCGGGACCAGACCGGAAAAGTCCAGATCAAGGGCATCGACAAGGGTGGTGTTGCGGCGCTGAAACAGCAGCAGCAGGCGGGCCAGCCCGAAGAGCATCAGCACGGACAGCAGGAAAATCACCCAGCCTTCGAAGAAGTGGGAAAACCCTTCGAGATGTTCCGGTCCCTGATACTGAACGATCAGCCCGGCGATCGCGATGCGGGCCGAGTTCATCACCACGGCGATGGGTGCCGCTGACAGCAGCATGATGGCCTTCATGGTGAAGGAGCCACGATAAAGGATGGCGAAGATGTAGGAGAAGCTGAGGATCGGGAACAGGTAACGCAGGCCCGAGCAGGCTTCGGCCACGTGCATCTTTATCACGCCCAGATCGATGATGTAGCCATCCAGAAACACGGGCACATCAGCAAGCCGCAGCAGCCAGACGCCCAGTTCGGCCGAGATGAGCTGAAGGGTGATCGACACGGTGTAATAGGTGGTGCTGGGCAGAGGCAGCATGAAGCCCAGATGCAGGATCGGCGGCCAGAAACGCTTTCCCTGATCCCAGCCAAAGCAGATGAGCAGGATTGCGCCGAACCACAGGATCAGCGCCGTGGCGGTGACCATCGGTGTTTCGACCATCTGGCCGAGGATTCCAAAAAAGACGGACACGGCCAGCAGGGCCAGGCCCGGCCAGCGGTTCACAGGGCCGTGTTGAATCGGTTCGGTCTTGAGTTGGCGCAGGAAAAGCAGGCCAGACAGCACGGGAATGAGTGGCCCGTGGCTGTATTCGGGCATCTGCCAGACATCGAAGAGAAGCGCGATGCCCGGCCAGAACAGCACAAAAGCGCCGATCAGGGACAGGGCAAGCCAGACCAGGCCCATAACTTGCATGGGAAAGGGGGCCGAGAGCGGTTGGGTGCCTTCGGGGCTGTGCATGTTATGGCCGTGCTTGATTAATCAGGTTTAATTTTACGATACTACAAGGCACAAGGGCGGAGAAGTAAACAGGTCGCGCATGTTCGCCCGGCCTGAGACAGGAAACTGAAAGGGACGAGTGCGCGGATGGGTAGTATCCTAGACATATACACCGGGTATTTCGGGCTGAACGCCCGGCCATTTGCCATCGCGCCGGATCCCGACATGCTGTTCTGGTCGATGACCCATCGGCGGGCCTATTCGCTCATGGAATACGCGATCGTCACGCGCGCGCCGATCACCCTTGTGACCGGAGAGGTCGGGGCGGGAAAGACGCTGCTGGTGCAGCATTTATTGCGGAATGTGGGCGATGACGTGGTCTTCGGGCTGGTGTCGCAGGTGCGCGGAAAGGCCGAGGATGTGCTGCCCTGGGTGCTGTTGGCGCTGGGCGAACCGGCCGAGCCGGATGACAGTATGGTGGAGCTTTTCTCGCGCTTTGAGGAGCGGCTAATCCAGGAATATGCCGCCGGGCGGCGCGTTGTGCTGGTGTTCGACGAGGCGCAGAATTTGTCTGATCAGGCGCTGGAACAGATTCGCACCCTGACCAACATGAACACCGGGACGGATGAACTGCTGCAGGTGTTTTTGGTCGGGCAATCGGGATTGCGTGAGCGAATCGTCAATTCGGCGCTTCAGCCGCTTGCCCAAAGAATCGGCGCTGCCTGCCATTTGCCCGCCATGGATGCCCCGACGACCGGTGAATATGTCCGCCACCGTCTGAAGGCTGTGGGCGGCAATGGTGAACTGTTCACCGACGAAGCGGTTGATCTTGTGCATGAGCGCACGGGTGGATTGGCGCGGCTGGTGAACCAGCTGTGCGATTTTTCCATGGTCTACGCCTTTAGCAAAGGCAACCCGCAGATCGACAAGGTGACGGTCATGCAGGTGATCAACGATGGGGTCTTTTTCAGCGGGCAGGCGCTGATGGCGCCGGCGGATCAGGACGATGTCGCGCATCTGCCGATGTTCCGCGCCCGCACGGCGCCGCTGGACTGACGGATGCAGGACAATCAGGTTTCGCGGGCGGACGATCCGTCTGTGCCCGGACATGAGCGCCGGTTGCATGTGATGATCACGGCCAATGCGGCCTGGAACATATGGAACTTTCGCCGCCCCATCGTGCAGTCACTGCTGGCGGCGGGCCATCGGGTGACGATCCTTGCCCCATCCGATGACGTGCTGCCGGAATTGGAACGGATCGGCTGCGCGGTGGTGCCGCTGACGATGGATGTGCGCGGGTTGAATCCGGTGGCCGATCTGGCGCTGGTGCGGCGGTTTCGTGCGATCTTTCGGGAACAACGGCCTGATGTGGTGCTGAGCTTCACGATCAAGAACAATGTCTTTGGCGGATTGGCGGCGCGGGTGGCCGGCGTGCCGTTCGTGCCGAACGTGACCGGGCTTGGCACGGCGTTTCTGTCCGGTTGGCTGCTGCAGCGGATCGCAGAGACGCTGTACCGGATGGCGTTCCGGGGGCTGCGGGTCGTGTTCTTCGAGAACGACGATGATCGCGCGCTGTTCGAGGCGCGCGGGATGCTGCGCCCCGGACAGGCGCGGGTGTTGCCCGGAACAGGGATTGATCTGGCGCATTATGCCGCGGTCCCGCTGCCGGAGCATGCGCCTGATGCCCCGGTTTTTCTGATGGTGGCCCGGCTGCTGCGCGACAAGGGCGTGATCGAATTTGTCGAGGCGGCACGCCGGATCAAGGCAGAGTATCCGCAGGCGCGGTTTCAATTGCTGGGGCCTGCCGGGGTGCAGAACCGGACGGCGATCCATCTGGATGAGGTGCAGCGCTGGGTGGATGAAGGGATCATCGATTATCTGGGCACGCGAACCGATGTGCGGCCGCTGTTGCAAGCGGCGGATTGCGTTGTGCTGCCATCCTATCGGGAGGGCGCGCCGCGCACGCTGATCGAGGCATCCGCCATGGCGCGGCCGGTGATCGCGACCGATGTCGCAGGGTGCCGCGCGGTGGTGGATGCCGATCTTTCCGGGTTCATGTGCCAACCCCGCGATGCGGAGAGCCTGGCCGGGGCGATGCGCCGTTTCCTGCAGTTGTCGCCCGAGGTGCGGGCCGCAATGGGGGCCGCCGCGCGCCGCAAGATGGAGCGGGAGTTCGACGAGGTGATCGTCATTGCCGCCTATCACGACGCGGTGCGGGTTGTGAGCGCGCGGGGCTGAGGCGGCATGGATACGGCGGTTTTCATCGCGGGAAAGCTGGTCGGGGCGATGCTGCGGATCGAGACATGGCTGGTTGCGCTGGCTGTCCTTTCCTTGCTCGCGCAGATGCGGGGCAGGGCCGGGCTGGCGCGCGCGCTGACAGGTGCGCTTATGGCCGGGCTTGTGGCGCTGGCGGTTTTTCCCATTGGCGCGGTCTTGCTGCGGCCCCTGGAGGCCACGTTCCCTGCCAACCCGCCGCTGGCGCAGGTGGAAGGGATCATCCTGTTGGGCGGGGCCGAGGATGTGGCGGTCAGCCGCCAATGGGGCGGGGCGCAACTGGGCGCCGCCGGTGAGCGGCTGACGGCGGTGGCCGAGCTGGCGCGGCGGTTTCCTGCGGCGCGGGTCATTGTCACTGGGGGCAGCGGTAGGCTGCGTGATGCGGGAGGGGTGACGCTGTCCGAGGCGCAGATTTCGGCGGGTTTTCTGAAGCGGCACGGCGTTGCCGCATCGCGGATTCTGCTGGAGGAGCAGTCGCGCACCACAGCCGAGAATGCGCGCCGCAGCCTTGCGGATGCGCAGGGTGCCGAAGGGGGGGCATGGGTTCTGGTGACCAGCGCCTATCACATGCCGCGCGCGATGCAGAGCTTTCGGGCGGCGGGATGGACGGGGGTGGTGCCATACCCTGTGGATCATCGCAGTGGCCCGGTCATTGACGGGATCGGGTGGGATCTGGCCAAGAATCTGGAACTGTCGAACATCGCTGTGCGGGAATGGGTGGGGCGGCTGGCCTATCGCATTCTGCAGCGCTGAGGGGCGGTCGGGTGGCTGTGGCAACCCTTTGGCGCGGGACGGGCCAATCGCAGTGCCAATCAAGCCTTTCCACTGATGTTAATGGGAATTAATGATTGCCGCGAAGATGGGTGCGAAGATTGGCCGATCCCCATGGAAAGGGCGATCGCGCTGCCGCGCCTTAGCCTTGGCGCAGGACATCTGCGCGGGCTTCAGCCAGAGAACGGGACCAAGGACGTATGAAGGCGGAACGAGTGTTTGTAATTCGGGCGACGGACAGGATGCTTGCGCGGACAGTCGTGGCAACAGACGGGCTAACGCACGGGGGGCAGGGGCACGCGGCAGCGATGGCCTGTGCGGTGGCATGACTGCGCCTTTTGCCCTTTTCGTTGTGGCCCATCCCGCCTTTCGTCAGCGATACGATTACATCACGCGCCATCTTTCAGCGCGGTCAAAGCAGACGCCGCGCCTTGTGGGCATCGTGGGGCGGGACGTGCTGGCGGCGACGCCCGATCTGCCGCGCCGTTTCAGCCTGTTGCCGGGCGAGATTGGCTGCGCGCTGTCTCATCTGGCGGCCTATCGGATCATGGTGGCCGAAAACATCCCGCGCGCGGTGGTGATCGAGGATGATGCGGCCTTGCCCGACGGGTTTGACGATCTGGCCCGCGCGGTTCTGGGCGAATTGCAGCGAGGCGAGGTCATCTCGTTCCACAGCCCGAACCGGCAGCCGAACTTGTATTCTGCGCATGGCGGGCGCAGCCTTGGGGGCAGTCTGCTGGTCACACCGATGCAGGCCCGGTCTGTGCGGACGACGCTGTGCTATGCGATCGAGCTTGGCGCGGCGCGGGGCATTTTGCACGGCAACGATCCGGTGGAGTTCTGCGCCGATGATTTTGCCGCGTTCCATGCGCGGGGTTTCGTCAATCATCTGCGCATCCTGAGCCCGTCGGCGGTGGATCTGGCTGCGTTCGAATCCCTGATGGAGTATCGGCGGGACGCGCCTGTGATGCGGCGTGTCGCCCGGCTGTTGAACCGCACCCCCGGTATCCGCGAAATCCTTCGGCTGCGGCGGCATCATCTGCACATGTCCGGCGACCGCAATCACCTGATCGTACCGGACCCGTCGCCGCTGATGACGGGAAATCCGGCTTTTGAAGAGTTGCAGGGTGTGAATTGATGTTTTTCTGGGACAGAGTGGCGCGCAGGCGAATGCTGTACCTGTGGATGCGCCTTTCTTTCCGGAGCGGAGAGTCTGCGCGAAGATCTGTTCTGGGCCGTGCCTTCTGGCCTGTCATCCCCGGTCGTGGTGACTGCGTCCCCTGCCTGTTATGGAGCAGAAATTGACCAAGATATTTGATCCGATCAGCTACAGGCCGTTTTACCCCAGGGTCGGCAGGCTGCGTGGGAGATATGTCATTTCGAGGTCGGGCATGTTGCTGGCGCATTGGAAATGGACCTTTGCCAGCATGTATCACCACCCGATCGTGGCCGCGCGGTTTGTGGTCGTTACGCTGTTGTCGCTTGTGAAACGGGGGGTGGCCCGGATTGAGGGCGGGCGTGATCTGGGTCTGATTCATACCGGGTGGACGGCGGGATATTATCATTGGCTGACCGAGAGCCTGCCGCGTGCGTTGGTGATGCGTGATGCCTTTCCGGATGCGGTGCCGATCCTGCCTTCGCCGGTGTTCCGGAGATATGCAGGCTCGCTTGAAAAACTGGGGTTTCCGGAGATCGTGTTTTTTCCCGACGATGCGAATGTCAGTGTCTGCGACCCGATCGTTACCGAATGTCTGCCGACCTATGGGACGACGGACCCGGCGCTTTTGAAGCGGGTCAGGGACAAGATCCTAGAAAACGTCATGGGCGGGGGGGCGGAACGGCCGTTTCGCATCGTCTATGTGTCACGGGCGAAATCGCGCGGCAGGACCGTCTTGAACGAGGATGAGGTTCTGGAGGCATTGCGCCCGTTGGGCGTTGAGTCGTGTCACTTTGAGGATCTTGATTTCGAGGGTCAGGTCAGGCTTATGCAAGAGACCAAATGCCTGATCAGTATTCATGGCGCAGGGCTGACAAACATGATGTTCATGCCGGAAGGTGGCTCTGTGGTCGAGATCATTCCAAGAAAACATGGGATTTTCGACTATAAATATGGGCGAAACTCCATCCGGCACGAGCCATGTTATGTGCGCCTTGCTGGGGTGTTCGGGCATCGCCATTCGGCGGTTCTCGGGACTGCGGACAGCAAGTGGCATGCGGCCACGGATATGGCCAATGTTCAGGTTGATCCGGCGCAGGTTGTGGCCGCAGTTGGGCCTGCCGATGCGTGAGGCGGTGGTAGCTATGTCGTTGCGCCCCATGGTGGCGGCGCTGCGGGTGTTCGGGTCGTGGTGAAGATCTGCCTCCTTTTGCCGGATCTGCGCGGGGGCGGCGCGGAACGGGTTTGTCTTGATCTCTCCGTGCAGTTTGTTGCCGCCGGGCATGAGGTGGAGCTTGTCCTAATGCAACGTCGAGGAGAATTGCTCGATCTGGTTCCGGATGGGGTGCGTATTGTCGATCTGCAGGCCCGGCGTGCAAGGGATGTGCTTTTCCACCTAAAGCCCTATCTGCGGAAAAGCCGTCCGGATTATCTTTTCGTCAACCTTTGGCCTTTGACGTCGATTGCCGTCCTTTCGCGGGCTCTGGCTCTATGGAAGGGACGTGTGATTGTCATTGAGCACAACAAACTCAGCCACCAGTACGCACATTGGGGATTGCTACACGGAATTCTGCTGCGGCTAAGCATGATCGTAAGTTATCGCTTTGCTGACAAGATCGTCGCTGTTTCTGCGGGGGTTGCAGAGGATCTGGCGCAGTTGGCGTGGTTTGAGCCTGATCAGGTAGTGGTCGTGCACAATCCGATTGTTCAAGCGCGCCTGGTCGCGCATGCGGAGATAGCAACGGCAGAAGCAATGTGGCGTGCGCCCAAGGGGCATAGATACCTGACCGTCGGCAGTTTGAAGGACCAGAAAAACCATGCCTTGCTGCTGCGGGCCTTTGCGAGGTTGCCGATGCCGGAGTCGCGGTTGATGATCGTGGGGCAGGGGCAGAACGAGGCAAAGCTGCGGGCTTTGGTGCGGGAGCTTGGGCTGGAGGGGCGGGTCATCTTTGCGGGGTTTCACGTCGACCCTGCGCCGTTCTATGCCAGCGCCGATCTTTTCGTTCTGTCATCGGATTACGAAGGGTTTGGGAACGTCATTGTCGAGGCGCTGTCTTTTGGCCTGCCGGTGGTGTCTACCGATTGCCCATCGGGGCCGGCCGAGATTTTGGGATATGGTCGTTGGGGTGATCTGGTTCCGGTGCGCGATGAGGAGGCGCTGGCCGGGGCGATGGCGGCGGCATTGTCCGCGCCAGTGGACCGCGACGCATTGCGGGCGCGGGCGGCGGATTT
>CALRMS020000059.1:0-26157 GCA_943369275.1 Rhodobacter maris | reverse complement strand
CGCGCCTCCATCACCGGTGGGGGATCGGTGGCGGCCATGGCGGGGTTCAGGGGCAGGGTCATCGGGTGGCTCCGTTGGCTGTTCGCGGCCAGTCTAGGGGCGGAAGGTGCAGGCTGCGACCGCCAATTTGCGCAGGGGTCGCATCGTTTGCGACAGTGTGGCGGGCGGGTCTATGCGAAATGGCGGGCGTGGGGAGGCGAAATCTGACGCAGATTTCGCGCCGCTTTCTGACGCAGAAAGCGGGGTGGCGCGGGTGGGGGGCGGAAGCCTGCGAAGATTTCGCGCGGCTTTCTAGGGTGGGGAACGAAATCTGACGCAGATTTCGTGTCGCTTTCTGGCGCAGAAAGCGGGGTTGCGCGGGTGGGGGCCGGAATTTGCGTCAAATTCCGGTGCGTTTTCTGTGTCAGAAAACGCTCAGTCCGTGCCGCGGAAGGGCTGGACGTATTGCAGCGCCATGTCCCAGGGGAAGAAGATCCAGGTGTCCTGACTGACCTCGGTCACATAGGTATCTACCTGGGGTTTGCCGTGGGGCTTGGCATAGACCGTGGCGAAATGCGCCTTTGGATAGAGCTTGCGGACAAGCTCCAACGTCTTGCCGCTGTCGACCAGATCATCGACGATCAGGATGCCGGTGCCATCGCCCATAAGCTCCTCTTGCGGGGCCTTGGTCACGCGGGCTTCGGTCTGGGACTGGTGGCTGTAGGATTTCACGCTGATCGTGTCGACGACGCGGATATCCAGCTCGCGCGAGACGATCATCGCGGGGACGAGGCCGCCGCGCGTGATGCCGACCACGGCCTTCCACGCGCCGCCTTCGCCCGGACCCTTGCCATCCATCCGCCATGCGAGCGCGCGGGCGTCGCGGTGGATCTGGTCCCAGCTGACGTGGAAGCCCTTTTCATGCGGGAGGCGTTCGGCGGCCATGGGGCAACTCCTGTGTTCAGGTGGCGGCGATCTTGACCCCGAGAAGCGCGAGAAGGCCCCCGAAGCTGCGGTCGATGACGGTTTTCAGGCTGATATAGCCGGCGCGGGTGCGATCAAGCGAGAAGATGCGCGCGACCAGTGTGTTCCACAGGGTTTCCGCAGTGAAGATCATGGCGAGGAGGGCCAGATAGACCCAGAGCGGCGTGCCTTGCGGCACGGTGCCGAGGAAGATGGCGGAGAACATCACGGCGGGTTTTGGATTGGCCAGTTGCGTGAACAGGCCAAGGCGGAAGGCCTGCAGCGCCGAGCGCGGCACGGGGCGCGCGTCTTCGGTGACGAGCGGAGTTGTGGCATCGCGCCATAGCTGGATCCCCATCCAGATCAGGTACAGCCCGCCGCCGATCTTGAGCGCCCAGAGAAGGGCAGGGGCGGCGGCAAAAAGCAGGTTCAGCCCGAACATGGCGGCAGAGGCCCAGACGACCGCGCCTGCGCCGATGCCCATGGCGAGCATGAGGCCGGTGCGGAAACCCTCGGTCAGGCCGGTACGGGCGGACATCAGCACGGCGGGGCCGGGTGAAATGGCGGCGAAGATCACGAGGCCTGCAAAGGCCAGAAAGGCGGCGATGGTCATTCCTTGCCGTTCCGCCCTGTCACCGCGTCGATATCGGGGGCATCCACAGCCTTCATCCCCACCACGTGATAGCCTGCATCGACATGAAGGTTTTCGCCGGTGGTGCCGGAGCCGAGGTCGGAAAGCAGGTAGAGCGCGGCCTTGCCCACCTCTTCCTGCGTGACGTTGCGGCGGAGGGGGGAGTTCAACTCGTTCCACTTCATGATGTAGCGGAAATCGCCGATGCCGGAGGCGGCCAGCGTCTTGATCGGGCCGGCCGAGATGGCGTTGACGCGGATGCCGTCCTTGCCGAGGTCTTCGGCGATATACTTCACCGATGCTTCAAGCGCGGCCTTGGCCAGACCCATCACATTGTAATGCGGCATGACCTTTTCGGCGCCGTAATAGGTGAGCGTCAGGAGCGACCCGCCGGGGGCCATGATGGCGGCGGCGCGCTGGCAGACAGCGGTGAAGGAATAGACCGAGATATCCATCGTCATCAGGAAATTCGCGCGGGTCGTATCGACGTAACGGCCGCGCAATTCGTTCTTGTCGGAGAACCCGATGGCATGAACGAGGAAGTCGATCTGGCCCCATTCGGCCTTGAGGCCCGCGAAAAGCGCGTCCATCGACTCTTCTGACGCAACGTCACATTCAAAGAGGAGCGGCGTGCCGATGGAAGCGGCGAGGGGTTCGACGCGTTTCTTCAACGCCTCGCCCTGATAGGAAAAGGCCATTTCCGCGCCATGATCGGCAAGGGTCTTGGCAATGCCCCAGGCGATGGATTTGTCGTTGGCAAGGCCCATGATGAGCCCGCGCTTTCCTGCCATAAGTCCGGTTGACATTGCCTGTCCCTCACCCACCCTAGATAACGTCAAAGACGTGTAGGCGATCCGACAGGCTGCATCAAGGGTGGCCGGTCGGGCCACGGCACGGGGATTATCCAAGGTCTTGGCGCAGGGCTTCGATACGGGGCTTTGGCACGGGGCTTGCAGGCGGGGAAAAATGGACAGAAGCGGAATTTTTGCGGGCGACGACCCATTTGCCATTGCGCGGGCCTGGTTGGCCGAGGCGGAACCGGCGGAGCCGAACGACCCGAACGCGATCGCGCTTGCGACCGTGGACAGCGCGGGCATGCCCAATGTGAGGATGGTTTTGCTGAAGGAAATCGAGGCGGATGCCTTTGTGTTCTACACCAATTACACATCGCGCAAGGGGCAGGAGATCGCGTCCAGCGGCACGGCGGCATTCGTCCTGCACTGGAAATCGCTGCGCCGTCAGATCCGGGTGCGGGGGGTGACCGAACGCGAAGAGGGGCCGAAGGCGGATGAGTATTATGCAAGCCGCAGCCTGAAAAGCCGGCTGGGGGCCTGGGCATCAGACCAATCGCAACCGCTGGCGTCGCGCGCGGCGCTGATGGCTGAGGTGGCAAAGGTGACGATGGAGCAGGGGCCGATGCCCAAACGTCCGCCCTTCTGGGGCGGTATCCGCATCCGGCCGGTGGAAATCGAGTTTTGGGCGGATGGTGCATTCCGCTTGCATGATCGGTTCCGCTGGACCCGTACCGACAGCGATGCCGCGTGGGAGATTTCGCGGTTGAACCCCTGAAACTCGCGCTTCGCGAATGGAAGCATTCAACAAGGTTAACACTTTGCGCTTGAAACACACTCATCATTGGAGTCATGACTTGCGTAAGCTTTGGCTGGGGAAATGGCCTTTGATATGATTGATGAAGATAAGGACGTGCACGTGGTGCATGGCCGGGTGAAGTGGTTCGATCCCGGTAAGGGATTCGGTTTCATTGTTGCAGATGAGGGGGGAGCTGATATCCTTCTTCACGCCAATGTCCTGCGCAACTATGGGCAGAACTCGGTGGCGGATGGTGCAGTGATTTCGGTGAAGGTTCAGATGACGCAGCGTGGCGTTCAGGCAGTTGAAGTGCTTGAGATCGAGCCTCCGCAAGGCGTGAGCTTTCCGCTTGGGGATGAAAGTGCCCCGGTCGATGCCGAAGAGATCGCCCAACTTCCCTTGGAACCCGCACGGGTGAAATGGTTCGACAAGGCGAAGGGCTTTGGTTTTGCCAATGTCTTTGGTCGGTCTGAGGACGTGTTCATCCATATCGAGGTGCTGCGCGTTTCGGGTTTTGCCGATTTGCAGGCGGGCGAGGCGGTCTGTCTGCGGATCGTCGACGGCAAGCGTGGGCGTATGGCGGTACAGGTGGTGTCATGGGAAGCAGCAACGCGGGCGTTTGGCTGATCGCAGGGCTGGCAGCCCTGATGCCGGTGGCGTCATGGGCGGCCTGTTCGGTGGAGACGGTCGATGTGCGTGGGCCTGCGGGGCAGCAGAGGTTCACCGTCGAGGTGGCCGATGACGGGGCAGAGCGGGCGAAGGGCCTGATGTTCCGCGCAAGCATGCCGATGTCGGCGGGCATGCTGTTTGTGTATGAGGAACCGCGCCGCGCGTCGTTCTGGATGAAGAACACGCTTATTCCGCTGGACATGATCTTTGCTGATGCACGGGGCGTTGTGACGCGGGTGCATGCCAATGCCGTGCCGGGTGATCTGACCCCCGTCGACGGTGGCGAAAACGTGCAATTCACGCTGGAAATCAATGGCGGCCTTGCCGCACGCATGGGAATCGTCGAGGGGGCGGAGCTGCGCCACCCGGCCATCGCGCAAGACACCGCTGTCTGGCCCTGCGAGTGAGGCGCGTGCTGCGATCGGTGCTTTCCAACCGGAGCGTGACAGGCTAAGGAGTGCGCGTTCGGGGCGTAGCGCAGTCTGGTAGCGCGACGGTTTTGGGTACCGTAGGTCGTAGGTTCGAATCCTATCGCCCCGACCAATTTGAGGGCGCGTTCACGCCCAGAGGCACAAGAAGCCCCGGAGCGACCCGGATTTCGCGGTTGCCTGGCCATGCGCCTACCTCAAAAGCATAGGTGATTTTGCGGCGTTTCTGGCATATACGAAGCTGGCATATACTTAAGAATTTGTTCACGAGGCGAGGGGTCTGGTTGCGGATGCGTTGGTCGCTGGGAATTGCCACTGCCGGTGTCTTTCTTGTGTGTGCGCCGGCCGCTGCCGATCCGTTGCCGATGCCGGAAGGGCCGGTCATCCTGACCGTGACGGGGCATATATCCAACGCCAACAGCCCGGAGGGCGCGCAGTTCGATCTGGCCATGCTGGACGCGCTGGGAACGGTGGAGTTCGAGACGACGACGATCTGGACCGATGGTCCGCAGGTGTTTCGCGGCGTGTCGTTGCAACGGCTGGTCGAGGTTCTGGACGCGGAAGGGTCGGTGATCGCGGCTTCGGCGCTGAATGACTATATGGTGGAAATCCCGGTTGCCGATGCTGTCGAGGGCGGGCCGATGCTGGCCTTCGAGAAGAACGGGCGCATGCTTGCGGTGCGCGACAAGGGGCCGCTGTGGTTGGTCTATCCCTATGATTCTTCATCTGATTTTCAGTCCGAGGTGATCTATGCCCGGTCGATCTGGCAGGTGCGGCGGATGGAGATCCGCTGACGCGGTGATGTGTTGCGGGTTGCCCCGGGGACCGCTGCCGCCCATAACCCAAAGGCCGATCCGGCGCATGAGGAAGCCATGACTTTTGCCTTTGACAATTCCTGGGTCCGCGACCTGCCCGGCACGTTCCTTTCTGCCAGCCCGGCCGCCGCGCCTGCGCCGCGTCTATTGATGCTGAACCGGGGATTGGCGGCGTCTTTGGGGCTGGATGCGGATTGGCTGGAGGCGGAAGCGGCAGAGATGTTGTCGGGCAACCGCCTGCCTGCGGGGGCGGAGCCGGTGGCGCAGGCCTATGCGGGGCATCAGTTCGGGGGGTTTTCGCCGCAACTGGGCGACGGGCGCGCGCTGCTGCTGGGCGAGGTGCTGGACGGGGCGGGGCGGCGCTGGGATATCCAGTTGAAGGGATCGGGGCGGACGCCCTTTTCGCGCGGGGGCGATGGCAAGGCGGCCGTGGGGCCGATGCTGCGCGAATATGTGATGGGCGAAGCGATGGCGGCGCTGGGGATACCCACGACGCGGGCTTTGGCGGTGGTGGCGACCGGGGCGCCTGTGCTGCGTGAGGTGGAATTGCCGGGTGCCGTGTTGGCGCGGGTGGCGGCGAGCCATATCCGCGTGGGGACGTTCCAGTTCTTTGCCGCGCGGGGGGATCATGCGCAGGTGCGGCGGCTGGCCGATTACACCATCGCGCGGCATTTTCCCGACGTGGCGGGGGCGGAGAATCCCTATGTTGCGCTGTTCGATGCCGTGATCCTGCGTCAGGCGCGGCTGATCGCGCAATGGATGGGGGTTGGGTTCATCCACGGGGTGATGAACACCGACAACATGGCGCTGTCGGGCGAGACGATCGACTATGGCCCCTGCGCGTTCATGGAGGGCTATGCGCCGGGGACGGTGTTCTCCAGCATCGATCATACGGGGCGCTATGCCTATGCCAACCAACCGCTGATCCTGGGCTGGAATCTGGCGCGGTTGGCCGAGGCGCTGTTGCCGCTGTTCGACGCAGATTCGGACCGGGCGGTCGACAAGGCCAATGTCGCGCTGGAGGGGATCGCGGGGCGATACCGGGACGAATGGGTGGCGGTGATGCGGGCCAAGCTGGGGCTGGCCGGGGCAGAGCCGGGAGATGGCGATCTTGCCGATGCGCTGCTGGCGGCGATGGAGGGCCAAGGAGCGGATTGGACGCTGACCTTCCGGCGGTTGGCGGGGGCGGTGGGGGGCGATGCCACCGCGCTGGCGCCGCTGTTTGCCGATGCGACGGCGCTGCGCGCCTGGCTGCCGCGCTGGCAGGCGCGGCTGGCCCCGGACGCGGCGGCGCGGATCACGGCCACCAATCCGGCGGTGATTGCGCGCAATCACAAGGTGGAAGAGGCGCTGGCGGCGGCGACGGGCGGCGATATGGGGCCGTTTGAGGCGCTGGTGGCGGCGGTGTCCGAGCCGTTCGTGGAGCGGGAGGCCTTTATGCTGCCCGCGCCGCAGGGCTTTGGCCGCCATGTCACCTATTGCGGCACGTAAGGCGCGTTGACCTTCGCCGCGCGTCGGGCCACCATCACGCGCATGAACATCCGTTCCGATATCCATGACCGGCTGGCCGCCAGCTTGCGCGAGGCGCGCAAGGCGCGCGGGCTGTCTCTGGATGCGGTGGCGAAGCTGTCGGGCGTGTCTAGGTCCATGGTCAGCCAGATCGAGCGAGGGGAATCAAGCCCGACAGTGGCGACGCTGTGGAACCTTACGCAGGCCTTGCAGGTGGATTTTGCGGGGTTGCTGGAAGGCAAGCCCGCGCCGGGGATCGAGGTGACGCGGGCAAGTGCCGCCCCGGTGATCGCGCGCAGTTCCGGCGTGCGAATCCGTATCCTGTCGCCTGCCGAGACGGTGGGCGAGCATGAGGTTTATGATCTGGCCTTTGAGGCGGGGGCTGCGCTGGTGTCAGACCCGCACAGCGCGGGCTGTCGTGAGCATCTGACGGTGATCGAAGGGGAAATGTGCGTGACCTCGGGCGAGGAGGACGAAGACCTTGGCCCCGGGGATACGGCCCGTTATGCCGCTGACCGCCCGCATGCGATCCGCGCGAAGGGGGCCGCGCGGGCGATTCTGATCGTGCAGGGAAGCTGATTTCGGCCGTTGGTCCGGCGGAGGCGGCGGATATGGGTATTTGGGCCAAGATGAAGCTGTATTCCGTTTTGACGGATGATATTCCGCGATATTGACGATTGCCCGCGGTTGTGCCAGTTATCCACCAAAACGGAGGATATTCCGCCATGACGGATAGGGCTGCCTTTCTCGACCATCTTGGCACGGTGCTGGCGGGCATAGAGCGCGACGGGCTGTTCAAACGCGAACGTCTGATCGGCGGGGCGCAGGGCGCACATGTGCAGATGGGCGGGCGCGCGATGCTGAACCTGTGCGCCAACAATTACCTTGGCCTTGCCGATGATCCGCGTCTGGTGGCGGCGGCAGAGGGCGCGATGCGCGACCACGGGTATGGCATGGCCAGCGTGCGTTTCATCTGCGGGACGCAGGACATTCACCGCGCGCTGGAGGTGCGGCTGGCGCGGTATCTGGGCAAGGACGACTCCATCCTGTTCGCTGCCTGTTTCGATGCCAATGGCGGGCTGTTCGAGCCGCTGCTGGGGCCGGAGGATGCGGTGATTTCCGATGCGCTGAACCATGCCAGCATCATTGACGGTATCCGGCTGTGCAAGGCCAAGCGCTATCGTTACGCCAATTCCGACATGGCCGATCTGGAGGCGCAGTTGCAGGCGGCGCGGGCGGATGGTGCCCGGTTCATCCTGATCGCCACGGATGGTGTGTTTTCGATGGATGGTTATCTGGCGAAGCTGCCCGAGATCACGGCGCTGGCCGAGCGCTACGGCGCGCTGGTGATGGTGGATGATTGCCATGCGACGGGGTTCATGGGGCCGCAGGGGCGGGGGACGCCTGCGCATTTCGGGGTGGATGTCGATATCCTGACCGGAACGCTGGGCAAGGCGCTGGGTGGCGCGCTGGGCGGTTACATCGCAGGCCCGCAGGCGGTGATCGACCTGCTGCGTCAGCGCGCGCGGCCTTACCTGTTTTCCAACGCCTTGCCGCCGGCGGTGGTGGGGGCGGGGCTGGCGGCGCTGGATATCGTCGAGGCGGCGGATGGGCTGCGGGCGCAGTTGTTCGACAATGCCCGCTACTGGCGCGCGGGGCTGGCGGCGGCGGGGTTCCGGCTGCTGCCGGGCGAGCATCCCATCATCCCGGTGATGCTGGGCGAGGCGAAGCTGGCGCAGGCCATGGCGGCGGATCTGGCGCAGCGGGGCGTGCATGTGGCGGGGTTTTTCTTCCCCGTCGTTCCACAAGGGCAGGCGCGCATCCGCACGCAGATGAATGCGCGGCTGACGCGGGACGATCTGGATTTCGGGCTTGAGGCGTTTGCTGCGGCCGGACGCGCTGTGGGGGTGATCTAGGATGTCGAATGAAATGAAGGCGCTGGTGAAGGCGAAACCCGAACCGGGACTGTGGATGGAAACGCGGCCCGTGCCAGAGATCGGCCCCGATGACGTGCTGATCCGCATCCGCAAGACCGGGATTTGCGGCACGGATATCCATATCTGGAACTGGGATGACTGGGCCGCGCGGACGGTGCCGGTGCCTTTGGTGACGGGGCATGAATTCGCGGGCGAGATCGTAGAGTTGGGCCGCAACGTCGAGGGGCTGCAGATCGGGCAGCGCTGTTCGGGCGAGGGGCATCTGATCGGGCGGCAGTCGCGGCAATCGCGGGCGGGGAAATTCCATCTGGACCCGGCCACGCGGGGGATTGGCGTCAATGAGCAGGGAGCATTCGCGCAGTATCTGCGCCTGCCCGCCTTTAACGTGGTGCCTTTGCCCGATGCGATTGATGATGAGATCGGGGCGATTCTGGATCCGCTGGGGAATGCGGTGCATACGGCGCTGAGTTTCGATCTGGTGGGTGAGGATGTGCTGATCACCGGGGCGGGGCCTATCGGCATCATGGCCGCCGCCGTTGCGCGCCATGTGGGGGCGCGGCATGTGGTGATCACCGATGTGAATCCGGCGCGGCTGGAACTTGCGGCAGCGGTGGCGGATGTGACCCCGGTGGATGTGACACGCGAAAGCCTGTCGGACGTGAAGGCCCGGCTGAAGATGACCGAAGGCTTTGACGTCGGCATGGAGATGAGCGGCAATCAGGCGGCGCTTGACCAGATGGTCGAGGCGATGGTCATGGGCGGGCGCATCGCCATGCTGGGCATCCCGCCGGGGAAAAGCCCGGTGGACTGGAGCCGGATCGTGTTCAAGGCCATCACCATCAAGGGCGTCTATGGGCGCGAGATATTCGAGACCTGGTACAAGATGATCGCCATGCTGGAAAACGGGCTGGATGTGCGCAAGGTCATCACCCATCGCTTCAAGGTGGATGATTTTCAGGCGGGGTTCATGGCGATGAAATCGGGCCAGTCGGGCAAGGTGGTGCTGGACTGGGGCTGAGGCGCGGGGAAAGCACCGCGCTTTCCTGTCAGGGCAGGGCGAGGGGCTGGGCCTGCCCGCTGTCTACGTCATAGAGCACGGCGCCGCCCGATGGGACGGTCTGCCCGGTGATCGCGGTGATGACGACCTGATGGGTCACCATCACGGTGATGCCCTCGGGCAAGGCGGCGAGGGCCTGTCGCAACCGATCAAGCGTCGGGCTGCGGGCATCGGGATTGCCGAAGAAGGAGTTCAGGCCGGGCTCTTCAACCGCGGGGGCGAGTGCCAGCAGATCCGCCGTTTCGCGGGCGCGGCACCATTGCGAGGTGCGCACTTGCGCGACCGGCAGGTTGGAGGCACGGATCGCGTCGCCGATGGCGCGGGCCTGCGCGCGGCCCTCGTCGCTGAGGTTGCGCTGGGTGGTGCAATCGCCAAGGCGGAAGTTGGCCGGATCACCGGTGCCGGGTGCAAGCGCATGGCGCAGAAAAAGGACATCCGCCCCCATCCCGCGGGCCAGCGCAGCAGGATCGGCGCTGGCGGTTGGGGCGAGCGAGAGGCAGAGCAGGGTGAGGGCTGTCTTGCGCATGGCTTTGGTCCGATGGTGCAAGGCCAAAGATAGCGGGGCCTTGGCAAGAAAAAGCCCCCGCCAGTCACAAGACCGCCAGCCGCAGGGCAGGCTTGCGCGGATTTTCGCGCTGCGCGGTCTTGCGCGCGGGGTTCGGGTCGTATACGTCACCCATGCTCTGGCGGGTTGGCGGAGAGGTTACGCAGCGGATTGCAAATCCGTGAAGACCGGTTCGATTCCGGTACCCGCCTCCAGAGCAAAATCCCCTGTATGGAATGTGATCCAGTCGCCCTTGATGGCCGTGGTGCCGGCTGAGTTTCTTGGCCGTGGCGCAGTGGGAGAGGGCGTTGCGGCAGGGCTGTGTGACCCTGAGCCGCTTAATGCACCGCGGTCTTTGCTGGTGCGCTTTCCAGAAGCTTGTGCACAAGGCCCACTTGTCCGGTGACGCCTGCCTTGGCGTAGATGTTGCGCAGATGCGAACGGACCGTGGATTCTGCCACGCCGAAGGCAGAGACGATGTCGGTTGCGGCGAGGCCGTTGCGGATCAGGGTGCAGATGCGCAGTTCGGTTGCGGTCAGTTGCCAGGGATTTGCGCTGGACAGCGCGTTGTGTGTGGAAGACGGGGCGGCGGCCATGCGACGGGTGACGCTGGGCGCGTTCGACATCAGTCGCGCGATACGCCCTTCTGGGCGGCGGTTCCAGGCGAAGGAGATGGCTTGGGCGAGAGCGTCCAGCTGGTCGTGATCGCGCCTGTCGAGGTGGCGGGGCAGATGGAATTCCAGCAGATCAATGACGCCGGGGCCGTGGCCCAGCACGATGAGGATCACGTCGGCAATCGCGCGTTGGGTGATCCAGCGGTGCTTTTGCGGATCAAGACGGTCCGCTTCGGCCCGGCTTGGATCACGCAGGGACCAGAGGCTGCCGGCGCGCGCGCGGTGCGGCGGTATCGTGATGAGGTCAAGCCCGAGCGGCTGCGTCAGGGGGACAGCGCCGGCCACTGCCTTGCAATCGTAGGAGGACAGGATGCGGTGTTTGCCGGATTGGATATTGGCCCGGATCAGAACGGCCGAGTCTGCCCGCACGCAGTGGGACAGGCTGTTCATCGTGGCGCGCAGATCGCCCGTGCCATGCAGACATTCTGTCCAGAGAATCGTGGCTTCGGTCAGGGGGACCGAGGGGAAAGCGGGTGTGGCTGAGAGCGGTCGTGGCATGGCAGAACCCGATCGGTCGTGGCGAAATTAAGTTTCGTTAACAAACTTAGGGGGCGCCGCAGGAGGGAAAAAGAGAATTCGCGATTCTGCGCCCTTTCGACGATCCGCCGGGATCAATGCTGGCGCGGGGCGTGTATTTTCCATGATTTCGCCATAGTTCTGCCACCAATGGTTGTTGACCCAAATGCAGAGGTGCGAATCACTGCATACGAATGGCGGGCTTTTGAGCCGCGCAATTCGTGTATTTGCAACCTTAAGGCGTATCTTTGGGTGCGCCGACACAACCCTGCATCGTCATTCTTCACAGGTTCGGACGATCCAAGCGGTCTGATCCATCCCCTATCATGGCCCCATTCCGGCGCAGAACCTGCCGGGGTAGCGGCGTGCATAGCGCCGTTCCATCGCAACCTGGGAATGGAAACAGATCATGAAGACGATGCTCAAGACTTTCTGGAAGGACGAGGACGGCGCGGCCCTCGTGGAATACGGCGTGGCGCTGCTGGTGGTGATCCTGGTGGGCACGACCGCACTTGTGACGGTCGCAACCGACACGGGTGATCAGTTCTCGGACGCCGCCGCAGCCACCACTGCCGTTCGCGCTGCAGTTCCCTGATCTGTCACGGCAAGCCTGCACTCGGCCCGCATGCGGGTCGGGTGCGAAGCACCCAATCGTCCGCTTTCGGAGGCAACCATGCGTATAACCTCGATCCTGTTTGCCCTTGTGGGCCTTGGCGTTGCTGCCGGATCGGCGCAATTGGCGCGGGATCTGCTGGTGACGCCGGCGGCGACGGCCAGTTCGGAGAAGCCTGATCTTGTCACCATCGTGACGACATCAAAAGAGATCGGGCGGGGCGATGTGTTGCAGGCGCAGCATTTTACCACGCAGGTCTGGCCGCGGTCGGCGCTGCCAGTGGATGCCTTTACCGAGTTGGAGGATCTGTTGCCGCCCCCGGACGGCAAGCCGCGCCGGGCCCTGCGGTCGATGGTGGCGGGCGAGGTGGTGCTGGCGTCAAAGGTTTCGGACTTTGGCGAGAAGGTGACCATCGTGCAGTCGATCACGCCCGGAGCGCGTGCGATGTCGATCAAGGTGGATGCGGTCACGGCGGTGGGCGGTCTGGTGACGCCGGGCGATTTCGTCGACATCCTGCTGACGCGGGGGGACGATGCCACGCTGGTGACGGATACGATCATGCGCAAGGTCAAGGTTCTGGCCGTTGACCAAAGTTCCGACGAATTGAATGAGCTGCCTGAGATTGCCGCCACGGTAACGGTGGAGGTCACCCCTGAAGAGGGGCAGGTGCTGGCGCTGGCCCAGAGGGCGGGAGCTTTGAGCCTGTCCCTGCGGACGCCCGATACTGCCGAAGGCCCGCCGATTGACCGGCTGCGGCTGAGCGATCTGGTGCCGGAACCTGCCGCGCCACTGCCGGAACCCGTGGTCGTGGAGGCGGCCCCGGTTGTTGCCGTGGCCCCCCCTCCGCCGCCGCGCAAGACGGTTGTGATCCGGCGCGGAACCGATGCGCAGGAAGAAGTGACCCTGCGAAACTGAATTTGCCCAGTGTTCGGGCCCAGTGTTCGGGGCCAGTGTCCCGGTGCGGCCCCCGATCCGCCCCCGAGCCCGATGAGGTGTAGCTGTCATGACCCGCCTGCCTTTCCCCATGTTCCGGATGCCCGGCTGCCTGCGCCGCTTTGCGGCGGATCAGGGCGGGGCGGTTCTGGTGTTGTGGGGGATGTTTCTGGCGGTGGCCTTCGGGTTTCTGGCGCTTGCCGTGGATTTCGGGCGCGTGGCCAGCACGCAGAGCGAGATGCAATCCTATGCTGATCAGGTGGCGCTGGCCGCTGCGGGTGAGCTGGATGGGCGGACAGATGCCATCACCCGCGCCACGGTTGCGGCAGATCGCCTGATCCGGGACTGGCAGACCTATGCTGCAGGCGACCGCGTGCTGGGAGGGGCGGCGGATTTCCGGCTGGCCTTTCTGACCACATTGCCCGCCAGCGATACGGCAGCCGCCGGGGCCACCACCACGGATGCGCGGCTGGCGCGCTATGTTCAGGTGACGGTTGCCACCGCCACGGTGCCCACACCCTTTGCTGCGGTGGCCTCGACGCTGCGCGGTGCGGCTGTGACATCGGATGTCGAAGTGGCGGCGTCGGCGACGGCGGGACCGTCGGCCTATGCCTGCGACGTGACGCCGTTGATGTTCTGTGTGCCCAGCGGATGGCGGGCGGATGCAAATCGCGGCGATCAGATCACCCTGCGGTCGGGTGGGCAGGGCGCGGCCTGGGGGCCGGGGAATTTCGGCTTTCTCGATCCGTCCACCCTGCCGACCGATACTGAGGGCCCCTGCGCCGGGTTGCCAGCGGCGCAGCTTTATCGCTGCCTCGTCGGGGCCGAGCGGGCCGTCACGGCCTGCATCCGTACGGATCAGGGGGTCACCACCCTGACGGGCCAGCGCGTCGGATTGGCCGAGGCGTTCAATACCCGCTTTGACCATTTCAGCGGGTCGATGCAGACCCTGCGGACCAATCCCGCCTATCGCCCGGCACCGAATACCGTGCAGGGCACGCTTCCCAGACGCCCGGGCAATGGCAATGGCAATGGGCCGCGCCCGGCCTGCCGGGGGAACAATGTCGATGTGTCGGATGCGATGGCCTTGCCGCGTGATACCTGCATCATATCAGGCAGTTGTGGCCGGTTTGGGGATGGAAACTGGAACCGTGGCGCCTATGTCGCGATGAACCATAATGGTGTCTATCCTGCCGGGACCAGCGCGACCAGCACCCGCTATGCGATGTATCTGGCCGAGATTGCAGCCGCGCGCAGCCGTACGGCACCGAACAATGTGCCGCTTCCGGGCAGGCAGGAAACCGGGGCACCGCAATGCCACGCGCTTGGCCCGACAAGCAATCCGGACCGGCGGACAGTGATTGCGGCGGCCATCGATTGTGCGGCCAACGACATTCGCGGCAGCACCTCCAATGTCGTGCCGCTGGAATATGTCCAGCTGTTCATGACCGAACCTGTCGCCGCGCCGGGGGGTGGCGAGGATGCTGTCATCATGGTTGAGGTGATCCGCAGCGCGGGGGGCCTTGGGTCCGGTGCGACGGTGGGGACTTACCGCGAAATCGTTCAGTTGTATCGGTGATCGCCATGCCGCTGTTCCCCCCCATCCGCCGCTTTGCAGACGACCGTTCGGGCGCGGCGCTGGTCGAATTCGCGCTGGCGCTGCCGCTGATCATTCTGGTGGGTTATGTCAGCATCGATGGGCTGCGGTTGATGTGGTCCTATCAGGCCGCGACGGCGGGGGTGCATGAGGCTACGCGCTATCTGGCGCGCGTGGCACCGGGCGATATCTGTGAAACCGGCGGGACGCTGACCAGTTTTGACACGGCGCTGTTCGACATCATCGATGGCGCGGGTGGCGGGGAAAGCATCTTCGGCCGGGATGCCGAATTGATGGGGGTGACGACAAGCCTGAGTTGCGTGGCGGATGCGGGATTGCGGCAGGCGCAGGTGCCGGTGGTGACGGTATCCGCCGATCTGCGCATGTTCCTGCCGCTGCACCTTGTCCTTTCCCGGCTCGCGGGGACGGATGCGGCGGTCTATACGGCGCGCATCGAGGAACAGGCGAGGGTCTACGGATTATGACCCCGCTTCGCGCCCGCCATCGCCTTGCTGCACGCCTGCGCCGCTTTGCCGGGGATGAGGGCGGCGCCACGCTGATCGAGTTTTCGCTGGTGGTGCTGCTGTTTCTGTTCCTGCTGTTTGCCATCATCGATTTCGGTCGGCTGGCCCACAGCTGGACCGCGGCGCAGAAGGCCACGCAGGTTGCGGCACGGATCGCGGCGGTGCGGCCGCCGGCCTGTGCGGGTGTTCCGGTGCTGAACAGCCGGGGGGCGGCGGGGTCCGGGATCACGTTTGGCACCCTGTGCCGGGCGGGGGCGGGCGTCTGTGCCGATCCGGGGCCTGTCAGCTGTTCCGGGGTCAGCACGAATGCGACGACCGCCGAGATCTTCGCCCAGATCCGCCCGCTGCTGCCTGTCGGGGCGACCGAAGGCAACCTGCGGTTTACCTACCGGTTCGATCCGAACCTCGGGTTTCTGGGTGGGCCTTATGTGCCGATGGTGACGGTGGATTTGCAGG
Source organism: Rhodobacter maris (assembly GCA_943369275.1). GTDB lineage: Bacteria > Pseudomonadota > Alphaproteobacteria > Rhodobacterales > Rhodobacteraceae > Paragemmobacter > Paragemmobacter maris_A. The sequence goes on along the minus strand of CALRMS020000059.1, from coordinate 10,722 downwards.
GGTTGGAGTTCGTCTTCGTTTCTAATCTTGGGCTGATGATCACGCCGATCACGGGCCAGCAAACAACCTTGGGGGCAAACATTCCGCTGCCCCGGATGTCGATTTCGGTGCCGGGCGAGGACCTGGCGCTGGGAACGGCCGGGTAGGGAAAGCGACAGGAGATCCGAGTGAGCGACAGTCTTTTCTTCAGAACAAGCCGCGCCGAACGTGACCTGCCCCTGCTGCGGGGGGATGACGGGCTGAACGATGCGGTGATCCCACTGGCGCTGCACCGGGCGCAGCTTGACGTGGCAAAGGGTCTGGGCCGCGAGGCCGCGCCGATGCCGCGGGTGAGCCCGGCATCCGCGCCGCCGGAGGAGATGCCTGCCAGTGCCGAAAGCCCGATTGCGCCTGCCGAAACAGAGGTGGAGCAGGCGGTTGTGACGCCGCAGGCGGACCCCGCATTTCGCAGCCGGGGGCGTTTGTATCTGGTGGCGCGGTCGCGCGGTGGCGTGGGGGCCACGACATTCGCGGTGAATCTGGCGCTTGGGCTGTGTCAGGCGACGCAGAAAGCGAAACGGCGCGTGGCGGTTGTCGACTTCGATCTGCAATTCGGCACTGTGGCGAGCAGTCTTGATCTTGCAGACAAGGGCGGGCTTCTGGCGCTGGCGCAGCTGGATTACGAACCCGATGTTCATGCCATCCGCGCCGCTTTGCAGCCTCATGACAGCGGGCTTTCGGTTCTGCCGGCGCCGCGCCATCCCGTGCCGCTCGATGCGCTGGATGCGGCGCGCGTGCAATCTATCATCGACGCGTTGCTGGCAAGCCATGATGCCGTCGTGGTCGATCTGCCGCCTGCGCTGGTTGACTGGCTTGAGCCGTTGCTGCGACGGGCCGAGCGGCTGTTCATGGTGACTGACCTTGCCGTGACGTCGATCGATTGTGCCAAGCGCATCCTGGACACCTTCCGTGAGGACGCGCCGGAGTTGCGGGTCGATATCATCGTGGGGCGCGAAAAGAAGCCGCTGTTTGGCGGACGGCTTCACCGCGAGATTGCGACCGCCCTTGACCAGCCGCTGCGCCATTGGCTGCCCTTTGATCCGAAGCGGGCAAGGCTGGCGCTCGATCGTGGCGAACCGCTTTTGAGGATGCAGCCGCGGGGTGCCTGGTCGCGGGGCATCCGCAAGATCGTGGGAGGGCTGGAATGATGGCTCTGTCCGCCGCCCAAACCAACCGAAACGGGAGATGACGCCATGTTCAGGGATTTTGTAAGCCGGCGCGCGGAAGCAAGAGCCGAGGCATCGCGGCAAGAGGCGGCATCGGGGGCGCTGCGGTTGGTGCCTGCACAGGCCGATGCCGTGCCGCAAAAGCGCCTGAACGAGGTGGATGCGACGTTGCGCGCGCGGCTTGATCTGAAGTCGCGGCTGCATGAGGTGCTGCTGAGCCGGTTGAACCTTGCGGTGCTGGACCGGGTCGAACGGTCGGAATTGAAGGCAGAGATCGGCGCGCTGGTGCAGGATTTTCTGGCGACGGAGAACCGCCCCATGCGGGCGGAGGATGCCGAGAAGCTGACAGATGAGTTGCTGGATGAGGTGATGGGGCTGGGGCCGCTGGAACCGCTGCTGGCCGATCCCAGCGTGGCGGATGTGCTGGTGAATTCATATCGCAATGTCTATGTCGAACGGCATGGTCTGCTGGAACGGGTTCCGGTGCAGTTCCGGGACGAACGGCACCTGCTGCGGATCATCGACAAGATCGTCAGCCGGGTCGGGCGGCGGGTGGATGAAAGCCAGCCCTGGGTGGATGCGCGACTGGAGGATGGCAGCCGCGTCAATGCGATCATCCGCCCCTGCGCGATTGACGGGCCGACGCTTTCGATCCGCAAATTCTCACGCGATCCGCTGACGCTGGACCGGCTGGTGGAGCGCGGCGCGTTGTCGGAACAGGCCGTCCGGGTGTTGATGGCCTTGGTGGAATCGCGGCTGAACATCCTGATTTCGGGGGGGACGGGGTCTGGCAAGACCACGATGCTGAACGCGCTGTCCAGCTTCATCGATCCCCGGCAGCGGATCGTGACGATCGAGGACGCCGCCGAATTGCAGTTGCGGCAGGAGCATGTGGTGCGTTTGGAGACGCGCCCTGCCAACCTTGAAGGCGCGGCGGCCGTCACCCAGCGGGATCTGGTCCGCAACGCCCTTCGCATGCGGCCCGACCGCATCATCGTGGGCGAAGTGCGCGGGTCCGAAGCGTTTGACATGCTGCAGGCGATGAACACCGGCCATGACGGATCGATGACGACGATACATGCGAACACGGCACGGGACGCGCTGTCGCGGCTGGAGCAGATGGTGGCGATGATGGGGGCTGAGATGCCCATATCAGTGGTGCGCCAGCAGGTTGCATCGGGGATCAACGTCGTGCTGCAACTTGCGCGTTTGCCCGACGGATCGCGGCGGGTGATTTCCGTATCCGAGATCACGGGTATGGAAGGCGACGTCATCAGCATGCAGGACATCTATCGCTTTCGCCAGACGGGGCGGGCGTCGGATGGAACCATCCTTGGCGGGTTTGCCGCGACGGGCATCCGCCCGAAATTCGCCGAGCGGCTGGAGGCTTCCGGCTTCAGCCTGGCCGGCGAGATCTTTGCCGAAGGGGTGTAGGGAACCATCATGCTGTCGCAGATCAATCCGGAATTCCTGTTGATGGGGGGCGTGTTCCTTGGCGTCATCCTGTTGATGGAGGGCCTGCGCCAACTGCTTTCCCGGCGTGAAACGACGGGAGAGGCGCGGTCGCGCCGGATGCAGATGATCGCTTCGGGGCAGGGGCTGACCGAGCGGCTGGAACTGCTGACGCCACAGCGGAAGGCATCGCCCATTCCGGGCTGGCGCGAGCTGGAGGCGCTGCTGTCCGAGGCTGGCATGTCGGTGCAGCCCGGGCTGTGGCTGGGGGGAATGGGTGCGTGCTGCCTGCTGATTTCCGGGGTGGCGAGCCAGTTCGTGGCGGGGCCTGCGGTGTTTCCGCTGGCTTTTGCGGTGTCTTTCGGGGGGCCGATCCTTGTCTTGCTGGGCATTCGCGACGCAAGGCGGGCGCGGTTGGTGGAGCAGCTTCCCGATGCGCTGGACCTGATGGCGCGGAGCCTGCGGTCGGGCTACCCGCTGAGCGCGTCGATCCGGACGGTGGCCGAGTCGATGCAGGATCCGATTGCGACGGAGTTCGGCATCGTGGTGGATCAGATTTCCTATGGCGATGAGCTGGTCGTCGCCATGCGAAAACTGTCGGACCGGGTGCCGACCGAGGATTTCCGCTATCTGGCCGCCAGTGTGGCGATCCAGCACGGGACGGGAGGCAATCTGGGGAGGGTGCTCACGCTGTTGTCACAAGTGATCCGGGGGCGGGGCATGATGCGGCGCAAGATCAAGGCGATGTCGGCCGAGGGCCGCATATCGGCGCTGATCCTGTCCTGCATCCCCTTTCTGATGGTGGGTCTGAATTCGATCATCACGCCGGAGTATTACGGCGGTGTCGTCGATGATCCGATGTTTCTGCCGCTGGCGGGTGTCGCCCTCGGGCTGATCGTGACCAATGCGCTGGTCATGGCGAAACTGGTGTCGTTCAAGATCTGAACGGGAGGGAATGTCATGGTCTGGCTGGAAACGTTCATCCTGAAAAGCGGGGTTCCGCCGATTGTGCTTGTGGCGGGGGTCTTTGTGTTTGGCCTTGTGCTGCTGGCGGTCGCGGCCCTGCTTGTGATCCGCGACCGCAACCGCAGCCGCGTTCTGCGCAGGTTGCGGGGAAGCGAGGGATCGGCGCTGCCGGTGCTGCGCGAGGTTGAAGCCGCGGATGGGGTTCTGGACCGGGTGTTTGTTCCCAGTTCGTCGCAGGAGCGCAGCAAATTGCGGCGCGATCTGGCCCATGCCGGGTTCCGTGCGCCGAATGCGGCGCTGATGTTCAACCTGATCCGGTTCGGGGTTGGGGTTGCCTTGCCGTTGGTCATAGCGCTGATCTATCTGTTCCCGACCAAGCTGCATTTGCCTGTGGTGCTGATGGCGCGGTTGCCCCCGCTGAGCCTGCAGCAGGTGATGCTTCTGTGCGCGCTCATCCTGACCGTGGGTTTTTATGGGCCGAGCGTCTGGCTTGGCGCGCGCTCGTCCGAGCGGCGGACCCGGATCGAGTTGTCCTTTCCCAATACGCTGGATCTGTTGCAGGTGGGGGTGGAGGCCGGGCTGGCCTTTGACGCGGCGCTTGCGCGTGTTGGGGATGAGCTGATGGAGGTGGCCCCCGATATCTGTAACGAATTCCATATCGTGCAGAAGGAGATCCTTGCGGGCCGCGACCGGGAAGCGACCTATCGGGATATGGCGGATCGGCTTGGGATCGACGAGGCTTATGGGTTCGTCAATGTCGTGATGCAATCCATGCGTTTTGGCACCAGCATGAGCACCGCGTTGCTGGCCTATTCCGCCGACATGCGCCAGCGCCGTGAGTTGCGCGCACAGGAAAAGGCGAACCGTTTGCCGGTGCTGATGTCGGCGGTCATGGCCGGGCTGATGATGCCGGCGCTTTTGATCGTGACGATCGGGCCGGTGGTGCTGCGGTATGTGGCGCAGCAGTGACCCTGGGCTGCCCCGCCCCCCGCGTTGAGCGCGGAGCGGGGTGTGTTCCGTCTGTCTCGGCCTAGTGGCCCGGTCAGACAGGCAGGGATAGGGCGTTTCTGGCGGCAGAGTCTTCGGCGCTGTCGAGCAGGGTCTGCAGCCGTGCGGCGCGGGCGAAATCGGGGATGGCCGGGCCTTCGCCCCGGATCGCCGCGATGAAACGGTCATAGACCGTGGGGACGGGCGGGCAGGGAATTTCCGCCCAATCCGCCGTTTCCAGCGCCGGGGGCAGGCAGGCGGACAGGCGGCTGATCCCGCGTTCGAAGCTGACCTCGATCCCGCCTGCATCACCATAAAGCCGCAGGCGCAGGTCGTTCAGATGGCCGGTGGCAAAGCGGGTGGCGGCGACGGTGCCAAGCGCGCCATTGGCAAGGCGCAGCTGCATCGTGGCGCTGTCATTGGCATCCAGCACATAATCACCGATCCGGCCACCCGGTGCCTTGTCGAATGTGGCAAGACGGCAGGAGATTTCCGCCACATCCAGCCCGGCGACAAAGGTGGCGAAATCGAGGATATGGATGCCCACATCGCCCAGCACGCCCTTTGACCCATGCGCCGTCGACAAGCGCCAGAGCCATTGCGGCTGTTCCTGCCACGGCCCCCAGGCGGATTGCGTCAGCCAGCTTTGCAGATAGGACGCCTCGAAATGCCGGATGGTACCGATGGACCCGGCGGCCACCATTTCGGCCGCCTTTTGCAGGGCCGGGACGTTGCGATAGCTGAGGTTGACCATAGCGGTCACCCCTGCGCGGGCGGCGGCATCGGCCATTTCGGCGGCATGGGCGGCGTTGGTGGCAAGAGGCTTTTCGCACAGCACATGCTTGGCCGCGGCCAGCAGGGGCAGGGTGGTGGCGTGATGCGCGGCGTCGGGGGTGACGTTGGTTGCGGCATCGAAACCGCCCCATGCCAGCGCCGCGTCAAGGCTGGCAAAGCGGTTCGGGATCGCGAAGCGGTCGCAGAAGGCGGCGAGCGGTTCGGGGCGGGTGTCGACCCCGGCCACAAGTTCCACCCCCGGGATATTTCCGAAATGTTCCGCATGGTTGGCGGCCATTCCTCCGGTGCCGAGGATGAGGAGGCGGATCGGGCGGGCCATCAGCGCAAGCCCTCTTCGCCGGCCTGATGCAGGCGCGGACCGCGTTCGGTGATGGGTTCGGGGGCGACGTCCACGGGTACATTGGGCGCGGCGTTGGGGTTGGCGATGCGGGCGGCGGGGTTGTGTGCCCATTTCACCGCATTCTGGATCACGCGCTGGACGTTCGCATCGTGATAGGTGGGATAGGTTTCATGGCCGGGGCGGAAGTAGAAGACATTGCCTGCGCCGCGCTTGTAGGTGAGGCCGGAGCGGAACACCTCGCCACCCTGGAACCAGGAGACGAAGACCGTCTCAAGCGGTTCGGGCACACCGAAGGGTTCGCCGTACATTTCCTCATGTTCCAGTTCAAAGCTGTCGGGCAGGCCCGCGGCGATGGGATGGTTGCGGGAGGTGAGCCAGAGCCGTTCGCGTTCGCCCGCCTCGCGCCAGGTGAGGTTGCAGGGGCTGCCCATCAGGCGCTTGAACGGTTTGGAGAAATGGGCGGAATGAAGGAAGATCACGCCCATGCCGGACCAGACGGCATCGCAGACCCGGTCCACAACGGCATCCGCCACATCGCCATGGGCGGCATGGCCCCACCAGACCAGCACATCGGTTTCGGCCAGCCGCGCGGGCGTGAGGCCATGATCGGGCTGTTGCAGGGTGGCGGTGGTGGCGGTGATGCCCGGATCGCGGTTCAGCGCGGCGGCGATGGTGGCATGCATCCCGCCGGGATAAAGCTCTGCCACGATGCGGTTGGTCTGTTCGTGGACGTTTTCGCCCCAGACAGTGACGCGGATGACCATGGCTTTCCCCCCGGATTTGCCTTCGAAGCGCTTTGGAAGGGCTATCCCCAGCTTTCTGCGGGGTCAAGCCATGAGGCGTTTGAAGCGGTCAAATCGCTTTGAGGCGATGGGCCGCCCGATCGCAACCGGGCGGCCCAGGCAGGATTCAGCGCGGATCTGTCAGCGCATCGGGATTGGCCCGGTTCCAGCGGATGGAGGACCAGAGCGACAGCCCGATCAGCGCCGCACCGCCCAGCCCCGTGATCACCTCGGGGATATGCACCAGCGTCTGCGCGAACATGATCACCGACAGGATCAGGATGGCATAGAACGCCCCGTGTTCCAGAAAGCGATATTGTGCCAGCGTGCCCTTTTCGACCAGCATGATGGTCATGGACCGCACATACATCGCCCCGATGCCAAGGCCGATTGCGATGACGAAGAGGTTGTTGGACAAGGCAAAAGCGCCGATCACGCCATCAAAGCTGAACGAGGCGTCCAGCACTTCGAGATAGAGGAACGCCCCCACACCGCCCTTGGCGGCGGCGGACATGGTTTCCTGACTTTTGTCCAGCAGGCCGCCGAGGGTTTCCACCACCAAGAAGGTCACAAGCCCGTAGATGGCCGAGGAGACAAAGGCCGTGCTTTCCGCGCCTTCGAGGAATTTCGAGAAGACGAGGATGGCGATCAGCACGACCCCCACCTCGATGCCGCGGATGGTGGCGGTTGATGCGACCTTCGCCTCGATCCAGCGCACCCAATGCACGTCTTTCTCGGCGTTGAAGAAATAGGTCAGGCCCACCATCATCAGAAAGGCGCCGCCAAAGGCCGCGATGGGCAGATGCGCCTCATGCATGATGCGGCTGTATTCCTCGGGCTGGGTGGAGGCGAGGACCAGTGCCTGCCAGGGGCCGATCTGGGCCGCCAGCACGACGATGAGCAGCGGGAAGACGATCCGCATGCCGAAGACCGCGATCAGGATGCCCCAGGTCAGAAAGGCGCGCTGCCATTCGGGGCGCATGTCCTTGAGCTTGTTGGCATTCACGATCGCATTGTCGAAGGAGAGCGAGATTTCCAGCACCGCCAGAACGCAGCAGATGAAGAAGATCGAAGCCATCCCCGACAGGGTGCCGGTGGTTTGCCAGCCCAGCCATGCCCCCAAGACAAGGCCGAGGGCTGTGACGATGAACGCCCAGGTGAAATACTGGAGCGTGGGTTTTTGTGCCGTAATGGTGGTCATGGGGCGATCCCTTGCCGAATTGGGCCGATGGCAGACAGGCGGACGCGCGGCGCGAGGGATAGCGTCGTGGAGGTCGGCGGGTCGGTCAGGTCCGAGCGACTGTTGCTTTCCGCGGTGCCGACATCACGAAAGCGTCGCAAGACTTTCGCCAGAGGGGCCCGGTCACCAGGATGTTGCCCATCCCCCAAGGGGCAGGCTGGTGTGTTCATAGGACCTCTGCACCGAATTGCAACTGTTCCCTGAGCGCACGGGTCCGCGGCGGCCATGGCACGGGCAGCTGACCGATTGCGGCGGTTTGTCTGGCCTTATCGGCATGATGGCTCTGGCCCTATCGACGCGGGCGGGGGTGGGGGATGATGGGAGTGATCGGCCCTGCGATTTGCGGGGCCCACGGCATTTTCTGGAAAGGACGCGCCCATGGAAGGGTTGGATCGTTTCAACGACATCAGTGAAGTGGTCGAGGCCGACCGCGCCCATGTCTGGCATCACCTGAGCCAGCATAAGCAATACGATACCGGCGTCGATCCGCGCGTGATCGTCGAAGGCAAGGGGATGAAGGTCTGGGATGCCAAGGGGAAAGAGCATCTTGATGCCGTCTCCGGCGGGGTCTGGACGGTGAACGTGGGTTACGGGCGCGAAAGCATCGCCAATGCGGTGCGCGACCAGTTGATCAAGATGAACTATTTCGCGGGTGCCGCAGGGTCTGTGCCGGGCGCGATCTTTGCCCAGCGGCTGACGGAAAAGATGCCGGGGATGACGCGGGTTTACTATTCCAATTCCGGGTCGGAAGCGAATGAGAAGGTCTACAAGATGGTGCGCCAGATCGCGCACAAGCATCATGGCGGGCGGAAGTGGAAGATCCTGTATCGTGATCGCGATTATCACGGCACCACCATTGCCGCGCTGGCGACCAGCGGACAGGACCAGCGCGCGATGCAATACGGCCCCTATCCCGATGGATTCGTGCGGGTGCCGCATTGCCTTGAATACCGCAAGCAGTGGGATGTTGAGAATTACGGAGAGCGCGCGGCGGAAGCCATCGAAGAGGTGATCCTGCGCGAGGGCCCCGATACCGTGGGCTGCCTGATCCTGGAACCCGTCACCGCGGGTGGCGGCGTGATCGTGCCACCGCAGGGCTATTGGGAAAAGGTGCAGGCGATCTGCAAGAAATACGACATCCTGCTGGCGATTGACGAGGTTGTGTGTGGTGTGGGCCGGACCGGCACATGGTTCGGCTATCAGCATTACGGCATCCAGCCCGATTTCGTGACCATGGCCAAGGGCGTGGCATCGGGATATGCCGCCATCTCCTGCACTGTGACGACCGAGCGGGTGTTCGAGATGTTCAAGGACGACCCAACGGATACGATGAGCTATTTCCGCGACATTTCCACCTTTGGCGGCTGCACGGCGGGCCCTGCGGCGGCGCTGGAAAACATGCGCATCGTCGAGGCGGAGGGGTTGCTGGAGAACACCACGAAGATGGGTGACTATTGCCTGTCGAACCTGCAAGCCCTGATGGAAAAGCACAAGATCATCGGCGATGTGCGTGGCAAGGGGCTGTTTCTGGGCGCGGAACTGGTTGCGGATCGGGCCACAAAGGAAGCGGCGGATGAAAAGAAGGTGCAGGCGGTGGTGGCCGATTGCATGGCGCAGGGGGTGATTATCGGTGCGACCAACCGGTCGCTGCCGGGGCTGAACAACACGCTGTGTCTGAGCCCTGCGCTGATCGCCACGAAGGATGACATCGACCACATCACGAACGCCATCGACGGTGCGCTTACCCGCGTCTTTGGCTGAACGTATCCAACGGTGATCTGATTGCGCGCGGCCCCCGGATGGGGGCCGCGCATGTCTTTTGTCTCGCCTGCGCGCAGTCGCGCTTCGGCTCGGCTGATGGGGGTTCCCCCCAAACCCCCAGGGTATTTGATGCCAAGATGAAGCCTATCCCATTCTTTTCTGTGGAAAATATCCTCGGGGGGAGGGGCGCGTAGCGGCCCGTGGGGGGCAGACAGCCCCCCTGCAACGGTCGGGGCGGGCTTGACGCCGGCGCATGGCGCGCGCCTTATATCCAGATCAGGTGGAGATAAGGCCAGATGGCGATTCCGGTCGAAAGTTTCTTTCTGCCCGAGGGTGGCAGCGGGACGTTGCAGCAGCGCATCCGGCAGATGGTGGCCGAAGGTATTCTGGCCGGGCGGTTCCGCGCAGGGGACCGGATGCCGTCATCGCGGGGATTGGCAGAGCATCTGGGGGTGAGCCGGATCACGGTGACTCTGTCTTATACGGAATTGGTATCATCGGATTACCTGACGGCGCGGGGGCGGTCGGGCTATTTCGTCAGTGACGGGGTGCCGGTGCAGCCGGCCTTTCGGCCCGTGCCGCGGGCAGTGGGGACGGTGGATTGGGAGGCGCGGGCGGGGCGTCGGTTCTCCGGGATGGAACGGGTGGCGCGGCCCGAGGATTGGCGGGCCTATCCTTATCCGTTCATCTATGGGCAGGCCGATCCCACGCTGTTCGATCACCAGAACTGGCGGCTTTGCGCGTTGCAGGCGCTGGGGCGGCGGGAGTTCGAGACGCTGACAGCGGATCGCTATGAGCGGGATGATCCGATGCTGATCGAGTACCTGCTGCGCAACATCTTGCCCCGGCGGGGGATTGATGCACGACCTGATGAGGTGCTGGTGACCATGGGGGCGCAGAATGCGCTGTGGCTGGCGGCGCAGGTGCTGCTGCGGCCCGGGGGGCATGCGGTGGTGGAGAACCCCGGATACCCTGGGTTTCGCGCCATGGTGGCGCAGGCCGGGGCGCGGGTGACGCCGGTGGCGGTGGATGAGGGGGGGCTTTCGGTGGAGGCGCTGCCTGCGGATGTGGACGTGGTTTTCACCACCGCAAGCCACCAGAGCCCAACCAATGCGACCATGCCGATGGCGCGGCGGCAGGCGCTGCTGCGGGCTGCCGAAGAGCGGGATTTCCTTGTGATTGAAGACGATTACG
>CALRMS020000058.1:0-26898 GCA_943369275.1 Rhodobacter maris | reverse complement strand
GTGGCCGTTCTCACCGGCCACCGCGCCCTCCCTGTTCCCATGGCGTGAAACCGACGCCCGTAGGGTGTGCGCTCAGCGCGCACCCCCCAAAGAAATCATGCCGTCAAACCCTCCGGCTCCGGCAGGCCATTGGCCCGGCAGCACGCGGTCAGCGTATTGGCCAGCAGGCAGGCAATCGTCATCGGCCCGACCCCGCCCGGCACCGGGGTGATGGCCCCCGCCACGGCTGCGGCGCTGGCGTAATCCACATCACCCACCAGCTTGGCCTTGCCGTCCCGCTCGATCCGGTTGATGCCCACGTCAATCACCGTGGCCCCCGGTTTCACCATATCCCCGGTAATCATCTCGGGCCGCCCCACCGCCGCCACCAGAATATCCGCCCGCTTGCACACCTCGGCCAGATCCTTGGTCCGGCTATGCGCGATCGTCACCGTGCAGCTGTCGCCCAGCAACAACTGCGCCATCGGCTTGCCCACGATATTGGACCGCCCCACCACAACCGCATTCAGCCCGGCCAGCTTGCCATGATGATCGCGCAGCATCATCAAACAGCCCAGCGGCGTGCAGGGCACCATCGACTTCTGCCCCGTCCCCAATAGCCCGACGTTGGAGATATGGAACCCGTCCACATCCTTGGCGGGGTCGATCCGGTTTATCACCAGTTCGGAATTCAGATGCCCCGGCAGGGGCAGTTGCACCAAAATCCCATGCACCGCCGAATCGGCATTCAGCCTGTCGATCAGCGCCAGCAACTCCGCCTCACCGGTCTCGGCGCTCAGGCGATGCTCAAAGCTGTTCATCCCCACTTCAACGGTCGAGGCATGCTTGTTGCGCACATAGACCTGGCTCGCCGGGTCTTCGCCCACCAGCACCACAGCCAGCCCCGGCGTAATGCCATGCTCTTCCTTTACCCGCGCCACATGCGCCGCCACCTGCCCGCGCACCGATGCCGCAAAGGCCTTGCCGTCGATCACCTTGGCCGTCATGTCCCTGATCCTTCTTCATTTTTCACAGACCCCGGCCAAGGGCAGACGGATGCTAACCCTTGCGCAGGTGGTCTTCCTCGCGCTCGATCGACCAGTCGATCAGCTTGCGCCACAGCTTTTCCAGCTTGTCCGGCGGCAACCCGTGGGCCACCGCATGACACCGCACATTTTCCACGACCTGCTCGACGCGATCCTCGATCCGCGCGGGCAGCCCGACCTGTTCCTTGATCGCTGCCGCCCTGTCAATATAGGCGGTGCGCTGCGCGAACAGCGCCACCAGTTCCGCATCCAGCCGGTCGATCTCGGCCCGGATATCTGCCATCGTGGTACAGTCTTCTGGCCTCTTCATGCCTCGCCCCCTCTCAGGATGGCTCTCATGTAATAGAGCCATCCCGGAAGGACAACGCGGCAGGTTGGTCAGAACAGCCCCTCGACATGGCCCTGATCGTTCAGGCGGATCACCTCGGCGCTGGGAACCTTGGGCAGGCCCGGCATCGTCATGATCTCACCGCAGATCGCGACGATGAACCCGGCCCCTGCCGACAGACGCACCTCGCGCACCGGAATGGTGAACCCGGTCGGCGCACCGCGCACGGTGGGATCGGTGGTGAACGAATACTGCGTCTTGGCGATGCAGATCGGCAGATGGCCATAGCCCGCTGCTTCCCAGCCCTTCAGCTGATCCCGGATCGACTTGTCGGCCTCCACGCCATCGGCGCGGTAGATGCCCTTGGCGATGGCTTCGATCTTGGCAAACAGGCCCAGATCATCAGGGTAGAGCGGCGCAAAGTTCGACGGCCCTTCGGCCAGCGACACCACCTTCTTCGCCAGATCCTCGATCCCGGCTGACCCTTGGGCCCAATGCTTGCACAGGATCGCCTCGGCACCCTGCTCGGCCACATAGGCCTTCACGGCGGCAATCTCGGCATCCGTGTCGCTGAAGAAGTGGTTGATCGCCACCACCACCGGCACGCCAAAGCCCTTCACGTTGGCGATATGACGGCCCAGGTTCGGGCAGCCCTTCTTGACCGCCTCCACATTCTCGGCCCCCAGATCGGCCTTCGCCACGCCGCCGTTCATCTTCATCGCGCGCACGGTTGCCACGATGACGGCCGCCGCGGGCTTCAGACCGGCTTTGCGGCACTTGATGTCAAAGAACTTCTCTGCCCCCAGATCGGCCCCGAAACCCGCTTCGGTGACGACATACTCGCCCAGCTTCAGCGCGGTCTTGGTGGCGATGACCGAGTTGCAGCCATGCGCGATATTGGCAAACGGCCCGCCATGCACGAAGGCCGGGTTGTTCTCCAGCGTCTGCACCAGGTTCGGCTGCATCGCATCCTTCAACAGCACCGTCATCGCGCCATCGGCCTTGATGTCGCGGCAATAGATCGGCTTCTTTTCGCGGGTATAGGCAACCACGATATCGCCCAGCCGCTTTTGCAGATCATCCAGATCGTTCGACAAGCACAGGATCGCCATGACCTCGGACGCCACCGTAATGTCGAACCCGGTCTGGCGCGGGAAACCGTTGGACACCCCGCCCAGCGACACAACCATGTCGCGCAGCGCGCGGTCGTTCATGTCCATCACCCGGCGCCAGACGATGCGGCGCTCGTCAATGTCCAGGCTGTTGCCCCAGTAGATATGGTTGTCGATCATCGCCGACAGCAGGTTATGCGCGCTGGTGATCGCATGGAAATCGCCGGTGAAGTGAAGGTTCATCTCCTCCATCGGCACGACCTGCGCGTAACCGCCGCCCGCAGCGCCGCCCTTCATCCCGAAGTTCGGGCCGAGGCTCGCCTCGCGGATACAGATCACCGCCTTCTTGCCGATGCGGTTCAGGCCATCGCCCAGACCCACGGTCGTCGTCGTCTTGCCTTCACCCGCCGGGGTGGGGTTGATCGCGGTGACAAGGATCAGCTTGCCATCCGGCTTGCTCGCCAGCGATTTGATGAACTCCTGGCTCACCTTCGCCTTGTCATGGCCATAGGGCAGAAGATGATCAGACGGGATGCCCAGTTTCGCGCCGATCTCCATGATCGGCTTCTTCTTGGCTTCGCGTGCAATCTCGATGTCGGTTTTAACGGCCATGTCACAAGCTCCCTTTGCGGGGTTCTTCCCCCGTTTCCGACGTGATAGCGGGGGAAACGTGCAATGAGAGGCGCTTTTCCGACATGTTCGCCCCCAGATTCGCCACTGGGCGTTTCCGATCGGAAACCCGCCACACCGCACCGGGGAATTATCCGCAGTGAAACAAATTTTCCCTACAGGGAATCAGCTGCGCCGCGCCGCGTCCAGATGCGCCCAGACCGGCTGGTCGGGGATATGAAGGCGGATGGTTTCGCCAAGGCGGAACTCTCCCTCACGCTCCACCCATGCTGTGATGCCGCGCCGCCCGTTGGCGGCGGATTTGAACTTTGCCCCGAAACCGGGATGGCGCGCCTCGATGGGTTTGGCGGGTAACTGGCAGGACCGGTTCTCGATATCCACCACCAGCGTCGCGCCCCCCTCGCCCTGCAACCGGCTGGATGGCGGGATGCGGGTGAAATCGGGGAAACCCTCCACCACTATCGTCGCCCCCAACAGCGCCGGGTCCAGCGCCGCCAGCCCCATCCGCGCCGCCGTCTCCTCCAGTTCCTCAGCCGACAGCACGGTCAATTGCCGCGTGTTGCGGATTTCGGTTCCCTTGGGATATTGCGCCACCACCCGGCTGCAGCTGGGCCGCGTCAGCCCGCCATGATCTTCACCCTCGGGCCCCGAGAACAGCACGCGCAGCCTGTCCACCGCCTCTGCCGCCAGCGCCGCCTTGCGGTCTGGCACCCGGCCAAGCCAGGTGATGCGGGCGTAGAATTCCGTCGGTTTCAGAACAGGCATCTCATCCCCGGCGATAGCGCGGTTGAACATTCCACCATCTACCCGCGCCCGCAGGCTTGAGGCAAGGCAGGCAAACGAAAGCCCCGGAACCGTCACCAGCTCCGGGGCTTTTTCTTGGCCAATACCGGGATTACAGAACCGGTTCAGGCTCCGGCCCGGCCTTTGGGGCCTTGGGCTTGGTCTTGGGGATAGCCGCGATCGACGTCGCCCCGCCACCCGATGCGGGTTTGTCCGCATCGTCATCCTTGCCCAGTGCCTCACCCGCAATCACCTTGCGGATTTCGTCACCGGTCAGCGTCTCGTACTCCAGCAGACCCTTCGCCAGACGCTCGAAATCATCGGCCTTCTCCAGCAGAACCCGCCGCGCGGTTTCATAGCCTTCGTCGATCAGTCGCTTCACTTCGGACTCGATCAGCGTCTTGGTATCGGCCGAAACCGAAAAGCCCGCCGTGTTGCCCTGATAGCCTTCATGCGCCTCGGCATAGTCGATGTTGCCGACCTTGTCCGACATGCCCCAGCGCATCACCATGGCCCGCGCCAAGGAAGATGCCTGCTGGATATCGCCCGCCGGACCCGAGGAAACACCCTCTTCGCCGTATTTGATGATCTCGGCCGCCTTGCCCGCCATGGTCATGGCGATCTTCTGCTTGCCTTCATCCTTGTGCATGTTCAGCCGGTCCATCTCGGGCAGGCTGACCACCATCCCAAGGGCACCGCCGCGCGGGATGATCGTGGCTTTGTAAACCGGATCACACTTCGGCATGTTCATGCCAACGATGGCGTGGCCTGCCTCATGATAGGCGGTCTTTTCCTTCTGATCGGCTGTCAGGACCATCGACCGGCGCTCTGCGCCCATCATGACCTTGTCCTTGGCCTGCTCAAAATCTTCCATCGTCACGAAACGCCGGCCCACGCGGGCTGCCATCAACGCCGCCTCGTTCACCAGGTTCATCAGATCGGCACCCGAAAAACCCGGCGTGCCGCGCGCAATCGTCCGCAGGTCAACATCCGGCCCCAGCGGCACCTTGCGGGCATGCACGTTCAGGATTTTTTCGCGCCCCTTGATATCGGGGTTCGGCACATGGATCGTGCGGTCAAAACGGCCGGGGCGCAGCAGCGCCGGGTCCAGCACATCCTTGCGGTTGGTGGCCGCCACGATGATCACACCCTCATTCGCCTCGAACCCGTCCATCTCGACCAGCAGCTGGTTCAAGGTCTGTTCGCGTTCGTCGTTGCCGCCGCCGATGCCCACGCCACGCGCACGGCCCACCGCATCGATTTCGTCGATGAACACGATGCAGGGCGCATTCTTCTTGGCCTGCTCGAACATATCGCGCACGCGGCTTGCGCCCACACCCACGAACATTTCGACAAAGTCGGAACCCGAGATGGTAAAGAACGGCACCCCTGCCTCGCCCGCAATGGCACGCGCCAGCAGCGTCTTACCCGTACCCGGCGGGCCGACAAGCAGCGCGCCCTTCGGGATCTTGCCGCCAAGGCGGCTGAACTTCTGCGGGTTGCGCAGGAATTCCACGATCTCTTCCAGCTCTTCCTTGGCCTCGTCGATGCCGGCCACGTCATCGAACGTCACACGCCCATGCTTTTCCGTCAGCAGCTTCGCCCGCGATTTGCCAAAGCCCATGGCACCACCACGGCCCCCGCCCTGCATCCGGTTCATGAAGAAGATCCAGACCCCGATCAGCACGAGGAACGGCAACCAGATGCCGATCACGGACATGAAGCCCGATTGTTCCTGCGCCTCGGCCTTAACTTCCACGCCCTTCTCGATCAGGCGATCCGTCAGCACTTCGCCATCTGGCTTGATCGTCACATATTGCGACCCGTCCCGCGCCCGCACCAGAACACGTTCGCCATCCAGCGTCACGCTCTGCACCTCGCCGCTGTCGACGCGGGTGATGAATTCCGAATAGGACAACGTCCGCGACGCGCTGGTCGTCTGGTTCCCGCTGAACAGGTTGAACAGAGCCAGGATCAACAGAAACAGGACAACCCAGAATGCGATATTTCGTGCATTACCCACGAAGTGTCTCCTCATACCGCCGCAAGGCCAGAAACGGCCAGCGACCCTTGTTCTTTAAGATAGAGATAAACCCCAAGGGTTCAATGCGATAAAGGTGCCGCACCCAAGGGGCCTTTCGGCGGCTGACACCGTGCTGTCCAACCGGCCCCAAATCCAGCCAGCGGCGCCGCCACCAGCACTTCGCCCCGCCACAGGGACGGGCTGGCCAGAAGCGTGGCACGCGGATGGGCCGCCGCCCGCCAGTCCGGGCAAGCGGCAAGCCCCGCCTCCCCCAGCGCGCGCAGGGTCAAGCCATTGGTTTCCGGCCCGGAAACACGCCACCGGCCATCCCAAAGCGCTTCTGCCGGGCATTCCAGCCCTGCCACGGCCCTGAGTTCCCGCGTCACCCGCATCCGCCCGCGCGCATGGCTGGTCTTGCAGCCTGCCAGCGTGGCCGGACGCCCCTCTAGTGCGGCTGCGACAAAGCGCTCCATCTCGGCCCCGCGTGGCCCATATTCTGCGGACGCGATCCAGATCAGCGCGGCCAGCAGCAAACGGCGGCGGATTTCCGCAGGCAGCGCCGCAAGGCCGCCCACATCCACGATCACATCCCCGGCATCCACCCGCAGGATGCGCGCCGCTGCATCCGCTGTCGCCGCTTCCAGCGCGGCGCGCACATCGGCCATCTTGGCCGCCAGCGCGGCAATCTCGGCGCCGCCTGCGCCCACCTCGGCCATCGCAGCCAGCGCCCGGCGGGCGCGCACGCGGTCAAACCGCGCATCCTCGTTCGATGGATCATCTGCCCATGGCAGGCCCCGCCCCAGCAACCATGCCCGCAGATCGGCCCGGCTTGCCCGCAGCAAGGGGCGCAGGAACACCACCCCCGCCACGTCGCGCCGCGCGGCCATCGCGGCCAGCCCGTCCACCCCCGCATCGCGGGCAAGGCGCATCAGGAATGTCTCTGCAATGTCATCCTCGGTATGGCCCAGCGCCACCGTCCGCAGCCCGCGCCGCGCCGCCCAATCGGCCAGCAGCGCGATCCGGCCCCTGCGCGCGGCATCCTGCAGATTGCCCGCGCCATCCCAATGCCAATGCAAAACCTCATGCGGCACACCCAGCCCGGCGCAGATCCCGGCCACCGCTGCCGCCTCTGCCGCCGCCTCTGGCCGAAGGCCGTGATCCACCGTCGCCACGGCCACATCACAGCCCGCCTCAACCGCCAGATACAGCATCGCCAGCGAATCCCCGCCACCCGATACAGCCAGCCCCAGCGCCTCTTTCCCGGCCGGGCCAAGGCCCCGGCGGAAGATATCGGCAACGTCCCGGGTCAGAGACAGCCCAGCCCCTGCATGGCCAGCGTGGCATTCGATGCCTCGGCCGATCCGGGGAACCGCGTCCCCACTTCCTGCAAGGTGACACAGGCCTCGGGCGTCTGGCCCAGCGCACCCAGCGCCTGCCCCAGCTTCAGCAGCGCAGGCGCTGCCTGCGGCCCCGAAGGCTGGCCCGAAAACGCCTCAAGATAGCTGCGCGCCGCCCCTGACGTGTCGCCCAACTGGCTCAGCGACTCGCCGCGCAGGAAATGCGCTTCCTGGGTCAGGGGGCCACCCGGGTAGGATTGGGCAAAGGTCGCAAAGAGGTCTGCAGCGGCGCGAAAGTCACCTTGACCGAGCACCTCCTTGGCCCGGTCAAAATCCGCCTGTTCGCCAATGGCCAGTTCCGGCCCGGCAGTCCCTGCAGCGGCGGGGTCAGGGGTCGTCGTGGCGACCGGGGCCGTAGCCCCGGCACCCCCGCCGCCCAGCGGCGCGGTATCGCCAAGGGCCGCGATATCGCAGCCCTCCTCCAGTTCACACAGCCGGAACTCAAGGTCACCGATACGGTTCGTCCCATCGGTGACCACGCGGTTCAGCTTCAACTCCACCTCTTCCGTCTTGGATGTCAGCCGCGTCAGCGCCGCCTCGATGGCATCCATACGCTGCAACGCATCGCCCCCGGCCGCCCCGGTCGCTGCCGCGCCCGTCGTGACAAGTTCGGATTTCAGGCTGTTGAATTCCGCCTGAAGCTGCGAAATCTGCGCGCGAATATCGGCCAGCGTCTGCGCATCCTGCGCAAACGCTGCCACGGGCAGAAAGGCCATCACAAGAAACAGGCGGATCATCCGCATCGGATCAGACCCCCGCACCAATCGACAGCACCGTCACGGCGCGGCGGTTCTTGGAATAGCAGGCTTCATCCGAACACACCTCGATCGGGCGTTCCTTGCCGTAGGACACGGTCCGCATCCGGTTGGCCGCAACACCCTGCGAAATCAGGAAATTCTGAACCGCGCTTGCCCGGCGTTCGCCCAGCCCAAGGTTGTATTCCCGCGTGCCCTGCTCATCGGCGTGACCTTCGATGATGATGGCGTAATCCGGATTGGAGTTCAGCCACTGGGCCTGCCCCTGCAAAACCATCCGGCCTTCAGGCGATAGCGTGGACTGGTCCACTGCGAACAGGACGCGGTCACCCACGGCCTGATTGAAATAGGCAATCGACCGCGGATCGCTGGGATCGCCGAGGCCAGACGTGCCGATGCCACCCGCACCAAAGCCGCCTGCGTCACCGGCACCACCGGCACCGCCCGCACCAAAGCGATCAGGGTTGTTACAGGCCGCCAGACCAAGCACGGCGACAACGAGAAGGGCCTTGGGGAAAAGCGTCATGGATAGGGTTCCTTTTGGGGTTCTTGGCTCGATTTCGCGCAAGATAACAGGTTTGTACCGCAGTGTGAATCGGGCCCGTCATTCAGGCCCGATTATCGGCAGAGGTGTTTTGCTCAGGGCAGCAAGGGTGACCAAGCCGGGTCAGATGCCGGACCTTCCGTTGCAATCTGCCGTAGATTCCGGCCCGAAATATCGACGCTGAACAGCGCCGATTGCCCGCTTGCCCCCGCGCTTTCGCGCATGAACATGATGACGCGGCCATTCGGGGCCCAGGTCGGACCCTCATCCAGGAAAGACGCGGTCAGCAGCCGCTCTTCACCGCCATCCGTCCGCATCACGCCGATGTGGAACCGCCCTGCGTTCTGCTTGGTGAAGGCGATGTAATCCCCCTGCGGCGACCAGACCGGTGTGCCATAGCGGCCGGGACCATTCGAAATCCGCTGCCCCTCACCTCCACTTGCCGGCATGATGTAAAGCTGCTGGTTCCCCGATCGATCGCTTTCAAACACGATCTGGCTGCCATCCGGCGAATAGCTGGGGGCCGTTTCAATCGATGGCGAATTGGTCAACTGCCGGATTTGCCCGCTGCCGATATCCAGCGCGTAAATGTCGGAATTTCCACCGCGTGCGAGGCTGAACACCACCGTCCGCCCATCCGGCGCGAACCGCGGGGCAAAGGTCATCGTCCCCTCGGTCTGCGCAAGGGCGCGGACCTGCATGGATCCGATATCCATCAGGTAAATCTGCGGAAAACCGGATTCATAGCTGGTGAACAAAACCTGATTCCCGGTCGGCGAAAAGCGCGGGGCCAGCACGATGGAGGCACCATCCGTCAGGTAAGCGACGTTCGCCCCATCATAATCCATCACCGCCAACCGCTTCACGCGCTGGTTCTTCGGCCCGCTCTCGGACACATAGACAACCCGGCTGTCGAAGTAGGGGCCTTCGCCCGTGATCCGGCTATAGACTGCATCCGCAACCTTATGCGCCATCCGCCGCCAGGTGCCGGGGGTGCCTGCGAATTGCAGCCCCTCGCCCATCTGCTGGCCGCTGAACACATCGAACAGCCGGAACTTGACGACGATCTGATCGCCCGACGCGCTGACCGCGCCCACGATCAGCGCCTGCGCATTGATCGCCTGCCAGTCGGGAAAGGACACGGGCGCATCAAAGCTGGACACCTGCGCGATATGCGCCTCGGCCGGGATTTCGCGGAACAGGCCGGTTCCGGCAAGGTCCGCCGCCACCACCCGCGTGATATCTGCGGCATATTGGCCGCCTGCGCCATTTTCAGCCACAAAGGCGGGCACCGCAAAGGGCAAGGGTTCGATCACCCCGTCGGTGATCGTGATCCGCAACGGCCCCTGATCCTGCGCAACAGCAGGGGTAAGAACCCCGGACAGCAGGCCAATTGCAACAGCAAGCACTGGGGCAAGCACTGAGGAAAGCACGGGGGCAAGCATAGGGGAGAGGGTTCTGATCAAGGTCATCGTTTCCTCATTCTCCTCGGGTCATTCAATTACACCATGCCGCGAACGGCGCGTTTTCGGGGACACGATGGCGCGAGCAGCGCCGCCACGTCGGCAATAGGTCGGGAAAGCGGTCATCTCATCCGCATCCCGTTCGGATCGAATACCAGCTCCATGTTCCGCCACTGGTCATATTTCTCGGGCGGCAGCGGGAACCCGCGCGCGCCACAGCGGATGATCGCACGCCGCGCGGCCTCGAACGCTTGCTGCGTCGCCGTGTCGGATTCGCCATTCGAAGCAACCATGCTGATCGACCCCGCATCCGGCACGCCATCCTGCCCCACCGACACCGCGACAGTCACGGTGGTCCGCAGCGCCTCCATCGACAGGGCCCCCACGTTCCAGCAGGCCTGAACCGCCACCCGCAACGCATCCTGTTCGCCCGCCGTCATCGGCGGCCCGGCCGGAAGGTTGCTTGCTGCGGCCTCGGCGGCTGCGGCTTCGGCTTCCGCTGCTGCCGCCTCTTCAGCCAGCGCCTCGGCCAGCGCCGCCGCGACTGCATCCTCGGTGGCCGTATCAGGCGCGGGCTCTTCGGGCACTTCCTCGGGCGTCTCTGCGCTGGCTGCGGCTTCCTCGACCGGTTCCTCGGCGGGCTGCACCCGCTCCGGCCGCGACCGGGGCCGCAGCGACGCAGTCATCTCCAGCTGCGGTGCATCCTCTTCGGTTTCCACCGCTTCGGTCACGATCTGCGTCGTGGCTTCCTCGGGGGCAGCGGCCTCCTGCTGCTCCTCGACGATGACCGCCTCCTCTGACGGCACTTCGCTGACCTCTTCGATCACCTGCTCGGCCACTTCGGGCGCGTCCACACTTTCCACCGGCGTCGCCGCCACCCGGTCCACCGGGCGCGGGCGCGGGCGCGCGTCCGACAGCGGCACCGGAATAGGCTGTTCGATATCCGCAATCGGGGCCACCGGATCGGGCGTCTCGATCAGCTGCGGCACGGCTTCCGTCGGCAGATCCTCGGGCAGCGGCTCCTCGGGCGGGGCCACGGGCGGCGGTTCCTCGGCGGGCGGGGGCGGCTCTTGCGGTTGCACGGGTTCCGGCGGCTGGATCGCAGGTTCCTCGGGCGCAGGCTCTTCTGGCGCAGGTTCGGGCGCAGGCTCCTGCGCGGGTTCTGCTGCCGGGGGCGCCGCCGCCATCAACGCATCAAACTCGGCGCTCGACATCAGCGACACTTCGGCCACCTCGATCTCAGGCAGCGTCGGAGCACGGAACAGCCAATCCCCCAGGATAACCCAGAGGATCACGCCACCATGCGCGATGCCCGAAATGATCTGACCCTTTTCCATGCCCCGCCCGGCCGTCAGCCGCCGTTACCATCAAGCGTCGGGCCACCCGCATCGGTGACCAGACCGATATTGTTGAACCCGCCCGCGCTCAGCGCGCCCATCACCTCTGCCACACGGGCATAGGGGATCGCCCCATCCGCCCGGAGAAAGATCTTGTCCGATGTCCGTTCCGCCGCAATCGCCGTCAGCCGGGTGATCAACTCTGATGGTGCGGTTTCGGTATTCTGGATCATCAACCGGCCATCCGCCGTCATCGTGATGGCAAGCGGCTCCTCCTGCTCGGACGGCAGGGCATTGGCCGCCGTCTCGGGCAATTCGATGGGCACCCCCACCGTGAGCATCGGCGCCGCCACCATGAAGATGATCAAAAGCACCAGCATCACGTCGATGAAGGGCGTGACGTTGATATCCGCCATCGGCGCCCCACCGCGCCGCTTGCGTCCCCGACGCCCGCCACCACCACCACCTTTTGCAACCCCGGCCCCCATGGCTCAGGCGTCCAACTGGCGCGAAAGGATGGTGGAAAACTCGTCGGCAAAGCTTTCATATCCATTCAGGATACGCTCGCTGTCGCTATTGAGCTTGTTATAGGCCACCACGGCCGGGATCGCCGCCACAAGGCCGATGGCCGTGGCCAGCAGCGCCTCGGCGATACCGGGGGCCACAACGGCAAGGTTGGTGTTCTGGCTGATTGCGATCTGCTCGAAACTGTACTTGATCCCCCAGACCGTCCCGAACAGCCCGATGAAGGGCGCGGTCGATCCGGTGGTGGCCAGAAAGCCCAGCCCCTTGTTCAGCGCCTCGTTCTCGCGCGCAATCGCCACATCCATGGCCCGATCGATCCGCGCCTGCGCGCCCGCGATCAGCTTGCCATCCTGCCGGTGGCTGCGCCGCCATTCCGTCATGCCGGCCACAAAGATGCGCTCGCTCGCGCCCTGCGGTTGCGGTCCGATGGTTTCATAAAGCTCATCCAGCGGCTCGCCCGACCAGAAAGCGCGGTCGAATTCCTCTGCCTCGGTCCGTGCCCGGCGAAACACCAGAATGCGCTGCACGATGATGGACCAGGACCAGAAACTCATCAGCAGCAGGGTGATCAGCACCAGCTTGTTGGTGAGTGTCGCTTTCATGAAAAGCGCGAGCACAGAGAAATCAATCTCCTGCGCCGCCGCAAGGGTTTCCGTTTCCATTACGCCTGCTCTTGTTGCCGGGCCATCCTTGTCGCAGCCCATTACGCGTGATTCTACCCGCATTCAAACCGGATTGCCAACACATCTGCGCGACAGGGTGGCCTTTGGCGGCAACCTGCCGCTGCAGCGCGGCACAAGCAGCGGGTCAGTCCTGCGGCGGCGACAGTTTCGCCCGCACAACGGGTGGAATCCGCACCGCCCCACCCGCCTCGGACATACAAACCAGCACCACCCGCGCCGCAAACAGCCGCTCGCCTGCACGCAGCACCTCCTGCTCCAGTTCGATCCGCGCCCCGCCCAGTTCCACAAGCCGCGTCGTCACTGTCAGCAGATCGTCGAACCGCGCAGGCTTCAGGTAATCCGCCTCGACCCGCCGCACGGCGAAGACGATCCCCTCGTCCCGCTTCAGCGCGCCCTGATCCACGCCCAGCCCGCGCACCCATTCCGTCCGCGCCCGCTCGATGAACCGCAGGTAATTCGCGTAATAGACGATCCCGGCAAGGTCAGTGTCCTCATAATAGACGCGGAGTTCAAAATCACGGGTATCCATCGTCTTTCACTCCTCCTGCCGGGCCATCCTGCCGGGCCAATGTCATAGGCCTGTATCACGGGCCAGTATCACGCGCAGGCCGCGCCAACGTCCGGTCCCGCAGCTTAATCGGCCCGACCGATCATATCCATCGCCGCACTTGCCACTTTCGGCAAAACAGTTCCCCACTGCCCCAAACGCGCCTCGTGGGCGGGCTTTGGCGCATGCGGCCCGGCCTGAGTTGCCACCCTCATTTCCGGGGGCGTATACCAGACCCATGGCGATCCGGAGGCTTCACAGACCCTGTCGCATCACTATTCCGGGTCCGCCATGGAACCGATGGGCGACTGGGGCGTTTTGTCCAATGAAGAACATCACTGGAGAGATTTCCATGAAACACACCATCCTGTTTGCGATCCTAGCGCTGGGCACAGCGGCCTGCGTTCCGGCGGATCAGGCGACTTTGGGCGGCGCGGCAACGGGCGCATTGCTGGGGGCTGCGGTCTCGGATTCCGATGACCGCGTCGAAGGTGCCATCATCGGTGCCGCCGTCGGCGGTGTTGCCGGCAACCTGATCGGCCGTGCGAATACGCCAAACGATTGCGTCTATCAGGACCGGAACGGTCGCCGCTACGTGGCGCGCTGCCCGTAAGATTTCCGGCGTTAAAGACTGCAGGCGCTTTCCGTCGCCAAGGCGGCAGGGGCCGGGACAGGGGCAAACCCCCTGCCCCGGTCCTTTCGCGTCGCACCGCTCTACCGCGCGAGCACCCCGCCGACGCACCTCTTGCCGGATACGCGTTCCGGCCCGGCGTGACGGGTTTTCCCGCACGTCGAATACTGGCACAAACACCTCCGATCCGTTTGCCGCCAGAAGGGCCTGCCCGATGAAGATTGCCGCCGCTGCCTATCCGCTCGATTTCCACGCAGACTTTGCCGCCTATGAGGCAAAGCTGGCGCGCTGGGTAGGGGATGCCGCAGCGCGGGGCGCGGATCTTCTTGTCTTTCCGGAATATGGGGCGATGGAACTGGCCTCGCTGGGCGGGGCCGATTGTGCGGCCGATCTGGAACGCGCGCTGGTCGAGGTGGCAGGCTGGCGCGATACTGTCGATGCGCTGCATCTGCGGCTGGCGGCGGCGCATGGCGTGCATATTCTGGGTGCCTCCGGCCCTGTCTACCCCACCGCAGGCGCGCGCCCGGTAAACCGCGCAACGCTCTACGCGCCGACCGAAATCGTCGGCTATCAGGACAAGCAGATCATGACCCGGTTCGAACGCGAGACATGGTTCGTCGCGCCGGGCCACGGCCTGCCGGTGTTCGACACCGCCCTAGGCCGCATCGGTATTCTGATCTGCTATGACAGCGAATTTCCCCTCCTCGCGCGGCGTTTGGCTGAGGCGGGGGCCGAGGTGATCCTTGTTCCCTCCTGCACCGACACGCTGGCAGGATTTACCCGCGTGCGGGTGGGCGCCATGGCCCGCGCATTGGAAAATCAGTGCATCACCGTTCATTCCCCCACCGTGGGACTGGCCGCATGGTGCCCGGCGGTGGATGAGAACGTGGGCGCGGCCGCCATCTATGGACCACCCGACCGGGGCTTCCCCCCCACCGGCATCTTCACCGAAACCGCGCTGAACGCCCCCGGTTGGGCCATGGCAGAGGTCGACATCGCCGCCGTGCATGAGGTGCGGCGCACAGGCGGGGTGCTGAACCATCTGCATTGGGGCGAACAGCTGGACCGCCTCGCCAAGGCCTGATGCGGCGATTCTTGCGCCATGCGCAACCCATGATTGCTTTTCATCCGCGTCCTGCTAACCTTGCTCTTCAGGATTGCCGCCCACCTTTCGCGTGATCGGGCAAACCCGTGTGCAGGTTCAGATGTGATGGTGCTCGTGTGACAGAACGACGAACCGTTTTCCCGAACGCCGACGGAAGGTTGGGCCTGCGCATGGGTGCCGCCGCCATGGTCAGCCTTTGCGCAGGTATGGCCGGGGCATCCGGCCTCAGCTGTGAACGCGCCGAAGGCGCAGAGCCTGCCGCCGCCGCGACGCTGTGTCGGGCACTGGCGGATGCGCTGCATGACCGCGCCATTGCCGCGGACGGCCTGACGCTTGAGGTGACAGCAGCTCAGGCCGGGCTGGTGGCAGCACGCCTGCGCTGGCGGGGCGACGAGGGGCCATTGGTGCAGGTCGTGGCCATGGATGGCCCCCTGCTGCCGGATTGGCCCACCCGTCTTGCCGCCGATCTCTTGCAGGCAACGCCGCCCCCGTGACGACCCCTACCGTTCAGTTTTCCCCCAAATCCGTTCAGTTTTTTGGTGAGTGACCCATGTGTACGATGTGCTTTGCAGCTGTGATTGAGGATGACTGTGGCTTTGCCAACCCGACGGTGACCGTCGCGGCAACGATCCGCGAAAGCGGCGATGCGCCCAACACGGTACCCGGCACCCCGACAGTGACAATGTCGGTCGGTGATGAGTTTCTGGGCGGCCTGACCATGGGCGACCGCGATCTTGTTGCGGTGACGCTGGTGGCGGGACAGGCCTATCAGATCGATCTTGCAGGCACCGGCACCTCACCGGTCGGGGATACCTTCCTGCGCGTGCTGGATTCAGCCGGCACCGTGGTGGGTTCGAACGACGATGCCGTGGGCTTGAATTCCCAACTCATCTTTACCCCCGCGGTCGGCGGCACCTATTACCTGTCTGCGGGCGCGTTCAATGACCGCTATGCCGGCACTTACAGGCTGGCGATTGCCGAATACACGCCGCCCCCCCCGCCTCCACCGCCTGCGGTCGCGACGCTCGACCAACTGGCAAACTTCCTGACCGATGGCTTCTGGGAGGCGCGCGGATCAAACCGGCAAAGCTTTGATACCTCCGGCTCCAACGTGATCACCTACAACATCACAGGCCTCACGGCGCCGGGCCAACAACTTGCGCTCTGGGCGATGCAAGCCTGGGAAATGATCGCCAATATCCGGTTTCAGGCCGCAACATCAGGCCAGGTGGACATCACCTTCGACGATGAAAACCGCGGTGCCTTTGCCAACAATTCCGTAACCGGCACCACCATCACAAGCGCAACGATAAATGTGGGAACAAGCTGGCTGGACAGCTACGGCACAACCTATGACAGCTACAGCTATGCAACCTATGTGCATGAAATCGGTCACGCGCTTGGTCTGGGCCATCAGGGGTTCTACAATGGAACGGCGACCTTCGGCACCGACGCGGATTTCCTGAATGACAGCTGGTCGGTGTCGATCATGTCCTATTTCAACCAGGATGAAAATCCGAACGATCCCGCCAGCATTGCAGCCCTCATGACTGCGATGCCCGCGGATATCATCGCGATCCAGAACCTCTATGGCGCGGCACGTGGCGGCGCAACGGCGGGCAACACCGTCTGGGGCGAAGGCAGCACCCTGACCAACGCGCTTGGCTTGTTTTTCAACGACATCTTCGAGGGCGGGGCTGGAATGTCCGATTTGGCCTTCACCATCTGGGATGAAGGCGGGATCGACACGATCCGCATGCGCGGCGACACGACAGATCAAGTCGTGACACTGGTGGCCGGTGGCAGGTCTGATGTCATGGGCGGCATCGGCAACATGACCATCGCCCGCGGCACCGTGATCGAGAATTTCGAGGCAGGGTCCGGCAATGACAGGGTGGTCGGCAACGCAGCCGCAAACAACCTGTCGGGCAATACCGGGAACGATCGGCTTTTCGGCGGGCTTGGCGATGACACGCTCAGCGGCGGTCACTGGCGCGACATGCTGTTTGGGGGCGACGGAAATGACCGCCTGCTCGGCGACGGCGGCGCAGATGTCCTCAACGGCGGCGCCGGAAATGATGCCTTGTTTGGCGGCACCGCCAATGACACGCTCGATGGCGGTCTGGGCCATGACCGCCTCACCGGTGGCAGCGGCGCCGACAGCTTCATCTATGCCGCAGGGCGCGATACGATCGCAGCCTTCGAGGACAACATCGACACCCTGCGCATCGAAGCCGATCTTCTCGGGGCCGGGGCAGGATGGGCAGACCTGCGCAGGCTCGGGCGCGAACGTGCAGATCACGTGCTGTTCAACTTCGGCGATGGCGATGTGCTGATCGTCATGGGCGTGAACCGGCTTGATGTCCTGCAGGATGACTTCCTTCTTGTCTGACCGGGCAGCGCCCCTTGCATTTGCCCCTTGAAAATTCGTCCCGACAGGCGCATTACCCATGCCCGAAGCCCGCGAGCCATGCTTGCGGGCCGTAAACCTATTTGGAGTGAACATGGCCAAGGAAGATATCCTCGAATTCCCGGGTGTCGTGAAGGAACTCCTGCCGAACGCGACATTCAGGGTCGAGCTGGATAACGGCCATGAACTGATCGCCGTGATGGCAGGAAAAATGCGTAAGAACCGGATCCGCGTTCTGGCGGGCGACAAGGTTCAGGTGGAAATGACGCCTTACGACCTGTCGAAAGGCCGTATCAATTATCGCTTCAAGTGAAGCTGATCCTCGGATCGGGCAGTCCGCGCCGGAAGGAACTTCTGGCGCAGATCGGCGTAGTGCCCGATGCCATCCTTCCCCCCGACATCAATGAAGACCCGGCACGGGGCGAATTGCCCCGCCCTTATGCCGCACGGCTGGCGCGGGAAAAAGCGGCGGCAGTTACGGCAGGTCCCGATGACGTCGTGCTCTGCGCCGATACCACCGTCGCGCTGGGCCGCCGCATCCTCGGCAAGCCTGCGGATGCGGGTGAGGCAGCGGCCTTCCTGCTGGCCCTTGGCGGCCGACGGCATGAGGTCATCACCGCCGTGGCGGTGCGCCGGGGCGACCGGATCTGGACCCGCGAAAGCGTGAGCGCGGTCAAGATGAAGCGCCTGTCGGATGTGGAACTGAACGCCTATCTGGCGGGCGGCGAATGGGAGGGCAAGGCCGGGGGCTATGCCATCCAGGGCGCGGCGGGGGCCTTCATCCCGTGGATTTCAGGCAGTTTCACCGGCATCGTCGGCCTGCCATTGGCGGAAACGGCGGCGCTGCTGGCAGCGGCGGGCTATCCGGTATGGAGGCAGGGATGAAGGGGCGTGTGGTCTGTCTGGATCAAGTGGGTGGCCGCGACGCGGCCGCGCTGATCGTGGATGGGCAATTGGAAGACCTGCTGATCGACCCGCCCGAGGATGTGGTCCTGCCCGGCGCGATCTACCGCGCCGTTGCCGACCGCCCGATGAAGGGCCAGGGCGGTATGTTCGTGAAACTGCCCGAGGGGACGGGTTTCCTGCGGCAGGTGTCCGGCCTTGCGCCGGGACAACGGATCATCGTGCAGGTCTCGGGGCCGACGGAACCCGGCAAGGCCGTGCCGGTCACCACGCGGCTGCTGTTCAAATCCCGCTGGGCGATCATCACACCCGGGGCACCCGGCATCAACATCTCGCGCCGCATCCGCGACGAAGATACCCGCGCCGGTTTGCAGCAACTCGCCGAAGACGCGATGGCGGGCGCGGCAGCGGATCACGGGCTGATCCTGCGCTCTGCCGCCGAGGGCGAAGATGAAGCAGCGGTCGCCGAAGACATCCTCGCCATGAAAGACATGGCCGCCGCCGTGGTGGCCGATCTGTCGGGCGGGCCGGAACTGCTGGTCGATGGCCCCGGCGCGCATGAAGCCGCCTGGCGCGACTGGGCCGAACCCGCCCCAGACGAGGTGGTCGAAGGCGGCTTTGACGACCACGCCGTGTGGGAGATGATCGCCGCTCTGCAATCGGCCCGCATCGATCTTCCGGGTGGCGGCCACATGATGGTGGAACCCACCCGCGCGCTTGTGGCGGTGGACGTGAACACCGGGCCGGATACCTCGCCCGCCGCCGCGCTCAAGGCCAATGTGGCCGCCGCGCGCGACTTGCCGCGCCAGTTGCGCCTGCGCGGCCTCGGCGGGCAGGTGGTGGTCGACTTCGCGCCGGTCCCGAAAAAGGATCGCGGCACGCTGGATCAGGTGATGAAGGCCGCCTTCCGCGCCGAGGGGGCCGAGACGCATCTTGCTGGCTGGACGGCGCTGGGTCTCTACGAGATGACGCGCAAGCGCGACCGCCTGCCGCTGGCGGAATTGCTGCAGGGCGTGGTCCCATGACCTGCCCGATCTGCAACAAGGAAACGGATGCGAAATACCGCCCCTTCTGCTCACGCCGCTGCGCGGATGTGGACCTTGGCCGCTGGCTGACCGGCAGCTACGCGATCCCGGCCGAGCCGATGGAAGACGGCGACCTGCCCGATTCCGACGCGCCGCCCGAACGCCCGAATTGACGCCTGCGCACAGCGCGGGAGGGCGGCGAATTTTCTGCCGATACCCACTGGACAGCCCCGCCCACCTGACGTATCACCCCGCCACCCGAAGGGCATCGCCCCTTCAACAACGGTGCCCGGATAGCTCAGTTGGTAGAGCAGCGGATTGAAAATCCGCGTGTCGCTGGTTCGATTCCGGCTCCGGGCACCACTTCCACCGCCAAGCCATTGAAACGCCTCAGCTTTGTCCTTGGATAGAGCGAGCGTAGAACATGGCGGAGAACAAAGCTGCACCCCGCTCATTTGTGAAAGACGGGGTCTATTACTTCATCAGACGTGTTCCGGACGACCTTCGGCACCACGACACGTCCCCAAAAATCTCTTACTCCTTGCGAACAAGGTCGGTCACAGTGGCCGCTTCCCGTGCCGTCCGAGCAGCTCAAAAGTTGGACGAGTATTGGTCTCACCTAAGAATCAACGACAGCGATCTGCCGGGGAAGCACATGCTCCGCATAGCTGTGCACAGCGGTGTGGCACCTTATGTCCTGCCTACCCGTCTTTCTCTGGATCACCGAGGCGCGTTCCGTCACGCGCCCAGCTGCAAAGACAGCGCGGACCCGGAGTCAAACAAGATCACAACCACGAAGCTTGCTGTCCACGGCCATGTCGAACAACGCGAGGTCGCGCGCATTGCCTGCCATCTCGAGACGAACCCGGATGGACCAGACGCACCGTGGCCAGAGCGGGCGTTTCTGGCCGATTATGCGGTCCTTGTTCCAAGGGACGCGGGCCGGATGTAGGGCAGGAAGAAGATCAACGGACGTGGGAACACCTCATGTCCACCGGGCCCGCCCTTCTTTGGTCCTGCCGACGTTAGCAAGGTATCACGATGAGTGGCGTCGTATCCTCGCATCGGACGGAAAGCTGGCGTTCACTGCTGGGGCACGCGTTACATCTGGCAAAGGCAGCCGCTTCGTGGCGCCTCGTTAAGACAGCAGCCCATATAATGAAAGTCCGGGTGTGCTGTTGCCCGTTCCCTGAACCTCTCGCATCGCGCCAGCCCGCACAAGACTGCGCCCGCTTGGTCCGTCAAAGACATGCAGCGCCGATGGCGGGAAGGCCAGACCGACCTCCTCGTCTTCTGTCAGGGCCAGCTTCAGGTCTGACACAACACCGACCGGGATATCCTCGATCTCAAGGTGGTAAATGCGGGCGGAACCCAGCTCTTCGAAGAATTGGAACTTCGCCGTAAGCAAGCCTTGTCCCTTCATGGTGATCGACAGCTTTTCCGGCCGAAGCCCGATCTGGACAAGCTGTCCCGGCAGCGCCTTGAAGGACGACTGGATGTCCAGGGTTTGACCATCGGCAAGCAGAACAGAGACGCCGGACGCCGCGACTGTGCCGGGCAGGATGTTCATGGTCGGGCTGCCTACGAAACCCGCGACATAGAGCGAGGCGGGGTGTTCATAGATCTCTTCCGGGGTGCCGATCTGTTCGATGGTGCCCTTGTTCATGATCACCAGACGGTCGGCCAGTGTCATGCCCTCGTGCTGGTCATGGGTCACGAAGATGCTGGTCGCCCCCACGGCATTGTGGATGCGGCGAATTTCGTGGCGCATCTGGACGCGCAGTTTGGCGTCAAGGTTCGAAAGGGGTTCGTCAAACAGAAACACCTTTGGCTCGCGGATGATGGCGCGGGCCATGGCAACACGCTGGCGCTGGCCGCCGGACAGTTGCCCAGGCTTGCGGTCAAGGAAATCTGCAAGGCCCACGGATTTCGCAGTTGCCGCCACGCGCGCCAGCCGCTCTGCCTTTGCCGTGCCTGCAACCTTCAGCGCATAGCCTATGTTGTCGGCTACCGTCATGTGTGGGTAGAGGGCATAGTTCTGGAACACCATCGCACAGCCCCGCTCGCGCGGTTCCAGCTTGTTGACCACCTCGCCTGCGATGGAAATCTCGCCCGCCGTGATATCTTCCAGCCCGGCGATCAGGCGCAGAAGCGTGGATTTGCCGCAGCCCGAGGGGCCAAGGATGACCACGAATTCACCATTGTGGATATCAAGGTTGACGCCTTGCATGATGGTGGTCTTGCCATAGGTCTTTGCGACGTTGCGGATGTTGATTTCGGCCATGATATGCCCCTACTTGTCGGTGTTGATCAGGCCGCGCACGAACCAGCGCTGCATGAAGATGACGATTGCGATGGGCGGCAGCATGACGACCAGCGTGGCCGCCATCGCCAGATGCCATGTGGGGGTGCCGCCACCTGTGGTCAGCTGATCGGGGACAAGGTCGGACAGTTGCACCACGACCATCCCGTAATTGGCCCGGTCAGTCACAACCAGCAGCGGCCAGAGGTATTGGTTCCACGCATAGACGAACATGATGGTCGCCAAAGCCGCGATATTGGTTTTGGACAGCGGGATCAGGACATCCCACAGAAACCGCAGGGGGCCTGCCCCATCCATCCGGGCGGCTTCGACCAGCTCATCGGGGATGGTCAGAAAAAACTGGCGATACAGGAACGTGCCGGTGGCGGTGGCAACCAGCGGCAGGATCAGGCCGGTGTAGGAGTTCAAAAGGTTCCATTCCAGCGCCACTTGGATGCCGGATACCGTGGTGATCAGCCAGCTGATCCCGGTCCAGTCCATGATCGTCTGGAACGGCGTCAACGCGTTGGCGGCCACGGCATAGGTCGGAACGATGCGCACCTCCAATGGCAGCATCAGCGTGATGAAGATCATCCAGAAAATCAGCATCCGGCCACGAAAGTTGAAGAACACGAGCGCAAAGGCCGTGATGCAAGCCAACGTGATCTTGCCCACCACAACGGCGATAGCCACGATCAGGGTGTTGACGAACTTCGGCCCGAAATCCGACAGCGCCCATGCCTCTTGCAGATTTGGCCACAGCTGATCGCCGGGCCAAAGCTCGATCGGGGCAGAGTTTACCTGTTGCAGCGTCAGGGTTGCGGCCACAAAGGCCAGCCAGATCGGGACAAGGATGATCACCAGCCCGAAGATCAGGATCATGTGGGTCACGACATTCAGAATGGGCGTGCGTTCGATCATGGCGACCCCTCAGGTGTAATGCACGCGCTTCTCGATGTAGCGGAACTGCACGAAGGTCAGCGCCATGACGAGAAGCATCAGGATGATGGATTGGGCGGCGGCACCCGAGTAATCGAGGCTTTGAAATCCGTCGCGGTAGATCTTGTAGACCATCAGATCGGTTGACCGGAACGGCCCGCCGCCTGTCAGCGTGTCAACGATGCCGAAGCTGTCGGTGAAGCTGTCGGTGATGTTGATGACCAGCAGGAAGAAAAAGGTGGGCGTCAGTAGCGGCAGTTGCAGGTCCATCATCCGGCGCAGGGGGCGGGCACCGTCCATGGCCGCCGCCTCGGTCAGGCTACGGGGGATGGATTGGAGGGCGGCGAGGAAGAAGATGAAGCTGTAGGCCACCTGTTTCCACGCGCCTGCAATGACGATGGCGGTGATGGCCTGCCAGGGGTATTTCGAAAGGTCCCACCAGCCGGGGGCGACCGTGTTGATATAGCTGAAGATACCCGCGCCGGGATTGAACACGAACTGGAACGCAAGGCCCACGGCGGGGGCTGCCACCGCATAGGGCCAGATGATCGCCACGCGGTAGGCCTTGAACCCGGCAAGCTGGCGGTCAACGAAAATGGCAAGCGTCAGGGCCATGGTCATGGCAAGCACGGTTGTGGCCAGCGCGTAGATCACCGAAACCCGAACCGACCCCCAGTAATAGGGGTCTGACAGCACCTTCTGGAAATTCTGGAACCCAACCCATGTGTTGCCGCCACCCCATGGCTGTTCCAACGTGAAGGCCCAATACAGCGCCTGCGCCGAGGGCCAGTAGAAGAAGACAAAGATGATCAGAAGCTGTGGCGCAAGCAATGCTGCAGCAATCCAGCTGAACTTGAAATAGGCGCGGCGCATGGTGTCCCCCGACAAAAGGTAAGGGGCGCGGCCATTGCAGCCGCGCCCCCGTGATCAAGGCTTAGGGGAAGGATTTGCCCGCATAGGTCTGAGCAAACCGGGCAAGGATCTCATTGCCACGGCTGGTGGCGGTATCCAGCGCCTCTTTCATAGTCTTCTGGCCGGCAAGCGCGGCTTCAACCTCGGCGGTCCATTCGGCGCGGACCTGGATCATGCCACCCAGGCGGATGCCACGGGTCAGCGGGCCCGGCTCGGTCCAGGTCAGCGACTTCATCGCGATGTCGCGGTTAATGAAGGGCTCGGCAGCGTAGAAACCTTCAGCCAGCAGCGCGTCATAGGTCGATTTCGTGACCGGAATGTAGCCTGTGTTTTCCAGCAAGAACTGCTGTTCTTCCTTGGTGGCAAGGAAGGCCAGATAGTTGGCTGCGGCCTTGTATTCCTCATCCGTCTTGCCTGACAGAACCCAAAGCGAGGCCCCGCCGACGACGGTGTTGTGGCGCTCTACCCCTTCATAGGTCGGGATGATCTGCACGTCCCAGCCAAAGGCGGGCTTCAGCTTGTGGATGGTGTTGTGGTCCGCGATGGAGGAGAAGAATACCGCGCACTCGCCCTCGACAAAGCTGTCGCGCGCGGTCTTGCCTGCGGCCTGCGTGCGCAGCGTCGCAAAGCCACCTTCGATCCAGCGCTGGATGTTTTCCATGTGCTTGACGTGCAGCGTGGTGTTGAACAGAAGTTCGGTATCCAGACCGTCATAGCCATTGTTGTTGGACGCGACAGGCACATTGTGCGCCATCGAGAACTGCTCCATGTCGATCCACGATGAAGGCGCATAGGCCAGACCGCAGGCGGCACCAGACTCTTTCACCTTCACAAGCGCAGCTTCCAGACCTTCCCAAGTGATCGGGGCCTCGGAAATGCCGGCCTTCGCAAAGATGTCCTTGTTGAAATAGTATACCGGAGTGGACGAATTCCACGGCATCGAGAAGAACTCGCCCGTGGACGAGGAATAGTAGTTGGCGATGCCGGGGAAATAGTCGGCCCAATCGACGGTCACGCCCGTGTCGGCCATCAGCTTTGTCACCGGGTAGAATTCACCCGACAGCATCAGATCGGCAGTGCCTGCATCGAACGACTGCAGCAGCGTCGGGTGCTTGCCCGCGCGGAAAGCGGCGATGGTGTTCTGCACGGCCTTTTCATAGCCGTCCTGACCCACGCAAACGGCCTCATACTCGGACTGTGCGGCGTTGAAGCGGTTGCAGGTTTCCAGCACGACGGCGCCAAGGTCGCCCGTCAGGCCGTACCAGTATTCGAACTTGATCTTCTCGGCATGGGCGGCTCCGGCAGTCGCCAGAAGCACCATGGCAGTGGTCGCCAGCTTGAATGTCATATCCCTGTCTCCGTCAAAAAGAGGCCGCAGGCAGCCTGCGGCATGGGGCGCTCATCGCAGGAAAAAGTGACATTGATTTAATGGCATTGTGAAATTTTTAATTATTTAAAACAGTCAGTTAGGAAGAAATTGCAAAGGGGCGCGCAAGCCGGGCTTGCGCGCTCAGAAGGGATTTCAAGATCCCGTCAGTCTTCCGCGAAAAGACCCCGGGCCAGTTCGATATGCCGGGTCAGATAGTCCTGAAAATGCACCGTCACCCCATCGGCATCCGCCAGAACCACCGCCATTTGCGCCGGGCCCTCCAGCCGCAATTGCTGGCCCGCCATGCCGGGCAGATGCGCGTTGACCGAATAATGGCTGCCTGCCAGCGTGGTCATCGGGATGCCATGCCAGACGCCTGACGTGGTCAGATGCACATGGCCCGAAATCACCATCCGCACGTCCGGGTGCCGTTTCAGCAGCCGCGCAAAGCCCGCGCCATCGGCCAGCGGAATCGCATCCACCGGCAGGGACAACACATTGGCATGGTGGTGCATGACGATGATGGCCGGGCGGTCCACAGCCTCGTCCAGCCGTGCAGCCAGCCAATCCTGCCGCCCTTGGCACAGCGCGCCGCCGTGGGTGCCGGGCGTGGTGGTATCCAGCAGGATCACCCGGTAGCCATCCAGATCCATCACCATGGACACGCGCGCCTGCGGGTCGGACTGGTCTTGGCCAAAGACCGACAGATAGGCCTCTGGCCTGTCATGGTTGCCAAGGGTGATGTGGCAGGGCACGGTCAGGGGGGCCAGCGTGTCGCGCAGCACCTCATAGGCCGCCACCTCGCCCAGATCGGCAAGGTCGCCTGCAATGGCCACAAAGTCAGCGTTGGCATGATCGCGGTTGATCGCCTCTACCGCCGCCGCCAGCCGGGCCGCAGGGTCCAGACCATTGACCGCAGCACCCGGCGGGCCAAGGTGCAGGTCCGACAGGACAACGAACTTCATTGCGCCAGCCCCAGATCGGCCAGATACCGGGCCGAAGGGATGACCCCGGCCTTGTCGCGCAGTTCCAGTATCAGGCGCGGGCTCGCCCCGGTTTCGGCAATAGCCTTGAAGACGGACGGCCACAGGATCGTGCCATGGCCGATCCGCCAGTGCCGGTCGGCAAACCCATCGGCATCTTGCAGATGCACATGGCCAAGCCGTTCACCCGCCGCGCGGATAAAGAAATCGACAGGCGGCCCACCGGTGGAGCCATGCGCATAATGTGCATGCCCCGTATCGACCGACAACGCCAACGCCTGCCAGTCCAGCGCCTCGCACAACTGGGCGCGATCTGCCGGTTCGACATCCTCGATGTTCTCCAGCATGAAAGTCACGCCCATATCAGCCGCCCGCGATAGCACAGGCGCCAGCGTCTCGCGCGCTGACTCGATCATCCGGCCGGCATCCTTGGGGTACATCCCGCGATGATTGTAGCCCCATGTGGTAAACGGCGAGTGGATCACCACATGCGTTCCCCTGACCGCCGCACAAACGTCCAACGCCTGCTGGAACCGTTTCGTCACGATCTTGCGCACCTCAGGCTCATAGGACGCAATCGTAAAACCCCAGAACGGCCCATGGATACCAAGCCGGCCTTGATGCCCATCCAGAAGCTTCACCGTCTCGGCCGCCAGACCAGACCAGTCACCATCAAGAACTTCGGCATCGACATAGGCCTGAAGTTCAAGATCACGCGGGGCTTCCAACAGCCAGTCGCGGTGGGATGCAAGGTCGTCATGACCAAGAGCAGCGCCTAGTATGGGTCGTGATGTCATCTTCAGATTTCCCCGACATTGAAATACCGGGGCAAGATGCCAAGCGACCGTAACGCCAAGCCGATAGGAGCGTGTACTTTCTGTAAAAATCATCTGGCGCCAACCGGGAACTCGCTACCAATTAGGTTAGGGATCATCCCCATCGGGCGCGTTGCGCCTCGGCTACGGTCAGCTCTTTCGACGACCTCCGCGACGCATCGCAATTCGCTGACCGTCCGGAATGGGCCGAGGCTGTGTGGAAACCGGCTGCTGTGCTATGCTTTCGCAGATCAGGCGGAGGCAGGCATGGCGGGTTTCATCGAGGGCGTTGATCGCGGCCAGTCGGTGCTTTTCCCGGATCGGCTGGACGACTGGATCGGTGAAGACAGCC
>CALRMS020000057.1:0-27899 GCA_943369275.1 Rhodobacter maris | reverse complement strand
CTGACATTCCCGCGCTACTTCCCCCCGCAGGGTGGCCTGCATCCCAACGGGCTGCACCCCGCCACCTGCGCCGCCTGATCAGACCATGGCACTGATCCCTGCCCCCCTGATCGACACGGCGCTGGACGAACTCTCCCCCATTCTGCGCGGCCACGGCATCTGGGCAGGCCTCCTTGGCCTCGCCGTCGTGCTGGGCGTGGCCGGGCCCTTTGGCACAGCAGAAACCGTGCCGCTCTTGCCGCGCATGATCTACTGGTGCCTCATCGTCTTCACCACCGGCCCGTTCGGCTTTGTACTTGGCTATGTGGGCTGCGATCTCTTCCACGCGCTCGGCCTGCCGAAATGGCTGGCGGCCCTCGTTTCCGGCACCTTTGCGGGCCTGCCGATCAGCGCCATCGTCTTCAGCGTGAACGCCGTGCTGCTTCAGCCCACCGACCTTGCGATCAACGATCTGCCCCTTGTGCTTTCGATCATGGCGATTTCCGCCGTCCTGTCGCTCGCCACCTACATCGCCTTCTTCTCCACGCCGCCCACACCCGCCACTGTGACGTCCTACAGCGGCCATCCGCGCCTGCTGGACCGCCTTCCCGCCGCCCACCGCTCGCCCCTCGTCGCCCTTACGGCCACAAACCATTACACAGAGGTGACCACCACCACCGGCACCACACGCCTGTTGCTGCGCCTGTCCGATGCAATCGCCGAAGCGGCGCCCACCCCCGGCCTGCGCATCCACCGCTCCCATTGGGTGGCGATGGAGCAGATCACCGCCGCGCGTCGCGAAGGCCCCCGCGCCATCGTGATGCTCACCGATGGCAGCGAATACCCGGTCAGCCGCAGCCACCTTCAGGCGCTGG
Organism: Rhodobacter maris; assembly: GCA_943369275.1. Lineage (GTDB taxonomy): Bacteria > Pseudomonadota > Alphaproteobacteria > Rhodobacterales > Rhodobacteraceae > Paragemmobacter > Paragemmobacter maris_A. The sequence continues at coordinate 27,045 of CALRMS020000057.1, read as the reverse complement.
AACAGACCGGCCTTCTGCCCCTGCTTTGACCCTGGCCCGCGCAAGACTGTACCCGCGATGACACAATGGCGCTGACCATTCCACCCGAAATCCCCCTTGCATGGGCACAGCTGCGCCCGATCCTGCGCAGCCCGCGCTTCTGGATCAACCTTGTCGCGCTGGGTCTCGTCATCGGCATTGCAGGCCCCTTCGGCACCATCACCGCGCTGCCCGTGCTGCCGCGTCTGGCCTATTGGGTGTTCATGGTGCTGGTCACGGGCGCTTTGGGCCTCATCCTGTGCCGTTCCCTGTCAACCCTGCTGTCGCGCAGCGGCCTGCCGCGCCTGTTGATCGCCCTGCTGGCAGGCCTGATCGCAGGTGCGCCCATCACACTGCTGGTTCATGGCCTGAACTCCCTTTTCCTGCGCCCAGGCGATCTGGCCTTTGGCCCTGCGGCCCTCACCGCCGCCCTCTTTGCCATCAGCGCCTTCATCTCTATCGCCGTGTCGCAGATCTTCTTCTCCGAACCGCCATCCGCTCCCGCGTTGCCGCCCTACGCGCCGGCCCCGCGCCTTCTGACCCGTCTGCCCAAGAACCTCCGCGCACCGCTCATCGCCCTCACCGCCACCGACCATTATACCGAGGTGACAACCACGGCAGGCAGCATCCTCCTGCTGATCCGCCTGTCCGACGCCATCGCCGAGGCCGCACCCACCCCCGGCCTGCGCATCCATCGCTCCCATTGGGTCGCGCTTGACCAGATCAGCGCAACCAGTCGTGACGGGCCGCGCGCCAGCGTCACCCTCACCAACGGCACCGTGCTTCCGGTCAGCCGCACCCACCTCGCCACGCTTGAGCAGACCGGCCTCCTGCCCCGCCGCTGACCCCCTTGGCGCGGCCCACCTACCGCCCGCCCTGCGACGTTTGTACTTGATCTGTATCAAACTCCCCCGTTGCCCCTGATCGGCCTGCGGGCTATTACGGTTTCAGCCGCTTGGATTCCGTGCACACGGACCTGGCTCAAGGGAACCGTCCGACGGGCAAACCCGCGGAACACGCAAGAACGGGAGACGCCAATGGCCGACGCAGCCATTCATGGCCATGATAATGACGAGCGGGGGTTTTTCACCCGCTGGTTCATGTCCACAAACCACAAGGACATCGGGATCCTTTATCTGTTCACCGGCGGTCTCGTCGGTCTGATCTCGGTCATCTTCACCGTCTACATGCGGATGGAGCTGATGAACCCCGGTGTTCAATACATGTGTCAGGAAGGCCTGCGCCTCGTCGCAGACGCTGCCGCCACCTGTACGCCCAACGGCCATATCTGGAACGTGACGATCACCGCCCACGGCATCCTGATGATGTTCTTCGTGGTGATCCCCGCACTGTTCGGCGGCTTCGGCAACTACTTCATGCCGCTGCAGATCGGCGCGCCGGACATGGCTTTCCCGCGACTGAACAACCTGTCCTACTGGCTCTACGTCGCGGGCACCTCGCTCGCCGTGGCGTCGCTCTTCGCCCCCGGTGGCGGTGGCGAATTGGGCACGGGCGCAGGCGTGGGCTGGGTGCTCTACCCGCCGCTCTCGACCACGGCCGAAGGCGGCTATGCGATGGACCTCGCCATCTTCGCGGTGCACCTCTCGGGTGCCTCCTCGATCCTCGGCGCGATCAACATCATCACCACCTTCCTCAACATGCGCGCCCCGGGCATGACCATGCACAAGGTGCCGCTGTTCGCCTGGTCGGTGTTCATCACCGCATGGCTCATCCTGCTGGCGCTGCCGGTTCTGGCCGGTGCCATCACCATGCTTCTCACGGACCGCAACTTCGGCACCACCTTCTTCACGCCCTCGGGCGGCGGTGACCCGGTCCTGTATCAGCACATCCTGTGGTTCTTCGGCCACCCCGAGGTCTACATCATCATCCTGCCCGCCTTCGGGATCATCTCGCAGGTCATCGCCACCTTCTCGCGCAAGCCGATCTTCGGCTACCTGCCGATGGTCTATGCGATGGTGGCCATCGGGGTGCTGGGCTTCGTCGTCTGGGCGCACCACATGTACACCGTCGGCATGTCGCTGACGCAGCAGTCCTACTTCATGCTGGCAACCATGGTGATCGCGGTGCCCACCGGCATCAAGATCTTCTCGTGGATCGCCACCATGTGGGGCGGCTCGATCGAGATGAAGACACCCATGCTCTGGGCCTTCGGCTTCCTGTTCCTCTTCACCGTCGGTGGCGTGACCGGGATCGTGCTGTCGCAGGCGGGCGTCGACCGTGCCTATCACGACACCTACTATGTCGTGGCCCACTTCCACTACGTGATGTCGCTCGGCGCCGTCTTCGGCATCTTTGCAGGCATCTACTTCTGGATGGGCAAGATGTCGGGTCGGCAATACCCGGAATGGGCGGGCAAACTGCACTTCTGGGCGATGTTCATCGGCTCTAACCTGACCTTCTTCCCCCAGCACTTCCTGGGCCGTCAGGGCATGCCCCGCCGCTACATCGACTACCCCGAGGCGTTTGCCTACTGGAACTGGTGGTCGTCCATCGGCGCGATGATCGCCTTCGCCTCCTTCGTGTTCTTCATCGGCATCGTGGTCTACACCCTGTTCTTCGGCAAGCGCATCACCGAGAACAACTACTGGAACGAATACGCCGACACGCTGGAATGGACCCTCCCCTCGCCGCCGCCGGAGCACACCTTCGAACAGCTCCCCAAGCAGTCGGATTGGGACAAGGGCCACGCGCACTGAGGCAACGCCGCCAAAAACGAAAGGCCCCGGAGCGATCCGGGGCCTTTTTCGTTGGGCGAAGCTACCACGCTGGTGTCATCTCTCGAGGCGCCTTTGCAGCCGCCGCAGCATCTGCCGCACAATCCATTTATGCGCCACTCCAACAGGCACCATGAAGACCCGGCCAAACCAGTTGTGTGTCACCACCGATGACGTAACGGTCACCGACCGGTCCACCGTAGAAATGCTGGTCATGACATCCAGATGCCGATCCCGCGCCGTCAGCACCAGAAGATTAGCCCCCACCCCCTCCACCAGAAAGAAGTCGAGGTGGTCTCCCACCTGCACCGCGTCTCGGGTCTTCCCGGAAAATCCCCCAATCCGCTTCACCCCAAAGCGGGCCGAAATCGCATCCCTGATCCAGAAAGCAACACGCAAGACAGGTTGCGGCTCTGCCATGATCAGCGTCCACGCCTGAAGCGGCGAGACCGAAACCGGCAGCGTGATCGAGCGGCTGTCGTAATAATCCAGGACCTCGATCGGCCCAAGCGTTTGGGTGGTTCCAGTCATCAACGCACTGCCCCTTTACATGCGACTGCAACCTGAAGTCGAACACTCTTAAAGTCAACGCAGCCAACCGCAACGTTCAGGCTTGCGGATTTTTTGAGTCAAGGCATCGAAGCGCATGAGCGGCTTGATACGCCTTCTGAGGTCTGGCGCAGCCGGAATGTAACTCGGCTCGCGCCCCGCCGAACCCGAATGATTCCAGCCGGCACCCGTGGCCTTCCACCGCGTTCGCGTTATCTTATCCCGACGGGCCACCAGCCCACACAAACGCAGCTCACAGACCCGAACGGACCCTCCCCGCGCAATGCCTTACGAATGGCTCCCCGCCACCCCCGAAACCCCTGCCCGCCTGCAGCTCTGGCCCTACCGATCCCTGCCGCGCAAAGGCTTTGTCCTCTTCATCGGCGGCACCTCGGCCATGGTGCTCTTCCCCTTGATCGCCGTCCTAGGCTCCCCCGTCCTCTGGGGCATCCTGCCCTTCTTCGGCTTGGCGATCTGGGGCATGTGGGCCGCGCTTGCCCGCTCTTACCGCGACGGCGAAATCGTCGAAGACCTCACCCTCACCCCGGATACCCTCTCGCTCACCCGCCACGGCCCCCGCGGGCGGCGGCAGGACTGGCAGGCCAACCCCTTCTGGGTCTCCGTCCACATCCATCCCACCGGCGGCCCTGTGCCGCATTACCTCACCCTGCGCGGCAGCGGGCGCGAGGTGGAACTCGGCGCTTTCCTGTCGGAAGAGGAACGCATCAGCCTGCGCGATGAGCTGCAGGCCCGTCTTGCCCGGCTGAACAGCCCCGCCGACGCAATGACGTAACGGCGGATCTGCACCTCGCCTCTTCACAGGAAGGTGATATCCGCCCACATTAGGCACAGCACGGGCGCAAGACCCGTGATCAGACCTGTCCCGGGGAGGAACAGCACCATGACATCGACAGCACCGGCCCGTCCCTGGGCCGCAGCTTATCCACCCGGCGTTCCTGCCGAAGTGACGGCCCCCCTTGCCCCCACCCTCGGCCAGCTGGTGCGCGACACCGCCGCGCGCGAAGGCAACCGCATCGCCTATACCGTAGTCATGCCCAACGGCATGTATGGCGATCTGTCCTTTGCCGACGTGGACCGCCTCTCCGACGCCTTCGCCAGCTACCTGCGCGATGTGGCGATGCTCAACCCAGGCGACCGTGTGGCGCTGCAAACCCCGAACTCGCTGACCGTCCCGGTCGTCGCCTTCGGCGTGTTCAAGGCGGGCTGCGTGCTGGTCAACATCAACCCGCTCTACACCCCTGCCGAAATGGCCCATCAACTGCGCGATGCCAGCCCCCGGCTGATCGTCATCACCGACATGTTCATGGAAAAACTGACCGAGGCAGGCAAGCTCACCCCCCTGCCGCAGATCGTGGTCACCCGCGTGGCCGAATTGATGCCCCGCGCCGTGCGCGGTGTCATCGGCCTCGTGCAGAAATACTGGGACCGGACCATCCCCGCACATACCCTGCCGCATATCCGCCTGCCCGAGGCACTGGCCAAGGGCGCGGCCCGCCCCGCCCGCCGCCATGATGCCGATCTGCCCCCCGATGCCATCGCCGCCCTGCAATACACGGGCGGCACCACCGGCGTGGCCAAGGGCGCAATCCTCACCCACCGCAACCTGCTGATGAACATGGCCCAGGCCATGACCTTCATCAATCCGCACGTCGCCCCGGGCAAAGAGGTGGTGCTGACCGCCATCCCCACCTATCACATCCTAGCCTTCACCCTGAACCTGCTGGGCTTCTTCCACTTGGGCGGGCGCAACCTCCTGATCCCGAACCCGCGCCCCCTGTCGAACCTGAAACGCGCGTTTGAAAACTACCCGATCACCTGGATCGTCGGGGTCAACACGCTGTTCAACGGCCTGATGAACGAATTCTGGTTCCGCGATGCCCCGCCCCGCGCGCTCAAGGCCTCCTTCGCAGGGGGCATGGCCTTGCATGCCGCCGTGGCCCAGCGCTGGCGCGACATGACCGGAACCGAAATCGTCGAAGGTTACGGCCTGACAGAAACCTCCCCCGTCGCCACGGGCAATCCTATCGGCCGTTCGCGCGAAGGCTCCATCGGCATCCCCATGCCCTCGACCGAGGTTCGTCTGATCGATGACCACGGCGCCGAGGTGCCCCCCGGCACGCCGGGTGAGTTCACCCTGCGCGGCCCGCAGGTCATGGCGGGCTACTGGCAGCGTCCCGAAGACACCGCCGCCGCCATCTGCGCCGAGGGGTTCCTGCGCACCGGCGACATCGCCACGATGGACCCGGACGGCTATTTCCGCATCATCGACCGCAAGAAGGACATGATCCTCGTCTCGGGGTTCAACGTCTACCCGAATGAGGTGGAAGATGTCCTCGCCGCCCATCCCGGCATTGCCGAAAGTGCCGTCATCGGCGTGCCGGATGGGGCCGCAGGCGAAGCCGTGCGCGCCTATGTCGTGCGCCGCGATCCCACGCTGACGGATGTCGACATCCGCGCTCATTGCAAGGCGAAACTCACCGCCTACAAAGTGCCCCGCCAGATCGAATTCCGCGATGATCTGCCCAAATCCAACGTGGGCAAGATCCTGCGCCGCGACCTGCGGGTCGAGGCCCTCTCCAGCATGAAAGGCGCCTGATCATGGTCGGCCCCCTCGAACAGGCAATCCTCGCCCTCATGATTGCCGTCATCATGCTTGGCATGGGCGCCTCGCTCACCCCGCGCGATTTCACCTCCGCTCTGAAACGGCCACAGGGCCTGTTCATCGGCGTGGTGTCGCAATACGGCTTCATGCCGCTGATCGCCTTTACCCTTGCCATGGTGCTCCCGGTCAGCGACCCGGTGAAGATCGGCCTTCTGATCATGGGTTGCATGCCCGGCGGCACCACCTCCAACATCTTCACCTATTTCTCCAAGGGCAATCTCGCCCTCTCGGTGCTGATGACGGTCACCTCCACCCTGTTCGGGGTGGTGCTGATCCCGATCCTGCTGCTGGTCTATGCGGCGGGGCTGGATATCGACATTCCCGCCTCCAACATCGTGGTCACGCTGATCCTCTTGCTGGTCCCCGTCGCCATCGGCATGGCGATCCGGCGCTGGAACGCCAATGTCGGCGCGCTGGTGGAACTGGGCGGCTCGGCGCTGGGGATCTTCTTCATCGTCTTTCTGCTCGTGTCTTGGGTGCCGCGCAACTGGGCCTTCCTGCTCACCACCCCGGCATCGGTCTTTCTCGGCGCCATCGCGCTGGGGGTGGTGGGCTTTGCCTGTGGCTACGGCCTGTCGGTCCTGCTGCGCCAAACCCCGCGCAACGCCCGCACTGTGGCGCTGGAAACCGGCATCCAGAACGGCCCGTTGGCAGTGGCGCTGGTCGTGCTGACCTTCGCCAGCGCCGAGCAGCAGGAAATCCTTGCCGTGCCAGTGCTCTATTCACTGTTCATCGTGATCACGTCCAGCCTGCTCACGCTCTGGTTCCGCAGGATCGACGCCCGCTCACAGCAGGCCCTGCCCAACGCCCTGCTCTGAACCGGGCATGAAAAAGGGGCCCCGTCACAGGGGCCCCTTATGCTGCCCATCGGCAGAAAGTCTCAGGCCAGCAGATCCTTCACCTTCGGCCCGACTGCGCCGAAATCCATCTGTCCGGTATGCTTGCCCTTCAGCACCGCCATCACGCGGCCCATGTCGCGGATGCTGCTTGCCCCCACCTCGGCGATCGCCGCCTTGACCGCGGCCTCCACCTCATCGGCCGAAAGCTGGCGTGGCAAAAACTCCTCAATCACCCCGATTTCGTTCAATTCCTTGGCCGCCAGCTCCAACCGCCCGCCCTCTTCATAGGCACGCGCGCTCTCCTGACGCTGCTTGACCATCTTTCCCATGATGGCCAGAATTTCGGGATCACCGACCTCCTGTTCGCCCGCCTCGCCGCGCCCAGCAATCTCGCGATCCTTGATCGCGGCGTTGATCAGCCGCAGCGTCGAAAGCCGCTCGGCCGCCTTGGCCTTCATCGCCTCTTTCAACGCGATCTGAAGGCGTTCCCGCAATGACATCTGTCACCTTTCCCCAAAGGTTGGCACGAAGCGCCAACATACCCTGTCCCGCGCCGGGCCACAACCACGCTCTGAAACAGCAAGCCATTGTTTTTAAACTATATTCCTTTTGACCCAAAGCCTTGACCCCGCCCCCACACCCCACTAGTGTCCCCGAAATTTGCCCAAGGGGAGTCGCCGCCATGCCCACCTCCGCCCAGCCCAAACCCACCGCCTGCCTCGCGCTTTCCGATGGAACGGTGTTCTACGGCATGGGCTTCGGGGCCACCGGCGAAACCGTGGCGGAACTGGTCTTCAACACCGCGATGACCGGCTATCAGGAAATCATGACAGACCCGTCCTATGCGGGGCAGGTGGTCACCTTCACCTTCCCCCATATCGGCAATACCGGCGTCACGGATGAGGATGACGAAACCGCCATCCCCGTCGCCGCCGGCATGGTCGTGAAATGGGATCCGACCGAACCCTCCAACTGGCGCGCGCAAGGCGAACTTACCCAATGGCTCGCCCGCAAGGGCCGCATCGGCATCGGCGGGATCGACACCCGCCGCCTGACCCGCGCCATCCGCCAGCAGGGCGCGCCCCATGTCGCGCTCGCCCATGATCCGACGGGCAATTTCGACATCGCCGCGCTGGTCGCAAAGGCCCGCGCCTGGAAGGGCCTCGTCGGCCTTGACCTTGCCAAGGATGTCTCCTGCACCCAATCCTACCGCTGGGATGAAAAACGCTGGGCCTGGCCCGAAGGCTATACCAAACGCACCGGCGAAGGCCTGCGCGTCGTGGCCATCGACTATGGCGCAAAACGCAACATCCTGCGCTGCCTCGCCTCGTCGGGCTGCGAAGTCACCGTCCTGCCCGCGTCCGCCACGGCCGACGATGTGCTGGCGCTGAACCCCGAAGGCGTGTTCCTGTCCAACGGCCCCGGCGACCCCGCCGCCACGGGCGCCTATGCCGTACCGATGATTCAGGGCGTGCTGGCCCATGACCTGCCCCTCTTCGGTATCTGCCTCGGCCACCAGATGCTGGCCCTCGCCCTTGGCGCAAAGACCGTCAAGATGAACCACGGCCATCACGGTGCGAACCACCCGGTCAAGGATCTGACGACAGGCAAGGTGGAAATCACCTCGATGAACCACGGCTTTACCGTCGACAGCCAGACCCTGCCCGCAGGCGTCAGCGAAACCCATGTCTCGCTGTTCGACGGCTCCAACTGCGGTATCGCAGTGGATGGCAAGCCGATCTTCTCGGTCCAATATCACCCCGAGGCGTCGCCGGGTCCGCAAGACAGCTATTACCTCTTCGAACGCTTCGCGCAGGCTATGCGCTCCCGCCGCGCCGCCTGATCGCCGCGAAAACGCGGTCGGGGCGTTAACTCGGCCTTAATCGAATACAACGCATGGTTGACTCCGCGCATCGGAGTCACCCCTTATGCCTGCACCAATTCGCCGCCCCGGCACCAGCCTGCCCAGCCTTGCCCCCTTCGGCATGGCCCCCAGCAGACACCCGCCCTTGCGCGGTCCGGCGACAGCGGACCGCCCCCAGCCCGCCCCGGCCGATGCGTTAACCGCAGGCTTCGCCGATGCACATGTGGCCCTTCTCGCCGCTCCCGATCCGGCTTTCCGCAATCTCGCCCTCGCGCAGATCCTGCCCGCGCCCACCCCGCGCCCCGCTCCGCCAAAACCAGTCCCGCCAACACCAGACCTGCCCCGACTGGCCGATCCCCCCCCATGGGCCGACCTGCCCCGCCAGCTTGACCTCCCCCTTCCTGTCGATCCGCTGCGCGAACCGCCCGATCCACTGCTCCTGCACCGCCTCGGCCCGGCCTTTGCCCTGCGCCACGCGCTCCTGCCCTGGCGGCAGCGCAACGGCGATATCCTCATCCTCACCGCCAGCCCCGCGGGGTTTGACCGTCACAGCGCGTTTCTCTCCGCGCTCTTCGGTCCGCGCATCCGCCCGCTCCCCTGCCCCCGCCCACTGATCGAAGCGGCGCTGCTCGCCCATGCCGGCCCCGGCCTTGTTCAGGCCGCTGAACAGCGCCCCCCCGCCATCGACAGTTGCCGCAGCCTTGATCGCGTCGGCCTCACCCTCTGGGCATGCGCGATCGCACTCGCCCTTGTCACGCTGGCCGTCCTGCGCCCCGATCTGGCCTTCGGCCTGCTGCTGGCGCTGACGGCCATCACCTTCCTCGGCCTCACCGTCCTGAAATTCGCCACCGCCGCCGCCGCCCTGCGCAGCCCGCAAGACATCGCTCCCCCGCTCGACCGCGCCGATCTGCCCACCATCTCGCTCCTCGTCGCGCTCTATGGCGAGGCTGAGATTGCCCCCCGCCTCATCCGCCGCCTCTCGGCCCTCGATTACCCGCGCGACCGGCTCGATGTGATCGTCCTGCTTGAGGCGTCTGATACCCCCACCCGCACCGCCATCGCCAAGGTCGACCTGCCGCGCTGGATGCGCGTGATTGCCGTGCCCGATGGCCGCATCCGCACCAAACCCCGCGCGTTGAATTTCGGCCTCGATTTCACACGCGGCAGCATCATCGGCATCTATGATGCCGAAGATGCCCCCGCCCCGGATCAACTGCTGAAGGTCGCGGCCACCTTCGCCATCGCCCCGCCCCGGCTTGGTTGCCTTCAGGGGATGCTGGATTTCTACAACCCCGCCACCAACTGGATCGCGCGCTGCTTCACGCTGGAATATGCCGCATGGTTCCGGCTGTTCCTGCCCGGCCTCGTTCGCCTTGGCCTGCCGGTCCCGCTGGGTGGCACCACGCTCTTCCTGCGCCGCAACACTGTCATGGATGTGGGCGCATGGGATGCCCACAACGTCACCGAAGACGCCGATCTCGGCCTCCGCCTTGCCCGTCGCGGCTGGCAAACAGGGATGCTGCCCTCCGTCACGATGGAAGAGGCGAACTGTCGCCCCCTCCCGTGGATCAAGCAACGCTCCCGATGGACCAAAGGCTATCTGATGACATGGCTCGTCCACATGCGCGCGCCCGTCGCCCTGCTGCGCGACCTGGGCCCCCGCCGCTTTGTCGCCGTGCAGGCGCTGATCCTGGGCTCACTGATGCAGGGTATTGCCACCCCGGTCCTGTGGTCGCTCTGGCTGGTGGCGCTCGGCCTGCCGCATCCGGTGTTGGAGCTGGTGGATCGCGAAACCCTGCTGCGTCTGACGCCGCTTCTGCTGGTCGTCAACGTTCTGGATTTTGCACTGGCTGCAATCGCCATGCGCCGCGCGGGGCATGCCGTGCCATGGCCATGGCTGCCGCTCCTGAAACCCTATGCGCTGCTCACATCCTTCGCCGCCGCCAAGGCCCTGTTCGAGGCCGTCACCCGCCCCTTCCACTGGGACAAGACCAAGCACGGCCATTTCGATGGTGACGCCGAAGCCAAATCCTGACCGGCCTCAGCGTGTGCGAATCTCGCCCGCATCCACCCGTAGCCGTGTCTCGAAGGCCTTGCTGATATGCTGGCGCAACGCCTGATAGGCGGCCTCGCCATCGCGCGCCTCGATCGCCCGCACGATCTGGTCATGCTCGGCCAGCGCGACCTCGTCCCGGCCTTCCGCGGCAAATGACGTATTGGCCATCAAAGCCATCGACCGATGCACAAGATCCAGTTGCTGCACCAGAAACCGGTTATGGCTGGCCAGATGGATCTGCTTGTGAAACCGCTTGTTCGCCCGGCTCAGCAACTTGGGGTCCGCCCCCAAAAGCGCCAGATCATCATCGACCATCCCGCGCAGCACCCGGATCTCCTCATCCGTGGCATGCCGCGCCGCCAGCCGCGCCGCCAGCCCCTCCAGCTCGGTCCTCACCGCGTAAAGTTCGGCCAACTGGTTGTGGTCCAGCGACGCCACGATCAGGCTTCGCCCGTCGCGCGTCAGCATCGCCTGCGTCTCAAGCCGCTGCAACGCCTCGCGCACCGGCGTGCGCGACACCCCCAGCCGCTCGGCCAGTTCAGATTCCACCAGCCGATCCCCGGGCTTGTAAAGCCCCGCATCAATCGCCTCAAGGATCAGCGTATACGCATCCTGCTGCACCTGTCGCCCCCTCCGCGCGCCGAATGAATACATCGGCATACCGTGCCAATCTAATCTTCACCCCGCCCCCATGCAACGCCCCCATTGCCGCCCCCATTGCCGTCAGCAGGGCGGTGGACTACCTTCCCACCATGGCAAAACAAGATTTCCTCCACGTCCGCACCTGGGTCTTCGATCTCGACAACACGCTCTACCCGCCCCAGATGCGCCTCTTCGACCAGATCGAGGTCCGCATGACCAACTGGGTCATGCAGGCGCTGAACGTGGACCGCGCCCATGCCGATCACCTCCGCGCCAGTTACTGGAAGCTTTACGGCACCACGCTGGCCGGCCTGATGGCCGAACACCGGATCGACCCCGAAGCCTATCTCGCCGATGTCCACGACATCGATTTCTCCGTCCTCTCCCCCGATCCGGCGCTCGTCGCTCATATCGCGGCCCTGCCCGGCCGCCGCATCGTCTACACCAATGCCGATGCCCCCTATGCTCATCGCGTGCTGGCAGCGCGCGGCCTCACCGGGCTCTTCGATGCGGTTTATGGCGTCGAACATGCCGACTACCGCCCGAAACCCGAACAGGCCGCCTTCCAGACGGTCTTTGCCAAAGACGGCCTTGATCCCACCCGCGCCGCGATGTTCGAAGATGATGCCCGCAACCTCGCCGCGCCCCATGCCATGGGGCTGCGGACCGTCCACATCAGCCCGGAACCTGAGCCCGCGCCGCATATCCACCACCACGCACCCGACCTGACCGCCTTCCTCGCAAAACTGACGGCCGCCTAGCCCCGCCTTCCGCGCAAACGCGACGCTGCGCCGCAGCATGCCCTCTTTGAAAAAGCCCCGATTCACCCCATTTACGGGTTAAATCAGGAGTCCCGCATGTCGCTTTCCGCCACTGTCCCCGCCCGACCCAGCCTCGCCAGCCGCATCCTTCATGCGACCCCGATCCTTGGCCATATCGCGCGTGACATCTCGCGCGACATCTCGACGGTCTACTACGTCCTGATGATCGTCATCACCCTGATCGTCCTGTCGGTCAAAACCTGGGGCCTCGCCGCCCTCGTGCTGACCGCCGTCGCCTTCGTGCCGGTGATGTTCGCCCTGCTGATCTGGATCACGCTCCCCTGATCCCGCGGCGCCGGGTCAACATGTCGCTTACCCTTCCGCTGCGGGAGGCGTATCTCTGGTAAACTGTCAAAGCCGGAGATCACCATGATCCGCGAAACAACCGATATCCTCATCGCTGGCGGCGGTGTCGCAGGCCTGACCGCCGCCGCTGCCTTCGGATCGGCCGGCTTTTCCGTCATCTGCGTCGATCCCACCCCCCCTGTCACCAGAATGGAGGCCGACGGCGCCGATCTGCGCACCACCGCCTTTCTGCAACCCTCGATCCCCGTACTCGAAGCTGCTGGCCTGTGGAGCCGCCTCGCCCCCCACGCCGCCGCGCTGCAGATCATGCGGATCGTCGATGCCGGGGGCGAACAGCCAGACCCCCGCATCGTCAAGGAATTCGACGCCGCCGATATCTCGGAACACCCCTTCGGCTGGAACCTGCCCAACTGGCTCCTGCGCCGCGAAATGGTGGAACGGCTGGCTGAACTTCACAACGTCTCCTTCCGCCCCGGCCTCTCCGCCACGCGCCTGTTGACCCGCGACAACGAAGCGCTGGTCACCCTGTCCGATGGTTCCCGCATCGCTGCCCGCATGGTCGTCGCCGCCGATGGCCGCGCATCAGCCATGCGCGAAGCGCTGGCAATCCCCGTGCGCACCATGCGCTATGGCCAGAAGGCGCTGGCCTTTGCCGTGTCACACCCGATCCCGCACCGCAACGTGTCAACCGAGATCCACCGCTCGGGCGGCCCCTTCACCCTCGTCCCGCTGCCAGATCGCGACGGACTGCCCTGCTCGGCCATTGTCTGGATGGAAACCGGACCGAACATCCAGCGCCTCGCCGCCCTGCCCACCGCGGAATTCGAAGCAGAGATGAACACCCGCTCCTGCCACATCCTCGGCCCGCTGACCCTGATCAGCCGCCGCAGCATATGGCCCATCATCAGCCAGATCGCAGATCGCATGTCCGGCGAACGCACCGCCCTGCTGGCCGAAGCCGCGCATGTCGTCCCGCCCATCGGCGCGCAGGGGCTGAACATGTCACTGGCAGACCTCAAGACCCTGCTAGACCTCGCCGAAGCGGATCGCAGCGGTCTGGGCAGCGCAAAGATGCTCGACACCTATCACCGCCAGCGCCATGCCGAGGTTCAGTTTCGCGTCACAGGCATCGACGCGCTCAACCGCGCCTCCATGATGGGCGCGCAGGGCCTGCGCGATCTGCGCGCCACCGCGCTGAACGCGCTCTACTCCGTGGCCCCAGTCCGCAAGACGCTCATGCGCGCGGGCCTTGGCCTGCGCTAAGCCCCAAGAATTTTCCCGAAAATTCTTGGGGCTCTCGCACCCAAACCTTTCCAACTGGAATGTTTTGGGCCCGCGCCCTGGAAACTCTTTCCAAAGATTTTCCAGGGCTTACAGCACCGCTTCCACGGCCCGCTCCAGCCGGGCCACGGTGGCGGGCACGTCCTTGAGCTTGTCCAAGCCGAACAGGCCAAGCCGGAATGTCTTGAACTCCGGCCCCTCCCCCACCTGCAACGGCACCCCCGCTGCGATCTGCAACCCTTGCGCCCGGAACTTCGCGCCGTTCTGCACATCGGGCTGATCGGTGTAGCTGACGACCACACCGGGGGCCTGATAGCCCTCCGCCGCGACCGACGGCACGCCCTTGCCCGCCAGCAGCCCGCGCACCGCGCGGCCCAACTCCCACTGTGCGGCCTTCGCCTCGGCAAAGCCCATCGCCTTGGTCTCCAGCATCGCGTCGCGGAACCCGACAATGGCATCTGTGGGCATGGTGGCATGATAGGCATGCCCGCCGCCCTCATAGGCAACCATGATCGCGCGCCATTTCTTCAGGTCCATCGCAAAGGAGTTGCTGTCCGTCTCGGCCAGCCGTGCCTCGGCGCGCGGGCTCATCACCACCACCCCGGCTGACGGCGCAGCAGACCATCCCTTTTGCGGCGCGCTGATCAGCACATCCACACCGGTCGCCTCCATATCCACCCAGATGCAGCCCGATGCGATGCAATCCAGCACCATGATCGCCCCCACCTCATGCGCCGCAGCAGCGATTTGGGTGATGTAATCATCCGGCAGGATGATCCCCGCGCTCGTCTCCACATGCGGGGCAAACACGGCTTCGGGTTTCATCTCGCGGATCTTGGCCACCACTTCGTCTACCGGCGGCGGCGCATAGGGCGCGCGCGGGTCATTCCCGGTCTGGCGGGCCATCACCACCGTCGTCTCGCCCGCAAAAGCACCCGCGTCAAAGATCTGCGACCACCGGAAGGAAAACCACCCGTTGCGCACCACCAGCACCGATCCCTTGCCGAACTGCCGCGCAACCGCCTCCATCGCAAAGGTCCCGCCCCCGGGCACCAGCGCCACAGCCGACCCGTGATAAACCTCTTTCAGCAGCGCCGACACATCCCGCATCACGCCCTGAAACCGGCCCGACATGTGGTTCAGGCTGCGATCGGTAAAGACCACGGAAAATTCCTGCAACCCGTCAGGATCGACATGGGCATGTGGCAGTTGTGTCATCGTGCGCTCCTCGGATCATCTGTTCCTTGGCAAACTAGGCCAAACCCGCGCCCGCGCCAGCCTGTTTCCGACCTGCGCGCAGAACTTTCCCCAACCCTGCGGCCCCCGCCCCTATCCCAACGGCCCCTATCCCAACGGTCCCGGTCGCCGCTCCTCGGTCAGCAACACATTGGCCTCCACGTTCCCCACCCCCGGCAGCGTCATGATCCGGCGCCGCAGCACCCGCTCGAAATCCACGATATCCCGCGCCACCACGCGCAGTCGGTAATCGAACAGCCCCAGCACATGCTGCACCACCTGCACTTCGGGGATGGCCGTCACCGCCCGCTCGAAATCCTCCAGCGGCACCCTGCCCCGCGTGGCCAGCTTCACCCCCAGAAACACCGTGACGCCAAACCCGAGCGCGGCGCGGTCCACATCCACCCGCCGCCCCGCGATCACCCCCGCCTCCTCCAGCCGCCGCACCCGTCGCCAGGCCGCGGGCTGGCTCAACCCCAGCCGCCGCCCCAACTCCCCCGCCGACAGCGTCCCGTCCGCCGCCAGCGCCCGGCAGATTGCCCGGTCCAGATCATCCAGATCGATCACAGCGGCAGCGCCTCCCCGTCCTTGATGGTGGAAATCAGCATCAACGCCTCCAACTCCGCGATATGCGGGAGGGTCAGGATGCGGCGTCGATACACCTCCTGGTAATGCCCCATATCCCGCGCGATCACGTTCAGCCGCACATCCACCCGGCCCAGGAACGTTTCGATCGACACCACCTCCGGCACCTCGCGCGCCGCCGCGATAAACGTGTCGAACGCCCGCGGATCGGTCTTGTCCAGCGTGAACCGCAGCGACACCTCCACCCCGTAGCCCAACGCCCGCCAGTCGATCACCGCCTGCTCCGCCCGGATCACCCCCGCAGCCTGCATCCGCTCCAGCCGCCGCCACAGCGTCGCCACCGTCACCCCCGCCCGCGCGGCAAGGTCCGCCCGCGCCAAGCCCGGCTCCGCCAGATGATGCCGCAGGATGCGCCGGTCCGTTTCGTCAAGCATGATCCATCCATCAAACCGCCATTCATCGCATGATCCTTCCCACATTCCCGGAAAATCGTCAAACAATGCACGGCATCCCGCGCCAAAATCCCTATTCTGCCGCCATCATCAGCAAAAGGAACGCCCCAATGCGCGTCTATTATGATCGTGACTGCGACATCAACCTGATCAAGGACAAAAAGGTCGCCATCCTCGGCTACGGCTCCCAGGGCCACGCCCACGCCCTCAACCTGCGCGACTCGGGCGCCAAGAACCTCGTCGTCGCCCTGCGCGAAGGCTCCCCCTCGGCCAAAAAGGCCGAAGCCGAAGGCCTCAAGGTCATGGGCATCGCCGAGGCCGCCGCCTGGGCCGATCTCATCATGTTCACCATGCCCGATGAACTGCAGGCCGAAACCTACCGCAAATACGTCCACGACAACATCCGCGAAGGCTCCGCCATCGCCTTTGCCCACGGCCTGAACATCCACTTCGGCCTGATCGAGCCGAAAAAGGGCGTCGACATCATCATGATGGCCCCCAAGGGCCCCGGCCACACCGTCCGCGGCGAATACGTCAAGGGCGGCGGCGTCCCCTGCCTCGTGGCTGTCCATAACGATGCCACCGGCCGCGCCATGGAAATCGGCCTCTCCTACTGCTCCGCCATCGGCGGCGGCCGCTCGGGGATCATCGAGACGAACTTCCGTCAGGAATGTGAAACCGATCTCTTCGGCGAACAGGCGGTCCTCTGCGGCGGTCTGGTTGAGCTGATCCGCATGGGCTTCGAAACCCTGGTCGAGGCCGGGTATGAACCCGAAATGGCCTATTTCGAATGTCTGCACGAAGTGAAGCTGATCGTCGACCTGATCTATGAAGGCGGCATCGCCAACATGAACTACTCGATCTCGAACACCGCCGAATACGGCGAATACGTCTCGGGCCCGCGCATCCTGCCCTACGATGAGACGAAGGCCCGCATGAAAGCCGTGCTGACCGACATCCAGACCGGCAAATTCGTGCGCGACTTCATGCAGGAAAACGCCGTCGGCCAACCCTTCTTCAAGGCCACCCGCCGCATCAACGACGAACACCAGATCGAGCAAGTGGGCGAAAAGCTCCGCGCCATGATGCCCTGGATTTCCAAAGGCAAGATGGTCGACCGCGCGCGGAACTGATCTTTACGCGACGGTTGAGTTAGGGGGGCGGTCCGGGAGGGCCGCCCTTCTTACTTCGTACGAGGCCTAAAATTTGTGGTGGACAACCTGTCTACCTGTTCTTTGCCATACTTGCGCACCAACTTCTCAAAAGATGCTTTATCTACATCTCGCAAGAAAGACAGATAGCCAGCCAAACTTAGAAGCTCTTCATTGCTCGTAGATGAAGTTAGTGCCTTGTGAACTCTCGCTCGAACAATTCTGAGTTTCTCTCGGCCCACCCCAACTTCACCAGAATTTCCCAGCACAAGCCCGGTAACATTCCTTCGATACTTTGTGGACACAAAGTTAGTCTTCTCAAGATTCAACTGAAGCCTAGGACAAAGGACCTCTTTATTAGCAGTTTGAACAACACGAATCATGTCTTTCAGAATACCAATTCTTTGACCTGAAAACGTCATGTCATCAGCATATCGCGTATAAACGATACTGCGCTTCTCAGCTTGACGCTGCACATACTCATCAAATTCAAAAAGTAAGATATTGCTAAGGATGGGTGATGACGGAGCGCCAATCGAGAGCTTGAGCGTCTTCTCACGCTTTGCTTTTCGGAACAATATCTGTGATGAGACAAGAATATCCGGATCAGAAAAAATAGAGTTCTTCTGGCAATAATTTCTCCAATCTACAAAGTGAATAGACGGAAAAAATTCCTTGAAATCAAGCTTAAGTATCGGCGTTTCACCAGAGTGAGCTATTGCGTTATTCCGAATTGACCTACCTGATTGGTAGGCCATGGCCGCTGCGTGGACGGGAAGGTTCGCCAAGCAATCCTCAATAAGAGCGTACTGCAGAAGCTTCAGTTCCCGAGCAGGTTGCGCAATCTCACGAAACCCACCGGATCGCTTTGCAATAAGATAGGTTTTGTATCGTTTAGGCGCTGTTGCTACAATTCTTCTCACGTCATCGACGGAAAGACCCGTATATCTAGCAAGACGAACTAGGAGGTCACTCATCCGATGCCTCCGAAATTGCGCGATGCCGCAGCGGATCAGCAGCCCTCCAGCCTGCCCTAATGTTTGCACGCCAACGCAAACGATCTTTGAAAGCAGCTTGACCAGAGAAACTCCAATCCAATGCCTTTTCTTGACCTGAACCTTGCAAAGCAACGACATACTTCACATGGCCTTTCCGAACAAGTTTAAGCCACTTCATAAGCTCTGCACAGTAAATAAAACTCTTGATCTGAGCAGGATCAATCTCGATGCCAAGAACTTCCATAAGCAACTTTATCTCTGTCTGGGTGAGCGCCCCATACTCTTGACAAAGGCCAGTCATGACCAAAATCTTATGCCCATTGCTCTTCGGATCAAAAGACCGCCATTTCTTTAACCGGCTTAATCTCGCCTCTATGGCTGCCTCAATTTGCTCCGAAAGTCGTTCAGCATTTACTCCAGAGACTTTTGACGGATCTTCAATCCCCACCAAACGTGTGTCAATACTGAGTATCGAATCTTCACCATGGCGATTCTCCAAATATTTGATTGGTCCGTTCTTAATAAAGGAACGATGCTCATAATAGCGGTCCAAGATGACAGCTAGCAAGTTGGGAGCAATGGTTTCAAGAGCAGAGAATGCCCCAAGTTCAGCAAAGCTACCCGCACTCTCAACGAATAGCACAATCAAACCAACAATCTGAGCTAAATCCGACTCAAAGCTCAACAGATCTTCATAACCAGCATCAGCAGTTAATGGGTCAGCGTCTTCTGCCAGAACAATCTTAAACGGCAAAGAACTCGCATCTGCTTTTCTGAACCGATAGTATGCATCTCTGAGCATCTTTGGCTCAGACGGAACCTCGGAGCTATCGATTGCGCCCCCACACAGGAACACTACCTTAGTGGGTACATGCACCTTTAGCGTAGACGGGTCTATTGCCTCAAGCAGTCCACGTAGTACTTCGTTCAAGGCCACTTACCTTAAAGGTGAGGAACGGACTGGGAACTTATCGAGCGTAGCGGTCCGCAGGACGATGAGTTCCCAGTCCGTTCCGCACCGATAAATACCGGCAACAATATGAAGTCCGGCGAAACACCAGACAAAGCGCAATGGCGCTGTTCGCGTAAGTGTGTGGTCAAAATACGATCTGCGAGATGACTGTCAAGACCGAACAACTGCCTCCCCACCCCACCCCCCCTATCTTTCCCCCCCCAAAAGGCGCATAGTGGCCTTCAGCCCCTCGATCCCGAAGGGCAGATCGTCAGGGTGTGGCGCGCAAGGGCCCCTCCTCCCGGCCGATGTTGTGCCAGCGCCATCCTGACCTGATCCCGTTTCCCGAAAGGACATGACCCATGGGTATCTCTACCCCCAAGCCGCGTTTCGACCTTGCCGCCTTCCTGAGCGAAAAGGCCCCGGCCAAATCGCGGCGCAAGCCGATGTGGAAACGCCAGATGCCCACCGCCGAGGTTGAAGAGCCCACCGAGGCCACCCCCGCCGACACGCCCAAGGAATAACGCCGCGCGGGGCTCTCCCCGCCACCCGGCCAATCAAAAAGGGCGCGCGGTTCCTCCGCGCGCCCTTTTCTTTTGCCTAATCCGCAGCCCGCTGCGTGCATACGCCCGTCTGCACTGCGCGTCTGCACCGCGTGCTGAACGCCAAATTCACCCCACCGCCTGTTCCACCGCTCTCACAATGGTAGAAACCACTTCGTCCAGCAGCCCCGCATCCTCACATTCCGCCATCACCCGCACCAGCGGTTCCGTCCCCGATTTGCGGATCAGGATGCGCCCCTTGCCCGCGATCTTCGTCTCCATCCCGGCAATCACCGCCTGCACCGCCGCATCCTCCAGCGGCCGCTTGTCGGCCCCGTAGCGCACATTCTTCAACATCTGCGGCACGGTCTCGAACTGCCGCGCCAACACCGCCGCCGTCTCCCCCGTCCGCGCCATTTCGGCCAGGAATTGCAGCCCCGCCACCAGCCCGTCGCCGGTTGTGGCATAGTCGGTCATCACGATATGGCCGGATTGTTCACCGCCCAGATTGAACCCACCTTCCCGCATCCTTTCAACGACATAGCGGTCACCCACCGCCGTGCGTTCCAGCCGCAGCCCGCGCCCCTCAAGGTGCCGCTCAAGGCCCAGGTTCGACATCACGGTCGCCACCAGCGCGCCCCCGCGCAGCCGCCCATCCTCGGCCCAGCGCGTGGCCATCAGCGCCATGATCTGATCGCCATCCGCAACGCGCCCCTTGGCATCCAAGATCATCACCCGGTCCGCATCGCCATCCAGCGCGATCCCCACATCCGCGCCATGGGCGACCACGGCCTCCGCCGCCGTCTGCACATGGGTCGATCCGCAATTTTCGTTGATATTCTTGCCGTTAGGGGAAACCCCCACGGCAATCACCTCTGCCCCCAACTCCCACAGCACCTCAGGCGCGGCCTTGTAGGCGGCCCCGTTGGCGCAATCAATCACCACCTTCAACCCGTCCAGCCGCACGCCCGCAGGCAGCGTCGTCTTGACGAATTCCTGATACCGCCCGCGCCCATCCTCGATCCGCTTCGCCCGCCCGATATTCTCGGGCTGGGCCAAATGAACCTCACCCTCCAGCAAAGCCTCGATCTCAGCCTCCGCCTCATCGGAAAGCTTGAACCCGTCCGGCCCAAAGAACTTGATCCCATTATCGAAGTGAGGATTATGCGAAGCCGAAATCATAACCCCCACATCCGCCCGCATAGACCGCGTCAAAAACCCCACCGCCGGCGTCGGCACCGGGCCCAGCAGCAGCACATTCATGCCCGTGCTGGTCAACCCCGCAGTCAGCGCGTTCTCCAACATATAGCCGGAAAGCCGCGTATCTTTGCCGATCACCACACGATGTGCCGCCCCGCCATCGCGCCGGAAATAGCGCCCGGCCGCCGCGCCAAGGCGCAGCGCCATCTCCGCCGTCATCGGGTAGGTGTTCGCCCGCCCCCGCACGCCATCGGTTCCGAACAGTTTCCGCGTCATCCATCCACTCCATTCACGGCCTGCCACAGGCGCAAAGCCTGCCGCGTCTCGGCCACATCATGCACGCGCAGCATCTGGGCCCCCTGCGCCGCCCCCGCCAAAGCCACCGCCACCGATCCCGGCATCCGCCGGTCGGCCTCATCCTCGCCTCCGATCGTACCGATGAACCGCTTGCGCGACGCGCCCAACAGGACCGGCACCTCCAGATCGTGAAACAGGCTAAGCCCCCGGATCAGCATCAGGTTATGCGCCGCCGTCTTGCCGAACCCGATCCCGGGGTCCACCATGATCCGCGCGCGGGGAATTCCGGCGGCCTCGGCCACGGCGATCCGGGCCTTCAGGAAATCATAAACGTCCAAAAGCACATCATCATAGCGCGGGTCATCCTGCATCGTGGCCGGGGTCTTGACCGAATGCATCAGGATGATCGGCGCGCCCGCGCCCGCCACCACCGCTGCCATCGACGGGTCGAACCCCATCGCCGCCACATCGTTCACGATGCCCGCCCCCGCAGCCAGGGCCGCCTGCGCGACAGCTGCCTTGCGCGTATCAATGGAAATCGGCGCGGCCAATCCGCCCCCCCGCAGTGCGGCGATCACCGGGGCGGTGCGCGCCGTTTCCTCGGCCAGATCCACTTCGGCCGCGCCGGGCCGGGTGCTTTCCCCGCCGATATCCAGCACATCCGCACCCCGCGCCATGGCCTGCGCCTGCACCAAGGCCGCGTCGGGCGCCAGAAACCGGCCACCATCGGAAAAACTGTCGGGCGTCACGTTCAGGATGCCCATGATCCGGGGGCGGTCCATCGTCATGCCGCCGAAATCCGGGCGCGGTGCGCTCAGCCGATCCCGCACCTCGCCCGGCAGATCACCCACCGCCACCAGACGCGCAGGCGCATCGCGGCACAGCACCTCGACCTGCGCAAACCAGCACCAGCCCCCGGCAAGTGGCAGGGCCCCGGCAGGACGGGCGGCATCGGTCATTGCAATGGGGCGGTAATACTCCATGCGCCTTGCCTAGGCGCAGCACGCCAACCGCGCAAGCCCCACGCGGTTCAGGCCCGTTCCACCGGCACGCGGCTGCCCGCCGGGACGGCAACATCCCCGTGAAGCAGCAGACCCTGTGCCGCCATCATCTCGGCCAGCCACAGCGCCAGCGCCACCGGATCACGGCTTTGCGGCCCGTCCACCGCATCCAGCACCAGCTTGGACGGGGCCCAGACGATCATCTGTCCGTGCTTGATCGCCCAGTCTATCTCCGTGCGCGTCGCCACCACCACGCAGCGCGCATCGCGCGCGGCCAGGGTCCAGGCGTTCTGCTCAATGGCCAGCAGATCGATCCGCCGCTGCGTCGGCTTGTGCCCCGTCTCCGCGCGCGGCAGGTCGGGCAGCCCCACTGTCAGGATCACCGGCCCCCCCCGCGCCTGCAACGCATCCAGCCGCGCCGCCAGATCGCCCGCATGGATCGCCACATTGTCCAGAAACACCACCAACGGATGCAGCGCTGATTCCACCCCGTCGCTGCCCACGGCGCGCAAGGGGGCCTCGGCCCGGCTGCGGGCAATCTCCACGCCCAGCTTGCCGGGGCCACGGTCCAGCTTTTCCACCCGCACAAAAGCCCGCATCGCCTGCGGCTCGGCCAGAATTCGCTCGGCCACCCGCTCCGCCAGAGTCTCTAGCAGGTTCAGCCGTTCCGCCGCCAGTTCCGCCGCGATAGCCTCGGTGATGCGGTCATAGCTCAGGATCTTGTCCACATCGTCATCCAACGGCTGCGGCTGCGGGCGTACCTCGACCACCACATTGAATTGGATGCGCTGGCGCGTACCGCGTTCCTGCTGAAACGCGCCGATCTCCACCTCGACCACATGATCGCGCAGGCTGATCCGGTCGCGCGGGTCGGCGCTGGCCGATGCCACAGCCCGCTCCTCAGGATGAGCAAAGGCAAGGCGGGTGTCGGTGGTCATGGTCTCGCCTCCCGGCGCACAAAGGAAACTGGGGGCAGGTTATCCCCAGCCCCCGACACTTCCATGTCCGAACCCGTCACAAGACGCAAGCAAGGCGACTCTCGTGTCGCGTTCCCGGCCTGCCTCAGGGTTGCCTGTAGAAGAGATGCGCGCCAATGGCCGCTGTCTGCGGGAAACGCCGCGCCCAGCCGGGCCGCACCTGCCGTGTGTGGAAATGCGTGGCTCCCATCGTCAGGGCGCGCGGCGCTCCGTTCATCATGGCCGCGGCAATCCGCTCCGCCCGCCACATTGCCTCGGGGTCGCGCATCCGGTCGGCCCTGCCATCGCAGACATAGCTGAACTGGCATCCGCCGCCACCACGCTGCTGTACCACAGCGCAGATCGTCGAAGGGTAATCCGGGCTGTCGACGCGGTTCAGAATCACTTCCGCCACCGCGAACTGCCCGCGCAGGGTTTCCCCACGCGCTTCGAAATAGATGGCATGGCTCAGGCATTCCCACTGCGCATCACGCGCGGGCTCCGCAACGGTGGCAAGCCACGCATCGTCGTAGCGGATCACAGTCGGCCGCGACGGTTTGCCCTGCGCCTTGCTGGCGGTCGTGCGGGTTTCGATTTTCGGCCCCACAGCCAGTTCCGTCAGCCGTCCCTCGGGGATGGCGTTCAATGCCTGTCTTTCCGCCCCCAGCAAACTGCCAAGGGTGCCGCCGATGGCGGCTGTCGGATCGTTCGAATGGCTCACCGTCACGTCGGCGAAGGCCGCTCCATTCAGGATGACGGCGGCAATGGCCCCCGTGATCCAGCCTGTGTGCAAGCGCATGGTCTCGTGTATCCCGGTTGTTTCAACCCGTCATCAGCAGCGAAAAACCTTTCACCTTTGATAACGAGGGGCGGGCGTAGACGAATCATGGGGTCCGAGTCTACCAATGTGGCAAAATTGCAACCAAAACTCAGCCCTTTTCGGCGGATATCCGCCGAAATTTCCTAACGCGCTATCACAACAAGATCATACAACCACATGATCTTGTGTTATTTTTTCAGAATGGGCATCTGCTCCTTCAACGCCAGATGCGCCGCCGCCAGCCGCGCCAGTGGCACCCGATAAGGCGAACAGGACACGTAATCGAATCCTGCCTTGCGACAAAAGCCGATGGATTCGGGGTTGCCCCCATGCTCTCCGCACAGGGAAACAACCAGATCACCGCGCGTCTTGCGCCCGCGTTCCGTGCCGATCAGCAGCAGCTCGCCCACCCCGTCCACGTCCAGAATATGGAACGGATCTTCGGGGAACACGCCTTGCTGCACATAGGTGTTCATGAACCGCCCCGCATCATCGCGCGACAGGCCATAGGTCATCTGCGTCAGGTCATTGGTGCCGAAGGACAGGAACGCCGCGTGCTGTGCAATCTCGCCCGCCCGCAATGCAGCGCGCGGGGTTTCAACCATCACGCCCAGCTTATAGGCGAAATCCGCCCCGGCCTTGCTCCGCACCTTGGCCGCAACGGCCTCGATCCGGCCCTGCACCAGTTCGACCTCGCGCCGGGCCGATACCAACGGGATCATGATCTCGGGCACTACCGCCGCACCGCGCCGCCCCACTTCGACCGTCGCCTCGAATATCGCCTGTGCCTGCATGTCGTAAATTTCGGGCAGCACCACCCCCAGCCGCACGCCCCGCATCCCCAGCATCGGGTTGAACTCGGCCAGGGCCTCGGCCCGCCGCGTGACTTCGGACAGCGGCTTGTCCAGCGCTTCGGCCAATTCGCGCAGGCCTTCCCGGCTGTGCGGCAGGAACTCGTGCAAAGGTGGGTCGAACAGCCGGATACAGACTGGCAGGCCCTGCATGATGTCGAACAGCTGCACGAAATCCTCGCGCTGCATCGGCAACAGCCGCGCCAAGGCCGCCGCGCGATCCTTGGAACTGTCGGCAAAGATCATCTCGCGCATCACCACCAGACGATCATCTTCAAAGAACATGTGTTCGGTCCGGCACAGCCCGATGCCCTGCGCCTCGAACTGCCGCGCCGTGGCAGCATCCGCAGGCGTATCCGCATTGGCCCGGATCCCGATGTCGCGATACTGATCCGCCCAGCCCAGCAGCTTGCGGAAACTGTCATCCAGCGCCGGGGCCAGCATATCCGCCGCGCCCACCAGCGCCTCGCCCGTGGTGCCATCGACGGTAATCACATCCCCTTCACGGAACACCCGCCCGTCGGGGGCCACCAGCTTCTTGTCCTTGGAATCCAGCTTCAGGTCCGACGCCCCCACGATGCAGGGCAGGCCCAGCCCGCGCCCGATCACCGCCGCATGGCTGGTCATCCCGCCCCGCTCCGTCAGCACACCCACAGCGGAATGCATCCCGCGAATATCCTCGGGCGCCGTTTCACGCCGCACAAGGATGCAAGGCTCCCCCCGCGCCGCGCTCGCCTGCGCGGCGGCCGATGAGAACACGACCCTCCCCGTCGCCGCGCCGGGACTTGCCGCAATCCCCCGCACGAACACATCGCGCGGCCCGCGCGGATCAACCTGCGTGTGCAGCAATTCCGGCAGGGCGCGCGGCTCTACCCGCAACACGGCCTCGGCCTCAGAGATCACGCCATCCTCGGCCAGCGCCACCGCGATCTTCAGCCCCGCCCGGGCTGACCGCGCCACCTTCACCGCATCCAGCACCGACAGATGCCCGTCCTCGATGGTGAATTCGATCTGCATTTCCTCGCGCAGCTTCACCCGGCAGGCGGCACCAAAGCCCAACAGATCCCCAAACAGCCCCGGCGCCAGTTCCTCCAGCGACGGCCCACGCGGATCACGGGTAAGATAGATCGCCTCCGTCCGCTTCAGCGCATCCCGCCCCTGCGACTGGCCCAGATAGCGCCCCGTCACCTGCGGCATCCCCGTTATCGGATCGACAAACTGAATCACACCCGACCCGGAAACCCCCTTGCCGATCCCCTGCGCCATTTCCTGCACCACAAGACCCAGCGCTGCCGCTTCCGGTGCCCCCTTGGCCTGCCTGAGCAGCCGCGCGGTGGTTCCCTCCCAGGCCCGCGCCATGGACCGCAACACCTCGGCCAACTGCCGGGCGGGGTCTTGCGGGAATTCCTCATCCATCTCCAATTCATAAACCCGCAGCGCATCGCGCAGCGCCTCGGCCGATGGGGCGGCGGCATCGAACATGTCGGGGTCCAGCCGCGCCACATGGGTGGCATAGGATTGCACGAACCGCAGATAGAGCGCATCCGCCGCCGCCTGCCCGTGCCGCTCCACCAGCCCCAGATGCCGCTCCGCATTCATCCCGATGTTCAAAATCGTCCCCGGCCCGCCCCAATCGGGGTTTTCCGGGCTTGGCCGCACCGAGATCAGCGCATCCGCGCCGAAATGCGCCAGAATCGCCTCCACATCCACCGGATGCCCCGCCGCGATCGCCCGCACCGTGGCCGCAGGCAGCGCCACCGTCTCCGGCACCGGCAAATCCAGCCGCACCAGCCGTTGCAGGCACTTTGCCCGCCAGCCATGCGCCGCCGTCTGGATCCGCGCCGTGGGTGTGATCTCGGCGAAATCGGGAAGCATATCCATCTTCTGCACTGCAGCGACCTTTCCTTTGCAGGCGCAGGATACGCTGAAAATAGTGTCAAGCAAGCCTGACATTCGCTGTAATTTTCGCGCTGCGCGGGTGGAGAGCGCCGGGGGCTTTGCCCCCGGACCCCCAGGATATTTTCACAGAGAAGAATTAGCAGACAGCAAGAAGGCTTACCCGTCCACCTTTGTCAGGTCCGCCACACCCGAACAGATCGCGCGGATGCGATGCAGCAGGTTGAGCCGGTTGCGGCGCAGGATCTCATTCTCGGCATTGATCTGCACGGCATCGAAAAACGCATCAATCGGCGCGCGCAATTGGGCCATGG
>CALRMS020000056.1:0-28355 GCA_943369275.1 Rhodobacter maris | reverse complement strand
TGCTCCGGGGAACGCGGACGGTGCTTCATGGCCAGAACCTAAATTGCAAGGTTTCAGCCAAAATCATATAAAACTCTGCGACCAGAGGCGAGAAAAATCTCCGCTTTATAAACCAAAATCAATGACTTGCAGATTGTTCAGCGCGAACTGGTGAGGGTGCAACGGTAGGGCAAAAGCCAACCGCGACCGGCACGTGGGGGTAGGAGCGATATATCGCGCCCGCCCCCGGGGTGACGAGGGACCGTCGCGCCAGTGGCGCGGCATAAGCCCGAGGAAGGTCGGGCGCGGTCAGATTTGCTTTGGGCAAATCTGACGGGTGGGTAAGAGTGTACAGGCAAACATAAATCCTACGCCTGCAAATTACTTATTGTTTCTGAACTTTCGCGGAACGTTCTTTACGCTTGGCCCTAACCTGATCGGGCCATCGTCACTGAGGATGATTTTTAAGTCATAAAGCGAGTATTCGTTGTCAAAAAGGGAATTCAACTCATCATCTTTAAACACTAGATCCAGAAAGCTTTCGGCGCTGTGTTTGCACGCCAGCCATCCAGCAAGTCGCACTCCTACCATGGATTGAGTTTTGTTCCGATCTAACAGCCAAGCAAGCCGTTCCACATCAAAAGATGAAGCTACTCTCCTTACTTGGTCGATATTCGATAGGGCGCATGCAAAAAAAATTCTTCCGACTAAAGCAATATCGCGATCGGTGTTCTTGGAGAGAGGGGTTAGAAATTTAACCGTCCTAAACCAGCTTGATGCAATATCAAAAAAAGATACAAATGGGTTTTCAAATCCACTCTCCTGCTCTTCCAGGATGCGGTCTATCTCTGAGTCAAGTAGTTCGAAAGTGCCAGAAAGCCGTGCAAACTTGCGACGAACTTCTGGGGTGACTTGGCGATCTGACTTGTAGATCGCTGAATGCTCAAGTTCTGCCCACGCATGCTGTAGCACAGTGCGAATCTGAACTTCAAATGGTAACGGTCGATGCCAATTGCTATCAATTCGAAGAATAAGATGAAGCGATCTATAGCCAAAGGCAGTGATTTGCTTCGGTATTGTTTTATCTATGGAGTTTTCCGGATCATAATCAAATGCAGTGCTTAGAATGTCTGCACACTTGGCAATGTCAGATTCTCGAAAAACAATTACGCGGACTCCTAGTATATCAGTTAAATCGCTTGGGCTGTAGTCGGCACCCTTCGACTGCACCTTTCTAATAGCGGAATCGAGGCCCTTAATGCGATGTGATACTTGGTGAAGCTGAAAGCCCTGTTCTTTCAACAGTGTTTCTATTTTTCTGGATATTCCTGGCGCATTTTGGACATAAATCTGACGTTCGGGAAGAAGCTGTTTCCGTATGTCTTCAGCCGACATTGACTTTCTTCGAGAAAACCAAGACCATCCACTCATACATCCAACTCCTCCACAAACCGCGCGTTTTCCTGAATATACTGGAACCGCAATTCTGGCTTCTTGCCCATCAGGCGTTCCACCAGATCGCCGGTCATTCCCGGTTCATCCTCATCAATGCTCAGGCGGATCAGTTTGCGGGAGGCGGGGTCCATTGTGGTGTCTTTGAGGTCTTTGGCATCCATCTCGCCCAGACCCTTGAAGCGCTGCACGTCGATCTTGCCTTTGCCGCCGAGGCCTTTGGCGAGCCATTCCTCTTTTTCCGCATCTGACGCAACATAGAGCCGCTTTGCCCCCTGGGTCAGGCGGTAGAGGGGGGGGCAGGCGAGGTAGAGGTGGCCCTTGTCGATGAGGGGGCGCATCTGGGTGAAGAAGAAGGTCATCAGGAGCGAGGCGATATGCGCGCCGTCGACATCGGCGTCGGTCATGATGATGATCTTGTCATAGCGCAGGTCGTCGACCTTGAACTTGGTGCCCATCTGCACGCCGAGCGCTTCGCAGATGTCGCGGATTTCGCTGTTGTCGTGCAGTTTGGCCGAGGCAGCACCCAGGACGTTGAGGATTTTCCCCTTGAGCGGCAGCAGGGCCTGCGTCTCGCGCGAGCGCGCGCCTTTGGCGGAGCCGCCGGCCGAGTCGCCCTCGACGATGAACAGCTCGGTCCCTTCGCGGGTTTTCGAGGTGCAGTCGGTGAGTTTGCCGGGAAGGCGCAGTTTCTTGGTTGCCGTCTTGCGGGCGGTTTCCTTTTCCATCCGGCGGCGGAGGCGTTCTTCGGCGCGCAGCACGAGGAAATCCAGAATGGCGCCGGCGGACTTGGTGTCATTCGCGAGCCAGTTGTCGAAATGGTCGCGGACCGCGCCTTCGACCCATTTGGCGGCCTCTTCCGTGGCGAGGCGGTCCTTGGTCTGGCCCACGAATTGCGGTTCGCGGATGAAGCAGGAGACGAGCGCGCAGCCCCCGGTGAGCAGGTCATCGCGGGTGATGAGTTCGGCCTTGCGGTTTTTCACCAGCTCGCCATAGGCGCGGATGCCCTTGAGGATGGCGGCCCAGAACCCGCCCTCATGCGTGCCGCCTTCGGGCGTGGGGACGGTGTTGCAGTAGGATTGGATGAACCCGTCACGGGCGGGCGTCCAGTTGATGGCCCATTCGACAGAGCCGGGGATATTGTATTTCTCGGTAAAGCTGACCTTTCCGGCGAAGGGGCGGTCGGCATAGGTCGTGGTTTTGGTGAGTTGGTCTGAGAGGTAGTCGGCGAGGCCACCGGGGAAGTGGAACACGGCCTCTAACGGGGTTTCGCCATCGTTGATGGCGGATTTCCAGCGAATCTCTACGCCCGAAAAGAGATAGGCCTTGGAGCGGACCATTTTGAGCAGGCGGGCGGGTTTGAAGGTCTGGGAGCCGAAAATCTCATGATCGGCATGGAAGGTGACGGAGGTGCCGCGCCGGTTGGGGGCGGGGCCTATCTTGGTGACGGGCCCTTGCGGGATGCCGCGCGAGAATTCCTGCACGAAAAGTTCGCGGTTGCGCGCGACCTCGACCCGCATGTGATCGGACAGGGCGTTGACGACCGAAGCACCCACGCCGTGCAGACCGCCGGAGGTGGCATAGGCGTCGCCGCCGAACTTGCCGCCCGCGTGCAGGGTGCAGAGGATCACCTCCAGCGCGGATTTGCCGGGGAATTTGGGGTGGGGATCGATCGGAATGCCGCGGCCATTGTCGCGGATGGTGACGGCGTAATCGCCGTGAAGCTCTACCTCGATCCTTGTGGCGTGGCCTGCCACCGCCTCGTCCATCGAGTTGTCGAGGATTTCGGCGACAAGGTGGTGCAGGGCGCGTTCATCGGTGCCGCCGATATACATGCCGGGGCGTTTGCGGACCGGTTCCAGCCCTTCGAGCACCTCGATGGAGGAGGCGTTGTAGGACTGGTCCCCGGAGGAGAGGAGGTCATTGGCCATGAGGGTGCTCGATTCTTGGTTATGCGGCTGTGGGGCGGGATTAGAGCATCCCGGGGGGGAGGGGCGCAAGATGTGGGGGTTGTCCTGCCGGGCCTGTGGGGTATTCCTGTTACGCAGTTGAACGAGGGAGGAAAACGATGCGGGTTCTGTTCACGGGTGGGTCGGGCAAGGCCGGCAAGCATGTGGTGGCCTATCTGGCCGACCAAGGGCATCGGGTGCTGAATGTGGACCGGGTGCCGTTGGGCCATCCGGGGGTGCATGATTTCATCGCCGACATCACCGATGCGGGGCAGATGTTCTCGGTCATGTCGGGCCATGCGGGCTATGACGAGCTGGATCAGGGTGCGGCAAAGCCTTTTGACGCGGTGGTGCATTTCGCGGCGATCCCGCGGCTGATGATGTGCGCAGATACCGAGACCTATCGTGTCAACGTCATCGGCACCTATAACGTGATCGAGGCGGCGGTGAAGCTGGGGATCCGGAAGATCATCATAGCGTCAAGCGAGACGACCTATGGCGTCTGCTTCAGCGAAGGGGTGGTCGATCCCAAGGTGCTGCCGCTCGAAGAGGATTACGACATCGACCCGATGGACAGCTATGGCATGTCCAAGAAGGTGAACGAGGTGACGGCGCGCAGTTTCCAGCGTCGTTCGGGGTTGGATATCTATGCGCTGCGGATCGGCAATGTGATCGAGCCGCAGGAATATGCGACGCTGTTCCCGCCGTTGAAGGACGATCCAGGGCTGCGGCGGCGGATCACCTTCAGCTATATCGACGCGCGCGATCTGGGGCAGATCGTCGATCTTGCGCTGCAAAAGGACGGGCTGGGCTGGCAGGTGTTCAACGCGGCCAATGACAGCAATGCCGTGCCGCAGACCAATACCGAATTGCTGGCGCGGTTCTTCCCGAATGTGCCGCTGTCGCGCGCGGTGGGCCCGCATGAGGGGCTGCTGTCGAACCGCAAGATCCGTGAGGTTCTGGGGTTCAAGGAACAGCATGACTGGCGGAAATACGTCTGACTGGGGGCATCCCCTCCCCCATGAATAGTGGGGAGGGGAAAAGACGGCCCGCCCATTCATCTTGGCAAAAATACCCATGCGACGGCACCCGCTTGGCGCACCCTTTCAAAATGGGGGCCACGGGGGTCAGGGGGGCGGGCCTGCCCCCCTGCCTTGCCAAGGCTGTGGTCAGGCGGGTTCGGCCAAGCGCGCGGCCCAAAGCTGCTGGAAGGCGGGGCGGGCTTGTGCGGCCTCCAGCCAGCGCTTTGCTTCGGGGAATTCGGCGATCAGCGCCGCATGACCTTGTGCATAGCGCAGGCATTCGGCGGTGTTGATGTCGGCCACGGTAAAGCGGTTGCCGACCAGCCAGTCACGCCCGTGCAGATGCGTGTTCAGCCGCGCCAGCGGGCGGCGCAGTTTTTCCGCGGCGACCTTGAGGATCGCTTCGCCCAACTCTCCGGGCGGGGCCTGCAGGATTTCCAGCGCCGGGGTTTCGATGGACGTCGCGGCAAACAGCGCCCATTGGTCCATCAGCGCGCCTTCGGCATCGTCCTGCGGGCCGAGCGTTCCGCCATAGCGGCGGGCGAGGTAGAGCGCGATGGCCAGGCTTTCGGTCAGGATCAGGTCGCCGTCCTGCATGGCCGGGATCTGGCCTTGCGGGTTGATCTGCAGGAAGCCGGGCGAGGCGGTGTTGAGGGGCGCATCCGGGGCATGGGGATCGGACAGGCGATAGGCCTGGATCACGGGAACATGGGTGAAAGGGGTGCCGCTTTCCAGCAAGAGCCAGAGCGGGCGGGTGGCGCGGGAGCGGTAAACGCCGTGCAGCGTGATCATCGAAAACCTTCTGAAGGCTAAATTGCCTGAAAACCTGTGTGTCGCAGACCCTATGCCGGGCATTGCGGATAAAAAAGGGGGATTCAGGGCTATCTTTGACAGGGATCAAGGCGCCGGCGGGCCTTTTGTGCGATGCTGGGCGGATAATCCTGAACCGGAGGTGTAGCATGGACGGCGACGGCAAGATGGGAACCGATACCGCGCAGCCCGTTGCGGTGGTGCCAAGGGGGCCTGCGGTTGCGGCAGGATCGGATGATCGGCCGCATGGCCCCACGCAATACCCCAAGGTGGATGCGGACGCGATCCGCGCGGCCTTTGAGGGCGGGGTCTATCCCTATGGCCGCGCCCTTGGGCGGCGGACCTATGAGGAGGAGAAGGCCCGGTTGCAGGCAGAGCTGCTGAAGCTGCAGATCTGGGCGCAGGAGACCGGCGAAAAATTCGTCATCCTGTTCGAAGGCCGCGATGCGGCGGGCAAGGGCGGCACGATCAAGCGGTTCATGGAGCATCTGAACCCCCGCTATGCCCGTGTGGTGGCGCTGACCAAGCCCACGGAAAAGGAAAAGGGCGAGTGGTTTTTCCAGCGCTATATCGCGCATCTGCCGACGGCCGGGGAAATGGTGCTTTATGACCGCAGTTGGTACAACCGCGCGGGGGTGGAGCGGGTGATGGGGTTCTGTTCCCCGTCGGAATATCTGGAATTCATGCGGCAGGTGCCAGAGTTGGAGCGGATGTTGGTCCGCTCGGGCGTGCGGCTGCGGAAATACTGGTTCTCGGTGAGTCGTGAGGAGCAGCGGCGGCGTTTTGTGGAGCGGGAGACCGATCCGCTGAAGCGCTGGAAGCTGTCGCCTATCGACAAGGCGAGCCTCGATAAGTGGGATGACTATACCGAGGCGAAGGAGGCGATGTTCTTCTACACCGATACTGCCGATGCGCCCTGGGTGATCGTGAAATCGGATGACAAGAAACGCGCAAGGCTGAACTGCCTGCGGCATTTCCTGTCCACCGTGGATTACCCGGAAAAGGATTGGGAGGTGATCGGGGTGCCTGATCCGCTGATCGTGGGGCAGGCAAGTCAGGTCATTCACGGGGCGGGGCATATCCTTGATGCCGCCACCCATCCGGCAATCCGCCGCTGAGGGTGGTTGCAGGCGCGGGGGATGGGGCCTAACTCTGGCGCAGGTATGCTGGCTGGAGGGGTTGGATGCGGTGGACGGTGGCGGTTGTGGCCCTGATGGGGCTGGGCGGGCCTGCGGGCGCGCATCCGCATGTCTTCATGGAGACCGCGCTGGAGGTCATCCGGGATGAGGCCGGGCGGGCCTCGGCCCTGCGGGTGACGTGGACCTATGATCCGTTCTTTTCGCTGGTTCTGATTACCGAGCGTGGGTTGGACCCGGATGCCGACGGTGTGCTGACCGAGGCCGAAACGGCCGCCCTGCAAGGGTTTGACATGGCGTGGGAACCCGGCTTTCCGGGCGATACCTATGCCTTTGCCGGGGAGCGTGCCTTGGGCCTGTCAGCGCCGCGCGATGGGGTGGCGCGGTATGAAGGGGGGCAGATCATTTCCTCACACATCCGCGATCTGGCCGAACCGGTGGCGGGGCTTTTGGTGGTAAAGAATTATGACCCCACCTATTACACCGAATACACGATCCGCGAGATCACGGCAGAAGGCTGCGAGACCGAGGTGATCGCGCCTGAACTGTCCGAAGCGGAGCGCGAGATGCAGGCCATTCTGGCCGAGATTCCGGAAGATATGGACGTGGAAATGGGCTTTCCCGAGGTGGGGGCGCTGTTTGCGCAGGAGGTTCGGGTGACATGCGGCGCGCCGTGATGTTGGCCGGGCTTGGCGTGGCGGCGGTGCTGGCGCTGATCTGGGCGCTGGGCGGGCTGGAGATGCTGGGCCGCTGGGCCGCCGAGGTGCAGCGCGCCTTGCAGGCGCCGCTTGCGGGTGCCGTGCGGGCGGTGAAGGCGGGCGAACCTGCGGCCTGGGCGGGGTTGTTGTCTGTGTGTTTCCTCTATGGGTTGGCCCATGCGGCGGGGCCGGGGCATGGCAAGTTTCTGATCGGTGGTTATGGCGTGGCGCGGCGGGTGCGGTTGCTGCCGCTGGCTGGAGTGGCGCTGGCCTCTTCGCTTGCGCAGGCGGCGGTGGCGGTGGCGCTGGTCTATGCGGGGGTGCTTGTGCTGGGCTGGACGCGCGAGCGGATGGTGGGCATGGCCGAAGGCGCGCTGGCTATGGCCAGTTGGGCGGCAATTGCGGCCATCGGGCTATGGCTCGTCTGGCGCGGAGGGCGCGGGGTGTGGCGCGGGATGCGGTCTGAGGCGGGGAAGGGCGCGGACCATGGGCATCATCACGACCATGATCACGGCGATCACCATGACCATCACCACCATCATGACCACGGGGCGGAGTGCGGCTGTGGCCATGCCCATGGCCCCACGGTAGAGGAGGTGGCACGGCTGACCGGGTGGCGCGATACGGCTGCGCTGATCGCCAGCGTGGCAGTACGGCCCTGTTCAGGGGCGCTGTTCCTGTTGATCCTGACCTTTCAGCTGGGGATCGGTGCGGCGGGCGTGGCCGGGGCCTTTGCGATGGGTCTGGGCGTGGCGGTGGTGACCATCGGCGTGGCGGTGCTGGCCGTCTGGTCGCGCGAAGGGGCGCTGGCGGGGCTGGGCGAGGCGCGGATCTGGCGCATGATGCCTTTGCTGGAACTGGTGGCGGGGGCGGTGATCGCGGCGCTGGCCTTGGGGATGCTGGGTGCCTTGATCTGAAGGCTGCGGAAAATGACGCATTTTCCGCAGCGTTTTCTGACGCAGAAAACGGGCAACTCCTGCGGAGTTGGCGTGCCGATGTGGCGTGGCCCACCGCGAGCCATGGCGGTGGCGGAAAATGCGTCATTTTCCGGTGCGTTTGTCTCGTGTCAGAAAACGGTTCCCGGGCTGCCGCTTGCGCTGCGCTGCGGCGAGGGTGGTGTCTTGTCGGCGTCATCCGGCGGGGGTAATCGGGGAGCATGACACAACCCATGACCCATATCGGACATGCGCGGGCGACGCTTGCGCTGGGTCTGCCGCTTATTGGCAGCCATCTGGCGCAGATGTCGCTGCATGTGGCCGATACCGTTATGATGGGCTGGTATGGGGTCACCGAACTGGCGGCCACGGTGCTGGGCGCGTCGAGCTTTTTCGTCATCTTCATCCTGGGGTCCGGCTTTGCGCAGGCGGTGATGCCGATGGTGGCTGCCGCCGTGGCCGAGGGTGATGAAACCCAGGTCCGCCGCGACACCCGGATGGGGCTTTGGCTGTCGATCCTGTTCGGGGCGGGGTGTTATCCGCTGTTCTGGTGGTCGGGGTCGATCCTGCTGGCGCTGGGCCAGCAACCGGAGGTGGCCGCGCTGGGGCAGGATTATCTGCGTGTGGCGGGGTTGGGGATGATCCCGGCGCTGATGGTCATGGCGTTGAAAAGCTATCTGGCGGCGCTGGGGCGGACGCAGGTGGTGCTTTGGGTCACGCTGGGGGCGGTCGGGTTGAATGTGGCGATGAACTGGGTGTTCATCTTCGGAAACTGGGGCGCGCCGGAACTGGGCGTGGTCGGCGCGGCGCTGGCGACAGTTTCCGTTCAGGTGGCGAGCCTTTTGTCGCTTGCGATCTATGCTGGCTGGCTGCCGGAGTTGCGGCGGTTCCGGCTGTGGCAGCGGTTCTGGCGCGCGGATTGGGTGGCGATGGGGCGGGTGTTCCGGCTGGGCTGGCCCATCGGGATTACAGGGCTGGCCGAAAGTGGGCTGTTTCAGGCCAGCGCCCTGATGATGGGCTGGATCGGCACGGTGGAACTGGCGGCGCACGGGATCGCGATGGAGGTGGCGGCGCTGGCCTTCATGGTGCATCTGGGCCTGTCGAACGCGGTGACGATCCGCACTGCCCATGCCGATGGATCGGGCGACCGGTTGGGGATGCGCGACGGGGCGCTGGTGGGGATTGCCCTGTCGGCGGTGTTCGGCGTGGCAATGGTGGCTGTGTTCCTGACGGTGCCGGAGCCGATCATCGCGCTGTTTCTGGATATGGCAAAGCCGGAGAGCGCGCAGATCGTGGCCTTTGGCACAGTGCTGCTGGCGCTGGCGGCGCTGTTCCAGCTGGCCGATGCGATGCAGGTGATCGCGCTGGGCCTGTTGCGCGGGGTGCAGGATACCAAGGTGCCGATGGTGCTGGCCGCGATCAGCTATTGGCTGATCGGTATCCCTGTCAGCTATGTGCTGGCCTTTCCGTTGGAGATGGGTGCGGTGGGGTTGTGGCTGGGGCTGGTGGTGGGGCTGACGGTGGCGGCCGCCGCGCTGATGCTGCGGTTCTGGGCGCGGTTCCGGCGGATGACCTTTGCGGCGCAGGCCGCAACCTGAGGCCGGCTATTCGGCGGCCTTGGTGCCTTTGAGCAGGCGGTCGGCCTTGCGTTTGATCAGCACGGAGCGCAGATCGTGCATGGCCAGCAGAAGCGCATCTGTGACTTCGTCCAATTCGGCATCCGTGGCGCGCGATTGCACCCATTGCGCGGTGAGGTTCAGATGATCGACGGCGCGGTGGATGTCGTCGATATCGCGGCGGGCAAGTTGGGCAGTGCGGCGTTCCATCCAGTCGCGGATGAGGACCGTTTCCTCGGGCGTCAGGGTGTGGTCGCCATGCGGTTTGATATTGCCGTTGCGCAGGTTGATGGTGGCGACCTCATCCAATTCGATGCGGCGCTGGCGGTTTTCGGTATCCACCTTGAACACGACGGCGCCGTTTTCACGAATGCGGAAGTAGTAGTCCGGCAGATCGCCCGCCATTCAGATCCCCCTAAATCAATAACGCACAAAATTTCTGAATACGGGTACAGGCATCGGCGAGTACCGAATCTGACGTAGCGTAGCTGACGCGGAAGTTCGGGGAAAGTCCGAAGGCCGCGCCAAAGACGACGGCGACACCGGTATCCTCAAGAAGCGCGTCAGCGAAGACTTCGTCATTGGTGATGATCTTGCCCGAAGGCGTGGCTTTGCCGATGCAGCCGGAGATGTCGGGATAGACGTAGAAGGCGCCTTCGGGATTGGGGCAGGTGATGCCCTTGGCCTGATTGAGCATCGACACGACCAGATCGCGGCGCCGCTGGAACAGGGCGCGGTTCTCGGCGAGGAAATCCTGCGGGCCGGTCAACGCCTCGACCGCCGCATATTGGGCGACGGAGGAGGGGTTGGAGGTGGATTGCGACTGGATGGTTCCCATCGCCTTGATCAACGCCACGGGGCCCGCCGCATAGCCGATGCGCCAGCCGGTCATGGCATAGGCCTTGGACACGCCGTTGCAAGTGAGGGTGCGGTCGTACAGGCCTGGCTCGACCTCGGCCGGGGTACAGAATTCGAAATCGCCGAAGACGAGATGTTCGTACATGTCGTCCGACATCACCCAGACATGCGGGTGGCGCATCAGAACATCTGTCAGCGCCTTCAGCTCTGCCCGTGTATAGCCCGCCCCGGTTGGGTTGGAGGGCGAGTTGAAGAGGAACCATTTCGTACGCGGGGTGATCGCGGCCTCAAGCTGGGCGGGGGTGAGTTTGAACTGCGTGTCAATCCCGGCCACGACCGGCACGGGCGTGCCGCCTGCCAGCATCACCATGTCGGGGTAGCTGACCCAATAGGGGGCAGGGATGATCACCTCATCCCCGGGGTTCAGCGTGGCCATCAGGGCGTTGTAGAGGATCTGCTTGCCGCCCGTGCCGACGCTGACCTGCGCCGGAGTGTAGGTCAGGCCGTTTTCGCGCAGGAATTTCGCGCAGATCGCGGCCTTCAGTTCGGGGATGCCGTCCACGGCGGTGTATTTGGTCTTGCCCGCATCAATGGCGCGCTTGCCGGCATCCTTGATGTTCTGCGGGGTGTCGAAATCCGGCTCGCCCGCGCCCAGACCGATGATATCGCGCCCCGCTGCCGCCAGTTCGCGCGCCTTGTTGGTGACTGCGATGGTCGGCGAAGGCTTCACTCGGGCAAGCGTATCGGACAGGAAGGCCATGATCAGGCACCTTTTGCATTGGGGACGGGATCGCGCCAAGGTCATAGGGTTGGCCTGCGGCACGATCAAGCGCTATCGGAGCGCGGCATCGGGCTGCGGCAGGCGCGCGCTTGTCTTTGCCCGCCCGATGCGCGAAGCCTTGCGGGCAGGGCACGACGGATTTTGCAGGAGCGATTGCATGGGCGAGACGGCAGAAGCGCGGCTGAAACGCATGGCGATGCGCAGCTGGCGGCGCGGCACCAAGGAGATGGATCTGGTGCTGGGGCCCTGGGCGGATGCGCATCTGGCAACGCTCGATCCGGGGCGGTTGGCGGTTTATGACCTGTTGCTGGAGGAAAATGATCAGGATCTGATGGCGTGGATTCTGGGGCAGGGGGAAGCGCCTGCCGGTATTGCACCGCTGATGGCCGAGATTGCCGATTACGCACGGAAAAGGCTGGCACCGAAGGGCTGATCCTGCGGCGGATCTGCCTTTACCGGATATTGGGGATTTTCGGCGAATCTCCCCTTCGTCAGGATTGGACGGAGGGTTGCAATGACGGTTCAGGAAGCGGTGCTTGATGGGTCTGATCGGGCCTTTCATTCGGGATATCTTGAGGTGTTGGGGCTGGTGGAGCGATTGCACCGGCTGCTTCTGGACGTCATCAAGGATGAGTTCGAGAGGCTGGGGATTGTCGAGGTGAACCCGGTGCAGGGCCTGCTGCTGTTCAACATCGGCGAGAACGAGGTGAGCGCGGGCGAGCTGAAAAGCCGCGGCTACTATCAAGGATCGAATGTCAGCTACAATCTGAAGAAGCTGGTCGATGCGGGGTATATGCATCATCAGCGGTCGGATGTGGATCGCCGGTCGGTTCGGGTGAAGCTGACGGAAAAGGGGCGCAAGCTGCGCGCGACGATCGCCGAACTGTTCGCCCGCCATTCCGGGGTGATGCATCGTCGCGGCGCGCTGGATGCGGTGGCGCTGGATCAGATCTCGCAGGGATTGAAGCGGACGGAACGGTTCTGGATGGAACAGATCCGTTACATCTATTGATGTCAGCGGCGCCAGAGATGGGCATGGCCCGCAAACAGACCCTGCAGCTTGGCCAGGCTGCGGTTGACCGGGCCTGGCGCTGGGGCATTGCCCTGTGCGAGGCGGTCCACCGCCACTTCGGGCGGGCAGGGGCGGCGGGTGACAGGGTCAAAGTAGCGCGGATAGGCGATGAGCGCGGCATGGGCCAGCGCGGCCAGTGTCGGGCGCGGCTGCAGGCTGCCATCCGGGCGGCGCAGGCGGCGGTGGGGCACGAGGCCAAGATCACGTGTCAGACCCCAGCCTGCATAGAAGGGCGCGCCCAGCGTGGTGACGGGTTTGCCGCGCAAAAGCGCCTCAAACCCCAAGGTGGAAGTGATCGTCCAGACCTCATCACAGGCGGCGATCAAGGCCAGCGGATCGGCATGATGAAGGACTGCGTCGGCAAGCTGGGCCAGATCGGCGGCCGGGATTGCGCCGGGGCGAAGGCCCGCCTCGACATCGGGGTGGG
Organism: Rhodobacter maris; assembly: GCA_943369275.1. Lineage (GTDB taxonomy): Bacteria > Pseudomonadota > Alphaproteobacteria > Rhodobacterales > Rhodobacteraceae > Paragemmobacter > Paragemmobacter maris_A. Next base: position 15,620 of record CALRMS020000056.1, on the reverse strand, counting down.
GCTTGTACAGGATCACGGCCTGCGGGTGGGCGGCGCGGACAGCCTCCAGCAGGGCGCGGTTGGTGCGGATATCGCCCGCGCCAAGGCGGATGGAGGCGTCATCTTCGACCTGCCCGGGAACCAGGATGCGGTGACCGGGGGGCAGATCGGGCAAGGGCGGGGCAGGGAGGTTGTATTTCGACAGGCCCAGCGCGGTGATGCGGGCGATAAGACGTTCGGCACGGGCGCGGCCGCCGGGTGGCGGGGGGGAAAGGAGAAGGCGCTCAAGGCGGCTTTCCTGCATCGGATCATAGTAGATGCCCAGATCATCCGACACCAGCGACAGCGGCGGAACAAGATCGGCCCCCAGCCCGCGCGAGCGCAGGAAGCCATCCTCGACACGGATCAGGGGCAGGTCGACTGGGGTGGGATCGGGGGCCTTGCCTGCCCAGACGATCACATGGCGGCCGGTCTTTTGGGCAAGCTTCGCGGCGCGGGCTGGGCTGTTGGCAAAGATCAACGGGCGGTGGCGGCCAAAGGTCAGTTGCAAGTGACGCCGCTTCCACAGCCGCATGCCAAGCGCGACATGGCCGGCATGATCCGCGCGCCAGCAGCGGGTGTCGGCCTCCAGCTGATCCACCGCTTCTTCAAAGCTGCAGAGGCGGTTGCGGCAAGGATCGAACCACGTCGGCGCAAGGATCATGGCACCCGCGAAAAGCTGTGCGCGCGTCAGGGTGCGGCGACGGCGAGGGAGGGGCTGTTCATCCTGCGTCAGGCCCCAGCCGGCATAGAAAGGCTGACCAAAGACGCGCGGCCGATGCCCGGCAAGGATCGCCTCGAACCCCATCTGCGAGGAGACGGTATAGACGGCGATGGCCCCTTCGAGCAGTTTCCACGGCGAGACAGCATCGGAGATCAGGGTCACCGTGGCGGGAAGGGCGGCGGGGTCGAAGTGCCCTGGGCGCAGGCCCAGCCGAGTTTCGGGATGCGATTTGATCAGGATGCGCGCGCCGGGATGATCCTCCATCGCGGTGGCGAGCATGGTCTGGAAGGTGGTTGCCGACGCCCCGGAAAAGCGGATGGAGGCGTCATTGCGCGTCTGGTCGATCAGCAGCACATAGCCGGGCAGCGGAGGCGGCAGGGCAGGATCGTGGATGTTGTATTTCGACAAGTCGGAGGCAATCAGCCGGGCAATCCCGTCGCGTGCGCGGGCAAGCAGGTTCGAATCATCCAAGGGATCACGGGCAAGGATCTGTTCGATCAAGGATGGGGCGCTGGCATCGAAATGCAGACCGACAGGGTCGATCAGCAGGCCGAGGGGCGCATCGCCCGCACGGCCGGGGCGCAGCGAGCGGAGAAAGGCATCCTCCACCCGGATCAGGGGTGCGGCGCGGCGCGCCGCCGCCGCCTCGCCCCGGCCTGCCGTGGGCGATCGGCCCCAGACCACCACGCCCTCGCCCGGCCCGGGCAGGCCGGGGATCAGCTCATGCCCGGCCGCGGCAAGGATGCGACGCAGGGCAGGTTTGAAGAAGCCGCCGTTCAGAAAGCGAAGCCGCCGGGGAATGGCCCCGGCGGTGGTGTCGTGGTCGCTGGCCGGGCCGGCCATCGCAGATCAGCCGCCGCTGGCGCTGGCAAGCGAGTTGGCCGCAGAGGCCGTGCCGGTGATCGCGCCGATGGTCTTTTGCCACTGCACATAGGGGGCTTCGGTGACATAGACCGTGTCGCCATCGCGGATCAGGAAATCGCGCGCTTCGAACATGCCGGTGGGTTGGGTCAGATCCAGCACATAGATCATGCGCTGCGCCCCGGTCAGATCGTTGCGGCCCAGCACGGCATTGGCGATCTCGGCCGGTTCGTTTCGGAACACGAAGACGCCGGTCGGATCGGCAAGGCTGGTGTTCAGGCCGCCGACAATGGCCAGTGCTTCGATCGCGGAGAGGTTCTGGCTTTCAAACGGTACGCGGTTCTGCGCCCCGGTGGCCCCCATGGCGACGAAGGCGCGGGTGTCTTCCTCGATCACGATCTGGTCGCCCGCGCGGAGCGCGATGTCGAGCTGCGGGTTTTCGTAAAGATCCAGCAGCCAGACTTTGCCCGTTTGGCCATTGCGCGTGACGCGCACGATGGCGGTTTCCGGATCGATGGTCACCCCCCCGGCGCGGGCCACCATGGAGGACAGGGTGCGCGTCGGCCGTTCGATCGGATAAACGCCTTGTGCGCCCGCCGAACCCGAAATGGTGACGGTCGATCCATCCCCGGCAACGCGCTGCACGATGACCTGCGGGTCGGGCGTTTGCGGATCAAGCTTCTTGGCGATTTCGATGCGCAGGTCTTCGGGCGAGGCCCCGGCGGCGCGCACGCGACCGGCATAGGGAATGAAGATGAACCCTTCACCATCGACCTGCAATTCGGTGAGCTGCGACAGGCGCTGCCCGGAATTGCCGAGGAGCGGATCGTCCTTGACGTTTTCATAGACGGTGATCGTCAGCCGGTCGCCGGCAGAAATCACGTCAGACCCGATGCGCCCGGCAGAGAGGAAACTGCCCGAAAAGCCCAGCGACGGGGTCACGGCGGTGGCATTTGCCACGCGGCTGTTCACCGTCACGACAAAGGCATCGCCCTCACGCAGGACAGAGCCCGCGAAGATTTCCTTCTTGTTCGGGCCGCTTCGCGGCAAGCCGCAAGCCGCGACCGCGCCAACAAGAACGACAAGGGCCGCAGCCCTGGCCCCTTTAGATACCGACATTTTCACTGCTCGGGCTCCTTAAGTGGAGTTTGCCTCAAGTTTTGTCAGTAAACCTACAGGATGATGGGTGATTTTGACAAACACTCTGTTTCCGGATCACGCCGCAGGGTGCAACTGTTGCCGATGGGCCGCGTTTCCAAGCCGGAGAGCATCATAGGGATCGTCGCCCGAAAGCATCATGTCGGTGACATGGCGCAGCAATTCGCGCCGCCCGCGGGCCGAGTAGAAGCCGCCAGGAACCTGCGAGGTTTCCAGAAGATAGCGCCGGAAATCGCGATAGGCGCGCAGGTCGGGGCGCGTGGGCTGGGCAAAGAATTCCGGCAGCGGCTGAGAGGAGACAAATTCGGGCTTGGCATAGACCGCCTCGCCGAAGGTGCGCAGCGGCAGGCCGCGCCAGAGCACCTGCTGGCCCGCGGTGGAATTCACGGTCACCGCGGACCGGGTCAGGTTCAGCAAAGGCCCGAGCTTGCCGCCGGGTATGAAATGCACCCGGTCCGATACGCCATGCAGGGCGGCCAGACGGCGGATATCGGCGCGCAGCGGAACGCGGCCATCCTCGAGCGGGTGCGCCTTGAACACCAGATGGTGGTGCGGTGGCGCGCCGGCGGCAAAGCCTTCCATCACCACGGCAAGAAATTCGGTCATGGTGCGGAAGGGCGAATGGGTGCGGAAACTGGCATCATGTTCCAGTTGCAGCAGGACAAGGTGGAAGGGGTGGCCGCTCTGCCGGATTGCGACGGTCTTGAAGATGCGTTCCCAGCGGTGGATCGGCTGGGCGATCAGGCGGCGCAGGTGCAGCTTGGCCTCTTGCCACACGGTCAGGGCGCGGTGCGGGCGAAATCTGGGATAGCTGCCGCTGCCTGCAAAGACGAACCAGTGATAGAGCGCGCCCCAGAAGATGTGCTGGCGCATGTCGCCCCAGGACGTGGGGGCGTCGGGCTGATCGGATGTGGAGCGCGCCAGCGCGGCGCGCATGTCATCGACCGACAGTCGCATCAGCCGGGAATGGCCGTTCGACCCGCCGCGTTCATAGGTGACCCAGTAGGGACGCAGATAGCCTTCTTCGAACACATGCAGGGTCAGGCCGCGCGCACGGGCGGCGCTGACGGCCGCGGCATGGATCGGGCGGGTGTCGCCATAGAGCACCAGATCCGTGATGCCATGCTGGTTCAGCAGCGCGTCGAGCGTGGCGGGCCAGTCTTCTGGCGTGCCGCGATAGGGAATGAAACTGGTCCGGTCGGGCCAGAACGCCTGATCCCCGCGGTTGAAGCCCACCCGGTGCACCTGCGCCCCCGCCGCGCGCAGCATCGCGCCAAGTCGGTGAAAGAAGGGGCCATGCGGCCCTTGCAGGAAAAGGAAACTGCGGCTGTCGCCGGATACTCGCATCTTGCGCCCCACTGGACGGCCCTCCTGCGCCACCGGACTGTTGCCTTGGTCAAGATAGGCGGAAATCGTTACGTCTGCCAGTCTGGCCCAGTCTATGGGCAAAAATAGGGCAACGCGGGACGGCGCAGGACGGATTGCCGAGGGCGGCAGGCGGGGCTAGGTCTTGAAGCAGAGATCAAAAGGAGAGTGGTGCCATGTTCACCGGGATTGTCACCGATATCGGCGAAGTGCTGGAAACGGAACGACGGGGCGACCTGCGCGCGCGGATCGGGACGGGCTATGATGTGGGCGGGATCGACATCGGGGCCTCGATTGCCTGTGACGGGGTCTGCCTGACGGTGATCGCGCTGGGGAAAACGCCGCGCGGCTGGTTCGATGTGGAGATCAGCGCGGAATCGCTGTCGAAGACCAATCTCGATACCTGGGTGCCGGGCAAGCGGATCAATCTGGAGCGCGCGCTGAAGGTTGGGGATGAGTTGGGCGGGCATATCGTGTCTGGCCATATCGACGGCATCGCAGACGTGGTGCGTGTCACGCGTGAGGGCGATTCCAAACGGGTGACGATGCGCGCGCCCCATGCGCTTGCCGGGTTCATCGCGCCGAAAGGATCGGTGGCGCTGAACGGCACCTCGCTGACGGTGAATGAGGTGGAGGGCGTGGAGTTCGGGATCAATTTCATCCCGCACACGCAGAAGGCCACGACCTGGGGCACGGTGGCGGTGGGGGACCGGGTGAATCTGGAGGTGGACACCATGGCGCGCTATGTCGCGCGGCTGCGGGAATGGGGGCAATGACGGGGATCGGCCATAACGGCGGCCCGAGTTTGGAGCCGGGCTTTGGCTGGCGCAAGCATTGCTGGACGGCGGCGCGGGCGAAGCTTTTGCCGTCGCTGCCTCTGGAGGTGGTTCGTCTGCGGGTGAGAAGGGCGGCCGAACTGGGCCTTGATTACCGAACCTATGCGTCGGTCCGCGCCGCCACGGGGCATGATGTGTTGGCGTTCCTGTTTTCGTCCAATTCGCTGCGCCTGTTGCCGCCGCAGCCGGTTCTGCCGCAAGCGCAGGCGGACCGGCTGGCAGTATTGCGCGATTGCGGGCGGCTGGCGCTGGCGGTGCGGCCGCTGACCCCGGGTGCGGTGCTGGCAGCAGCGGGAGGGTTGATCGACGCGGCGCATCCTGCACCCGCGCTGATGGGGCCATGGTGCGAGTCGGGCGCGGCGATCCGTGCGGCGCTGGGATCGGTGCCGGGGGACCGCGTGATCCTGGTGGGGGATATGGCGCTGGAGCGGGACTGGTGCGCTGCGGGGCGGCTTGCTGGATATCTGTCGGCGGAGCGATTTTTCGGCATGTGACCCGCGCAGGCCGTGCGCGCGCTGCACAGTCGCTGTGCGACGGCAGGGCTCTGGCCTTTGGATGCGGCGCGCGCTAGGACATGCGCAAAGCTGCAAGGGCGTAACGCGCATGAGCGAGACCAAGACAGATTATTCGGATGCCATCTCTTCGACGGAAGAGATCATCGAAGATGCCCGCAACGGGCGGATGTTCATTCTGGTGGACCATGAGGACCGCGAGAATGAAGGGGATCTGGTGATCCCGGCGCAGATGTGCACGCCGTCGGCGGTTAATTTCATGGCGACCCACGGGCGCGGGCTGATCTGTCTGGCCCTGCCTGCGGCGCGGATCGAGGCGCTGGGCCTGCCCCTGATGAGCCCGAAGAATTCAAGCCGTCACGAGACGGCCTTCACCCTGTCGATCGAGGCGCGCGAAGGCGTGACGACGGGCATTTCGGCGGCGGATCGGGCGCGTACGGTGTCTGTCGCCATCGACCCGACCAAAGGCGCGGCGGATATCGCGACGCCGGGGCATGTGTTCCCGCTGCGGGCGCGGGATGGCGGCGTGCTGGTGCGCGCGGGCCATACCGAGGCGGCGGTGGATGTGAGCCGTCTGGCCGGGCTGAACCCGTCGGGTGTGATCTGTGAGATCATGAATGACGATGGCACAATGGCGCGTCTGCCCGATCTGGTGTCTTTCGCGCAGCGGCACGGGCTGAAGATCGGTACGATCAGCGATCTGATCGCCTATCGGCGGCGGCACGACAATCTGGTGAATGAAAAGGCCGTGCGGGCCGTGCAATCTGTGCATGGCGGTGACTGGCTGATGCGCATCTTTGCCGATGAAACGCAGGGTGCCGAGCATGTGGTGCTGACCAAGGGCGACCTGACGGGGGATGCGCCGGTTTTGGTGCGGGTCCATTCGCTTAACCCGCTGGAGGATGTGCTGGGCGTGGGCGGCGCGGGTGATCTGCCCGCTGCGATGCGCCTGATCGCGGCCGAGGGGCGCGGAGTGGTCGTGCTGCTGCGGGATACGGCGATGAAGATGGTCGAAGGTGGCGAACATTCGCCGCAGACGCTGCGGCAATACGGGTTGGGGGCGCAGATCCTGTCGGCGCTGGGCCTTTCGCAGATCGTGCTGGTGACGAATTCGGCGGCGCCGAAGGTGGTGGGGCTTGAGGCTTATGGCCTGTCCATCGCCGGCACGCAGCCTTTGCGGGAGGTGTGAGCGATGGCCGGATCCGAGACGCATTACACGCTGGCGCTGCCCAGCTTCGAGCGGCCGGTGCGGTTGTTGATCGTGGTGGCGCCCTATTACAAGGACATCGCCGACAGTCTGGTGGCGGGCGCGCGGGCGACTGCCGCGGCCTGCGGGGCAGAGGTGGAGCTGGTCGAAGTGCCCGGCGCGCTGGAGGTTCCAACGGCGATTGCCATGGCAGAGCGTCTGGCGAAATATGACGGCTATGTCGCGCTGGGCTGCGTGATCCGGGGCGAGACGACGCATTACGACACGGTCTGCAACGATTCCAGCCGGGCGATCAGCCTCTTGGGGTTGCAGGGGGCGGCCATCGGCAACGGCATCCTGACGGTGGAAAACCGCGCGCAGGCTGAGGTGCGGGCGAATCCTGACGGGCAGAACAAAGGCGGCGGCGCGGCGGCTGCGGCCTTGCATCTGATCGCGCTTTCGCGCAATTGGGCCGGCCAGACCAAGGGGATCGGATTCCGGGCATGACCGCGCCTGACAAGAAGCAGATGAAATCGGCGTCACGGCTGTTTGCCGTGCAGGCGCTATTCCAGATGGAATCATCGGGACAGACCGTTGAAAAGATCGTGCGCGAGTTCGAGTCGCATCGCTTTGGCGAGGTGTTCGACGACGTGGAGATGGCCGAGGGCGACCCCGCACATTTCCGCAAGGTCGTGGATGGCGCGGTGAATTGGCAGGCCAAGATCGACCAGATGACGGACCGCGCCCTTGTGGCGAAATGGCCCATCGACCGGATCGATCCGGTGATCCGCGCGCTGTTCCGCGCTGCGGGGGCGGAACTTGTGTCGATGGAGACGCCGCCCAAGGTGGTGATCAACGAATATGTCGATGTGGCGAAAGCCTTCTTTCCGGACGGAAAGGAATCGAAATTCGTCAATGCCGTGCTGGACCATATGGCGCGCGAGGAAAAGCCTGCGGCCTTCTGACGCTTTTGCGGCGGAAAGGCGCGCATGCGGCGCGATTGCCTTGGGTGCGGCAAATTGGGGCTGGAAGTGGCGCGGCAAGGGGCTAGGCTTACCCTCTGACATAGAGGAGCGCCCGATGCCCAAACTCATCCGTCTTTACATCCAGAGCGTCGCCATCGGGTTTGGCCTTTCGGTCGTATTCCTGGGCGGGCTGATCTGGATGGATGTGGCCGGGTTGCGCGGTCTGATATTCGGGTCGTCATCCGGATATCTGGCAGCGGTGATGCTGGTGATGTTCAACGGCGTGTTCTTTGGCGGGGTGCAATTCGCCATCGAGGTGATGCGTATGGCCGAGAGTGACGACACGCCGCGCGGCGGGTTGCGCCAGCATCTTGTGCCCATCCCGGTGCGGGTGGAACAACGGTCGCAGCATTCAAAGCGCGGTCAGCGCTGAGGCGACGGGGGCTTCCCGACTGCGCCTTTCCTGATAGAATGGAATGATGGGCCCTTTCCCGCCGGGAGAGGGCCCTTTTATTTGATCTTTATGGCGGTGTCGCAGCCCTTTGCGGGGCAAGTGATGTGCGTGACTGGTTTGACGACATCAACGGGAATGTCGACGAGGACATGGAACGCGCCGGGATCAGGTTCGGTTGGCGCGCGCATGGGCGGCCCCGTCTTTCATCTGTGCCGGGAAAAAGTGGCGGGCCCGCAGCAGCCGTGGATGGCATGGTTTCCCGAGAGCCAGAGGTCTCAGGTGGGAGCCAGGTAGCAGGACCAGGATCCTGTCAGAGCCAGCCCCCATTCGTTTGCTTATCGGCCACTGGAAAAGAGCCTCACACGCGAAGAGCAGCACCCGCCGTATTCAGACTTAGGCGCGGCGGGGCGGCGGGGCAAGGGCCGAGTTCAAAATGTGGAACAGGCGGTGAAGGTGGGGCAGGCGGGGTGGCTTGCAAGATGTTCATGATTGGTTCATGTTTTGCGGCATGGAGATGGATCGTGAACCCCTTGCCCTGTTGCCCGGTCAGCGCCTGCAGCGCGGGGTGTGCCGTGGCCTGCTGGCGATGGATTTCGTGACGGTCGAAGAATTGGTGCCCGCGCCGGGGCTGCGCGTGGATGTGATGGCGGTGGGGCCGAAGGGCGAGATCTGGGTGGTGGAATGCAAATCAGGCCGGGCGGATTACCGCGCGGACCGAAAATGGCAGGGCTATCTGGAATGGTGCGACCGGTTCTTCTGGGCGGTGGATGCCGATTTCCCGGTAGACCTGCTGCCCGAAGGTACCGGGCTGATACTGGCCGATCCCTATGATGCCGAGATTTTGCGGATGGGACCCGAGACGCCGATGGCCCCGCCACGGCGCAAGGTCATGATGCAGAAGTTCGCCCGGCATGCCGCGCTGCGCCTGCAATCGCTGCGCGATCCCGGTGCGGTGCCAGGCGCGGGCTTGGTGTGGTAGCGGCCTAGCGGCGGCCGGGTTTGCCCTTGACCGGACCGGAGCCGATGGCGCGGGCGGCCTCGGCGGCGGCGCGCAGCTCTTCGGCGATTTCCTCGGCTTCTTCGGGATCGAAATCCAGCGGCAGTTCGATGCCGCCTTCGGCTTCGATATAGATGCGGACCATGCCCATATCGGTGGGTCCGATCTGGATATTGGCGGCGATGTCGCTTTGCTTGTCGATGCCCATGGAAGGCCCCTTTTGCGGATGTGGAATTGCCTGCATCCGGCCTATCGCGGGACGCTGGGCGAGGCAAGCGGTGCTGCGGTGGGGCAGGGCGAGAGGGGGAATGAGCCTCTTGCAATCCCGAAACGGGGGGGATAAACGCCCACGAGAGCGCCGACGTAGCTCAGTTGGTTAGAGCACCAGATTGTGGATCTGGGGGTCCCCCGTTCGAGCCGGGGCGTCGGTACCATCACTCCCCATGTTCGTGGCCTTGATGGCGTGCACTGTGTCAGTGGGCGGGGATTTACCCTGCAAGGGTCTGATCCAGATCGCGGATCAGATCATCGGTGGCCTCCAGCCCGATGGACAGCCGGAAGCCACCATCGCCTGCATAGCTGCGGTAATCGGCCAACTGATCGGGGGTCAGGGCATAGCTGCCCTGCATCATGTCGGCGGTATCCAGCATCACGATGATGCTGCGCTGATGGCCGAGCGAGAAGGCGTAATGCATGACTTGCAGGCGCGCGGCGAGTTGGCGGGCCATGGCGGCGGGATCGGCGGTCTGGAAGAAGATCATGCCGCCCGGCATGGCCATTTGGCGCTGAGCGAGGGCGTGCTGCGGGTGCGAAGGCAGGCCGGGATAGATGACGCGGCTGACATTGGGGTGGGATTCCAGAAAAGTGGCCACCTGCTGCGCAGTGACGGCGATCTGGCGCATCCGAGGGAAAAGCGTGTCGATGCCGCGCAGGATGAGCCAGGCATTCATGGCGGGCATGGCGGCCCCCAGATAGACCCCGGCCCGCCCGCGCATCCGGGCGATCAGATCCTTGCGGCCCGCAACGATTCCCCCCAGTGCATCGCCATGGCCGTTGATGAATTTGGTCAGGGAATGGATCACAAGATCGACGCCGAGCTTGATCGGTTGGGTGGCGACAGGGGTGGCAAGCGTGCTGTCGACCGAGACCAGCGCGCCATGGGCATGGGCGATCTGCGCCACCTGTTCCAGATCGGTCAGGCGCAGGATCGGGTTGCAGGGGCTTTCGCAATGCACGAGGCGGGTGTTGGGGCGCAGTGCCGCCTGCAGCGCGCCAGGGAGAGAGAGGTTGACGGGTGTCACCTCGATCCCGAAATCGGGCAGGATGGCGCGGGCAAGTTCGGCGGCCCCGGCATAGGTGACGTCGCTGATGACCAGATGGTCGCCCTGTTTCAGCAGCGTCAGGAAGGTGCCTGCAATGGCCGCCACACCGGTGGCGAAGGCCAGCGCATCTTCGGCCCCTTCCAGCGCGGCCATGCGGGTTTCGAGCGCCCGCACCGTGGGGTTCAGCCAGCGCGCATAGGTAAAGGGTTCCTGCGTGATGTCGGCCAGACCTGCGGCAGAGAAGGCCCCTTCGCCGGGGATCACAAGATTGTTCACCGACATCGAGATGTTGGGTTGGATCGCCCCGGTGACAGGATCAACCATCAGGCCGGCATCCAGGGCCAGCGTTTCGGGCAGCGCGGTTGCGGGCAGTGTCGGCGGCGTAAGCCTTCCTTGCGTCATGTACGGGCCCTTTGCCGATGCTCTGCGGTTCCGAAGGGAAATGTCACGGCAAGCGACCTGTTTCCAGCCTGAACTTCGCTGTGGGACGTCTGCGCGGCCCCGGCGGCATTGCCCGAATTTTGTGCGTTATTCATTTTCCGGGCCTGCCAAACCAAGAAGAAGGTTGCAGTGCGGGTCGCCTGTATTATCGTTGGCTGACAATCGGACATCATCGATCGGCATTTGTGCCCCGACAGCAGCCAGTGGCTGCTGCATCGGGCATTTGCGCATTTGGGGGCTGAAACGTGACGAAGCGGCGGATCGAAATCGGGCTTCTTTATTCGCGGTCGGGCAGTTATTCCCTGATTTCGGAGGCGTGCCGGTCCGGCGCTCTGGCGGCGATTGCCGAGTTGAATGCCGAACCGGAGCTTGACCTGTCCTTTGTGCCGGTCGAGCGTGATCCCGAGGGCAATGTCGATCTGTATGGCCCGCTTTGCGAAGAGATCCTGAGCGAGACGTCGGCGCGGCATGTCATCGGCTGCGTCACGTCGTGGAGCCGGAAGGAAGTGATCCCGACGCTGGAACGCCATGGCGGCACGCTGTGGTATGCGGTGCCCTATGAGGGGTTCGAGGCATCGGATCACGTGGTCTATACCCATGCCTGCCCGAACCAGCATCTGTTGCCACTGCTGGATTGGGTGATGCCCACGCATGGCGGCAAGGCCTATCTGACGGGGTCCAACTACATCTGGGGTTGGGAGATGAACCGCCTTGCGCGGGAGCGGATCGTGCTGGCGGGCGGCGTGATTGCCGGGGAACGCTATCTGCCCATCGGATCACGCGACGTGGGGCGGATGATCGAGGAGATCCGCTTTGCACGACCGGATTTCGTGCTGAATTCGCTGATCGGGCCGTCCTCGTATGAGTTTCTGGCCGCGTTCCGTGCGCTGGGCCTGCAGGACGCGCATTTCCGGCCCGAGCGGTGCCCGGTGCTGTCGTGCAACATGACGGAATGTGAATTGCCCGCCATCGGGCCTGCGGCCGAGGGGTTGGTCGCGGCGGGGCCATATTTCCGCGGGATCGATGGGTGGCCGGGGAAGGGCAGGTTCGGATCGTCACACGAGGCGGCGGCTTATGTCGCGGTGCGGGAACTGGCGCGGCTTCTGGCAGACCGACCGGGGGCAGAGGCGTTGAGCCTGTCGCAACTGCTGGCTGATGCTGGGGCGGGGACTGGGATCATCGATCCCGAGACGCACCACACCACGCTGCCCGCGATCATCGCGCGGGTCGAAGGCGGGGCGTTCCGGTTGGTGCATCGGCGCGAGGCGGTTGCGGGCGACCCGTATCTGACGCGGTCGACGCAAGGGGCGGTGGCGCCGAAGCTGCGGGTCGTGTCATGAGACGGTCGATCCGCATTCCCAACCTGGGCGGCGCGCAGGCCTGCATCCTGCATCGCCCGCATCCCACGGTGCAGGCGCTGGTACGGCAGTTGACGGCGATCGGGCTTGAGGTGACGCAATCCTGGCCGGAACTGGCGGCGGATGCCATCGGCGCGGATTACGTCTTTTTCGATGCCGATATGGGGCATGACGGCATGTTTCCCTGGGCTGCGGGCCAATCGCCGATGCCGATGATCGCGCTGATCGGGTCCGAGGCGCCGGGGCGGATCGAATGGTCGCTGCGGGCGGGGGCACATGCGCAGCTTTTGAAACCCGTGGGGGATAACGGGGCCTATTCGGCGCTGCTGATCGCGCGGGATGCGTTTGATGCGCAAAAGGCGCTGTCGGCAGAGATTGCCGATCTGAAGCGGCGGCTGGACGGGCGGCAGACGGTCGTGCGGGCGGTGACGCTGCTGGCGGCGCGGGGCAAGACGGAAGAACAGGCCTATGCGCAGCTGCGCCAGATGGCGATGGCATGGCGCATCAGTTTCGAGGATGCGGCGACGCGGATCGTGGCCAGCCGGGATGGTTCCACTGCCGAGGGCGCGGGGGGGCAGGATGTCTGATGCGGCCGTCAGTGGTGCCGTTGGCCCCAAAGGCGCGCTGCGCCGCCTGATGGAGCGCAAGCTGGCGCTGTTCGGATTTGCGCTGATCGTGCTGGTGGTCGGATCGGCCCTGCTGGCGCCTTTGATCGCGCCATTTGCGCCGGAAGAGCAGTTGTTTGACGGGCTGACGCTGGAAGGCGCGCCGCTGCCGCCGGATGGGCGGTTCCTGATGGGGACGGACCTGCTGGGGCGGGATATGTTCAGCCGGATGCTGTATGGCGCGCAGACATCGCTGATCATCGGGGTGGTGGCCAACGGGCTGGCGCTGTTGATCGGAACGCTGGTGGGGATCACGGCGGGCTTTTTCCGGGGCTGGATCGGGGCGGTGCTGATGCGGTTCACCGATCTGATGATGGCCTTTCCGGCGCTGCTGCTGGCGATCTGCCTGGCGGCGATCTTTCGGCCGTCGCTGTGGATCGTGGCGCTGGTGATTGCGCTGGTGAACTGGGTGCAGACGGCGCGGGTGATCTATACGGAAACCACGTCATTGGCCGAGCGCGATTTCATCGCCGCCGAGCGGACACTGGGCGCGGGCACGTGGCGCATCCTGTTTCACCACATCTTGCCGCATCTGGTGCCCACCATCATCGTCTGGGGCACGCTGGGGATTTCCACCACCGTGCTGTTGGAGGCGACGCTGTCCTTCCTTGGGGTGGGGGTGCAGCCGCCGACGCCAAGCTGGGGCAACATCATCTTTGAAAACCAGACCTATTTTCAGGCGGCGCCCTGGCTGGTGTTCATTCCGGGTGCGGCGATCATCCTGCTGGCGCTGGCCTTCAACCTTGTGGGGGATGCGCTGCGCGATGTGCTGGACCCGACGCAGCGGGGGCGGGACTGATGGTCTATGTGCTGAACCGGCTGATCCAATCGGCGCTGATCCTGCTGGGGGTGAGTTTCATCACCTTTCTGCTGCTGTTCGTGCTGCCTGCCGATCCGGTGCGCCAGATTGCCGGGCGGGCGGCGACGGCGGAAACGGTGGAGAATATCCGCCAGCAGCTTGGCCTGGATCAGCCCTTTCTGGTGCAATATGGCCGCTATCTGGGCGGGCTTTTGCAAGGCGATCTGGGGCGGAGTTACCTGCAAAAGACCGAGGTGACGGAACTGATCCTGTCGCGACTGCCTGCCACGCTGCAACTGATGGCGGCGGGGATCTTTGCCGAACTGGTGCTGGGGCTGACCATGGGCATCGCCGCCGCGCTGATGCGGGGGCGGCTTGGGGATCAGCTTTTGATGATGACGTCCTTTGTCACCGTATCGGCCCCGCAATTCGTGGTGAGCCTGCTGCTGCTTTATGTCTTTGCGGTGAAGCTGGGGTGGTTCCCCATCGGCGGCTATGGGACAGCGGCGCATCTGGTGCTGCCTGCGGTCACCTTGGGCATACTTGGGTCCGGCTGGTATTCGCGGATGATGCGTTCCTCTATGATCGAGGTGCTGCGCGCGGATTACATCCGCACCGCGCGGGCCAAAGGGTTGAGCCGGGGGCGCGTCGTGCTGCGCCATGCGCTGCCCAATGCGATCCTGCCCGTCATCGCCATGATCGGCATTGATATCGGCATCTTCATGGGCGGGATCGTCGTGGTGGAATCCGTCTTTGGCTGGCCCGGTATCGGGCAGCTGGCCTGGCAGGCGATCCAGCGCGTCGACATCCCGATCATCATGGGTGTCACCCTTGTTTCTGCTTTTGCGATCGTGATCGGCAACTTGCTGGCCGATCTTGTTACCCCGCTTGTCGACCCCCGCATCCGGTTGCGCTGATGCGGCACAAATCAGAACCCAACAGGAGAGAAGAAATGAACAGATGGCTGACCTCTACCGCCCTTGCCCTGACACTGGCGCTGCCCGCGGTTGCACAGGATTATACGCCCGACCCGAATGCCAAAGCGGGCGGCACCATCACCGTCACGTACAAGGATGATGTGGCGACGCTGGACCCGGCGATCGGCTATGACTGGCAGAACTGGTCGATGATCAAGTCGCTGTTTGACGGGCTGATGGACTATGTCCCCGGCACGACGACGCTGCGCCCCGGTCTGGCGGAAAGCTATGAGATTTCCGAGGACGGGCTGACCTACACGTTCAAGCTGCGCGCGGGGGTGAAGTTCCACAACGGACGCGAGATGACGGCCGAGGATGTGAAATATTCGCTCGACCGTGTGACCAACCCCGAAACCCAATCGCCGGGGGCGGGATTCTTCGGGTCCATCGCCGGGTTTGACGCGTCCGGTGCGGGTGGCCTGTCGGGGGTTGAGGTTGTCGATCCGCTGACGGTGAAGATCACCCTGTCGCGGCCTGACGCAACCTTCCTGCACGTCATGGCGCTGAACTTTGCCAGCGTCGTGCCGAAAGAGGCGGTCGATGCGGCGGCGGGCGATTTCGGCAAGCAGCCGGTGGGGACCGGTGCCTTCAAGCTGGGGGAATGGACGCTGGGCCAGCGGCTGGTGTTCGAGAAGAACACCGATTACTGGCGCGCGGGCGTGCCCTATCTGGACGGCGTCGTGTTCGAGGTCGGGCAGGAGCCGGTGGTCGCCCTGCTGCGTTTGCAGAACGGCGAAGTTGACGTTCCCGGCGACGGTATTCCGCCAGCCAAATTCGTGGAAGTGATGGGCGATCCGGCACAGGCGGCGCGTGTGGTGCAGGGTGGGCAATTGCACACCGGCTATATCACGCTGAACGTCACGACCCCGCCCTTTGACAATGTCGATGTGCGCAAGGCCGTAAACATGGCCATCAACAAGGATCGCGTGACCCAGATCATCAATGGTCGCGCTGCGCCTGCGACCCAGCCGCTGCCGCCATC
>CALRMS020000055.1:0-29055 GCA_943369275.1 Rhodobacter maris | reverse complement strand
GGGCCTCCATCGGGCCGGAGCCAGGGGTCAGCTACATCATCGAGGTGCGTTGGATCGACCCGGACACCGGTGCGGCGCTCGTTCCACCTGGCATCGTGATCGACGCAGGCAGTGCCGCCAGCTGGGCCCTCGCGCCCGAGGCCATCCCGGAACTCGGCGCACCGGATCGCACGGCCGAGATCGAACTGGCCGTCCGCTCGCGGCGACTAGTCGAAGGCAGCTGGGTCACAGACCGCGAAGCTCGCTGGTTCCGGCTGACGGCACCGTTTGCCGCCGGATGGGATCGCGGCTGGGGTTTCCTCTGGGGCACCTGATCCTGGAATTCACGATAACGAACGAGGACGAGCATGCCGGAACGGATCATGCCGGGATTGGGGCTGCGCGCCTTCTATGATCCCGGCCAGCGCAACTGGGGCACCAGCCTCAGCGAAGACCTGCGACGCCTGTCTGCGCTGGTACAGCCGCGTGCCACGTCACGGACTGCAGCACTTCCTGCCACCGGCACCGCGGGGCAGATCGCCATCGTACCCGCCGCGGCCGGGGCCAACGCCAATGCGCTGGCGCTCTGGGACCAGTCACCAGCCGGGGCCGCGGCTTGGGTCTATCTGCCGCCGCAGGAGGGCTGGCAGGTCTGGATCACCGATGAGGCGCGGCATGTTCGTTTCGCCGCTGGGGCATGGGCCGAGGTGCCGCGCCCAGGGATAGTGCGGCTTCGCACTCTCACGGCCACCAGCCACACGCTGGAGGCCGTCGATCTGGGCAGCATCCTCGAGACCACCGGGTCCTCGGCCGTCACCGTGACGATCCCGCCAGAGGCCTCCGTTCCCTTCGAGATCGGCGCGCTGATCAACGTGACACAGGTTGGCGCCGGGGTCGCGACCGTGACTGCAGCAGCCGGGGTGTCGCTGAATGGCGTCCCGGGCGGATCGGTCGCCCTCGATGGCCAATGGGCTGGGGCCGCCCTCGTGAAGCGCGGGGCAGATGCCTGGATCATCCAGGGCGCGCTGGCGGGGGCTGTCGCATGAGCCTTCTGATGATGCGCGGCGCACTCCTCGCGCAAGGCGGGGACGCCGCGCCCCCGGTCGATGTCGGCGCGGTCTGGCAGCTGGACACCACCCGACGGCCTTCGGGCTATACCCTGTCGGACGGCAACCAGACCGCGGTGAACACGTCGGGCGGCAGTGATTACCGCAGCTGGGTGCCGACCGCCAAGGCGATCCTTCCCACGGACGGGCGGCGCTATTGGGAGGTTCTCTGCGCCCCGGGTGCCACCATCTTCGATGGCTACATGGGCGTCGTCGCGGCGGCGCAGCGCGAGGAGTTCAACGTCGGCCTCAACCCGATCACACTGGGCTCGATTGGCTGGCGCGGCACCGGCGCGCTCTGGTCCTCGCCCACCGCCACGGCCGAACAGCGCCTGACGGGCCTTCCTACCTTCGGCGCGGGCGATGTGCTGATGTTCGTCCTCGACCCGGCCCTCGGCCGCCTCTGGATCGGCAAGAACGGCATCTGGCGCGATGATCCTGTGAGCGGGACGGCGACCTGGACTACTGGCGGAGGCTCGGCCTTCTACCCACAGGTCCAGGGGCGCAATCCCGGCGAAGGCGGCGCGATCCGCTCGTTGCCCTCCCAGTTCAGCTATCCGAAGCCCCCGGGCGTGACGGCGCTTGGGTACCTCGATCCAGACCTCCGCGTCTTCGACGCCGCGGCCTTCCTCGAGATCGGCTGGGACCGCGGTCTCAGCGTCGCGGGTGCGTCCCTCTGGATCAGCCGGGGCGGCGGGCCGCATCTCACCGCCGCCGATGCTACGCTCTTCCTCGAACACGGTGGGGGTCGCGGCGCCACCTGGACCCAAGCCAACATCTATATCGAATTGGAACTGCCATGAGCTACATCCTGCATCTCGGCCACCAGCCGACCGACGTCTCGGGCATCTCCGGACTCTTGAACACGACCGCCATAGGGTTCGACGCCAACCTCGACGTGAACGGCATCCGATTTAGTGGATCGCGCAGTTTCGCGATGCCGTTTTCCCTCGGATTTGCTGCACCCTCTGGCGATCTCTGGCTGGGGTTTCGGTATGTTCCGCCGAGCGGGGATGCCGACCTCATCACCGAAGGCAATGCAGGGTTTGTCGATTTCTACGACGCGAACTTCGTGCGGATCGCGCATATCCAGCCCCTCACCAGCACCCGCCGCTATCACGCTATCGCCCGTGGCGACACAGTTGCTCAGGGCAACTCAAGCTACAGCCCGCCGAATGGCCAGCCGCAATGGATCGACGTCCGTGTGGCGGTGGGGGCCAGCATCACCATCGACTTCTACGTCGACGGCGTTCTCCAGAGCACGGCTACAGCCGCCAACTCCCAAGGCAAGGGCAAGCCGGTCCAGATCGTGTTCCCGAATGTCGGGCTGCACGGCTCTGCCAGCAGTCGCACCTGGTACTATGCGCATTTCGCGGTGCTGGACGGCGTGTCGACTATCGGGCGGCGCTTCGTGCGGCGTACCCCCAACGCCATCGCGACCTTCAGCCAGATGGCGGGCAGCATCGACGCTCTGAAGGACGAGGATGTCGGCACGCGCGTGTCCAGCAACACGGCCGCGCAGCGGCTATCCTTCTCGCTGACCGGGCCGACCGGGCCTGCGGCTGTCGCGGCCATCGCGGGCGTGCATGTGAAGCAGATCGCTCAGGCGGGGACAGTGGGCCCGCAGGCGGCTGCGGGGTTCCTGCGGATGGGTGGGGTCAATCATGATGCGGCTCCGGTCACCGTGCCGTCCCTCATGCCACGGTCGGTCTATTCCACATGGGCACTGAACCCGGCCGATAGCAGTGCCTGGACCAGCCTGAACCTTCCTGCAGAAGTCGGGATCCTATCCGCATGAGCCCGCGCCGTTCCGGAGAGGGCCATGTCCGCATGCTGGATGCCGAGTTCGAGGAACTCCTCGCGCGGGCGGCAGAAGAGGGGGCGAAGCGTGCGCTGGCCGATGTTGGCCTCGACGGCAAGGAAGCCGCCCTCGACATCCGCGACCTGCGCGCATTGCTCGATGCCATCCGGTTTGTCCGCCGCACGGCCGTCCAGAGCGCGGTCCACCTGATCACCACGGGCGTCATTCTCGCGTTGCTCGCGGGGATTGCGATCAAGCTGAAGATCTTCGGCAGCGCACCCTGACGGGGAGGCGCTGCCGATTTCATCATCAAAACCACCACCTCGCCCGCCCTCAAGGCGGGTTTTTCCATTTGGAGAATTCCCCATGCCTACCCGGTCTTTCCCCACCTGGCGCGACGTTCCCGAGAAGGCGTGGCGCTGGCCGAGCTTTTCCCCCGCCGAGATCGCCTGCCGCGGTACCGGCGCAATCAAGATCAACACCGAGGCCATGGACAAACTGCAGGCCCTGCGCGACCACCTCGGCAAGCCGCTGATCGTGCGTTCCGCCTATCGCAGCCCGGAACACAACCGCGCCGTCGGCGGAGCCCCGGCGTCCAAGCACATGCAGGGCACGGCCTTCGACATCGCGATGGCGAACCACGATCCTGCAGCCTTCGAGGCAGCGGCGCGGGCCGTGGGTTTCCTCGGCTTCGGATACTACCCCCGCTCGGGCTTCATGCACATCGATCTCGGCCCGGCGCGTCAGTGGGGCGAGCGGTTCCCTGTCCGGGTGACGGCGTTCGCGCCAGAAACTCCGATTGCGCGCGAAGTGCTGGCCGACAGCCGCACCATGAAGGGCGGTGGCGCGGCAGGCGTGGCTACGCTGGGCGCAGCGGGGGTCGAGATTGCGCAAAGCGTCTTGGCCGAAACTCAGGACGCCATCCTGCCGCTGGTCCCGTATCTCGATACGCTCCGCTGGGTGTTCATCGCGGTGGCTCTCGGCGGCATCGCGGTCACTATCTATGCCCGGCTGGATGATTGGCGCCGGGGGCAGCGATGATTGCCGGGCTCCTAACCGGGATCGCCGCCAGCCCATGGATACGGGCGGCGCTGCGCTACGTCGCCATCGTCCTCGCCGTGCTCCTGTTCCTGTTTTCGCTTCGGCGGTCTGGCGAGCGCGCGGGACGCCTCGCCGATCGTCTTGAAACCGCGGAGAAGGCCAATGATGTCCAACGCCGGATGCTGGAAGCGGCGGCTCGCCGTCCCCGCGATCGCCACGAGCTTGCTCTGTGGCTGCGCGACGGTGACTTCTGAAGGGCGCGCCGTCAGAATATGTCCGCCCGTGGTCGATTACAGCCGGGAGTTCCAGACGCGGGCGGCCGAGGAACTGGCCGGACTGCCGGCGGGATCGATGATCGTGGAAATGCTTAGCGATTACGCCGTCATGCGCGACCAGGCGCGGGCCTGTGAATAGCGCAGCGTGCTCCGCTCAGGATCGACGTGCGTTGTTGTCGCCAATCTCGATCTGAAGTTCTTCTGTTCGCAGCCAGATCGACAGGCTTTTCGTCGAGGCTTCCACTTGCTCCGGCTTCCGCAGGGCGCACTCCCATACCGTCGCCACGCGCCACCCGTCTTCGAGGAGTCTTGTGCGAACGGCGCCGTCCCGAGCGGCGTTCGCATCGAACTTCGCCCGCCAGAACTCTGGCCGGGTTGCCGGTACGGTCGCGTAGCGGCACCCTTCGTGTCGGTGCCAGAAGCAGCCGTGCACGAAGACCACGGCGCGGTGCTTCGGAAGGACAAGGTCCGGTCGACCGTGAACCTTGCCGGAATGAAGCCGGAAGCGGAAACCGCGCGCGTGCAATGCCCGCCTGAGAGCCAGCTCGGGCCTAGTGTTCTTTCCCCTGATCCCCGACATCATCCGGGAACGGGTCTCCTGATCCACGATATCGGTCACATCCGTCCTGGTTTTCATCCCTGACCATAGTATACACCGACTGAATGACATTCGTCAGGAGCCTGATTTGCCTTCCACTTTCGGCATTCTCGATCTGTTCGCCGGCCCGGGCGGACTTGGCGAGGGGTTCGCTTCCCTCGTAGAGGACGGCCATTCGCCGTTCCGGATCGGCATTTCGGTCGAGAAGGAGGCGTCGGCCCATCGGACCCTGACGCTGCGTGCCTTTCTGCGCGAGTACCGTGCAAGCAATGGCGTCCTTCCGAAAGAGTTCATCGATTTCCATGCCGGGCTGGCATCCGAACCGGACTGGTCAGCCGTCGATGCCGAAGCGTGGCAGCATGCCATCGACGAAGCCCGCGCGCTCGAGCTCGGCACCGGGGCTGCGGCGACCGCCATGGATGGCGCCATCGCGACGCTGAAACGAAAGTACGACGACACGATCCTGATAGGCGGCCCGCCTTGTCAGGCCTATTCCCTGGTGGGGCGTGTCCGTTCCAGAGGCAAGGTCGGCTATGTCCCGGAGGAGGATGCGCGGCACTACCTCTTTCGCGAATACATCCGGGTTCTCGACAAGCTTCGCCCGGCCGCCTTCGTGATGGAAAACGTCAAGGGCATGCTTTCCTCCACCGTCGAGAGCCGACTTGTCTTCGAGATGCTGATGGAGGATCTGTCCTCGCTCGGCACGGGCCATGCCCATCACTACGAACTTCGGTGCATCCGGGTGGACAATGGCAAGGCCTGCCTGCAGCATGCGGGTCAGCCCTCAGATTTCGTTGTGCGCGCCGAGGCATTTGGAGTCCCGCAGCGTCGCCACAGGGTGATCATCGTCGGGATCCGTTCGGACCTCGCAGGACGGGCCGCCGCTGCGGAGATCGCTGTATCCGGGATGGCGCGGACCGTCCGCAATGTCATCGAGACGATGCCAGCCTTGCGAAGCGGTATCAGCCGCGGGCGCGACGACGCGGCTGCCTGGCGAAGAGAAGTCCTCGACGCCGCGAAGCTGCTGGCCGGCATCTCCAAGGGGAATGAGAAACGTGCGATCCGTGAAGCGTTCCTGACCGTTTCGGAGCGAGTGAAGGAAAATCCGCCTATCGTTCGGGCCGCGTCACGGTTGCCAGACGGCTACGGCACTTCGAACGATGAGTTGCTGCAGTGGATCGAGCGACCGGAACTTCGCGCGGTCGCCCAGCACGAGACGCGCGGGCACATGGCATCGGATCTGGGTCGCTACCTGTTCGCTGCCGTGTTCGGGACCGTCCGTGGCTACAGCCCGAAGGCCGCCGATTTTCCTCTGGTGCTCAGCCCCGATCACCGCAACTGGCACAGCGGTGTGTTCAATGACCGCTTCCGGGTTCAACTGGCGGACGAGGCATCGACCACCGTCACGAGCCACATCTCGAAGGATGGCCACTACTTCATTCACCCCGATCCCATCCAGTGCCGGAGCCTGACGGTTCGCGAAGCTGCTCGTCTGCAGACCTTTCCCGACGATTACCTGTTCCTCGGCAACCGCACGCAGCAGTATGTCCAGGTGGGGAATGCCGTACCGCCGTTCCTTGCGAGGCAGATTGCCATGCTGGTCCTGAAAGCAGTGAACTGATCCTCGTGATCATTCACTCTGCGATCTCAGGTATCCGGCAACCCTTCCGACAGCCACTTGGCCTCGCCTCGGGATGACACGATGCAAAGGTAGGCCCGCGCACGAGAGAACGCGACATAGGCCAGTTCGCGGTGGTCCATTTCATCGCCGCTCGCAATCAGGATTATTGCCGGGCGCTCCAGACCCTTGAACCGCCGCACGGTATCCACCACCACATCCTCGAGCGCCATCGTTTCTGCATCTGTGAGTGGGATGCTGGTCCCGCTGCTTCTTTCGACGAAACCTGTTCGGGCGGCCGGTCCGTTGACAAGCACGGCTATGTCGCCAGGGGCAACTTCCTCGTTGAACACGAGCCGTTTAAGCTCCTTGTATGCCGCTTCGATTTTTTGATCAGCATTTTCGGCAGCGATCCAAGAGACAGCAAGACCATCAGGTCCATCTGCGATTATCTCGGGACCTGAATAATGCACTGAAGCGGCATTGTGGATGTTCTTTGTGTTTCGGAGGTTTCGGGAAAGCCGAACCGGAATGACACTCAGGTCATGAACGCTAACCCCCGCGCTCTCGTAGACCCTCTGGTTGCTGTCCATGAACACACGCAGGTGACCACCATGGGTCAGGCAGGCATCGATTGCGATCCACCAGTCGGCGCTGAAGTCCTGACCTTCATCGACAACGATCGTGTCCCACCTGAGTGCGGGCTGAACCTCCACCGCTCGGTAGAGCGCGTGGGGAAGCGCGGTTTCATAAAGTTCTCGCTCACTGATATCGGAAGGTGACAAAACACCAGCCTGATGCGCGATGCGCCCGCACAGAGCGTGAAATCCGGCCACCGTGAGGTTCTCGACGCCCTTCAGCTTCCGCTCGAGGTTCGTTGCGAGCGGCCGACTGTGACAGGTCAGAAGGGTCTTCCGTCCAGCCGCGGCAGACCTGATCGCTTCCTCGATTGCCACCACCGTTTTGCCAGTCCCTGCGCCTCCCCGGATGAGCGCCCGAGGGATATCGGCGATGACGTCGAGAATATGGTACTGGGACGGTTCAAGGACGCGGAACTCCGTGTCGGCTTCTGCAAGAGCAGCGCCGATGCGGAAGCTGAGCGTGAAAGGATGCGCCAGCAGCCTTTCCAGCGCGGCAATGCCGTCGTGGCCCAGAGCCTCGCAATTGTTTGGCCGTTTCCCTGCCTTCAGTCGGTCGTCCAGCCATCCGCGAAGACTATGCTGCAACTGGCGCGAACAACAGAAAATCGAGGCCGGGCGGTCAGCTCCGAGGTTGCCGGGAGGCGAGCCCGTACCGGGAAAGATCACTCCATGGGCGGAATGAATGAAGCGCTTGGGCCATCTCGCTGACTCGTTGAGCCGCTTCAGTATCTCATGCTTTGCGCTTCGCGCCTGTGCCACCGGATCCTTGATCTTGTGGACGAAACCGCCGTGATCCGTGCTGCGCCACTGACCATCCCTCGGATCGAACGAGATTTCCTTCCCGCCCTTTACCTCGATGGCGAGAATGCCATGGGTGGGGTGCGCGATCAGAAAATCGCATTCACCGTCCCTCTCGTTACCGAGACTGTCAGTGCCCAGCCAAGGGCTCGAGTAGAAGACATGAAAACTGTCGTCGAGGACGTCAGCGAGGCGATCGTAGACGCGAACCTCAGCCCGACGTCTCGGATCATCGAGGACCGAGCGGGGGAGCTTCCTTGGCCAGAGCACCGCCATCAGCTTCTCCGAAGCATGTCTTCGAAGTATCCGAGCCCCGAACCCGTCCCGTCCCCGGTCAGCAGCGCGCGGTCAAGGAAGCTGTTGAAGGCCTCACATGATGTCTCGGGAGCAAGGCAGCATGCGTGGCAGACCGAATGGGAGTAGCTGTTGATCGCTCCCATCATATCTGTGATGCAGAGCGGATCGGATGAGCACCACTCGATCGCGTCGATGGCACGTTGCAGGATGCCCTCGATGCGCCCCGCCTTTCCCTGCCGTTCGAGCCCGCCGAGTGTTCCATCGGAGTCCGGTGTTGCGGTATAAATCAGAAGCCCAGCCATCTGCTCATCGCCGGTCCCGGCATAGATCCTCTCCTGAAGGGACGCGGAGGAGTATCCGCACTCGAGCGTCAGTTGACGCATGAGCGCGTGCGCGAGAGTGTGACAGAGCATGTAGCGCGGGGTAATCGCCTGCGGCGGCTTTGCATCGTCGCCATAGCGCTCCTTCCAGTCCGACTGGTGTCGCGTCTCGCACTCGGATACGCGCGCGATGACATCAGGTCGGGTTTCCCAGGTCGCCAGCCTTTCCTCGTTCAGTGCGAGGAAGATGCCTTCGCCTCGAACTTCAATCGCCGGCAGCCACTCAAGCGGAGCCTTGGAGAGCCGTGCCACCTCGGGAGAGTCGGGATCCCCAGGCGGATTGATCCGGGTAAATCCCTTGATGGCACGCACCTCACGAAGGCGGACAGCCCGTACAACTCTGTAGATCCACGGAGCTATATCAGGAGATACAGTTTCTCTCCGGGTTTCGAAGTCGATGTCGGGGGTCCGACTCCGACCAGGCTCCGTGACGAATTGTCGGTATTCTGCCGGACGCAGGTCGTCGGTCCGCATCTGTCCGTATGACGTGAGGCGCGCACGGATCGCTTCTGCCAGTTCGGCAGGTGACATCTCGAGCTCCTTCAGGATGCTCTCCAGGTCACCTTTAGCCAGGAATCCGATGTATTCCTCAAGCTTGGACAGGTCATCGAGATTCGTCAGGGAACTCCACCAGTCGCCCAGAACTTCCTGAAGACGGTCGGACCAGGGCGGGATGCTCAGGGCTGACTCCGTCACGGCAAAGTACAGGTTGGACGCACCTCGCTGCACCGCGTACTGCTCCTTGCCGCAAGTTTCATCGCCATCTGCCAGCCAAGGTCTGTGCCCCCGGCATTTCGGCCCACGTTCCCATGTCTTTTTCGAGAAAACGCCGTCCATCGACCGACGCGCGCCGCACTTGGGGCAACTGAGGATGAGGCCGGCAAGGCCGGGTTTCTCGGACCGCAGGATCAGGCCGGGATGACGCTCCGCATTGTCACGCTTCGAAACCGTGCAATCCGGCTTGTGCCCCACCCACCAGTCCCAGGGGAACTCGTCGACGTGGCCATGCTTGCAGGCCATCACGAAGCGGACGGGGATGACGAAGACCTTGCTGTCACCATGGGATTTTTCCGTGCACGTAGCGCAGTAGCGATAGGCATTGCCCGGATCGTTCTTCCATCGCCGTTCCGGCTTGATGACATCGCAGCCGGGACACTGCAGCCATTTCGGGAAGCGCACGGCGACGAGACGCCGGGTATCCGGATCGTCATCCTTTCCCCGCTCCAGCGTCACGGGGGGTGTCCTGAATCCCTTCACGCCCAGCTTCTTCTGCAAGCGCGTCTCACGGATGACCTGCGGGTGGGCAAGACCAGCCGGAGGGAATGAGCGATCCCATTCCTCTAGGCCCGCTGCGATACCCGAAACGGCTCCTCCACCCGCCCTGAAATCCACAACCGAGCCGGGGCCAAATGTCGAAACGACTGAGCTGCGACGCAAATCCTGAAGGTCATTCTTCATGCGTATCATCCTTTGCCCTGAGGACAGGGGCCATCCTGAAGGGAGTTCCAGCCTCGACGGTCCGCATGGAGTTGAGGGTGGGCCAGGCGGCACCGGCGTCGCGGCCGGCGGCCCGGCGAGCGGCAGCGCGCTCGGCACTCTGGAGAAGGGATTTTCCTCCCTTGTGGTCACTCCAGTAAACTGTGGGGGACCTTGCCCGCCATGTGTCGATACGGCGCTCAAGCTCTCTTCGGACTGCAGTCTCTTCCGGATCGACCCGCTTCGCCCGCTCGACGAGCATGTCGATGAGGTCCATCGCCAGATCTTCCGCGTCGTCGTCCATGCTGGGAGAGTCGAGCATGTCGGGAACAAGGTGACGTACTGCGGCAACCAGAGCCGCATGCAGCGCCCTGTCGCGAGCCCGTGACGCGAAGGGAGTAACGCTGGTCGCCTCAACATCCCTGTAGAGCGTGCGGTGCCAACTGCAGAACGTCTCGAAATGAGAGCGATCGCGCGCCTTCGCGTTATTAAGAACCGAGACGACAAGGCCGCTGACGTCTCCCCGCCCGACGCGGCTGGTCGACTGGATGTACTCGGCAATGGTCTTGGGTTGTCCGTTGACCAGCATCAGCCCCAGCCGGGAAATGTCCACGCCGACGCTGACCATGTTGGTCGCGAGAACGGCATCGACAGCGCCAGGGAAACCGACCTTGATGTCAAGCAGGTCGAGCATTCCGCGGATTTCTTCCTGCGTTCGCCGGGATGTCAGTTCCTCGACGTTGCTGAGGGGTCTTCTTTCCTCGGCGCGAGCATCAGCATAGAGCGCGATGCTGTCGGTGACGTCGTCCTGCATGAGCACTAGCGCACCCCCAAGCTCGCGAAGCGAGTTGAAGTACCCGACGAGCGTCCAGTAGGCGTCCCGGCGAACATCATCGCTGAATGCCCCGTACGCCGTTTGCAGCAGGGAGCCCGCAACTGCCTGCAACGTGAACTTGGCCGATCGACCGGCCGTTGTGACACCGAGATAACGTCTCCCCACAGCCTTCGGCCGCCGATCACGAACCGCGAAACCGGAATCGTCGTGATCTATCGCTGGCGGTGGGAACTGGAATGCATCGCGATCGAAAAGGGCCAACACCTGTTCCGACGCTCGGCGGATCGTGGCGGTCGAGCCAATGACCTTTGCCCGGTGTCCGCGAGCGGCGAACATCAGGTCGAATGCCGCCTCATATGCTCCCGCGATCGTTCCCAGAGGACCGGAGATCAGATGCAGCTCGTCCTGGATGATGAGGTCAGGTGGAGAGCCACTCGAAACCCCAAGCAGGCCGTTGGTTCGTTTTTCTCGAACGATCTGAGCGAACTTGTCTGCCGTTCCGATGAGCAACGTCGGCCGCCTGTCGTAGACATCTTCGTCCACAGTAAAGACAGGCAGGATCCCATGCATCTTGCACGAGCTGTTCGTGCATTCGGCATCAACGGGTGAAGTGGCGCTCGCCATCGACCAGGTCAGTTTCTCTCCGCAGGCTGGACAGCGGGCAAGCTGTTTTGGCGAAGCCACCTCCGAGGACCCTCGGAGGGAAGCAAATGCGTCGGCGCGCTTGTTTGGAGTAGCGTCGCCTCCGACCCACAGGCCGATCGAGAAAGGTTCGTCACCTTGAAGCGGCAGGCCGTCGGGCGCCGTCTCTCGACCAGAGCGTATCGCCTCCAAGGCCACGATCATCGCGGCAGAGCGCGCGAACTGCTGGGTCGTGAGGAGTCTCAGCGTGTAGCGCATGAGGGCGCAGACACCGCTGTGGTCACTCGGATCATCCGAGAGCCGACGATACACGGCGATGCACGCAATCAGCGCGAGGTATGCCTCGGTCTTGCCACCGCCGGTGGGAAACCAGAGGAGGTCCATGACGCCTCGGTGCATGTGATCACGGATGACCGAGGATGGCGCACTGAGGAGCAAGAATCCAAGCTGGAACGGGCGCCAGCGCAGGGAGCCGTGGCGGCTCTTTGAGTTGTCCCAGGAATGCTGCAGATGCATGGCCAGGTTTGCCAGCTGGAAAGCGCGGCGCAGACGCGGATCGGTGCCAAGCTGGTCAACCGACGCTCGCATGCGCCCAAGCGCCAGATCACATTGGGCCAGATGCGCCTCAGCCACGGCTCTCAGTTCTGATCGCACGTCTGAAGTATCGTCGAGGCGCTTCCGCTGCACTTTTATCCAACGGTCATAGGCATCGCAGAAAAGTTGCAACCCCTGCTCGAGGGTCGCTGCATCGGCGGAGGCCAGTGCTTCAGCTGAAAGCGGATCGAAACCCCCGCTGTCCTTGCCAAGCTCGGAAAAGAATGCATGGCCATTCGGATCGACGCCCTCGACGATTGCTGAAGGAAGCCACGTCGTCCCGACCCATCTTGGAGTTGGGTGGGGCCCGGCTGCGTGGTCCAAGGACTCCCATTCGGCGGAGCAGACATGTCCGACAGCGAACTCGGCCACGTTCCTGTACAGCAGAGTTCCGCTTTCC
The DNA here is from genome assembly GCA_943369275.1 of Rhodobacter maris. GTDB lineage: Bacteria > Pseudomonadota > Alphaproteobacteria > Rhodobacterales > Rhodobacteraceae > Paragemmobacter > Paragemmobacter maris_A. Next base: position 16,574 of record CALRMS020000055.1, on the reverse strand, counting down.
TCGTCACTAACGGCGGGGGTTCCATTGCCCCCCCCTTGATGCCGCGACGCCGCGCGCCGGGGGGGCTTCGGCACCAGCAGAGTGCCGTCGCAAGGTTCGACGCGAAGTGCCGTCTGGAACAGCGATGCAGCCTCGATCTCGTTTCGACCCTGTTCTGGCACTATCGAATTCACGAGCGAGAGAGTGACGAGAACGGACCCACCTGCGTTGATGCATCTGACACTGAGCGAGACGTTGGGCAGCCCGTCTACGTGTTCGGCAAGCGCAAATTCACGCGTAGGGCCAGGAGGCAGATCAAGAACTGGAATCTCAACCCTGTGCGGTTGGCGTACCCAGATGTCGACGTCGTCGCGCTTTTCGATCCGATAGGTGGCGAAGCTGCAGGTAACCCGCACTTGCGGGATACCACTGGACGCAACAACGCTGAATGAAATGCCTGCCACGGAGGGCTTCTGGATCGAGCCGGTCCTGACTGCATCGTTCTCGCCGTCGGTCTCCTCGCCCGAGCCAGCGCCCGCGGTCCCGAGGCGTTCATCATCCTCGCCCGACATCGCCGTGCGCTGGGGCCAAAGGATGCCGGTGAGGTAGACATCGGAAGGACGCGCGGCCAGTTCCTCTTCCTCGGCACGGGGTCCGACCAGATCCGCGGCGAGCCTACAGGCGACGATATCTCTATCCTGCGACTTGTCGTGCATTGCGGCTACCTCCGGCCTGAAAAGAAGAAGGGGGGGAACGCAGCAATTCTCGGCGTCAAGATGAAACCCGAGGAAGCCCATGGTTCATTCAGTGTCTCAAGGTCATTGTCGTCCGGACTCAGGACAATTGTTGCACAGCCCTGACCTCTCACGTGATTTACATAGCCCGGCGGCCTATGGCTGTTCTTCTGGTTCCTGTTCGACAGTATCTCCCACAGGTCGTACGTGAGGTTCCGCGATAAGGCACCGACGCGCGGACCCTCGTTGCCAGCACGGATCCTGTAGCGCCAATCGAGATTGGCGTCCGCTTCCAGCTTGTAGGTCGTGACGACATCGGCGACCTTGGCGAGAAATGCCTGTCCCGCCGAGGCGTCGGCAGCGCTGAATTCGCTGCGACCGACAAGACCGCGCGCGGTGATGTCGCCATCACGGCCGATCTCGACCATCGTCGAATTGCCGTTTCTGGCCGAACGATGAACCCGTCCTGATGCCAATGTTGATGCTCTGAACGCATTGCTCTCCCCAACAATCAGGGATGCGCGTGCACGCGTGGCTCCGACGAAGAGCACACGCGTTTCTTCTATTTCGTCCTCGATGCTCTCGAACTCCGCGCCGTTCGGCAGTAGCAGAACGACGTTGCTGGCCTCGCGACCCTTGCTGGCATGTATCGTTCCGACGATCGGTCCGTGGAGACCGTATTCGGGGAGCGTCAACTCGACAGGAGGGCGGGTCTGGCCCAGGCGCCTTCTCAGCCTCTGCATATCTACAGAGCCGTCCTTGCGGCCGGCAACGCGCATGAGGTGTTGCCAGGCTTCAGCTGGACCATAATGCGGCGCAGCCTTGTTCTCGATGCGCGCCGCCCAGAGATCCAGAAAGCGTCGTTCGGCAATAAACGGATCAACAAAATCAGCGAAACAGATCGCCAGCCATGCTGGTAGAGTTACCCCATATCCTGACAGGCGAAGCCGATGTGGAAGCTCACAGAATTGCGATGCCATCAGGACTTCGGCACGAGTTCGGAAGAGCAGAAGGTCGTCGCTTGTGAAGTCCGCAACTTTCATTTGCGTCCACTTCAGCCCTTGCTGGTCTGCCAGCGCCCGGATTCTCTCCGCTGTCTGGCCATGCAGACCGTCGCGGTGCTTCTGCTTGTCGAGCACATCACTTCGTAACTCGGAGAAGATCTTGCGAAGCCCGGGGGAGGAAGTGCGATAGATCTCCTTGAGGGCAAGAGTGGTGAAGCCCGGTGCCTTTACACCTCGCAAGCGGTCGAGGAGTAGCTTGCCGGGCTCTGAGGCTCCCTCCTTGCGACGTCCGATGCTGTCGTCGGAGAAACCATAGATCGCCTGGGCCTCGTCAGCGAATACCGTAATGCCGCAGTCCGAAGGCAGCCGATTTACTAGAGCCTCGATCAAATCCGCTCGCTGCCCAACGAGGTCCTGCGCCTCGTCAATGACGACGTGCTCGATCTGCGCCAGTTCGTCTGCCACGTCCTCATCAGACTTCAACAGCTCGATGACGCGGGTAATGTTTTCTTCGTAGGAACCGGTCAGCCTCGCATTCGGGTCGTGCCCGGAGTGGATGGACCACGCATGCGAGTCGATGGTCGCTATCCGGATGCCAAAGGATGCATCGCCAACGTAGGAATGCAGCCGTGCACGGATTTCGGCCACCGCTGTCCGGGTGAAGCTGATCATCCAGGTATTACTTGCCTCAATGTCTTCTTCGTTGATCAGGTAGGCGAGGCGCGCGCAGGCGACGGCTGTCTTTCCGGTTCCGGGACCGGCTTCAACGATAAGCCGGGCGTCGGTCTCTGCCTTGATCACCCTGCGCTGATCTGCATCCCAGCCTGTATCCAGAGGAGCTTTCCCGGCAATATTCATCGCTACAGAATTCCCTACCGAACAATGTCTTGTGTTGCCGTCGTATTCAGATCTGCGTTCGACGCTGATCGCGCTGAATCCCCAAGCTTGTCACGGTTCAAGAGCACGATTTGCTGATCCTGCGGCTGCCTTGCGCCAGGATCAGTATCGAGCCCGAGACGCCGGAGCGCATAGTAGAGCAGCGCGCGCCGGACCTTGATCCTCGCCTTGCTGCCACGCATCCCGTAGTCGAGCGCGATGATCTTTGCCTGAGTTTCCGAAAGGGCGGGGTGGGGTCCGATCTCCAGCGTGACCTCGGTATTCCAGTCGCGGTCGTTCTTCGCGGAAACCTCGGTTTCCCGACACTCTCGAATCTCGAGCATGCGGGACAGCAGGAAGTCTTTGAAAACCTGATCGGTCAGGCAGAACGCCCGTGTGTGCCAACGGAAGCCGTCGAAACCGATGGCGTGCGGAGCGATCCAACGCCAACGCGGCTCCGGACTGGACAGGGACTGGTACTTCACCTCGATCGCCTCGGAGCGACGGATGGCGCCGACCACGGAGCGGAGCGTCACCGGATTGACGCCGCGCACCGGAGCCGGGGCTGAGGCGTAGGGCGGGAGATCGGCGATCCACGCGTCCTCGCGGTCGAGGATCCCGTCCGCTACCGACCGAAGCTGGGCGAGGTAGCGGCTTGCGTCGGGTTCGAGGAACCGGGGCTTGAACGCGGGGCCACGGACATAGGTCCGTGCGCTCTTGTCGTAGACCATGTTGTCGGGTGCGAAGCCGATGTAGCGGTTCAGGTCGGTGGACGCCTGGTTCACCGAGACCCCGAACTGGTCCATCAGGTCGCTGCGGTTCACATGTCCCTCCCAGAACAGGCGGAACTCTATGAACTCGAGGCGTTGCTCGACTCCCCAGCGAAGTTCAGACCTCTCGTTGTCCACCGCGGTCTCCCAGCCCGGTTGATGCGCATGGAAACTAAACGCGCCTATTTTCTGGGCCTACATCAGGCTAGCCGGGAGATCATCACCTGGCAATGCAAATGCTTAATAAAGCTACATTTCCATCCTGACGCGTCAGGCATCGAAGAAGCGTCGGCAAAAGTGGTATGCAAGGCGATCCCGGAAATTGATGATGTTGTCTTCCACCGTCATGATTTCACAGTGAGCGGTACCGCCGTTGGCTGGACCCCGAAGACCGCGGCCAACCATCTGCATATAGAGTACGGGGCTGAAGACCGGTCTTGAGATGAGGACCATGTCGGCCTTTGGGGCATCGAAGCCCGTTGTCAGGACGCTGTGATTGCAGATTACTCGTAGATCGCCCGCACGGAACCGTCGTGTGAAATGCTGCCTCGCAAGTCGGTCCGTCTGACCGCTGACAGCGGCAGCAGGATAACCCGCAAGGTGTAGTCGCGCTGCAAGGTACTGCGCGTGGGCGACGGAGTTGGCAAAGAGGAGGATAGACTCTGCCTTGCTGTTCGCGATGGCATCAATGATCAGATCGTTCCGGTCGGAATCTTCGCCCATGCGGTCCACGACGCTGTCAGGAAGCTCCCCAAACGTATCGACGTGCTGCTGCTCGCGTTCTGTCAGGGTGATCGGCCTGTCGTAGCGAAGGGGGCGATAGCTTCGGTCGGCAAGAACGCCCATCTTGGAGAGCTTGTCGTGAAGGCCGGCCTGGTCTGCCGGAAACCAGCGACGGTCAAAACGCGCTGCAAGCCGCTCCGACTCGTCCTCATCGTATCCGCGCCACGGCGTTGCGCTGAGGCCGAGAACGGGCGCTTCACGCTCCCTTGCTCGCTCGCTGCCGACCTGAATATCGAGCCATCGCAACAGGTCGGTGTAGCTCGCGGTTATCGCATGATGGCACTCATCTATGACGATGATCCCGGTCTGAGCGACCCATGCGAGCTCCGGGCGACCGCTTCGGCTGTTCAAGGTCTGAATGCTTGCGATCACTACAGTTGGCTCGTCTCCCTCCGGCGGTGACGGGTTTCGCTGACCACCCCATAGCCGCACGATACGAAGATCTTCGCCGGGCTCTCCTATATTGACCCAGAGCTGGCGAAAGCACTGGACCGCCTGCTCGCACAGTTCATCGGTCTGGGCTATCCAGAGTGCAGTCCGGCGTCCATCTCCCTTCAAGACGAGCCGCACGACAGCCTCAGCGGCAACACGCGTTTTTCCTCCGCCTGTAGGCAGGCTGACCACAGCTCGGCGGCGGCCAGTGCCTCTGCCGAGAAGCGAGCCTATGCTCGTCAAGATATCTTCTTGGTAATCGTGAAGCGCTGGCAGGTGGATCGGTCCGCTTACGGAGACTTCTGCATCTCTTCGGCCGCCGGACGAAGAAGCAAACTCAATTGGGAAGCCAAGCTCTTGCACAAACATGCGCGACTGCTCTCCACCCCATCGATTGGGAGGCGCAAGTCCTTGAAGCTCGAGTGCATTCCTGAGCTTGCTGAGCAGCGTCGGTCCGTGAACCGCCAGTGCCAGTCGGGCAAGGCTCTCTGGATCGACATCGTTCCCAACTGCTTGACGGGTGGCTGGAGTGAGGGTCTCGCGGAGGCACTCGAGATCGCCACCGATCGCCTTCAGCAACCTCAGCTCAAGCGATTTCTCATCTCGAACTGCCTTGCGTGCCTCGTCTGACCGCCGATCCATGATCCGGGAAAGGATCTCTTCCAGATCTACCCCGTCCTGGATGATCCCGTGGCGCGCAAGACAGCGAAGCACAAGTTCGATGCCTTCCTTCCTGCCACGACTGCCAAACTGCTCACGATCGATGAGTAATGCGCCGTCGGCGTCCATACCGACTGTGACCGCTCGCTTGGAGGGCCCTATGCTTTCTTCAAGGCCGCTGACCCAGACTGCAAGTACCGGTCTGAGGGCCTCAGCGCCTTCCGGTGCAGCCGCCAACTCCGGGATAAGGTCGAGAAGGTAGGACGGCACTGACAGACGCTTCTCGAATGACATCGTGGGTCCAGAGCCAAGCTCGATTGCGCCGGCTGCTGCCCATGCCGAAACAACGTCCTTGGACAACAAGACAATCCTGCCATCGTCGAGATCGTGACCTACGCTCGGATCGGACGTCACATAGATGTTCGACAATGGGAGCGTGCCATCGGCGCTTGGCAAGGTTGCGGGGATTGCGCCGTCAGCATGCGCCATCTCCCAAACTGGCCGTAGTGCCTTGAAGTCGCTCTTTCGCTCCGCGAGTGATTTGAATACCTCTTCCCAGAAACGTGCGGCGGCTTCGCGCGTGAGTTTGGACCTGCGCCAAGCAAAGCGTGATCCTAAGTCCGTCTCGGCGTCTCTCGCTCGGAGAAAACCCTCTACAGCTTTAAAGCCGGGGATTTCAGCTCCATCTAGGGCTTCAGTGATTTCGGGGGAGATGCACTTCAACGGCACCACGAGATTGCCGACACGTATCCGTCCATGCTCCGTCAGCCAGAAGTAAACCGGATGCGGCGCTGTCACCTTTGGGTAAGAGTCCGGACGTGTCGGGTGGACAATGGTTACCTTGAACGAAATTTCGCCAGTTTGCGTGATTGCCCTCAAGAGCAACTGGCTCAGTTTAGCAGAACTTGCTGACGGCAGCACAGGGAGAAGCCGCCAGCCGGCTGGCATTCGAATCGAGTAGCTGGAAGTCTTGGGCAAGTATCGCGGCGTGCTTCCAGAGTGCTTCCTGCAGATTTCATCGAAGCCAGGGCTCAACAAGCGGAAGTAGTCCGTGAGATTCGGATCGCCCCGATCCACGGACTCCTCGGCACTGGGGAATTCCGTCAGCCATTCATCTGGAGCCGTGGCTTCGATCTCCTGCCGGAACAGCGGATCCATGACATGGTCCTCGGGAAAACCCTCTGGCTTCTCCCGTACGATCAGTAGGTTCCGGCTTGCCCACTTTCCCGAAATCGTGCGAAATTTGAGCCGCTCCAGATCAAGGTCGTCGATGTATTCTTGCCTCGCCTCCTCCGGTGCAGAGGCGATGTTGTGCCAGAAGTTCTCCCAGTCTTCCGGCCGATCGGATTCCTCCGCTGTCGTCAGGGATGTTTCCAGGATATCGGACCACGCCGCTGCCGCCAGTTCGGTGACGTGCAACTGATTGATCAGGATGTCTCGGCTCTGCTTGTCCAAAGCAATTTCTTCAGCGACTGCTCGGAAGCCCGCGGGCGGAGCCGATCCGGATACGATCACTGCCTCGGAAGGGGTGGCCAAACTCCCCTCAGCAGTTGGGATCAGGCGTGCCTCGGGAACGCTGAACAACCCGTGTTTATAGCTTTCCTGCAGCAGGCGGCCAACGAACGCCAAGGCATTTCTCGCCAGAGCGGGATCGGTACTCGCGATGCAGTTCAGCCATTCATCGGCAGGCGGCTTCGCGAGGACCTGCATATCCCGGCGTCTTGCTTCCTCGACGAGCGCCCTCAACCGCGAGACCCTTGCCTCGGAGGAGTAGCAGTCCGGATGCAGATAACGTTCTCTCACATCCGCGCCTGCTAGGTCGGCCCAAGATCTGCAGATTTCCGTGTTCTCCACAAAATGCCGAACAAGCTTGCTTGGGTTGCGCGGGATACCGTTCACGTCAGGCAAGACCTCAGACGAAACGATCTTGTCCCAAAGAGACCGAACAAGGGGGACGGCGATCTCGTCCTGTCGTTCCGGTTGACGGGGGAACGCACTTACTGCGGCCCCACAGTCCTCGGGTGTCGACAGCGCAGTGAGAGAGCCGCTGATCAGATCAGCCGCTGCCTGCATTATCGCTTCGTTCCATGGCCCCCTGATCAGGTTGGTCCTGTCGCTGTTGAGCTTCCAGGGAGCATTGAGGATGCCCGAAGTTCGGCTCTGCGTTTCTGTCGGGAAGAACGCCCAGAAGCGACCAGCCTGTTCTCGACCACCGACCGGAACTGCCCAAGACAGTGGCACCCGCTCCCTCGCCTGGATGTGAGTTGCGTCGGAGCGCGCGGCCTGGCTTTCGACCTTGGCCGAAGCCTCGAAGACCTTCCATCGGGCCTCGTTAGTTCCGTCACCCACAACGGCAAATCCGTCTTCAAACCGCTTGGTCAAGAGACGGGGTGCAGTCCCTTCAACTTCAAGCTCGAGGGAGATAGCCGAGGGCAGGAACAAAAGGAATTCTGCCGGAAAATCTGCAATCTCCTGGCTCAGCCGATCGAACGCTGCGTCATCCGATATCTCCGCCGAGACGACCGTGGTCGCCCAGTTCCACCTGCTCGTACTGAAGAGTGGACTGCTCTCGGCAGCAGGGTCCAGTACCTCAGCAAGTCGCATGCCAGGGGCGGGTGCGTTCTTGGCAAGACCAAGATGTCCACGAATGCGATCACGGCAGGCTTCGGGGTCAAAGCGCAGTCCTACTGATCTGGAGGTCAGGTCAACGCGACCGCCCAGTTTGAGCAGCGACTTGAACCCGATCCCAAATCTACCGATCTGATTGCCGCGCTTGGGTGAGCTGCGCGCATTAAGAAGCGCAACAATCCCCGGTTCGTCCAGAGCGGCCCCGGTGTTGGCTGCCTCAAGCCGACGAGGGGAGAGGAATACATGAATTCGTCCCTGCGGCTCCGCGGCCTCGAGGATCGCGTCGGCTGCATTCTGCACCAGTTCGTACAACTGACGGTACGCGTATCCGCCAGACAGAACTTCGTTCTCGGTCTCGAAATGCTCGGCCGCGTCTCGCGGCTGCGCCTCGTAGGCCTTAAGGCGCTTCTGGCATTCGTCGTGAACGAACGCGGCGAGCTGCTTCAGTTCAGTTTCGCGGTTGCGAACATCCATGCACGCCTCAAGAAATCAAATGGAAACATCCGCGTTCACTGTTCCAGCACGCCCTCTCCACGAAGAATAGACTAGCCGCGAGGTCGGACGATCGACAACAGCTTATGAGAGCATCGCGGCTCTTGTCGTTCAGCATTGTGGGCGTAGCAAATTATGCCAGCCGCTGAGTGAAGGTCGGCAGCGCACTGAGGTGTGTCATTTAAAATCAATGACTTAGGGTGGAGAAGGTTATCTTTCAGACCCATCCCCTCCGCCATTTGCCCCAGCGAAAGCGATATCCCGATCCGGCGGCGGCCGGATTTTTCCTTTGTTTTCGAGGGTTATGCGGGAGGGGCTCTTAACCGGCCCACGTACAGAAAGGCGCACGGGCGTTCTCTCCGGGGGATTCTCCGGACCTGTTAACCGCCTCCGTTGCGGCGAACAGCCTCAAGCCTTTGCTTTCAAATGACCTTTTGAAATCCGTGACGCACGCGAGTTGGCAAGATCATCTGGACGGCGGATGGAACATATATCGAACGCTGTCCACGGAGCCGCAGTTCGGCTGCAGTTGACGACCAATCTCGTCCCAGCGGCCGTTCGTGCTTTGTGCTGAGTCCAGCGCATGCTACTCTTTCAGAAAAAGGATGAGGCGAGTAGGTGACCGCAACCCCGCGCGGGCGGCTCGAACGCGCAAAGCTTGATCGTTACTCTGCCGCAAGCAGGCAGGGGCCATGACCTGCGTCCTCGCATCTTGAGACAGCCGTCAGCCTGCAAAGACACCTGTTCCGTGTGCCGCCAAACCCTGCCCCGAGGGCATCAGAAACAGGCTGTCCATGCCCTTCGCCTTTGCAAGCGCACTGCCCTTTTCCAGACCCAGCACCATCAGCGCCGTGGCCATCGCATCCGCCATCATGCAAGACTGGCCCAGCACCGTGACCGAGGCAGGCGATCCCACAACCGGCGCTCCGGTCCGTGGGTCCATGGTGTGCGCCAGGCGTGTGCCCCGAACGTCAATGAAGTGCCGGTAGTTCCCGGATGTTGCGACGGCCGCATCGGAAAGCGCGATCACGGAGTGGCTGCCCCGTCCAGCCTTGTCCGGCGCGTCCACCCCAACGGTCCAGGGTTCGCCATCCAAACGCGGGCCCAAGGCGCGAACCTCCCCGTCAATCGAACACAGCGCGTGGGCAATACCGTGGGCGCGGGCGGTTTCCGCCAGCCGGTCCACGCCAAAGCCCTTGGCAATGCCGCAAAGATCAAGGGATAGCTGCGCAGTCTTGCGGGCAAGACCCGTCGCCGCGTCAATCTGCAATGCCTCTATTGCCCGAATGCGCGGGGCGGCGCTGGCGGCGCGGATCGCAGACAGGTCAATCGGATCGGGCCCGAACCCCCAGGCCCGCACCGGTGCCCCCATGTTCATCTCGAACGCACCGTCTGTGGCGGCACTTGTGGCAAGGCCCGCTTCCAGAACGGTCAGCAGCGCGCGCGGCAGCGGCAGCCACACATTCAGCGGCGCTGCATTCAGCCGCATCAGCGCGCTGTCGGGCTTCCATGTGGACATCTGGGCATCCACCTCATCCACCGCCGCCTGCAAAGCTGCACGCAGCTGGGCACGGTCCCGGTCAGGCATGGGATCATCGACTCGCACCTCCCAGCTTGTGCCCATGGTCGGACCCGAAAAGGACAGCACCCCGCCTTCAATAACTGTCTTCAGCATAGCGCCCCCCGGCCTGCAGGCTGTTGGGGCTTAGCCCCATCGGGGCCAGAATCTCCTCCAGCGCCTGACGCACTCCTAGCGCCATGTCGCGCCCGCCGCAGACCATGATCCGCGCGCCCTTGGCGACAAGATCGCGCACCCGGTCGGCATCCGCGCGCAAACGATCCTGCACATATTGCCGGGTTTCCACCCGGGAAAACGCCGTGTGCAACTCCGTCAAGCGGCCATCGGCGGCCCATGCAGCCAGATCGCCCTGATACAGGAAATCCGCTTCCGGATGCCGCGCCCCGAACCACAGATGCATCGGTCGCCGCGCCGCATTGGCGCGCGCAAAGCCTGCGAGCGGCCCGATCCCCGTTCCAGCGCCGACAAGGATAAGTGGGGATGACCCTGCGTCAGGCTGAAAGCCGGGATTGGGCTTTACGAAACAGCGAATGGATTGCCCCGGTTGCAATTCCGTCAATTGCCCCGAACACAGACCACCCGCCTGCTTGCGCACCACGATCTCGACGAAACCATCCTTGGTGCCAGAGGCCAGCGAGTAATAGCGCGGCGCGCTGCTGCCTTCCGGCACGATCCCCAGCAGATCACCGGGCCGGAACCGCGTCATACCCTTCCCAGAGAGGCAAACGATAACCGAGGCGTGCGGCAGCGCAAAACGCAGGATCGCCGTGGGGGCCTGCACCGCCTCGCCGTAATCCCGACGCGAGATCAGGGTGATCGCCGTGCAGGCCGGCGTTTCGGGCTGGTGAACAACGTCCAGCGCAATGCCCATTGCCGCGCCCAGATCGCGCGACCAGCGGGCAAAGCCCTGCGCCGATTGCCGGTCAATCCGGTCCAGCGGCAAGAGGCTTGCCCAACCCGCCCGCCGCGCTGCATCCTCAAGCCGTTCTGCAAAGGCGCAAAAGGCCGGAAAACTGCGGTCGCCAAACCCAAGGATCACCATCGGGGCAGAGGCCAGCGGCTTAGAGGCGGCAAGCCGGTCTTCCATGCCAAGGGCCGAGGCAGGGGCATCCCCATCGCCCCATGTGGCCGCCATGACAATGATCCGTTCGGCCTGTGCATATTGCGCGGGAGCGAAAGCGGACAACGGCGCAAGGTGGACGCTCTGCCCCGCCGCCTGCAACGCGCGCCCCAGCGCCGTGGCAAAGCCCCAAGTGCTGCCGCCTTCGCTGGCCACAAGGATCACGGTCCGGGCCGCCTCTGCGCTGGCCATTCGGGCCAGCGCCGCGCGTTGGCGCGGGCGACGCAGCCAGATCAGCGCGCCGGTGACAGACAGAACCGGAACCGCCAGCGTCAACAGGCCAAGGATCAAGCCCCAGACCGCCGCCCCTTCGCCTGTGTGCAGCAGATAGACCCACTCTCCGATCCGCGCCCAGGGCCCCGGCGCGGCCCAGACCAGCAGCGCGCCCGTCCCCTGATCGACAAAGCCGGTGCCGGCACTGGTTGCCACCGTAAAAACATCCGCCGCATCGCCGGCATAGGGAAAGGTCAGATCGCGCAGATCGGCCACTGCAATCGCCCCAAGCGCCGACATGTCGGCAGGGGAAAGGCCGGTCTGGCCGCTGACTGCCGTCGGGAAGGCGGGATTGGCCTCATCCGCGGGCAGAAGATCAAAGGTCGATGCCGTCATCCACAGTGCCGTGAGCGCCGTCAGCGTCAGCGTCGTCACGGCAACGCGCGCAGTTTCGCCATGCCAGCGCCCTGCGGCGGGGCCGCGCAGGGCAGAGAACCATCGCCGCCACCCGCCTTGCCGCCGCGCGATCAACACGGCACCCGAACAGGCCAGCACCAGCATCGCCAGCGCGCCTGCGGCGGTGGTCCAGCGACCGGCATCCTCCATCAGCAGCGCGCGGTGAAAATCGGTGAGCCAGTTGCGCAATGCTGATGGATCGGCGCTGCCCGCATCCCGCCCCGTCGCCGGATCAATCACCGCCGCCCCCGGCGCATCGCCTTCAAACCAGTAGGCGGTGATCTTGCCCGACGGCGCGCGGCGGATCTGTTCCACCGTCGGATGGGTCAGCAGAACCTTTGCCGCAAGATCGCCCACAGTCTGCCCCGCCACGGCAGCCGGGGCGTTGACCGCCTCCCACGCCGGAAAGACCGACAGCGCCGCCCCGCTGAGCGACAGGGCGATCAGAAGAACGGCGGCCAGCAGGCCCGGCCAGCGGTGGAAAGCGCGCAACATGCCGATCACCCGTCAGAAGGCATAGGTGAAATCGGCCACATAACGCCGCCCCGCCACGGGCTCGCCTGCGCCCTCTGTGGTCAGCGGCACCGCGATTTCGCCGGGGCTGTCGCGCATATCCTCGACTGCTGCGTCGACATGCAGCGTATAGCCTGCATCAAACAGCGCATCGGCCAAGTCCATCGTCAGTTCTAGGCTCCGCCCGGCCCCGACGCTGGCCCCGGTAATCCCGTCCACCTGCGCCACATCGCCCCCGGTCAGCCGGGCCCAATCAGACAGGTGCTTGTAATATTTCGACTTTCCTCCTGCCATCCACAGGCTGCCCGCGTAGGCACCCGACGGATCGGTGACATAGATTGCCAGATAAGCCCCTTGTCCCCCGTATTGCGACAGGTTGGCCGCCAGGGTGACGGGGCGCGCCAGCGCAAGGCCGGGGGCGATGATCGCGGTGGTCAGTGCCAATGCGGCAAGAAGCGGTTTCATGTCGGATATCCTTGTCAGTTCGATTTGACCTGCGGCGCGGTGCCGTTGGTGAAAAGCCCGTTCTGCGGCGGGGCGACGGTGCCTGCCGGGGCGGCATTCCCCGCCCCACCCAAAGCGCAGGAAGGATCATCGGCTGCGGTGCAATCGTCGCTGTCGCCGCCGTTATCTTCCCCTGATCCGCTGCCGCCACCGTTGGAAAAGAACCATGTGCCCTCTTCCCCGTCATCGCTGACACGGGTGGGGGGCAACGACAGGCCTGTTGCGGCCCTCGGCGCGTCAAACGCAAAACCATGCGCCGCAACCGGTGCGGTCGCGGCCAGCGCATCCTGCCCGACAATCAGGGCGCTGCCCGTCAGAACAAGGGCGAATACTTGTTTCATTTTCTGTTTCTCCATCCAAAGACGGGTCCAGGACCCGGTGATCAGTCTTCGTTTTCGCTGCGGCTGCTGCCGCCATGTCCGTGACCTTCGAACCCCATCTCGATGATCGACAGCGTCGCCGGATCGAGCTTCACCTCGATCCATCGCCCCTCGGCATCACGGCCGGTCACTTCGTAACAACCGTCATCCAACCGGATGCGGCTGACGGCCCAGCCATTCGTTTTGGCCAGCTGCATCACGGCATCGCGCGGTTGCCACTCCGCCATCGGCACGGCGCAATCGTCATCGGCCGAGGCCGGTGCGACGACCAGCAGGCAGGCAATGACAAGGCTTGTTGACAATCGGATCATGCGTGACACTCCGCAGGGCTTATCCACGCTGCCCTTCTGTGCCGTGAAACTGACGCCTGCCTGAAGCGCGGGGAAAAACTGCTTCAGGTCGCCGTCAGGTTGGTGGGGTAACAGGCGTGCAGAACGGCCCGAAAGGACAACGCGCCGATGCGGATATTGCTGGTCGAAGATGATCGCGTGATTGCGACCGCCATCCGCGAACAGGCGGAGGGCGAAGGGCATTCCGTCGATTGGGCGTCGCGTCTGGATGCGGCGGACGATGCGCTGGCGACAGCGCATTTCGATCTGATCCTGCTGGATCTGATGCTGCCTGATGGGCGCGGCCTGCCTTTCCTGCGCAAATTGCGCGCCGGGGGTGCCAAGACCCCTGTCATCATCATGACAGCGCTGGATCAGGTGTCAGACCGGATCGACGGGCTGAATGCCGGGGCCGATGACTATCTGGTCAAACCCTTTGACCTGACCGAGCTTTCGGCCCGTATCGGCGCTGTATCTCGCCGCTATGCCGGCAACCCCAATCCCCGCATCACCCTGCGCGACCTGTCCATCGACCTGGCCGCGCGCCGCCTGCTGCGCGCTGGCAAACCCGTTCCCCTGACCGCGCGGGAATGGGTGCTGCTCGAGGCCTTCCTGCAAAAGCCCGGTCAACTCCTGTCGAAATCCGTGCTGGAGGAACGCCTCTACTCCTTTGACGCCGAGGTAGAGAGTAACACGACCGAGGTCCATATCAGCCGCCTGCGCAAGAAGCTGGGGGTCGATATCATCCTCACCGAACGCGGCCTTGGCTATCGGCTTGCACAGCCATGAGGCCGGGGTCGATCCGCATCCGTTCGGCCATCGCGCTGTCGGTCATCGTCACGGCCCTGTGGCTGGCTACGGCTATCTTCACCGCACGCCTGCTGTCGGCCGAACTGGATGAGGTGTTCGACTCCGCCTTGCAGGAAACCGGGCAACGCATCCTGCAACTGGCCGTAGTCGATGTCCTCAACCGCGAAGAAGAGGGCATCACTCGCCGCGTCACCGGCCTTGCCGCCCATGATGAACATTTCACCTATGTGGTGCGCGACGATAAGGGGGCTGTCCTGCTCACTTCGCACCGCGCCGATCCGGACGATTTCCCCGATTTCTCACAACCCGGTTTCCACGAGGCGAACGACCACCGCTATTTTCAGGACTCGGCGGTGCGCGGCACGGTCATCCTGACCATCGCCGAACCCCTGTCTCACCGGCAAGAGGTTGGCGTGGAAATGGCCGTCGCCCTCGCGCTGCCGCTTATGGTCATGGTGCCGCTCAGCGTAGTGGCGATCTTCTACGGGCTGGGCTTCGGGTTGCGCCCGCTCGAGGCGCTGCGCAATCAGCTTTCGCGCCGCGGGGCCACGGCGCTTTCCCCCGTGCCCGTGGATGGCCTGCCGGACGAGCTGCGCCCGATTGCCGATACGGTGAACGATCTTCTGGCGCGGCTGGATATGGCCTTTACCGCCGAGCGCAGCTTTGCCGCCAATGCCGCGCATGAATTGCGCACGCCGCTAGCGGGGGCGCTGGCGCAGGTGCAGCGCCTACGCCAACAGGCAACAGACCCAGACACCCGCCGCCGCGCAGATGAGGTGGAACAGACGCTCAAACGCCTTACCCGCCTTTCCGAGCGTCTGATGCAACTGGCCCGC
This sequence comes from Rhodobacter maris, assembly GCA_943369275.1. GTDB lineage: Bacteria > Pseudomonadota > Alphaproteobacteria > Rhodobacterales > Rhodobacteraceae > Paragemmobacter > Paragemmobacter maris_A. The sequence continues at coordinate 1,476 of CALRMS020000055.1, read as the reverse complement.
GCCGAAGGGGCGCGGCTGGTAGCTGACCGCCCGACCGATCTTTGCGCCATCCTTTCGCTCGTGGCGCGGGATTTCGATCATGGGCCGGATTCAGGCCGCGTGACCCTCAGCATACCCGATGCGGCCGTCATGTCCCAAATAGACCCCGATGCCGTGGCCATCGTTGCGCGCAACCTGATCGAGAACGCCCTGCGCCACGGGAAGGCTGGTCCAGTTCAGGTCCAGATGGGCATAGACGGAACCCTGACGGTCGACAATGCCAGCCCCGTCATCCCACCCGAACAGCTTGCCTCGCTGACCGACAGGTTCGTTCGTGGCGCATCCGGGGGCGATGGCAGTGGGCTTGGCCTTGCCATCGTCCAGACGATTGCCGGGCGGGTCGGATCGGACCTCCACCTCCAGTCACCCATCCCCGGCCAAACTGCCGGGTTCCGTGCTGCAATTCTGTTGCAGGCACATCCAGCAAACAGAATGGACACACAGTCATGACCCTTCCCTATCAATCCGCCCATGAGGAACTGCACTATCTCGACCGCGCAGGCTGGCTGCGCGCGGCAGTACTTGGTGCGAACGATGGCATCGTTTCGGTGTCATCTCTGATAGTCGGGGTCGCTGCCGCCGATCCAAGTCGCGCCGCGATCCTGATCGCCGGGGCAGCCGGGCTGGCAGCAGGTGCCATGTCCATGGCCGCAGGGGAGTATGTCTCGGTCAGCTCGCAATCAGATGTCGAACGCGCCGATATCGCGCGGGAACGGCAGGCACTGCAGGACACACCGGCAGCCGAGGAAACGGAACTGGCGTCGATCTATGAATCCCGTGGCCTTTCGCCGGAGACAGCCGCGCTGGTTGCGCGCGAACTGACCGCAAAGGATGCCCTCGGCGCACACATGCGCGATGAATTGGGCTTGTCGGACCTGCACGCCGCAAATCCGCTGCAAGCGGCCTTTGCATCAGGCCTGACATTTACCGTAGCCGCCGCCGTGCCACTCGTCGCCGCCGCCGTCTCGCCCGAAGCCCAGATCATTCCGGTGGTTGTCGTGGCAACCTTGATCAGCCTTGCCGGCCTTGGTGCCTTGGGTGCCTATGCCGGCGGCGCGCCGAAGCTGCGCGCCACGGCGCGGGTGCTGTTCTGGGGCGCGGCTGCCATGGCCATCACAGCAGGCGTGGGTCGGATCTTCGGTGTTTCGGTGTAAGCTTGACGTTCGGGTTCCTGGAAAGGCGGCCACTGCGATCGCGGACGGAGCGCGCATAGCGTGTGTTGAAGAAATCATCCTCCAAAGACCGCAACCGCCTGCTATCCGCCCGTTTCGACGTCGAGGTCGCTCACGGCCGAGGCTGTGTGGAAACCGGCTGCTGTGCTATGCTTTCGCAGATCAGGCGGAGGCAGGCATGGCGGGTTTCATCGAGGGCGTTGATCGCGGCCAGTCGGTGCTTTTCCCGGATCGGCTGGACGACTGGATCGGTGAAGACAGCCTT
>CALRMS020000054.1:0-29605 GCA_943369275.1 Rhodobacter maris | reverse complement strand
CCATATTCGCCAGATCTCAATCCGATCGAGCAGGCGTTCTCAAAGCTCAAGGCCTACTTGCGAAAAATTGGTGCGCGAAACTTCACCGATCTCTTCAAAGCGCTTGGCGAAATCTGCCAAATGTTCACGCCAGACGAGTGCTGGAACTACTTCCATGCGGCAGGATACGTGTCAGGTTAAAACCGAAACGCTATAACGTACAATTGACAAGTCTTGCGAAAACACAATGACCATGCCGCTTGGTTGGTGAATACAGTGGCTTGCGCCAACGATACGGCCTTCTGCTTCGCTGTAGTTGCGCGACCGGCTGCTGGCGTCGGCAAGCGCGGTGATCTATTCATTTGCAGGGTTGGTGACGGAGGAAGTCATCACTCATGACGAGCTGGTAATTACTACATCCACCCGTTGCATTGCCTTTAGAGCGGCTGCAGCTCGCAAACATGACTTTTCTGCCGCAGCCACTCCATTGGGTCGGCTCTCTTACCTAGCGTCTCTGAGCCATCATCCAGATGAAGAAGACCCCGCCGACCAAGCCGGTCACCACGCCGATGGGCATGTCCTCGGGGGCCACGGCCACGCGGGCCAGAGCATCGGCCCAGATAAGGAAGACCGCGCCGGCCAGAGCCGAGGCCGGCAGGACCCGGGCATTGTCCCCCCCGACAAGCAGCCGTACCAGATGCGGCATCATCAGGCCGACAAAACCGATCAGACCGGAAAAGGCAACCATGACGCCGGTGATCAGGGCGCAGACGACAAACACAGTTAGGCGGAACCGACCGACCTCGATGCCAAGGCTGGCTGCCGTCTCGTCGCCCAGGCTCATCGCGTTCAGCCGCCCGGCCTGTGCCCACAACCACAGGCCGCAGGGGACGAGCACGGCAAGGGGCCAGACAAGATGGCTCCACTGCGCAAGGCCAAGGCCGCCCAGGATCCAGAAGACAACCGTATGGGTGGCGCGCGGATCGCCAAGAAAGATCAGGACATTGGCGCAGGCCATGACGACAAAGCTGACCGCCAACCCGGCCAGCACCAGCCGGTCGGCGCTGCTGGCGCCAGCTAAACTCGCCACACCCAAAACAAGCACCGTCGCCCCCAGGGCCCCGCCAAAAGCCATGAGCGGAACCGTCAGCAGGCCTAGGAACATCCCCGTGTGCAAGAGCGCCGCAATCGCCCCAAAAGCCCCGCCCGAGGAGATGCCCAAAAGATGCGGGTCCGCCAGCGGGTTGCGCGTCACCGATTGCAAGGCGGCCCCCACAAGGCCAAGCCCCGCCCCCACTAGCCCGGCCAGGATTACCCTGGGAAAGCGGATTTCCCAGACGATGTTCTCACGCCCCAGGCTCCAATCCGCCTCTACAAGACCGGGCACCAGCCGGTCCAGCGCGATGCCCCAGACTGTCCCCGGCGGGATCGCCACCGCCCCGACCGACACGGCCAGCACGACCGACAGGGCAACCACTGCGCCGGCCATGAGCGCGATGCTTGTGCCCGTGCCGATCCTGCGGGCGAGTGTGGGGGCGGTGACGTCAGCCACGGGTCACTGGCCCCAGAACCCGGAGACGAGCTTTTCCACGGCCTTGATGTTGCGGGGGCCCGGCGTTGCCTCGACATACTCCAGCACGACAAAGCGGTCGTTCTTCACCGCGTCGATCCCGGCAAAGGCGGGGTTTTCCTTCATGAAGGCGATCTTCTGTTCTGCCGTAACGTCGCCGTAGTTGACGATCACCACCACTTCGGGATTGCGCTCGACCACTGGCTCCCAGCCGATCTCGGCCCAGCTTTTCTCCAGATCGTCCATGATATTGACGCCGCCCGCGGCCTCGATCATCGCGGTCGGCATGGCATAGGCCCCGGCGGTAAAAGGCGCCTCTTCGCCACTGTCATAGACAAAGACTCGCAAGGGCTTGCTGCGGTCGACGCCCTCCGTGGCCTCGGCCAGTTGCGCCTGCCAGCCTTCAACGAGTTCCTCGGCCTTGGCCTCGACCCCGAAGATGCGGCCAAGGTTCAGGATGTCGTTGTACATGTCATCCATGCTGGACTTGGCCTTGGGGCTGATGTGGATGCAGCTTTCGGTCAGTTCATAGACCGCGATGCCGAAGGGGGCGAGCGTCTCGGGCGTGACCTCGCCGCCGACCTTCATGCCGTAGTTCCAGCCGGCGAAGAAGAAGTCGGGCTCGGCCTCGGCTAGAACCTCCTTGGTCGGGTATTTGGCCGACAGTTCCGGCAGTTCGGCCACGCCTGCGCGCATCTCCTCGTCCAGCGTCTTCCAGCCGGAGATGCCGGTGTAGCCCACCATCCGGTCGCGCAGGCCCAGGACCAGCATCATCTCGGTCAGGTTGACGTCGTTGGAAATCGCCTTGGCGGGGGCGGCATCGAAGGTGACCTCGCGGTCGCAGCTTTTCACGGTGACCGGGTAGGCAAGGGCCGTGGTGGCGGACAGCAAAAGGGCGGCAAGGGAAAGACGGATCATCATGGGGTCCCTATTGTTTAGAGATGGAAGGAAAAGCGCGGCGCATCGCCCGAACGGTCGATGCGTGCGCGTACGTTGAAGGCCCGGGCAAGGGTGACCTCGCTCAGGGCGGTATCGGGGGGTCCGTCGGCAAGGATACGGCCGTCGCAAAGGATCAGGATGCGTTCGGCGAACTCGGCCGCCAAGGTCAGATCGTGCAGCGTGGCGATCACCGTCAGGCCAAGCCCCTTGAGCAGCGCCAGCAATTCAAGCTGATGGCGGATATCAAGGTGGTTGGTGGGTTCGTCGAGGACGATCACGCGCGGTTCCTGCGCCAACGCACGGGCGACCATCACCCGCTGGCGCTCTCCGCCCGAAAGTGTGCCGAAGGGGCGGTCGGCCATGGCATCCAGATCCATCTGCCGGATCGCGGCGGCGATGATCGCGGCATCCTCGCCTCCCGGCGTGGAAAGGCCCGCCCCCCAGCCCTTGCGGTGCGGCAGGCGGCCAAGCGCCACGATCTGCCGGGCGGTCAGGGCAAAATCGGTCGGCTGCTCCTGCAGCACGGCGGCAAGATGGCGGGCGGCCTCGGGCGCACCCATGGCCCAGATATCGCGGCCCATCAGCCGTACCCTGCCCCGGCGCGGGGCCTGATGGCGGTAGATGAGCCGCAACAGCGAGGATTTCCCCGCCCCATTCGCCCCGCAAATCGCCATGACCTGCCCCTGCGGCACGGCGAAGCTCATGTCGGACAAAATGTCCGCGCGTCCCCGAGGCCCCCACGAGACGCCTTCCAGCTCCACGACGTTCATTGAATGGCACCCTCGCGGGTGACGATCACCGCCGCCGGAATGCGGGCAAGCGTATTGTCACACAGTCGGGGCGGGCAATCACGGCCTGACAGCCAGCCATCCTCGACCGCCGCGTAAAGGCGCGAGAACGCGACCAGATCGTCGATCGGCTGGGCCGGGTCGATATCGCCGAATAGCCAGGCCGCCTTGGCCGAGGCACGCCAGCCGACCACGCAGGCGCCCCCGTGATCGGGCACGCAGCCCGCGAGGCAGGCGGTGCCCGACACCTCGAAATCATCGGCAAGCCCCGCCGCCTGAATCGCCGCGCGCAGCTTTTTCAAGAGCGCGTGTCCGGGCGCGCAGGCCTCGCCCCCGCGATTGGTAGCCCTATGCTTGCAGGTCTTGCAGACCAGAATCTGATGCGGCGCGGATTGCGCCACTGAATAGGGGCGCGTGGCCACAGGCCGCGCGGCAGCAGGCCGCCCCTTGCGTTCAACCATCGCATGCTCCTTCCGGGACACCCCGCCCGGTGGGTTTCAGATTGCGATGGCAGGTCTCCTGACTCGCGGGTCTTAGCTCTCCCCACCTTCCCGGCACTTGCGCGCCAGTGGCTTCGGGGGTCGCTCGCCGCCTACAGTTGCGGGGGCAGTCACGGCTTGGGCGGCTGATGCCTACATCCGACCCGTGTTCCCTTTTCACCCGGCCGCGCTTGGCTTGGCCGGGAACCATCACGCCTTGTGTTCTGCCTTTCCCCCAGGCCGTCAAGCCGCATTCCGACCCGCGGGCCCTGACGAACGACATTGTGCTTCCTTGCGATATCCTTTTACGAATCACGTTATATTATAACATAACGCTGGATGCCATGCCCCAGACCGCACAAGACACCCGCCTGCCCGTCACCGTCCTTTCTGGCTTTCTTGGCGCCGGAAAGACCACGCTTCTGAACCATGTCCTGAACAACCGCGACGGTCGCCGCGTGGCCGTCATCGTCAATGACATGTCCGAAGTGAACATAGACGCCGACCTGATCCGCGAGGGGGCCGAACTGTCGCGCTCGGAAGAAAAGCTGGTCGAGATGACGAACGGCTGCATCTGCTGCACGCTGCGCGACGATCTGCTGTCCGAGGTCCGCCGCCTGGCCGCGGAAGGGCGCTTTGACTATCTCTTGATCGAATCGACAGGGATTGCCGAACCCCTGCCTGTCGCCACCACCTTCGACTTCCGCGACGACAAGGGCGAAAGCCTGTCAGACGTGGCGCGGCTCGATACGATGGTGACGGTCGTGGATGCGGTGAACCTGGTCAAGGATTTCTCCAGCCACGATTTCCTGGCCGACCGGGGGGAGAACCTGGGGGAGGAGGACAACCGCGGCCTCGTGACCCTTCTGACCGACCAGATGGAATTCGCCGATGTGATCGTGCTGAACAAGGTCGCCGACGCCAGCCCTTCGCAGGTCGATGCCGCCCGCAAGATCATCCGCGCGCTGAACCCCGATGCGCGCGTGATCGAAACCAGCCACAGCCGCGTTGATCCCGATGCGATCTTCGACACCGGCCTGTTCGATTTCGACACCGTGCACGAACATCCGATGTGGGCGAAAGAGCTTTACGGCTTTGCCAACCACACGCCCGAGACCGAGGAATACGGCATCACTTCCTTCGTCTATCACGCCCGCGAACCGTTTCATCCGGCCAAGATCCATTCCGTCCTGAACGGCGACCTGCCCGGCGTGATCCGCGCCAAAGGCCATTTCTGGATCGCCACGCGGCCAGATTGGGTGGCGGAGTTCTCGCTTGCCGGGGCGATGTCCTCGATCACGCCACTCGGGCGCTGGTGGGCCTCGGTCCCGGCGGACCGGCTGCCCAAGCACCCCGATGCACAGGCAGAAATCGCGCGGAACTGGGTGGAACCCTGGGGCGACCGGCGGCAGGAGATCGTCTTCATCGGAGCGGGCCTTGACCGCGAAGCGATCAGCGCGGCGCTGAATGCGGCGCTGGTGACGGCTTGCGACTTTACCCCGCAGGCCTGGACAAGCTTGCCCGATCCCTTCCCGGTCTGGGGGAAGAAGGCAGCGTGACCGTGCTTGCGTCGAAGTCCCGCAACCAGGCAATCTGGGCAACGCGGTCGGATCGGGCGGAAGACCTTGCCCGCATCCAGGATGCCGGAATTGCAGCGGCGATCTGGCATCGCAGCCGCGACCCGGGCTTTGCCGCCTGGATCGACTCCCTTCCGCCGGACGAGCTTCCGCGGTTACGCGCCCTGGTCGCGGTGCCCGCCGTCGAAAGCGTCGTGCAGGCCGCCTGTGAGGCAGCCGGCCTGCCGCCCTCGCCCTGGCGGGACATGCTGGCGGGCGACTCTGCAGCGTTGGCCGCCCTATTCGGCGCGATCATGGCGACGCCGCTGGTCCAACTCCGGCTGGATGTCATCCAGACAGATGCCTGCAAGCGCTTCCACCTCGATCGCGTGCCCGCACGGCTTCTCTGCACCTATCGCGGGCGGGGAACCGAGTTCGGGCCTGCGGCACCAGAAGGCGGGGTGACCCGCATCTCGGCCCTCGCACCCGGCGAGGCCGCGATCTTCCGCGGAAGCCTCTGGCGCCACGAGGATTGCGGCCTCTTGCATCGCTCGCCCCCCATCACGGGCACTGGCGAGACCCGGCTTCTTCTGGTCATCGATCTGCCCGAGGACGAGGACAACGATTGCGACTGTGGCCAGCCGCACTGACGGCATCCGTCAGGCGCGGATCGTGCTCAGGTCAACCCTCACGGGCAAGGTCCTGAGGGTTGCGGCGATCCGGTCCGCCACGGCAGCCGGACCGGCGTCAATGAGAATGCGCCCCGGTCTTGCGCGGGTCACGGCCTCGATCAGGCGCAAGCGCGGGTGTGCGGCGGGCAGGCAGCAGGTGCAGCCTGGCCCCATCAGCCAGTCGAGGGGCGAGGTGGGCGGGTTAGCGGATTCGGCAAAGATCGTCACCGGGCGGCGAGAGGCGCGGACCAGTTGGGCGATCCGGGCATTGCGCGCGGCCGCGTCGTCGCCTTCGACAAAGTGGACGAATGCCCTCACCGCGAGAGCATCTGCGGGCGGAGGAGGGCCACATCGGCCTCGGTCACCGCCGCCACGGCGGAAGGGAAGCGCAGGACAAAGCAGCGGCGGTCGGCCAGGGTAACCGTGACCACGGTTTCCAGATCGGGGCAGCCGGGCTCATGGCAGGCGAGTTCAGCGATGGCGATGTAGTCGTGGTCGCTCAGGGACATGAGGTCGGCGACCCAGCCTTTCAGCCGGGCCACGGCCTCGGCATCCGGGCGGGGGCGGCGGGAGAAGAGGCCCAGCATCAGGCAGGCCCCAAAGGTGCCCAAAGGACACCGCCCTGTTCGTCTGCCGCCAGAAGCCAGCCGGTCAGCGGCGTGACGGCCAGAAGCGTGACCGGCGCGCCGGTCGGGCGCTTGACGGCGCGGGGCTCGGCGATCTGGTCGATTTCCGAAAAGATCACAGCGCCTGAGGAATAGCCTGCCAGAACCGCCTCGTGCCCTGGAAGGGCGCAGATGGCCGTGACATAGCCCCGCCCGCCCCAGGCCACTTGCAACGGTCCCCGGCCCATCGGCCCCTGCGCCCCGTCAAAGGGCCAGAGCACTGCCTCATCCGCGCCGGTGGTGGCAAGCCAGGGGAGTTTCCCGGCCCAGGCCCAGCCCTTCACCTTGGTCGGATAGCCCGACATGCGCAGGTCGGCCTTGTCACGCAGCCGCCAGCCGTGCAGCGCGTTTTCCTGCATCCGGGTCATGACAAACCGGTCATCAGGGCTGAAGCTGACAGCGGTGTGACTGCCCGCCCATTTGAGGGCCGAGTGCTTCCAGCCGCGTTTCTCACGCGCCCAGATCGTGACGCCACCATAATGTGCCACCGCCAGCCGCCCGCCCTTGCGGTCAAAGGCAAGGCCGCCGACGGTGGAGGGTGCCTCGAGCACTTCTCGCCGGGGGCCATCCCACAGATGCACTTCGCGCCCGGCCGAACAGGCGAAGATGCCGCCCGCCCCTGCCGCCACATGGTCCACCCATTTGCGCGGGAACGCGGCGATCTCGGTCACGCCGTCCGGAGAGATACGGCAGAAGCGCCCATCGTCGCCGCCCGTCAGGATCATCCTCGAGGCCTCAGCCGCCATCGACAGGACCGCGCCCTTGTGAACGGCCAGCGCTTCGGGTTCCACCCCCGGGCGGAAGGCACGGATGACCCCGTCGCCCCAAGCGCTGAAGGCCGTGTCGCCCACCGTCACAACCGCCACCGGCACGGCGTCGAAGTCGAACCGTCGCCCGCCCTTTTCGATGCGGGTTGGCGCCAGCAGATCGTGCTGTTCCAGAACCGGCATCAGGCGGCCTTGCAGGCGGCAAAGCCTTCGGCCAGACCCATCTTGTCCAGATCACGGCCGATGAACACGAGCTTCGACGAGCGCGGCTTGCCCGCAGGCCAAGACCCAAGGGGAGAGCCATCAGTCAGCATGTGGACGGCATGGACGACGAAGCGTTCATCCTGCCCCTTGAAGTCAAGAATGCCCTTCGAGCGCAGGATATCCTGCCCGCGTTCGCGCAGAAGCTTGCCGAACCAGGCCTGAAACTTCTTCTCGTCCAGCGGGGTGTCGGAGGATAGCGAGACCGAAGTGATGTCCTCCTCATGCTCATGCGTGTGATCCTCGTCGAGGAAGTCAGGCTCGATCTCCAGCACGCGCTCCAGGCTGAAGGCATCCAGCCCCAGCACCTGATCCAGCGCCACGCCGCATTTCTCGGTCTTCACGATCTTGGCGTAAGGGTTGATCGCCTTGATCCGCGCCTCGGCGGTCGCCAGCGCGACGGCATCCACCAGATCGACCTTGTTCAGAAGGATGATGTCGGCGAAGGCGATCTGCTCGGCCGCCTCATGCGCCTCATCCAGATGGGTGGACAGGTTCACCGCATCGACCACGGTCACGATGGCATCGAGCCGCGTCTTCTCGGCCACGTCCTGATCGACATAGAAGGTCTGGGCCACAGGTGCCGGATCGGCCATGCCGGTCGTCTCGATGAGGATGCCGTCGAAGTCCTTGCGCTTCATCAGCCCGCCCAGGATGCGGATCAGATCGCCCCGCACGGTGCAGCAGATGCAGCCGTTGTTCATCTCGAAGATCTCTTCATCGGCGTCGATGACAAGCTCGTTGTCGATCCCGGTCTCGCCGAATTCGTTGATGATGACGGCGTATTTCTTGCCATGCGGCTCGGTCAGGATGCGGTTCAGAAGCGTGGTCTTGCCGGCACCAAGAAAGCCGGTCAGCACGGTCACGGGGGTTTGGGTGTTCATGGGGGTACCTCAGTTGGTCAGGGCTTGGGTCAACTGCGAGAGATTGTGGCGCATCATGCTCAGGTAGGTGGCGGCGGGGCCTTCGGGGCCCGACAGCGCGTCGGAATAAAGAGTGCCGCCGATCTTGGCCCCGGTCTCGGAGGCGATCTGGTCCAGAAGGCGGCGGTCGGCGATGTTTTCGACGAAGACGGCGGCGATGCTTTCGTCCTTGATCTGGGTGATGAGGGCGGCCACATCCTGCGCCGATGCCTCGGCTTCGGTCGACACGCCTTGCGGGGCGACGAAGGTCAGGCCGTAGTCGGCGGCGAAGTAGCCGAAGGCGTCATGCGAGGTGACGACGGTGCGCCGGTCCTCGGGCAGGGCCGCGACGGCCACGCGGATTTCGGCGTCGAGCGCGTCAAGCTCGGCCAGATAGGCGGCGGCATTGGCCTTGTAGGTCTCGGCCCCTGCCGGGTCGGCGGCGGCAAGGCCGCGTTCGATGGCGCCGACGTAGAGCGCGACATTGGTCACGCTTTGCCAGGCGTGGGGGTCGAACTCTCCATGGTCGTGGCCGTGGTCGTGGCCCTCTTCCTTGGCATGGTCATGCGCTTCGCCCTCGGCGTGCTCGTGATCGTGGTCATGGGAGTGCTCTTCGCCCTCAGCGTGGTCATGGCCGTGCTCTTCCTCGCCAAAGGCGATTGGGGTCACGCCCTCGGCGGCGGTGATCACCGTGGCCTTGGTGCCCGACGCCTCGACCAGACGGTCCATCCAGCCCTCGAAGCCCAAACCATTGGCGACAATGACTTCGGCGCCCGCCACCGCCTCGGCATCGGCAGGCGCGGGCTGGAACACATGGGCATCACCATCAGGTCCGACGAGGGTGTTAACATCCACCCGATCGCCGCCGACATTGGCGACGATATCCCCAAGGATCGAGAAGGTAGCGATGACCTTCAGCTTTTCCTCTGCAAAGGCGGGGGAGCAGAGGGCGAGGGCAGCGGCAGAGGCAAGGAGGAACCGGCGGGTGATCATGGGCGTATCCTTTCAGGCTTCAAGATGGGCGCGCGGCCAAAATCGGGCGGCAAGGCTGCCAACCGGGCCAAAGGCGAGCGAGGCGAGGTAGAGCGTTCCGGCAGAGAGGATGATCGCGGGGCCAGAGGGCAAGCCCGCGTGGTACGAGGCGAGCAGCCCCGCAACCGACGAGACGGCGGCGATCCCGGCGGCCACCGCCAGCATCCCGCCGATGGAGGTGGCCCAGAACCGCGCGGCGGCGGCGGGCAGGATCATGATCCCCACCGCCATCAGCGTCCCCAGCGCCTGAAATCCAGCGACAAGGTTCAGGACGACAAGGCCGAGGAAGAGGAAATGCACCGGCCCGCTCCACCGGCTGACCGAGGCCAGAAAGCGCGGATCGGCGCATTCGAGGACCAGCGGGCGGAAGACCAGCGCCAGCGTGACCAGTGTGACCGTGGTGATCGCGCAAAGAATCGTCAGCGCGGCATCGTCAAGCGCCAGCACCGTGCCGAAGAGGACATGCATCAGGTCTACGTTCGATCCCTTGAGCGAGACGAGCAGCACGCCCAAGGCGAGCGAGATCAGGTAGAAGGCGGCCAGCGAGGCATCCTCGCGCAGGGCCGTGAACCGCGCGACGGCCCCAGTCAGGACGGCCACCACCAGTCCCGCCATAACCCCGCCCAGCGTCATCGCACCAAGGTTCAGCCCAGCCACGAGATAGCCCACCGCGGCCCCCGGCAGGATGGCGTGTGCCATCGCGTCGCCCGTCAGGCTCATCCGGCGCAGCAGCAGGAACACCCCTACCGGTGTTGCTCCAAGCGAGATCGCAAGGCAGCCGAGAAGTGCGCGCTGCATGAAGGCGAAGTCGGCGAAGGGGTCGATCAGCCAGCTCATGCCGCGCCCCTCACGCAGACATTGGCGCTTTCGTCAAAGGCTTCGGACATCTGACGCGCCCGGAGCAGGTTTTCCGCCGTCAGCACCTGTGCCGTCGCCCCGTGGGCCACCTTTTCACGAGCAAGAAGCAGGGTTTCGGGGAAATGCCGCCGCACCGCCTCGATGTCATGCAGCACGGCCAGCACCGTCCGCCCCTCGCCATGCCAGCGCTTCACGACAGCCAAGAGGTCAGCGGCGGTCTTGGTGTCGAGCGCGGTGAAAGGTTCATCCAAGAGGATCAGGTCGGCGTCCTGCAACAAAAGCCGCGCGAACATCACCCGCTGTACCTGCCCCCCGGACAGGGCCGAGATCGGGCGGCGATCAAACCCCGTCAGGCCCACGGCCGCCAGCGCCTCGGCCACCCTTGCGGCATCCGCCCCGCCGATCCGGCCAAAGGCGCCCACACGGTGCCACAGGCCCACGGCCACAAAAGCCCCCACCGCCACCGGAAAGCTGCGGTCCACCTCGGACAGTTGCGGCAGATAGGCCATCCGCGCAGCCCGCCGGTCAATCCGGCCTTCCAGGGGCTGCAACTCCCCGGTCAGGCCTTTCAGCAGCGTGGACTTGCCCGCCCCGTTCGGGCCGACCACAGCCGTCAGGCTGCCGGGCGCCAGGTCAAGGTCCAGGTGATGCACCGCCGGATGACGGTCGTAACCCAGCGTCAGGTCGTGGATCGCCAGCGCCATCTCAGCCCACCACCAGCCAGAGGCCAAGCCACAAGACCGCCGACAGCGCCAGCGCCACGGCCAGCCGCAGGGCCGCACCCGACAGAAGCAGGTCCCTCATCCCTTGGCCCCCGAACAATCGCCACAACGGCCATGCACCTCGATGGTCTGGCGCGCCTCGGCAAAGCCCTCGGCGGCCAGACGCTGGTGCAGGCTTTCGAACACGCCCTCGGCCTCGACGCTGCGGACCGCGCCGCAGTCGTCGCAAATCGCCACCACCCCGGGCGCGTGCGAGGTCACCAGGCCCCAGGCCCGCAGCGTGGTGATCCGCCGGACAAGGCCTGCCTCCTCCAGCCCCTTCAATGCGCGATAGACGGTCGGCGGGGCCACCGCGCCTCCCTGCCGCTGCATCCGGCCCAGCAGCTGATAGGCCGTCATCGGCCCGTTCGCGCCGCGCAGCAGCGCCAGAACTTCGGTCTCGTTCCGGGTCAGGGCCGCATCCATCGCCGCCTCACAGGATCGTCGGGTTCGGTGCATCGCCATTAACGGTGACGGGGTCGAAGCGGCGTTCAATTTCGGTGAAGCGCAGGGGGCCACCGGCCTCTGGGCCAACAGGCACCTCGCGGTAGAAGCAGGACCGGTAGCCGACGTGGCACGACGCCCCATTGCCCGCCACCGTCACCTCCAGCCAGACCGCATCCTGATCGTCGTCGATCCGCATGCTCACCACGGCTTGCGTCAGGCCCGAGGTAGCGCACTTGTGCCAGACCGCCTGACGCGTGCGGCTGAAGTAATGCGCCTCGCCCGTCTGAATGGTAAGCCGCAGGGCCCGATCGTTCATCCAGCCTAGCATCAGCACCGTGCCATCCGTGGCATCGGTGGTGACGCAAGGCATCAGCCCATCCGCCGGAAAGCGCGGGGCAAGCGCTTGGCCTTCCTCGACTTCAAACACGGATGTGCGGGGCGCAAAGGGGACGGTCATGAGGGTTTGCCTTCGGCGGGGACATCCGCGATATACGTTATAGTATAACATAGCACAAGCTGATGATCCCCCGCATCCCCCTTACGCTGATCACCGGCTACCTTGGCGCCGGAAAGACCACGCTTCTGAACGCGATGCTGCGCGATGCCTCGGCGGGGCGGATCGCCGTTGTCGTCAACGAATTCGGCGATGTGGGGCTGGACCACGACCTGATCGTGGAGACGACCGAGGAGACGGTCCTCCTCTCCTCCGGCTGCATGTGCTGCACCGTGCGCGGTGACTTGGTGCAGGCGCTGGAGGGGTTGTTCGAGAAGCGCAGCGCGGGGACGCTCGACTTTGACCGCATCGTGATCGAGACGACGGGCCTTGCCGACCCCGCGCCGATCCTGCACACTCTGATCGTGACCCAAAGCCTTGGCGCGGCGCTGCGGCTGGATGGGGTAGTGACGGTCTGCGATGCCGTGAACGGCCCCCGAACGTTGGACGCAGGCTTCGAAAGCGTGCAGCAGGTCGCCATGGCGGATGTGCTGGTCTTGTCGAAGACCGATCTTGTCATACCCGCGCAGGCCACCGCCTTCCGCGCCCGCATCGCGGCGCTCGCTCCCGCGGCACAGATCATCACCGCCACGCGCGGCGCAGTTCCGCTGGCCGAACTCTTCGGCCACGGCGCGCCCGAGATGAACGCGGCCCTGCCCGAAGCCGAGGCCTGGGTGAACGCCCCCGCCTACGCACTGTCATCCCTGACCCTGCCTCTGGCCAAACTGGTCGCGCCCTTGGCCAGTGGTCCGACCCATGGCCTCTTCGGGCTGCCCCCCGCTCCCAGCCTGATGACCGCCATCGCGCCGCCTGCCCAGCATGACGACCGGATCTCCTCGGTCTCGATGGTCTTTGACGACCCCATTCACCCAATGATGCTGGACATCTGGATGGAAACCCTGATCGCTGCCTGCGGCCCTGACATCCTGCGCCTGAAGGCGGTGGTCTGGGCCGACGGCTTCGACACCCCCTTCGTCATCCATGGCGTCCAGCACATCATCGACCCGCCCGTGCGCCTGGCCCGCTGGACCGGCGAGGATCGAAAAAGCCGCGTCGTCATCATCGGCCGCGACCTGCCGCGTGAGGCATTGCTGGAGAGCCTGAGCGTGCTGAAGACCAGGCCCCTCATCCATGCGATCAAGGGCTGACGACCAAGGCTGTTTGCAAGGGCAGAGCCACACCAAGAGGTTTGGCAGAACGGACGCGTCAAACCGGCGCCTCGCGTGACAAAGTCTGTCAGCACAGGCGGAAGTGACCTGTGCCGCCTCTGCCTGGTCTCCGATACGGCCAATCTGCGAAGGCGATCATCATCCTAATGTGCAAAAAACGCCATTTTTTTGCACAGCACAGACAGGTTTCGATTCTGAATTAGTTACGATAAGTATGCCTTATCATGACCGTTGAAACAGACCTAGAAACTGGGCATCCTAGCTCGCGAACCCCACGGGAAAGCCCTCGGATCAGTGGTCAGAAACAGCGCCCAGCAGCGACATCCCGGGGAGGCCCGCCGCCTTGCGGTCAAAGGTGACCGTCGCTTGGCAGCCAGCCCGCTGCCCTGCCAGCGCAATCATCTGATCGGCAAAGCCGGGGCCGCCTTTACGAATACGATCCACCGCAACAGCGACCTGGTCCGCCGATTCAACCACGATCTCGCGCGCGCCAAGCAGGCCCTCGATCGCATCGGCAATGTCCGTGCGCGGCAAACGATAGATCTTCTGCAATACCCAGACCAGTTCGACCAGAACCTCACGGCATACAAACCCGGGTGCCGTAGCCGTGAACTCAGCGAAAGCTTTGGTTGCCAAGGCCGCCTGGTCTGCATCGTCCTTCATCAAGAAACGGACAATGACGTTGGTGTCGAGGCCCGTCATCACTTCGGCATGCCCGCTTCCGCTGCGCCTTCGGCGATCGCCTCTTCGATCTCCTCAAGTGTGGCCCGGTGCGGCGACCGGCCTTCCAACAGGCCTGCCAAAGCCATCACTGGACGACTGCGCACGATCCGCACTTCGCCGCCGTCGAGAATCATGTACCGCACCCGGTCACCGGGGTGCAGCCCCAAGGCCTGCCGGACATCCCTTGGCAGGGTGGTCTGGCCCTTGATGGTAACAGTGGATTCTTGCATGGCGCACTCCAAGTAAAACTACGATAATGCATTACATATGCCGGTTTCGTCTTGCAGAATCAAGGCGCTCGCATGAGATCTCTTGCCCTGCCAGCGTATGCGCAACTCTCTGACGCGGATGAGGCGGCGCTGACCGACCTGTACAGGCGCGGCACGCCCGCCAACACGCTGCGCGCCTGGAAACGGGACCTTGCCGATATCGCGGCTTGGAAGATGGCGTCCTTCGGTAGGCCGCTGGATTGGCCCGAAGAGGAGAAGGTCGCGCTGCGCTTCATCCTCGATCACGCACAGGACCTGACGGAAAAGCCGGGGCCTGCACAAGACGTGGCAATGGAGTTGATTGCCATAGGGTTGCGCCGGGAACTGACCTGCCCTTCCCCAGCCACGCTCGACCGCCGCATCGCAAGCTGGCAGGCGTTCCATCGGATGCGCAATCTTCCCTCGCCGTTCTCAGCGCCCCTTGTGCAGCAGGCGCGTCAGAAAGCTCGTCGCGCCAATGCCCGGCCCCGCGTCCCCAAGTCGCCCAAGCCAGGGACCCGCGACATTCTGGAAGCGCTGCTGGCCACCTGCGACGACAGCCATCGCGGCATTCGCGACCGCGCAATGTTGATGCTGGCATTCGCCAGCGGCGGTCGGCGGCGGTCGGAGGTGACATCTTTGTCCGGCATGCCCGCGCCATTACCTTCCAACTGGCAGAGTGGCCGCCACCGGTCCGATGGTGAGCGCCATCCTGGCCGCCATCCGCCGATTGCGAGCGCCTCCGTTATGCAAATGACCGCGACCCACGCTCAACTCGAAGGAAAGCGGCAGGACAAGTCTGCCCGCTGTGATGAAAAACACCACCGCCGGGACACAACACGGCGGCTTCGCGGCTTGATGGGCCCGATTCCAGCAGCCTGCGTGACTGCACACGGCGCTCAGGGCAAAAAACGATTGTTCTACTCGAGAAATCAGGCAATTTTTACAACAGACTGCAGGCCACTTGGGGAATGTCAGCTTATGCGGTCTTGAAATGGCTGATCCGCACGCGCATTTTGTCAGGCTAGGGTGTCGTGCAGATGGGGTGCAAGAGTTGAAGTTAAGTAACGATTGGCGCGCCGTCGGTTGGATGGCGTTCTGGGGTTTGACCGGCGGGCACATCGGCTACACGGCCTCGGCCTTCGCGAACGGCCTGCCGCTTGACTATAGCCTGATAGAGGTTCTGAACATCGTCCTCCCATGGGCCGTCCTCGCGGCCGCGCTGCGCTACCACCCCGACGACTGATCCCGTAATTTCTGAAAGAACGTCTGCCAAGATCTTCAAGGACGTTTGGCCGCAGCCCGCGCCCCGCAGATCCGCAACGACGCTTGCATCCCCCGCCAAAACCCTCTAAGGGAGCGCACTTCACAGGCTTCGCTTGGGCCTGGCGGGGAGAAATGCCTCTGAAAATGTGACTTTGCTTCAGAGGGTTGATACAGAATCCAGTCCGCATATGGGAGCTTGGCGCGACGCGCTTCTCTGTGGCAGGCGGTGTTTCGGACCGAGTGGGCACGGGTGGTCTGCTCGAGGGAGAGGAAGCCACATTGGCTAGTCGTACCTTGAGGTCGACCATGGCGCGACGAAGTGAAACAGAGCGAGCCGCATCTGACGGTGACGCGGTGATGTCCCGCCAATAGGGCCAGTGCAGAAAGGCAACTGTCGGGGGTGATGGTCCCTCCATGCGCCTGTGGATCAATCGTCATGAGACAATCACAGTCGACGCGTGAACGCTTTGTTCAGAGCGAACGACTTAGCCATCTTCGGCGCGCTCCCTTTGCCACTCTATGGTGCGACACCCCGCAAGGATATGTGTTGCGTGACAGCCCGTGCCCGCCACATGACGGTCTGACCATCCGTGTCCCAGGCAGCGTACACATCAGGGCAGGCGCGGCGGCCCTATCCCCAGCGCCGCGACAGCCAGTCGACTCAGCGCGATCCCCGCCACCCCGATCACGACCACCGCCAGCATCTCGCCGGCCTCGATCTCGCCCTGCCGCGCTGACAGATAGACGGCAATCGCCAGTGACCATACAAGCGGCACTTCGCAGTACAGATTGCGGCTGAGGTTCGGAATGTCGCCCCGACCGCGGACGATGTCGCGCAGGATGCCCCCGCCCGCTCCCGTCAACGTCGCCAGCACTGGCCCCCAGAGCCAGAGCGGCTGAACCCCCGCCCCAAGAGCGACCGCGATCCCCACCATTGCGAAGCAGGCCAGCCCCAGCGCATCGGCGACCTCGAAAAGCGCGCTGTCCATCCCGCGCTGTCGCAACATCGCGACACCCTCGGCCAGTACGCGCGCCTGGCCAACTCGCTGCCACGCACGGGCCACCATCCAGGACAGCGCAACTGTCCCCGCGACCAGAAGAGGATACAGCGGTGTTGCCATCGCTCCGATCGGCTGGCGTCCGATTAGAAGGTCGCGGATTACTCCGCCGCCGAGCGCAGCCAGAGTCGCCAGCAGCAGCGCGCCGAAGAGGCTGAACCGGTCCGAGCGCGCCGCAAGATATCCCGCCAGCGCCGCTGCCATGGTTCCCAGCACTTCAAGCGCAAAGAACCACGTGCTACCCGTGGTCAGCGATAACAGTGCCGGAAGCCGGAACCGCGCAGCTATCCGGTCGAGCGTCCCCTCCGCTTCAAGCGTGGCGATCGCCGCATCGAAGGCCGCGACGGTCTCCGGTGGCACTGCCGGGCTAAACATTAAATGCAGCGGTACATGAACGCGCAGTGCCGCCTCTTCCACGCTTCCATCCGCCCCGCTGCGCGAGATCAACAGAGCGACCGATAGCCGCTCGGCTAGAAAACCATCGATTTTGCCGGCCAGGAGGCGCTTTAGATTCTCGGCATCGCTGGGCACGGCAAGCACACGCGCGGCATTCGCCGGATCGGCGATGAAGGCATCGAGCGCCGGATCGACATACGAATATCCTACCCGAACACCCAGACGGAACGCCGGATCGGCGAGAAGCGCCGCGTGCAGCGCCACCGGATCAAGTGCCGGCATCCGCCCGGCCTCCCCGCGCCGCACGACCATCACGTTGACATCATCCCGATAGGTGCGCGAAAACACCCCTTCGGCTGCCTGGCCCCGCCTCAATACGGTCCCCGGCACGATATCACGGACCCCGGCCCTGACTTCGTCAAGTAGCAACGGAAAGGGCACTGCCGCAAAGTCGACCGTATACCCGGCGCGCGCCGCAATCTCCCGCACCATTTCGATGTCAAGCCCAGTTAGCACCTCCTGGCCCCCGCGATCCTGGACGAATTGCTGCGGCTCGCCGGCGTACCAGCCCGAATCAAGGGTCTGTGCCGCCGCTGAAAGAGCCCCGCCAAGCAACATGAAGAAGACCAAAGCCAGCGCGAACTGCTTCAACTCACTCCTCCGTGCCCCGTCCTTAATGCGCAGCCTAGCACCGGCCAAAACGATGACAGCCCGAGGCCCGGCCCGTCAAGTCTGTCCATTTAAACGGCTGAGTGTCTCTGTCAGCCTGTCACGAGCATCACCGACAAGAGCCCGAACTATTGTCAAGTGATAGGAGAGGAACATGCCGATCAGCACGCGCGCCCCGATCACGGTCCCCAAATGGCCGATGATTGCATCGGCGATTCCTTGCAGAAGAATTTGCACGTGTGAGTGGTCGATGCTTGGGGCGAGCGCCGACGTCGCCAGCGCGATGAGCGCCATCTCGCACAGCGCGCCAAAGGAAGACTTGGACATTACGCCGGGCGTCCTCTCGGCCGCTGAAACACGGCTATCACACGGGCCACATGGCCTTGGGTTTCTCGAAAAGAGGAAATGCCGCCTGATCAGCGGCACCAGGCGCGGCCTGACGCCAAAACTGACCGGAGACCTGCGCCGTCGAAGCGTGATCGAGACAGAAATCGGCCACATAAAGACCCACGGCCGCCTGCCCCGATGCCCGTTGAAAGGCACCATGGGCGACCCGTGTCTTCGCCGTCCGAAACGCCTGCGGCCACAACATCCGCAAGATTCTGGCCCACCTCCGGGCTTGGTTTGCCTAGTTTGTCGCCGCAACTCTGATCGCAGTATTCCGCACGGGTCGCAAACATCAGGCTGAAACATCGGCCGGAATGAATTCTTCAAGGGCAACCAGACACGGTCGGTTACGTTGAATTATGCCGGGGGCGCGCTTGAATTCATATAAAACGGTCGTTTGATGATGACTTCCGCAATTGCAAAATGACGGTTTCTGATGGCGCTGATCGGATATGCGAGGATTTCGACGGAGGAGCAGAGCAATCTGGCACAAGCACAGGCTCTACGGGCCGCGGGATGCATCGAGATCCATGACGAGCAGGCATCAGGCGGAAGTCGGTCGCGCCCGGTGCTGGCCCGGGCCCTTCAACGGATCGGGAAAGGTGACACCCTAGTCGTTGTCCGCATCGACCGCTTGGCAAGATCGCTCTCGCATCTTCTGGACGTGATCGAGCGTCTGGAAGGGCAGGGGGCCTTCTTCCGATCCCTGCAGGATCCGATTGACACGGCATCTCCCCAAGGCAAGTTCACGCTTCAGGTTCTCGGCGCCGCGGCCGAGTTCGAGCGCGCCCTCATACGCGAGCGGACCAAAGCCGGACTTGCCAGCGCGAGATCGCAAGGAAGGGTCGGCGGCAATCCCGGACTGCGGGCCGGTGACCCTGCGGCGCTGCGCAAGCTCCGTCTGGCACGGTCCGACAGTTACATGGACGCGCTTGCGGAGACCGCGCAGGACTGGGTGCCCCACGTGCGACGTCTGCGGCCGGATATGCCGTGGGAAGACCTGCTGCGGGTCATCAACGGCCCATTGCCTGAAGGTCGGCGCTGGACCCAAGGCCGCCTGATGCGAGCCGTAAACGCCTATGTGCGCAGCGGATTTCTTGAGGAGGCAGTTCTCGGTCGCGCTGATCGCCTCAAGACGGATGATCGTCTCGTCGCGATCGTTGCAGCCATCAAGGGCGCCGATCCAAATGTCACCCTCCAGACCATCTGCGATCGGCTTGAAGCCATGCGGGAAAGAACACCTCGCGGCAGGGTCAAGTGGCAGCCGTCGTCCGTCAAGATGCTGCTGGACCGCGCAGCGCGGCTTGGTCTCGTCGGTGCTGCCCGGAAGTAACCGTGATCAAGTGCGGCCCATAACTGCCGGTCGAGATAACCACTGCGCCGCTGTGCAGCTTCCCCAAACCGGCCACTCAGGAATGCTGCATCATTCTTGGGTAGTAAGTGTCTGCGATGGGCGGAAAGCTGACAGACGGCAGCACAGCGTGGCGGCCGAGACAAATCAGTTGAAGCGCTCGTCCTGTACGTCGCAGCGGAGGACCTGCCCTGCGCCCTGTTGCGGGCCAAAGCGCAGATGTTAGGTGCCAACCTGCAACCTGCGCGCTCGGTCGGGCCATGTCCTCAAAGATTGGCCAAGTCCTTCCATAATCGACTAGTTGAGGAGCCGAGCAAACCACGGTGATGTAGCTCACGCGTACATCCCGCTTCAGCCGAGTGATGGCCGCATAGGCGCCAGCCAGATCCTCGGATCGGATGGCCTTGTTCAGATGCAGGTCCAATATGCGGCTTTCCCACCCCTTGAAGCTGTGAATGGTGGCAGCCTTGACGCGCGGCGGGCCCATAAAGAAAGCCATCTTTCGACGATCCAGCTCGAACTTTCCTTCCGCAAAGATATGCGTGCATGAAACCTCGTAGGGTTCACCATCCAACGCTTCAACGATCTGCCGCCCCACTTCATGGCTCTAGGTCAGCAGGACTATGTCCGAGTTCGACAGACCAGAGGCCAAGCCGGTCTTCTTCATCAAACTCAGGACAGAATTGACGCAGGTGTGCCCCCTGTCAGCGCTTGGCCGCGAACAAGCGGCAGCGCTCGCCCCCTATGGTGACGGCCCTTGCGCCGGACCTAGCGGTGACCTCGGAACTCCTCCGCGCCTCTGTCACGGCGGCGATCCTGGGCACCACGATGCCCGACTTGAGCCTGCCCTTCGCGAGATCGACGTCGGCGTTTGGCAGGGCCGCGCGATCCCCGACATTCAGGCCGAGGATGCCGCCGCCTATGCGGGCTGGCGTGCTGGCACGCACCGACCCGAGGAGGGCGTGGATTGGTCTCCCTTCGCAGCACCGGTGCAGCAGGCGATACGGCAGGAAGCAGTGTCGGGTGGTGCGAGGACGCTGCTGTTCGTCTGCCACGGTGCGTGATCAGCACTGCGCTGGATGTGTTCCTTGGCCTGCGTCCGCAGCATGTCCCACCCCTCGCCCCCGCCAGCCTGACGGTGATGCGGCTGAACGGCGATGCGGCGAAGCTAGAGCTTCACAACTTCCGTACCGGTCACCCCCCGGAACTATGTGCGCCGGATTAGGCCGGCACCAGCCGCACATCCCCTGGCGCGAAGCCAAGCTGCACGCTGTCGCCCTGCCGGAACGGCAGGGGCTGCGGCGGGGCGATGGCGAAGATCGGGCCGACGGGCGTGCTCAGCGTGTATTGTACCGAATTGCCCAGCCAGGCGGCATAGGTCACCTCAGCCGGAAGGCGCTCCGGCTCTACCTCGCGGGACAGGTGGATATGATGCGGCCGCAGGACCATCTTGGCCGGGCCGGTCGCGGTGCTTGCCAGCGGAAGGCTTAGGCGGCGGCCTTGCAATGCAATTTCCGTCTCGGCGCCCGACTTGGTGACCTCGACGTCGATCAGGTTTGCGTCCCCGATGAAATCCGCGATGAAGGCGTTTGCTGGCCGGTCGTACAGGTCGTGCGGGGTGCCTTCCTGCGCGATCTCGGCGTTCTTCATCACGATGATCCGGTCGCTGACCGCCATCGCCTCTTCCTGATCATGCGTGACATAAACCGCCGTCAGGCCAAGGCGCTGCTGGATTTGGCGAATCTCCTCGCGGACATGGCGGCGGAGTTTCGCGTCAAGGTTCGACAGCGGCTCGTCAAGAAGCAGCACCTCCGGCTCCAGCACGATGGCTCGCGCCACCGCCACGCGCTGCTGCTGGCCGCCCGAAAGCTCTGAGGGCAGCCGTGCGCCAAACCCCTTCAGGCCCACCGTCTCCAGCCCCGCCTCGGCGCGGGCCTTGACCTCGGCCTTTGCCAGCCCCTTGACCGACATGCCGTAGCCGACGTTTTCCAGCACCGTCATATGCGGGAAAAGCGCGTAGGACTGGAACACCATCGAGACCTTCCGATAGGTCGCCGACAGATGCGTCACATCCTCCCCCCCGATCAGGATGCGCCCCTCGCTGGCGCTTTCCAGCCCCGCGATCAGCCGCAGCGTCGTGGTCTTGCCGCAGCCCGACGGGCCGAGGAGCGTGACCAGCGTGCCGGGCGTGATATCCAGCGACAGGGGCTTCAGCGCCACCACCTCGCCGAACTTTTTCGTCACGTTTTCGAACCGGACGGAACCTTTCATGGCACCCCCTTCAATGGGCTTCGATACGGTCGGCGCGCCGCAGCTTGCGCCGCCCGATGATCAGTTGCAGGGCAAGGATGGCGGCCAGCATCGTGAAGATCAGCACCGTCGCATAGGCGATGGCGATGCCGAACTCGCCGTTTTCTACCCGGCCGACGATGAAGCTGGTGGCCATGTTGTAGCGGGCAGAGACCAGGAAAATCACCGCCGAGACGGACGTGATCGCGCGCACAAAGCTGTAGGTGAGCGCGGCCAGGATAGCAGGTCCCAGCAGCGGCAGGATCACCCGGCGCAGGGTCGTCGCGCTATTGGCGCCTAGGGTGATCGAGGCTTCGTCTAGTGATTTGTCCAGCTGGCTCATCGCGGCGATGCCGCCGCGCACGCCGACAGGCATGTTGCGGAAGATGAAGACGATGACCAGGATCAGGCCAGTCGCTGTCAGCTCGATCGGCGGGAAGTTGAAGGCCATGACATAGGCTACCCCGATCACCGTGCCGGGGATGGCGAAGGAAAGCATGGTCGAGAACTCGAACGCGTCCTTGCCGGCAAACTTCTGGCGCACCAGCAGATAGGCCGTCGCCAAGCCCACGGCGGCCGTCAGGGGGGCGGCGATGGCGGCGATGGTTATCGTGGTGACATAGCTGTCCCAAGCGGCCCCGGTGAAGTGCACGCCGTTGCGGAACACGATCCCGAAGGCGCGGGTGTAATGCTCGAACGTCAGGCTGTGGTCATAGCCCCAAAGCTTAACGAAGCTGCCGAAGACGATCAGCGCGTAAAGGACCAGCGTGAAGGCGGCCCAGGGCAGCGCGATGGCATAGCAGGCCCAACGCAGCCCAGGGTTCAGCGCGGCGTGGCGGCCTGAATCGCCCTTTCCGGTAACGGTGGCATAGTTCTTCTTCCCCAGCCATTTGCGCTGCGCCAGGAACGCGCCGAGGGTCAGGGACAGGAGGATCAAGGACAGGATCGCGGCCTTTGCCGGATCGGCCACGGTGCCCACGATGGCAAAGTAGATCTCGGTCGACAGGACATTGAAATTGCCGCCAAGGACCAGGGGGTTGCCAAAATCCGCCAGGCTTTCGATGAAGCCGAGGAGGAAGGCATTGGCGAGGCCAGGCCGCATCAGGGGCAGGCTGACGAAACGGAAGGTCTGCCAGCGGTTCGCATCCAGGGTCTGCGACGCCTCTTCCATCGAGGGACTTACGCCTTCGACCACACCAATCAGGACAAGGAAGGCGATGGGGGTAAAGGACAAGGTCTGTGCCAGCCACACGCCCCAGAAGCCGTAAAGCCAGCGCGTCTTTTCCCAGCCGAAGGCATCGGCGAAAAACTCGGTCACCGTGCCCGACCGGCCGAAGAGGAGGATCAGCGCGAGGCCAATGACGAAAGGCGGGGTGATGATCGGCAGGATCGTCAGCACCCGCAGCAGGCGCTTGGCACGGAAATTGGTGCGGGTGAATATCAGCGCGAAGGCGAGGCCCAGAAGCGTGGTCGATGCTGCGGTGGCGATCCCTAGCAGCAGCGAATTTGGCGCCGCGCCGCAGTAGCCGGTGCCGAGCAGGCAGGCGGGTGACCAGATTTCGGGCGCGAAGAAGCGGGGCAGAAACTCGCTCACGCCAAGGCCCGCGCCGCCGCGCAACTCGAAGGCGCGGATCAGGATGAAGCTCATCGGGTAGAAGACAAAGACCCCTACCAGCGCGATGATCGCCCCGATCATGCCGGTAATGAAGGCGTCGCCCCGGCCGCGGCCAAGGCCGGAAATCCCGGTGGTGAGGATGAACAGCAGCGCCGCCGCCACGACAAAAGCCCCGGACCCCATGCCCGGCTGCGTAACACCGTCCAGAACGTCAAGGCGCGCGCGATTGCCAAGAATCAGCAAACCTTGGACGGCCATCAGCCCAAGGCCTAGGCCCCCGCCCAGAACCAGCCCGCGCGCCAGTGTCAGTTGAGCCCGCGCCAGAAGCAGAGAAGCAGCCGCTGCCACAAAGCCCAAAGCGGGCAGCCAAAGCCAAGTCCTGTCGGCCAGCGTCCATGCGAGGGCCGAGCGTTCGCTGCCCAACCAGCTAAAGGACCAGAAACCCTCCGCCACCACATACCAGGGCAACAGGGCATAGGCCCCTAGCCCGACCAGAAGCCACAGCCCCGCCGTTCTTTTCATAACGCCAATCCCGGAAATTCAGACGGCCCGCGCCAAAGGGTGCGGGCCGTTGCAAGGATCACTCCTCGAAGCTGCCGCCCTTGGATTTCACGTCCGCTTCCCACCGCGCCAACAGACGCTCACGCGTTTCCGACGCGCCATAGGTGGCGAAGTCATAGTCGATCAGCTTGACCGCGGCCATGTCTGGCGCTTCGGGGTCCGTTGCTGCTGCGGGGTTCGACGGGATGTTGAACACGCCGACCTCAAGCCCGCGCGACTGCGCCTCGGCACTGATCACATATTCCACCCACTTCGTGGCGGCCTCAAGGTTCGGCGTGCCGTTGATAACGCTGACCGCGCCAACTTCGTAGCCGGTCCCTTCGCAGGGCGAGACGATTTCCACCGGGAAACCCTGCTTTTTCAGGTTCACCATGTCATGCATGAAGCCCACGGCAATCGTGGTTTCGCCCCGTGCCGCCATCTTGCCGGGGGCTGAGCCCGACTTGGTATTCTGGTTCACGTTCACGGCTATATCAGCCAAAAGCTTGAACGCCTCATCCTCGCCAAAAAGCTGCACGAGCGTGGCCAACTGGGTATAGGCCGTGCCCGAGGATTGCGGGTTCGACACCGTCACCTCGCCCTTGTACTCGGGCTTGGCCAGATCTTTCCAGCAGGCCGGAGCGGGCAGGCCTTTCTCGGCCAGGACCTCGGTATTGTAGAGCATCCCCAGAAGGCCCACATGCACACCGACGGCCTTGCCGCCCGACATCTCGGTCATATTCTGCGACCAGCCCAGCTGGCCCGAGACATCGACACCGGTCGCAACGGTAAGCCCTTCGTTCGCCGCGATCAGGTGCGGATCGCCCGTGCCGCCCCACCAGACATCGATCTTTGGGTTCCCGGCTTCAGCGCGGATCTGGGCCAGAACTTCGCCGGTCGATTTGCGCACCATGGCCACGTCGATGCCTGTATCGATCTTGAAATTCTGCGCCATCAGATCGCACCAGGCCTGCTCGTTCGAGCATACCACGTTCAGGTTCTGCGCCGAGGCCGCACCTGCGGCTATCATTGCGCCAAGTGCCAGCGCACTGATCGTGTAAGGTTTCATCGTGATCCTCCCGTTCGACCGCCTCTCCCGGGCGGCCAAGGGAAGACTGGCACGCTGCACGCCATCGGGGGGAGGGGGTTCTCGGTTAACAGCCTGACCCCGGCGCGGCTTTTCGATGAACAGTGTTACAAAACGGGGCCGCGTCACAACAATTGAAACCCGATAGCGATTGCGGCGCGACAAAGATTGCCCATCATGCCGACAGGGAGGATGAGACGCATGGAACAGGCTTCCATGACGGACAGACCGGCGCCTTGGGGCGCGGGCCCTGTCGTGGCCATTATCGATGACGACCCTGACCTGCGCCGCACGGTTGCCGACCTCTTGGGCGAGAACGGTTTCACGCCGCTTCCCCTGGCCGACGGCGCCTCGTTCCTAGCGTTGGGGCCGCGCCCGGCTGTGGACCTTGCGCTGATCGACCTGCGCCTTCGCGGCGAGAATGGCCTGACGCTTGCCATCCGCATCCGCGAGACGCTGGGGATTCCCATCGTGATGCTGACCGGGCGCGGCGACGAGATGGACAAGATAATCGGGCTGGAAACCGGGGCCGACGACTACATGATGAAGCCATTCAACCCGCGTGAACTGATTGCCCGCCTGCGCGCCGTGCTGCGCCGGGTTGGTCATCCCTCCATGGCCCCGCCCGACCGCAGCACAAGCATGATCCGCGCCTTCGGCCGTCTCCGCCTTGACCAGACCCGGCGCGAGCTTCTGGATGCGGACGGCGCCGAGATTCCCCTGACCAATGCCGAATACCGTCTGCTGGATTACTTCCTGCGCCATCCCGGCCGGATCATCCCTCGCACGGAGCTGTTGATTGAGCTTGGTAACGATCTTTCGCAATACATGGACCGGACCATCGACGTGCTGATCCTGCGCCTGCGCCGCAAGATCGAGACTGTGCCGTCAAAGCCCATCCATCTGCAAACTCGGCGCGGGCAGGGCTACATCTTCGTCGTGGAGGCCTCGGCATGAGGGCGTTTTCCGTCCGCGTCCGGCTCTTGACCGCGCTGGCGCTCCTCGCCGTCGCCGTCCTGACCGTGGGAGGCATCGCCTGGGGGGCGCTCAGCCGTGGCAATGACCGGCTGGACCGGCTGCATGGCGAGACGCTGGCCGGGGTAGACCGCGCATTGACGCTCTCGCGCCAAGCGGCCGACCTTGCGAC
Source organism: Rhodobacter maris (assembly GCA_943369275.1). Lineage (GTDB taxonomy): Bacteria > Pseudomonadota > Alphaproteobacteria > Rhodobacterales > Rhodobacteraceae > Paragemmobacter > Paragemmobacter maris_A. Next base: position 3,492 of record CALRMS020000054.1, on the reverse strand, counting down.
GCTTGCGCCCTACCTGCTGACGCTCGACAGCCCGTTTCGCATCGCGCAAGAAGGTCAGGCCGCCACCCTGCTGGTCGATGCCATCGCCGCGGGCCTGCCGTCGGGCGCCCCCTTGCTCGTCTCTATGGATGACACACGCCGCGCGATTGCCGACCTTGTGCGCGACACCTCGCTGCGCGCGGGCTTGCGCGACCGCACGCTGCGCCTGAACGCCGAACTTGCCGCCACCGAGCGCCGCTTTGGCGCACTCTCCGCCCACTCCACCGCGCCCTTGCAGGAACGGCAGGACTGGCTGACCCTGCAACGCATCGCTGCGGCGCTTCTGGGGGCAGGGCGGGCCGAGAACTTGATCGGCGTGGGCGAGTTCCAGCGCGAATACACCCGGCTGATTGCCAGCCTTGCCGCCACAAGCCCCGGCTCTGACAGCACCGACCTGCAACGCCTCCGCTCTATCGCCGAAGGGCCAGATGGTCTGTTCGAACTGCGCCGGATTGAACTTGCCCGCCAGATCGGAGCCGAGGCTGCGCTAGTACGCATCCGCCAGGGGGCAGCGCTGGTGACCGCCCATGCCGCAACCGACACTGCCGCCGCGCAGTCCGTCATCGCCGGCGAGCGCACCAGCACCACGACAGCGATCGCGGTCGCGAAGTCGACGCTTCTTGTCGTCGTGCTGGCCAGCGCGGCACTGGCGCTGGCGGCGGCGCTTTATGTCTCGGGCTATGTCACGGCCAACCTCCGCGCGATATCCGAGGCGATGATGCGGCTTGCTGCTGGCGACCGGCAGACCCGCCTGCCACGTGGCGAGGGGCAAGGGGACGAGATCGGCAAGCTGTTCCACGCCTTTCGCACCTTCCGCGCCAATGCCTTGCGGCTGGACCGCTCGCACCGCCAGATGGCGCAGCGCACCGCGCTTTACGAGAACATGATGGCCGGGATCAGCGACGGTGTGGCGATCCTGTCCGATCAGGGCCAGATCGTGGCCCAAAACGAGCGCCTTGCGCCCACCCTCCGCATCGATCCCGCCCGCCTTGTGGGGCGTCCCCGTCTTACCGATGTCATTGCCGAAGCGGGCTGGCAGGCAGGCGAGGCGCCGGGCAGCCTCATCCATCCCACCGGCCCGCAGGCCGAGCTGCGCAAAAGCCCTTTGCCCGGTGGCGGGGCGGTCGTCCTAGTCTCGGACGCGACCGAACGGCGGCAGATGGAGGACCGCATGCGTCAGATCCAGCGGATCGAGGCCCTCGGCAAGGTCTCGGGAGAGGTAGCGCATGACTTCGGCAATATCTTGTCCACGATCTCGAGCAGCCTGCACCTGATGGACAGCGCCCCGCTGGAACGTCAGGGGATGCTGCGCCAGACCATCGCCTCGGCGGTGGACCTAGGGACCTCGCTGACCGGGCGGCTCTTGGCCTTCGCGCGTCGCCAGCATCTGGCGCCGGAAACAGTGGACCTGCCGACTCTGGTGGACGGCATCGCCGATCTGGTCGGGTTTGCACTGCGCGACGGGGTTGAGCTGGTGATCGACAGCCAACCAGGGTCATTGCCAGTGCTGGTCGATCCGGGCCAGCTGGAAAGCGCGATCCTGAACCTCTGCCTGAACGCGGGTCAGGCGATCGAAGGCGCCGGCCGCATCACGCTGTCAGTCCGGCGCGACGGCGACCTCGCCCTGATCGAGGTCGCCGACACCGGCACTGGCATGACCCCCGAAGTGCTGGCCCACGCGATGGAACCCTTCTTCACCGCCCGCGCCGACGGCACCGGAACAGGGCTTGGACTTGCCATGGTCTATGGCTTCATCCGCCAGTCGGGCGGGGACATCGGCATCGTCTCCACCCCCGGAAAGGGTACCACTGTCCGGCTTATGCTGCCGTTGCAGCAAGCGGCAGCATCCAAGCTGCCCCTGCTTGGCACCGTTCTGGTGGTCGAGGACGATCCATCCGACCGGACCACCGCCCTCTCGCTGCTCGCCCCCGTGACGGACCGCCTGCTGGTTGCCGAAGACACGGCCTCCGCCCTGCGCCATCTTGCCGAACCAGTCGGCTTGATCATTACGGATCTGACACTGCACGGCCAGATCGAAGGCTGGCGTCTGGCCGAGACGGCGCTGACGCGCTGGCCCGACGCCAGGGCCATCGTCGTCTCGGGTCACCTGCCTGAGGTGCAACCTCTTTCAGCCCGCTTTCCCGGGCGGATCGCAATGCTGGCAAAGCCCCTGACGCAAGACCTTCTGTCCAGCGCGTTGGTCGAACTGTTCAACCCAAGGATCGAGAATGCGAACATTGCCCGACACGGCCTCTGACCCGGAATTGCCTCCGGCTCCTGCGGCCCTCCTCTTCGATTGTGATGGAACGCTCGTTCTGACGGCAGACCTGCACTACAATGCCATCTCCCGGGCAGCAGCGCGGCAAGGACACCAGATGCCACGCGAATGGTACATGTCCTTTACGGGCCTTGGGCGGCGCGACCTCTTCCACCGCTTCGCTGCCGAGGCCTCGGCCACCTTCGACATGGACCGCCTGGTCAAGGACAGCATCGCGCTGACATTGGATCTGACCGGTCACGTGCGCGAAAACCCCCTAGTCGCCGGGCTTGCGCGCCGCGTATTCGGGCGGCTGCCGATGGCGGTCGTGACCAACAGCGAAGGCAGCATCGCGCGGGCTGTCCTGGCTAAAACGCAGCTTTCCGGGCTCTTTGACTGCATCGTGACGGTAGAGGAAGCCCCGCGCCCAAAGCCCGCCCCAGACCTTTACTTGTCCGCCGCAGCGCGTTTGGACGCACCGCCTTCCGGCTGCCTTGTCCTTGAAGACAGCGATCAGGGCATCGATGCGGCAAGGTCAGCCGGCATGATGTGGGCGGACGTCCGGTCGCAGGACTGGCCCGATCGCTGCGACCGCCTTCTGGCCATGCTCACCGCCTGAAGCGAGGCCAGGGGCTCTTGTGACAGCATGCAACGGCACTGATTGCCACGGTGTGGCCAGGCCTGCGCATTCTGGCGATGCTTGCGCAGGTAAGGGGCGACGAAATCACAGGCGACGGCAAGACTTCCGCGAGATGGCGTAGCGTGGCCCATTTTCCTAAAGCCCGTGATGCGAGCCCGCGTTACGAGATCGTCGCGGAGGGACGGCAGCTGGTCCTGTTCACCCTGAAGTCCGAATTTCCGGGCTGTCGGGCCACCACGGGGCTCGCGCTGCCTATCCTTGCTCGATCGATCAAGGACTGGCGCGAGGCCTGATCTGCCCGGTTGCCCTGAATGCAGGGCAACAAAACCATGACCTTGCGATGCGCGCCGCTAAGGCCCGCTATCAGTCGTGTGCCGGTAGCATGGGCCTTCGCGGCGAATGTCCGTTTTGGGCCGAGGCTGTGTGAAAACGCGGTGGCGACGTCAGGGGCATGGGCGATCGCGGCATTTTCGCAGATCAGGTTCGCAATGAGGGCACATCGCGTTCACTGCGCCTCTTGGAGCGGGTTCTGACGTTCGTTGGACGGCCCGATGTA
>CALRMS020000053.1:0-31476 GCA_943369275.1 Rhodobacter maris | reverse complement strand
AGCAGGTCGTGGCGCTGAACCTCGGCGCGCTGGCCATCTCGGCGCTGGGGCTCATGATGGTGATCGCGGGCATCATCCTGGCCTGACAGCCAAAAAACCTCGCCCAACGGCCAAAGCCTTCGCCTAACGGCAAGACAGGCCCCGCCCTTCGGTGATCCGCCGGTCGAACAGCGGAGACGGGGTGAACAGGGCCGGCGCCTCATGCGCCCAAAGCCGCAGATCGCGCCGCAGCACCATCAGCCCGCGCTGATCGGCCTGATGCATCGGCCCGCCGGTCCAGCGCGCCACGATCCCCGCTGCAATCGCCACCGCATCCACCGTATCGCCATCGCGCGCCGTGCCCGCCTCGATCAACCGTGCCCCCGCATTGGCCAGCGCTCCGAAACAGCGCCGTGCCACCGCCTCCTCTGCCGGTTTCGCCACCCCTGCGCGCCCCTCGCCCGCAATCCCGGCCAAGGCCAGCGCTTGCGCGATCATCGCCCGCGTCACGCCGCGCCCTTCCAGAAACGTCACCGTCTCGGCCAGCGCCGTGGCAAGCGCCACCGCCACCGGTCCGCCCGGCCCCACCGGCACCACCGACCATCCCAACCTGCGCCCCACAGCCACCGCCTGCGCCGCCCGCGCCGGGGTCGAGGCGCCCTCAAGAAACATCTCGGCCAATGGTTCGGCCTGCTGGACCAGAGCCAGCGCCACCGCCCCCGTCGGCGCTTCCCCCCCCAACGCCAGCACAATACGCGGCGCAGGCAGCACCAGATCAGGCCGCGTGGTGAACACCACCTCGGCCTCGGAAAGACGCGCCTGCCCGATCAGCGGTATCAGCCGCGCCCAATCGGCATCGCGCGCTTCGGCCGTCATCCGCCCGGCCTTGACCTCGGCCTCTTGCGCGGCCGCGATCGCCTCAAGCGCTGCGACAAGCCCCGCCTTGGACGGATCGGCCAGAAGCACCCACATCCCCGCCTGCAGCGCCTGCCGGGCGATGGCCGCCCCTTCCCCGCCCGCGCCCCAGATGGCAAGCCGCTGCGGCATCGCCACGGGTTCCTGCGCCGCCACCGCCGCTGGTAACCGCCGCGCTGCGCGCTCGGCCCGATAGGCATGGCGCAACCCTTGCGATTGCGGCGTGGCGATCAGATCATCATGGGCCGCCGCCTCGAAGGCCAGACCCTGCTCAAAGGGCAGCAAAAGCGCCGCTTCCACGCAATCCACGATCCGCCCCGGCGCAGGCAGGCGCGATCCGCGCTGCCCCTCGCGCGCGGCGGCCAGCGCGGCGCGATAGGCCGACACATCCCGAAACCCAGTGCGCAACGAATCGGTCCGCCGCCAGCCGCCCCGCTCGGCCCGCGCCGAGGCCAGATCACGCGCCGCAGCCAGCCCGGCCGCCTGCGCATCCCCCGCCACAACCTGATCGATCACCCCGATCGCCAGCGCCTCGGCCGCGCCGACCACCCGCCCGCTCAGCATCAGGTCAAGCGCAACTGCGCCCCCGACCAGCCGTGGCAACCGCTGTGTGCCGCCCGCCCCGGGCAACAGACCAAAGGCCACATCCGGCAGACCAAACTGCACCGTTTCGTCCGCAAGTCGCAGATGCGCTGCCAGCGCCAATTCTGCCGCGCCACCCAGCACCGGCCCCTGCAACAAAACGACCACCGGGCAGGCCAGTTCCTCGATCTTGCGGCACAGGTCGCGCAGCAGCGGGGCCTTTCCCGCCCCGATATCGGCGCCAGCAAAGTCAATCCCGGCCGAGAACACCCCGGCCTCGCCCCGTATCAGCACCGCGCCGCACTCGGTCACCAGCGCCAGATCCAGCGCATCGGCCAAAGCGGCCCGCAGTCCCGTCCCCAGCAGATTCAGGGGCGGATCGGCCAAGGCAATGTCCAGCACCGGGCCGACGCGCCCGATCCGCAGCAACTGCCCCACATTCTCCGCCATGCCCGCCCGCGCCTCGCTGTCTTTAGGCGTATTAAGCTTGCAGCAGGCGGGCTTGGCAATGGTGCGCCTGCTTCGGCCTGGCGCAATCACACCGGCATGTTGTCGAAACCGTCCTCCCGCGCCGCCTCTTCCGCCAGCCGCCGCTGCTCGGCTTCGGCCTCCGTCTCCCCCGGCGGATCACCCGGCATCACATGCGTCAGCGCCTCCATCTCGGCTTTCAGCAGTGCGAGCCCCATAGCCTGCCCCGCCGACATCGCCTCGACCGCCTCACCCATCAGCGCGGCCATGTCCGTCAACCCGGTCTTTGGCATCCTGTCCTCCTTCACGCCGCGCAATCGCGGCAAAACGGCGTATAGGGCAGCACATCCAGACGGGCGGCCCCGATCTCTGCCCCGCATTTCACGCAGGTGCCATACTCACCAGCCGCGATACGCTGCAGCGCCGCGGTGATCATCCGGCTTTCCTGCTGCGCACTCAGCCCCATGCCCTCCAGCACTTCATCGCCCTCGCGCTCGGTCGCCAGTTCCTCCCAATCGGCCGACTGGTGCGATTCCAGTTCCGACTCGATCCCTGCCATACGGGCGTTCAGATCGGCCAGCCGGGCCTCCAGCTGGGCCTTCCGGGTGTCGAGCGATGTCATCCTGCGTTCTCCCTTGCTGTGATGGCCACCATCCTGCACCGCCTGCACCGCACCGGACCTTGACCTTGATCAATTCGGCGATCAATCCGGCTGCGGTTTTCATATATTCAGAACTTGTGATACATTTTTCGCACCCCATATTCACCGCAGACCGCAGGCAGAAAGGACGTCGCCCGATGCACCCCCCCGTTCAGCCATCCGTGCAGGCCTTCTTTGATGAGGCGACCAACACCCTCACCTACCTTGTGCAGGAACCCGAAGGACGCGCCTGCGCCGTGATCGATTCCGTGCTGGATTTCGACTATGCCTCAGGCCGCACCGACACCCGCTCCGCCGATGCCGTGATCGCGCATATCCGCGACCATGATCTTGATCTGCAATGGATTTTGGAAACCCACGTCCATGCCGACCACCTCTCTGCCGCGCCCTATATCCAGGAACGGCTGGGTGGGCGCATCGGGATCGGGGAACGGATCACCATGGTGCAGGAAACCTTTGGCAAGATCTTCAACGAAGGCACGCGCTTTCAGCGCGACGGATCGCAGTTCGATCGGCTGTTTCGCGATGGCGACAGCGTGATGGTGGACCAACTGCGCGGTGACGTGATGCACACTCCGGGCCATACCCCGGCCTGCTTGACCTATGTCTTTGGCGATGCGGCCTTTGTCGGCGACACGCTCTTCATGCCCGATTTCGGCACCGCGCGCTGCGATTTTCCCGGCGGGTCGGCGGCGGTGATGTATGACAGCGTACAGCGCATCCTGTCCCTGCCAGACGCAACCCGCATCTTTGTGGGCCATGATTACAAGGCCCCGGGACGCGAAGATTATGCCTGGGAAACCACCGTCGGCGCGCAAAAGGCGCTGAACGTCCATATCGGCGAAGGTCGCAGCCGAGAGGCCTTCATCGCCATGCGCGAGGCCCGTGATGCCACGCTGGCCATGCCGCGGCTGATCATTCCGTCGCTGCAGGTCAACATGCGCGCCGGACAGATGCCCGAACCCGAAGACAATGGCACAAGCTATCTGAAAGTGCCGATCAACGGGCTGTAGCAGGCCGCCACCAACGGCCAGGCAAATGCATTGCCTCCATCACACCCGGGCGGCCGTTCCGCCCCTTCACGAAACACCACATCAACGCCGCGGGAACAGCGGCAGACAGGCAGGATTGACGATGTTCGATATAGCATGGCTTTGGGGTCTGGCAGGTGGCTTGCTGATCGGCGGCGCTGCGGCCCTTTTCCTTCTGGTCAATGGCCGTGTCATGGGCGCCTCCGGCATCGTGGGCGGTCTGATCGATGGCAGCGCGCGCGACAACCTCATGGAACGGTTGTCCTTCCTTGGCGGTCTGATCCTTGCGCCTGCCCTGCTGGTGGGCATGTTTGGCGGAGCACAGACGCATCTCACCGGCAATTGGACCGTGATCATCATCAGCGGCCTGCTCGTGGGGCTGGGCACGCGGCTGGCCAACGGCTGCACCTCCGGCCATGGCGTCTGCGGCATCTCGCGCCTGTCGCTGCGCAGCATCGTCGCAACCGTCTTCTACATCCTCGCGGGGGGCATCGTCATGGTGCTGGCCCGCCATCTGCTGGGCTGGATCTGACCATGAAGCAAAACCTGTTCTCCGCCCTCGCCGGCGCGATCTTCGGCATCGGCCTGCTGATTTCCGGCATGACAGACACCCCCCGCGTGCAGGGTTGGCTTGATGTGTTCGGTGACTGGGATCCCACGCTTGCCTTTGTTTTGGGCGGCGCCCTGATTCCCATGGCCATCGCCTGGCGCGTTGCCGCACGCCGGCGCACCGCGCTTCTGGGTCGGACGATCCCGCTGCACCCCGGCGGCAGCACAACCGATGCACCGCTTGTCATAGGCTCCGCCCTGTTCGGCGCGGGCTGGGCGCTTTCGGGCCTCTGCCCCGGCCCAGCCATGGCCTCGCTCGGCTGGGGCGGCACCGGCGGTCTGGTCTTCCTTCTCGCCATGCTGGCGGGTATGGTCGCCGCACCCGCCGCCCGAACGCGGCTCGACCGGCTGGCGGCCGCACCCTGAAGGCCGCCACACAGACCGAGGAGTTGAGAATGGACATCCGCGCCCTGACGCCCAGCTATGCCGTATCGCCCCAGATCGACCCTGCCGATCTGCCGGCGATCAAGGCCGCCGGATATACCACTATCATCGACAACCGCCCCGATGGCGAAATCCCGCCCGACCTGCACACCGAAGTGATGCGCAGCGCGGCCGTTGCGCTGGGTCTGTCCTTCATCGCCAATCCGGTGATCGGCGGGGCGATGACGATGGACAACGTTGCCGCGCAGCGCGCGGCCATTCAGGCCGCCTCCGGCCCGGTCTTTGCCTATTGCGCCAGCGGCAACCGCTCGTCCGTCGTCTGGGCGCTGGCCCATGCGGGACAGATGCCTGCAGATGATCTGATCGGCATTCCGGCCCGCTTCGGCTATCAGCTGGAACATCTGCGCCCCACGCTGGAAAGCCTTGCCCAGCAGGGCTGACAGGGCCAGGGCGACCGTTACCCGCATCATGAACGCCGCTCCGCAAGGGCGGCGCTCTGCACAGGCGGGGCCAAGTCTGCCGCCTCTGCCATCAGCCGCACTGCCCGCAAACTGCCCTGCCGGCCCAGCTTGCCGGACCCGACCTTGCGGCCATCCATCCCTTCCAGGGCGATCCGTCCTATTTCGGCCCGGGGCAACGCGATTTCCTGCCCCACCTGCAACCCCATGACCGTGCCCAATGGCAATGACAGCCGCGACAACACGGCCACAAGCCGCGCCTCGGCACCGCCCACCTGCGCCACCAGCGCCGCATTGAACCGCCCGTCCTGAGCGGGGGGCAGCGTCAGCCCCGCCATCGCGCGCCCCTCCGGTATGGCAAGCATCATCGGGCCGCCACGCGCCCCAAGGGCAAGGTCAACCTCCGCCACAAGCAGGCGATACGGCACATCCTCCAGCAGCAGCGACAGGCCGCGCCCCCCATCCACCGTGGCTGCAAAACGAAAACCGCGCGCCCATTCAGACAGGCCCACCTCGCTTGCCCCTGCCTCCAGCCCGGATAACGCCCGGTCCAGCACCGGGGCCAGCAGCGCCGCATCCGTGCGCGTCGGGCGCCGCGCTGACGCGCGCTCGGCCGCGCGATCCACCGCCGTGACCGCGCCGGTCGTCATCGCCTCCACCATCCCGGCCATCAACCCGGCGTCCAAAACGGCAACCCCCGTCGCCTCGCCCGCCCCTTCATCCAGCGCACAGATCAACGCGGGTTCCGGCAGCATCTCCACCAGCTCGGCCAGACTGCACCGCTCCAGCCGAAAGCCGGACAGGCGCAGCGGCACCCCCATCTCCTCCTGCGCCGCCCGGGCCAGCGCCAGCGACCACAGCCGTGACAATGCCCCGTTGTCTTCTGCCGCAGCGCCACCTGCGCGCTTCATCCGCACCAAAGCCATCCGCCGATCCCGCACCTGTTTGATGCAGGATGAGGGAAATCTGCCAAGAAACGGTTAAGCCGCCTTCTGTTCCAGCCGCAAAGGCAGCGTCACGCGGAACGCCGCACCGCCCTGCCCAGGCAGATAGCCGATGGTCCCGCCCAGATTGGCCATCACCTCCCGGCAGATCGCCAGCCCCAGCCCCGCGCCACCCGCCCGCGTCTGATCCGTCAGCCGGGCGAATTTCTCGAAGATGATCCCCTGGCTCTGCTTGGGAATCCCGGATCCGTTATCCACGAAATCCACCGAAACGCGCCCCAACCTTTGCCGAACGGTGATCTTCAACTCCGGTGCATCCGCATCACAATACTTCCGCGCATTGGAAATCAGGTTGATGAACACCTGCACCAGCCGGTCCGCATCCGTGCGGACGAAAAGGTTCTCGCTCGGCAGATCGCGGTGGATCACGAACACCCGCTCCGGCCGCGTATGGCTGGCCGAAGCCAGCGCCCGGTCGATCAACTGCTGCAGATTGGCAAGGCTCAGGTTCAGCTGCACCGAACCGTTCTCCAGCACGCTCAGATCCAGCAGATCATCCAGAAGCCGCGTCAGACGGATCGCCTCTTCATGGATGATCCGCCCGTAATTGGCCACCATCTCAGGGGGCAGATCGCCCTCGGTCAATATCTCGGAAAAGGCGCGGATGGATGTCATCGGCGTCCGCAATTCATGGCTGATCTGGCTCAGGAACGCATCCTTCTGCACCGACAACTGGGTCAGCTTTTCATTCGCCTCGCGCAACTGCCGCGCGGTACGGGTCAACTCCTCGCGCTGGCTTTCCAGTTCGGCCGAATACTCCATGATCTGGGCGGTCTCATTGGCCACCGCCATAAGGTCTTCGACCGAAACCGTCGCACGCCCCACGATCTGGCTGATCATTGCATGGGCCGTTGCCGCCCCCACCGATCCTGCCAGACGCCGCTCCAGCCCCGCGACGAAATCCGGGGTCGCATCGGGCAAGTATCCCTCCTTGCCCTGCCCCCGCGCCTCGGCGGCGAACACTGCCAGTGCCGCCTCCTTGCCCAGAATCCGCTGCGTCATCACCAGCAGCGCCTCCGGCTCGGCCCGCCCGCGCGCCCAACCCTGCGGCCCCGCCGCCTCGGCATCAAAGACATTCACGAAGGCCGCGCCCTGCATCCGCTCCACCGGCCCCGGAAAGGTGAAAAGCGACACCCCGCAGAACGCAACGGTGTTCAGCACCATCGACCAAAACAGCGCATGCAGAAGCGGGTCCATCCCCTCCACCCCGAACAGCGCTTGTGGCCGCAGCCAGCCGATCCCGCCCAGCCCCTGCTCGAACACCGCCACCGACAGCGCCGCCCCCGGCCCGAAGGACGGCAAGTAGAGCGTATAGGCCCAGACGACAAAACCCGTCACCAGCCCGGCCACTGCGCCCATCCGCGTGGCCCCGCGCCAGTAAAGCCCCCCTACCAGCACCGGCAACACCTGCGCCATGCCGACAAAGGCAATCAATCCAATGGCCGCCAGCGCCGCCGATCCGCCTGAAAACCGGTAATAAAGATAGCCCAGCGTCAACACCGCAACGATGGCCAGCCGCCGCGACAGGATCACGATCCGCCGCACATCCCCCGACATCGCCGCCTTTGGCCGCAGCTTCAGCCAGATCGGCATCACCACATGGTTCGATACCATCGTGGCCAGCGCGATGCTCTCCACGATGACCATGGAGGTGGCGCTGGAAAACCCACCCAGAAAGGCCAGCATCGCCAGCGTTCCCTGCCCCTCGGACAGCGGCAGGGTCAGCATGAACATGTCCGGGTTTGAACCGGCTGGCATCCGCTCCAGCCCCATCACCGCGATGGGCACGATGAACAGGCTCATCAACAGCAGATAAAGCGGAAAGGCCCAGCTTGCCCGCGCCATGTGCCGCTCTTCACCATCCTCGACGATCATCACCTGAAACATGCGCGGCAGGCAGATCACCGCCGCGGCCGAAACGAAGATCAGCCCTGCCCAACGCCCAGGTTGCAATTGCCAATCCGCAATGGGCGAGGCATCGATCCGTTCGATCATCTCTGCCGGCCCCCCGGCCAGCCCCCAGACCACGAATATCCCCACCGCCAGCAGGGCCACCAGCTTCACCACCGCCTCCACCGCGATGGCCAGCACCACACCGTGATGCTGCTCCTTGGCATCAAGGTTCCGTGTCCCAAACAGGATGGTGAACAAGGCCAGTCCCGCCGCCACCCAGATTGCGGTCGAATCCCGGTCCGGCAGCGCCCAGCCTTCCGGCGTTTCGCTGGCAAAAACGCCAAAAGACAGCGTCACCGATTGCAGTTGCAGCGCGATATAAGGCGTCGCGGCCACCACGGCGAGCAACGTGACCACCACCCCCAACAGGTTCGATTTGCCGAACCGGGATGAGATCAGGTCCGCAATCGACGTCACGCGCTGCTGCCGCCCGATCACCACCAACTTGCGCAGCAACAGCCACCAGCCCACGAAAACCAGCGTAGGCCCCAGATAGATGGTGACAAACTCCAGCCCCGACCGCGCCGCATACCCGACCGCGCCGTAAAACGTCCAGGCCGTGCAATAGATCGACAGCGACAACGTATAAATCATCGGTGACCGCAGCCACCCGATCCGCCCCATCGCCGCCCGCCGTTCGGCCAGAAAGGCCACAAGGAACAGAAAGGCCACATAGGCCAGACAGGACAGCACAAGGATATTGAAGGGCATGGCTACCGCTCCTCGCCCTCGTCCTCGGCGCTCTCCCCGGCCAGCCCCGGTGCCATCAGCGCCGCGACCAGCACCAGACCGAACCAGACCGCGAACAGATAGATGCCATCGCGCGCCGTATCGGCCCGCTCCGTATCACCCGGCGACCACAGGATCGGCACCAGCAAAAGCAGCGCGCCCAGAATGGGCAGCATCCGCGCCGCATCCCGCAACCGCCGCTTGCGATAACTTCCGCGCTTCAGAAACAAGGGCGCGCGCGGCCGCCTCATCGCGCCACCAACTCCCGGACCGAGGCCAGCATTTCGGCGTTGGAAAAGGGCTTGGTCATGAAACGGCTCACTCCGGCGCGCTCTGCCGCCTCACGGTCGCGGCCCTGCCCTTTGGCCGTCAGCATCAGCACGGGCACCGCCTCTGTCACCGGGTCGGCGCGGATCGCCTCCAGCACCTCAAGCCCCGAACAGCCCGGCAGCATCAGGTCCAGGATCACCAGATCATGCCGCGCTTCGCGCACGGCCTCTGCCGCGCCGATCCCATCGGCCATCGTCGACACCTGCCAGCCATCGCGGCTCAGGATGAACCGGATCGCTTCGGCTATGTTCGGCTCGTCCTCGATCAGCAGAACATGGCTTGCCATTCCGCTCTCCCCCCTTGCTCGGCCATGGCGCATCTGTTGCGCGCCTGCTCCCCCCGGCCTGACATGACGATGCGCAATTCCGAGCCCTGTGTCAAAGCCCGGTGTCAAAGCCCAATGCCATTGCCCAGTGTCAAAAGCCATTCAGCCCGGAACAGATCGCCTCACTCCACCTCACCCATGATCGAAGGCTCCCGCCGCGCCGGACAGCCCGCGCGCGCACAGACACGGCAACTTGTCCCCACCTGCACGGCCATGCCGCCCGTCACCGCCCCCTCTACCGGCCAGACCAGCATCGCCGCCTCGCGCAACTCGACCCCGCCCAGCCCGTCTGGATGGCGCAAATCGCACCAGGCCAGTGCGCGGAACCGGCGCGCGCCGCGCCCCACCGTCACCAGATCGGCCACCACCGGGCTACCCGGCCGCCCCAGCGCGGCAAAGATCGGCCAAAGCGGACAGGCCGCCCCAAAGCGCGGCACCGCAAACCCTTCGGCCGGCTTGCGAAAGACCATCGTCCCCGACCCGTCACAGACCACCAGCCCCGCCGCTGCTCCTGGGCGCAAGGCCAGCCGCCGCATCACCGCCACCACCGACAGACCCACCGCCTGCGCCAGGCGCAGCGGATCGGGCCCCGCCCCCCCCGCTTGCCGCTCTTCGGCCTCCATCACCTCCAGCGGCAAAACTGCCGCCTCTGCCGCAGCCCGCGCCACCCAATTGCGCGCCAGAACCCGCGCCGCCCCTGACACCAGCTCCGCCACCTCGCGCAGCACGGCCTCCGGTCCCGTTCCGCCCGGTTCCAGTTCCGGCAGATGCCAGCCCCGCCCCGCCAGCCAGGCCTCAAGCTCCTCCTGCGGCGCCACAATGCCCTGCACCCCGGCCTGCTCAGACCCGTCCAGATAGGCCACCAGCGCCTCCGACCCGGCCGCAAGCCGCTCGCTGTCGGCAAACAGGTTGCGCTGGAACCGCTCGCGCCATTCGGGGGCGATCTCGCCCGGCTCGGCCAGAATCTCCGCCGTCGACCGGACCGATGACACCGCCGAAAGCATCTCGTGCAGCGATGCCGACAAATGCGGATCATGCGTCATGCGGTCGTTCAGCGCCTCCACCGCACGCTCAAGCCCCGCCGCCCGTCGCTCCAGCGCGATCAGCGCCGCCGCCCAACCCGGAAACCGCCCGGCGAATTCCTCCACCCGGTCAAGTTCCGCGCCGCTGCCTTCCCCCGCCGCCGCCGCCGCCGCGCGCAGATCCTGCAGCAGGCTGCCCCCCGCACCCTCGCGCAGGGCCGCCAATGGCATGCCAAGCACCCCGGCCAACGCCTCCAGCACCTCCGCCGTCACGCGGCGGCGGTTATGCTCGATGAGGTTCAGATAGGACGCCGAAACCCCCGCCTCGCGCGCCACCTCGGCCTGCCGCAGGCCAAGCGCCAGCCGCCGCTCCCGCAACCGCGTCCCCGTCAGCGCCGACATCGGCATCGCCTGGCTCTCCCCCTGCAAGGTCCACAGATTTCCACTCCGCGGAATTTACAAGAACATGAAAACTTTACAATTGCCGCTTCATCTTGGCCCAAATACCCAATTCCACCGCTCCCACCGCGCGCCGCAAAAGAAAGACGCGCGCAGGTCACCCCGCGCGCGCCCATTCCTGCCGTCAGACGGTGCTTACTGCAGCGCCTTGTCCGTGATCGCCGTGGTAAAGGCCGCCGCATCCGGTGCCTTGGTGATGGCCGGGTTGTCCGGGCTCACCGCCGCCAGCAGCGCCTCGACCGTCGCGTTGAAATCGGCCGGGTCCAGCGCCCCGTTCGACCCGGCGGTCAGCTTGGCCACTTCGCCCATCATATAGGTCTGATGCTCCAGCGTCTGCAGACCGGTCTGATCGGCATCCACCACGATCTGCGCAGCCTCGGCCGGGTTGGCCTCGGCATATTTCCAGCCCTTCATGGATGCGCGCACAAACCGCACCATCTTTTCCTCAAAGGCCGGGTCCGCCAGCGCGGACTCCATCACATAAAGCCCGTCCTCCATCACCTTCACGCCCTGCTCGCCATAGCTGAAGAAGGTCAGCTGTTCCGGCGTCAGACCGGCATCCAGCACCTGACCATATTCGTTATAGGTCATCACGCTGATACAGGCCGCCTGCCCGTTGAGCAGCGCCTCCACGTCAAATGCCTGCTTCAGAACGGTCACGCCGCCTTCGCTGCCATCGGTCGCCAGACCCAGCTTCGCCATCCAGGCATAGAAGGGATATTCGTTTCCGAAGAACCAAACGCCCAGCGTCTTGCCCGGGAAATCGGCCGTCGTCTCCACGCCCATATCCTTGCGGCACACGAAAGACAGGCCCTGATTCTTGAACGGCTGCGCGATGTTCACCAGCGGCACCCCCCGCTCGCGCGCGGCCAATGCGGCGGGCATCCAGGTGGTGATGACATCCGCGCCCCCGCCAGCAATCACCTGCTCGGGCGCGATATCCGGCCCGCCGGGCAGGATCGACACATCAAGGTTCTCTTCGTCATAGAACCCCTTCGCCTCGGCCACATAATAGCCGGCGAATTGCGCCTGCGTCACCCATTTCAGCTGCAACCGCACCTGATCCTGGGCCTGGGCTGCGCCTGCGGCGAAAACCGCCATCAGCGCACCCGTCAAAAGTCCTTTCATCATGCCAACCTCCTTGTTGTCATCTTATCCCCGCACTCTCTGCGACGGGTGCCAGAACGTGACCCGGCGTTCCACCAGAGCCACGAACCCATAGAACGTGGTGCCCGCAAGGGCCGCCACGAAAATCTGCGCCCAGACCATGGGCAGTGCAAGCGATCCGACCGCGGTCGAGATGCGAAACCCCATCCCCCGCGTCGGAGAGCCAAAAAACTCGGCAACGATCGCCCCGATGACCGCCAGGGTTGTGGCAATCTTCAACCCGTTAAAGATGAAGGGCATCGCCGCAGGCAGCCGAAGCTTCAAAAGTGTTGGCCCATAGCCCGCGCCATAGGTCCGCATCAGGTCGCGGTGCATCCGGTCGCTGGCCGCCAGCCCCGCCACGGCATTCACCAGCACCGGAAAGAACACCATCGCAAAGACCACCGCCGCCTTCGACTGCCAGCCAAAGCCGAACCAGGTCACCATGATCGGCGCCACCCCCACGATGGGCAACGCTGCCACGAAATTCCCCACCGGCAGCAGGCCCCGCGTCAACAGTTGCGACCGGTCCACCAGCACCGCCACCACAAGCGCCGCGCCGCATCCCATCACATAACCCGAAAGCGCGCCCTTCACGATAGTCTGCACGAAATCCTGCCACAGCAGACCAAGGTTCCCCGCCACAGTCGCCGCCACCACCGATGGCGCGGGCAAGATCACCTCCGGCACCGCCAGCGCGCGCACCGCGCCCTCCCACAGCACCAGCACCGCCAGCCCGAACAACACCGGCGGCACCATGCGCAAGGGGCCAGCCTTCACCCGCCCCGCGATCCATACATTCACCGCCCAGGCCACCACCCAGAACAGGATCGCCAGCCACAGCACCATCATGGCCGCACCCCCATCACCCGGTCCGCCCCGCGCTGCACCGCGCCCACGGCCAAAATCAGCAGCCCCGCCACCAGCGCCGCCGCAAACAGCGACGCCCACATCAGCAAGGGCTGCCCAAACTGGCTCGCCACCAGCATCCGCGCGCCCAGGCCCTCAACCGCCCCGGTCGGCAATTCGCCCACAATCGCCCCCACAAGCGCCGCTGCAATGGCCACCTTCAACGAGGCAAAGAAATAGGGCATCGAAGACGGCAGCCGCAGGTACAGGAAACTCTGCCACCCGTTCGCATTCCACGTCGCCAACTGGTCGAGTTGCATCGCATCAGGCGACCGTAACCCCTTCACCATGCCCACCAGCACCGGGAAAAAGCTCAAATAGGCACTGATGATGGTTTTGGAAACGAGGCGGTTCTCCAACCCCAGCGCCTCGCCCAGCGACAGGGTGTTGGACAGCACCACAATCATCGGCGCCAGCGCCACGATGGGAATGGTCTGGCTGATCACCGCCCAGGGCATGACCGTCGCCTCCATCACCCGGAAATAGACGATCCCGATCGCCAGCGACACGCCCAGCAAAATGCCCATGGCAAAGCCCGCCAGCGTCGCCTCCATCGTCACCCAGCCATGATAGACAAGGCTCCGCTTGCTGGTGATCGCCTGCCCCGTGATCCCGTCCCACAGCGCCACCGCCACCTGATGCGGCGCGGGCAACAGCGGCCGCTCCAGCGCCATCGTGGCCCGCACCACCTCACCCAATCCCGGCGAGGTTCCTGCGCGTCCGGCCTGATCATAGACCCAGGTCGAATTCATCCAAACGGCCGCCACATACCAGATCACCACGATGATCCCCAGCACGGCCAGCACGGGCAAGGTCTTCCCCTTCATCCGCGCGCTCCTTGCGGCCAAGCAATCAAGGCCACCGCCACGATCCCCAGCATCACCCCCGCCGTCTGCATCCCCGTCAGCCGCTCGCCGAACCACAGAACCCCGATTAGCGCCAATGCCACCAGTTGCACCACCGACGATATCGCCACCGCCAGCGCCAACCCGCTTTCCCGCATCAGCCGCACCATCATCAGGTTGCCCACCAGAAAACAGCCCAGCGCCAACGCCAGCGTCGGCCAAGCCCCCGATCCCGCATAGGCCCGCAGCACCGAATTGGCCGCCACAAAAGCCGCCATCGCACCGCCCAGCCACAGCATCAGCCCCCCGCTCATGCTGCCCCCCCGGCTTCATCTTGGCCCAAATACCCAAATGCACCGCCTGCCACTTGCGCCGCGGCACCCGAATGGCCTCTCCCGCCCCTGATTGCGGCAAGGGTCTGGTTTGCGGCCAGACGGCGCACAGGTTCACACCTCATCGCCATGCCCCGCCCGCAACCCTTCGCGCACCCGATGCGCAATCTCGATGAATTCGCGCGAGTCGCGAATGTCCAAGGGCCGCTCTTTCGGCAAGGGGCTGTCGATCACATCCGTGATCCGCCCCGGCCGAGGCGACATCACCACGATCTTGGTCGACAGATACACCGCCTCGGGGATCGAATGGGTCACGAACCCGATGGTCTTGCCCGTCGCCGCCCACAGCTTCAGCAATTCCTCGTTCAACCGGTCCCGCACGATCTCGTCCAGCGCGCCAAACGGCTCATCCATCAACAGGATGTCGGCATCAAAGGCCAGCGCCCGCGCGATACTCGCCCGTTGCTGCATCCCGCCCGACAACTGCCAAGGGAATTTCTTCCCGAACCCGCCCAACTCCACCAGGTCCAGCACCCGCGCGATCCGCTCGGCCTGCTCGGCCTTGGAAAACCCCATGATCTCCAGCGGCAGCGCAATATTCCCCGCAATAGTCCGCCACGGATAGAGCCCCGCCGCCTGAAACACATAGCCATAGGCGCGCTTCATCCGCGCCTCGTCCGGGCTCATCCCATTCACGGTCAGGCTGCCCCCGGTCGGATGTTCCAACGCTGCCACGCAGCGCAGAAAGGTGGTCTTGCCGCAACCCGACGGCCCGATGAAAGACACGAACTCCCCCCGGTTCACGGTCAGGTTCACATCCTTCAGCGCGTGCACCGGGCCATCCCCGGTCTCGAAGGTCAGGTTCAACCCCTTCGCCTCAATCACCGCAGCACTTGTGTTCAGCGTATCCTTCATTCCACCTTTTCCCCGGCCCGTCCCCGCGCGCCGTCATAAAATCTTTGCACCGTCCCGGCATGCTCCGCGCATCCCTCCGACAGGAAAACCGCCGCAATGCCCGGAACCCTCGCCTTCGCCCCGACACCGGATGATCTGGAAGACGATCTCTTCTCCGTCCCCGTCCTCACCTTCGCGCCCCCGCCAAAGCCTGCGGATAAGGCAGAAGAAGACTGACGCCCCCCGGCAGCGGCGCCCGCGCGCACAAACACGCCACCCACGAAACCGCGATCTTCATACTCGACGGCATCACCACCATCGTCTGCGGCGATGCGCTGAAGCACCGGACGGATGTAACGGCGGCGGCCCTGGTCGACCTCCCCGCCAACATGCCGCATCCGCCTTTCCCCCCCGGCGCAACACCCGCACGCACCATCATCGCGCAGACCGATCCGCACGAACAGGAAAGCATGGCTCTCTAGCCGGGGCTGGCGCATCTGGTGCCTCAAACCCCCGTCACCGGAACACCCGTCCGCACCACAGGCCGCGGCGCGGTCAGGTCCTTCCACTGGCTCAGCGCCCGGTTCACCGCAGGCCGCGCCTCGCGGCCCACAAACTGCCCATGCCCTTCCTGCGTCTTGACCGCCCCGTCGTCGATGGCCACCTGCCCCCGCGTCAGCACATAGCGCGGCAGGCCCTTCACCTTCT
The DNA here is from genome assembly GCA_943369275.1 of Rhodobacter maris. Taxonomy (GTDB): domain Bacteria; phylum Pseudomonadota; class Alphaproteobacteria; order Rhodobacterales; family Rhodobacteraceae; genus Paragemmobacter; species Paragemmobacter maris_A. Next base: position 15,733 of record CALRMS020000053.1, on the reverse strand, counting down.
GGCCTTCGAATACGTTGTAATCGATGGCCGATTGCTGCGTCCCGGCGCTGATGACCTTTTCCTTTTCGGGGTCCAGCACCACAAGGTCCGCATCCGCCCCCACCAGCACCGCGCCCTTCTTCGGGTACAGGTTCAGGATCTTCGCGATATTGGTCGACGTCACCGCGACAAACTCGTTCGGCGTCAGCCGCCCCGTCCCCACCCCATGCGTCCACAGCATCGGAAGACGATCCTCCAGCCCCCCGGTCCCGTTCGGGATCTTGGCAAAGTTGCCCAATCCGAACCGCTTCTGTTCTGTGGTAAAGGCGCAATGATCTGTGGCCACCACCGACAGCGACCCCGACATCAGCCCGGCCCAAAGGCTCGCCTGATGTTCCTTGTTGCGGAACGGGGGCGACATAACCCGCCGCGCGGCATGGTCCCAGTCGGGATGGAAATACTCGCTCTCGTCCAGCGTCAGGTGCTGGATCAGCGGCTCCCCCCAAACCCGCTTGCCCGCCGCCCGCGCGCGCCGGATCGCCTCATGCGCATCCTCGCAGGACACGTGGACGACATACAAAGGCACCCCTGCCATATCCGCGATCATGATGGCCCGGTTCGTCGCCTCCCCTTCCACCTGCGGCGGGCGGGAATAGGCGTGGCCCTCGGGCCCCGTATTCCCCTCGGCCAGCAGCTTCGCCGTCAGCTCCGCCACCACATCGCCATTCTCGGCATGCACCATGGCAAGGCCACCAAGATCACCCACCCGGCGGAAGGACGAGAACAACTCGTCATCATTCACCATCAAGGCGCCCTTATAGGCCATGAAATGCTTGAACGACGTGATCCCCGCCTTCACGCTCAGGGCCATGTCCTCCCAGACCTTCTCGCCCCACCATGTCACGGCCATGTGGTAGGAATAGTCGCAATTCGCCCGGCCCGATTTGTTGTGCCACATCTGGGCTGCATCCATCAGCCCCTGCCCCTGCCCCGGCAGCACGAAATCCACCACCATCGTGGTGCCACCCGACAGCGCCGCCCGCGTCCCGCTCTCGAAATCATCGGCGCTGTAGGTGCCCATGAAGGGCATCTCCAGATGCGTATGCGGATCGATCCCGCCCGGCATCACATAACAGCCCGTCGCATCCAGCTCCGTCCCGCCCTTCAGCCCCTGCCCGATCTCGGTGATCTTCCCCCCCTCGATCCGCACATCGGCCTTGTAGGACAGGTCGGCGGTCACCACTGTTCCGTTCTTGATGATGGTCGCGCTCATCGGCTTCTCTCCCTCTCGAAACCTGCCGGCTTCATCTGTTCACAAATATCCTCGGGGGTCCGGGGGCAGACAGCCCCCGGCGCTCTCCGTCAGGACACTACCTCCGCCACCTCAAGCGCGGCATGCAGCAACACATCCGTGCCCGCCGCCGCCCATTCCGGGCTGATCGCTTCCGCCTCGTTGTGCGACAGCCCATCCACGCAAGGACACATGATCATCACGGTCGGCGCCACCCGGTTGATCCAGCAGGCGTCATGCCCCGCGCCAGATACGATATCCATGTGGCTATAGCCCAACCGCTCCGCCGCACCGCGCACCACGGTCACCAGACCGGGGTCAAAGGTGACAGGGTCGAAATGCCCCACATCCTCGATCTCGCAGCCCAGACCCAGTTCCTTCGCCACCGCAACCGCCGCGCGCATCACCTCGGCCTTCATCGCATCCAGCTTGCCCTGCTCGGGCGACCGGATATCGACGGTAAACACTACCTTCCCCGGAATGACGTTGCGCGAATTCGGGAACACCTTCACCTGCCCCACCGCCCCCACGGCGTTCGGCTGATGGCTCATGGCAATCTGATGCACCCGTTCCGTGATCCGCGCCATGCCCAGCCCTGCATTCACCCGCATGTTCATCGGCGTCGAACCCGTATGCGCATCTTTGCCCGTCAGCGTGATCTCCAGCCACCACAGACCCTGCCCATGGGTCACGACGCCAATCGTCTTTCCCTCCGCCTCCAGGATCGGCCCCTGCTCGATATGCAACTCCAGCATCGCATGCATCTTCCGCGCGCCGACCACCTCATCCCCGACCCAGCCGATCCGCGCCAGTTCCTCGCCAAAGACCTTGCCATCCATATCGCGGCGGCCCTTGGCATAATCCTCGGTATGGATGCCCGCGAATACACCTGATGCCAGCATCGCAGGCGCAAAACGCGCGCCTTCCTCATTCGTCCAGTTCGTCACCACGATGGGGCGCTTCGTCCGCACGCCCAGATCGTTCATCGTGCGCACCACCTCCAGCGCGCCCAGAACCCCCAGCACCCCATCATATTTCCCACCCGTCGGCTGGGTATCCAGATGGCTGCCCATATAAACCGGAAGCGCCGCGGGATCCGCCCCCGCCCGCGTGGCGAACATGTTGCCCATGGTATCCACGCCCATGGTCATGCCCGCCGCCTCGCACCACCGCTGGAACAGATGCCGCCCTTCACCGTCGGCATCGGTCAGCGTCTGGCGGTTGCAGCCCCCCGCCACGCCCGGCCCGATCAGGGCCATCTCCTCAAGACTGTCCCACAGCCGCGCGGAATTGATCCTCAGGTTTTCCCCGGGTGCTGGCATTGGCTGGCTCTCCCTGTGGTGGGGGCGTCTGGCGGCCCTTGTCCCACGAACGTTGATCGACTCGTTTCCTGACCGTATGGTCAATATGAAACGCATCACAACCTGACCATCCGGTCAACGAGAATCACGGTCACCCATGCCTGAACCTGCCCGCATTTCACGCATCCGTTCCGGCCGTCGCACAGATATCCGGCGCGAGAACGAACGCCTGATCCTCGACGCCGCCGAACGGGTGTTCGCCGAGGCGGGCTTCGGCGGCGCCACGATGCAGCTCATCGCCGATATGGCGGGCCTGCCAAAGGCCAACCTGCATTACTACTTCCCCACCAAAGAGGCGCTCTATCGCCGCGTGGTGCAGAATATCTTTGAAATCTGGCTCGACGCCGCCTCAAGCTTTGATGATGCCGCAGGCCCCGTCGAAGGCATCGGCGCCTATGTCGAGGCAAAGATGCACATCTCCCGCCATCACCCCCATGGCTCAAAGGTCTGGGCGGCCGAGGTGATGCACGGCGCCCCCGTCATTCAGGATTACCTCGAAACCACCCTGCGCGACTGGACCAATGGCCGCATCAAGGTGATCCAGCGCTGGATCGACCAGGGCCAGATGGCCCCCATCGACCCGCGCCACCTGCTCTACATGCTCTGGGCCACCACGCAGCACTATGCCGATTTCGGCCACCAGATCGAAACCCTGAATTCAGGCCAACCCCTGACCGACAGGCAATGGCGCGACGCGACCGATACCGTCAAACAGATCATCCTGCGCGGCATCGGCGCGATCTGACGCGCCGCCGCCGTCCGCGCCTTGCCATTTCCCGCCCGCTCCGTTCTGCTCACCCCGCGCAACGCCAGAAGGACACATCATGGACATCGCCGAGCTTGAGGCCGAGGCCGCCCGCCTCATCCTGTCGGACTTCACCGAAGAAACCGCCCTGCGCCTCGGGCTGACAATGATGAACATGGCCAAACTCGATCGCCTGCCCGTGGTCATCGACATCCGCACCAATGACCGCACGCTCTTTCACCTCGCCATGCCGGGGGCCGCGCCGATCAACGACCGCTGGGCGCGGCGCAAATCCAACACCGCGCTGCATTTCCACCTCGCCTCGCTGCATGTCGGGCGCAACATGGCGGCCAAGGGTGAAACGCTTGCCATGCACGGCCTGACGGAAACCGAATTTGCCATCCATGGTGGCGCTGTTCCGGTCTGCGTCGCGGGCGCGGGCCTCGTGGCCTGTGCCACCGTGTCCGGCCTGCCGCAACTGGAAGATCACCGCCTCGTCACAAGGGCACTGGAAACACTCTTGCCGGGGCGGTGACGCACCGCGCGGAAACTCCACCCCGCGGGCTTTGAAATCGTCGCGCGCATCCTATCTTTCCCGTTGGAACCAAAACATCAGGAGGGACAAGATGAAATTCCATGGACTGACCCGCGCACTCGCCATCATCACCGCCATGCTGGTCGGCGTGCCCTATCTGATGATCCTCGCCGTCGAATGATCACGCAGGCGCGGGGATGCGCTGCCTCCCCGCGCCCTAGAGCAGTTCCACCTCGACAAATCGCATCTCTTCGCTGCCGGCGTTGATCACATTGTGCTCCACCCCCGCCATGCGCCGATAGGCCGTACCCGCGGGCACCAGCACCCGCCGCCGCCCGCCATCCGGCTCTTCAAGCTCCATGTCACAATCCGTCAGGGCGGTGATCACGTAATCATGCCCGTGCCGATGCCATCCGGTTTCCGCTCCCGGCACGAAATCGAACCGCGTCACCCGAACCTGCGCATCCTCCACCAGCAGCGTGGCCACACATGTCTGCCGCATCCCTGTATCCCCCAAGCCTTTAACGCTTTGCATCCCCCGCGGAATTGCGCCAAGGTCACCCCAGCGGCCGTTTTTCACAAGAACAAAGTCCCGACCGATGACAAGACCCCGCACGCGGATCCAGCAGAAGAATTCGGAAACCATTCTCGAAGCCGCGCTTGACGTCTTTTCCACCTATGGGTTTCGCGGCGCGACGCTGGATCAGATCGCCGACGTGGCGGGCCTGTCCAAGCCCAACCTGCTCTACTACTTCCCCTCAAAAGAGGCGATGCATCAGGCCCTTCTGACGCGCCTCTTCGACACCTGGCTCGATCCACTGCGCGAGATGGATGAAGAGGGCGATCCGGTGGCCGAAATCCTGGGCTACGTGCGGCGCAAGATCGAACTCAGCCGCGATTTCCCCCGCGAAAGCCGCCTTTTTGCCAATGAAATCCTGCAAGGCGCGCCCCGGATGCAGGACGCCATCGAAGGCGATCTCAAGCAGTTGGTAGATCAGAAAAGCGTCATCCTGACCCGCTGGATGGATCAGGGCCGCATCGCACGCCTGCCGCCGCAGCACCTGCTCTTCTCGATCTGGGCATTGACCCAGCATTATGCCGATTTCGACATGCAGGTCCGCGCCGTCCTCGGCCCCGGCCATGATCCCTTTGCCGAGGCAGGCGATTACCTCGAAACCCTGTTCCGCAAGCTGCTGGCGCCCTGAAAAAGCCCTGCCGCTTCATCTTGGCCCAAATACCCAATGAACGGTCTCGCCCGGGCGCACGGCCCCCGAACAGGGATCAGGCGGCCACGGCGCGGCCCACCAACCCGGCAAGCACCTCGGATGCGATCTCGAAAGACCGCAGCCGCGCGCCATGGTCATGGATCATGCCCGTAACCATCACCTCATCGGGCTGATGCCGCGCCAGCAGCGCCTGCATCTGCCGTGCAACCGAGGCACGCGACCCAACGGCGGAACAAGACAGCGCCGCCTCCACCTCGGCCCGCATCCCAGCCGGAATTTCCGACAGATCCGCCGATGGCAAAGGCAGCTTCCCCGGCCGCCCCATTCGCAACCGCGCAAAGGCCATCACTTGCGACGACCGCAAAAGCTCCGCCTCGGCATCCGTTTCTGCCGCACAGACGCCAACCCCCATCATCGCATGGGGCACCGCCAACCATTGCGAAGGGCGGAAGGTGCGGCGGTAAACCTCCAGCGCCTCGCCCAGCATCTGCGGCGCGAAATGCGACGCAAAGGCATAGGGCAAGCCCAACCACGCCGCCAGTTGCGCGCCGTAAAGGCTTGATCCCAATATCCAGATCGGCACATGGGTGCCCACGCCCGGCACCGCCCGCACCCGCGCATCGGGGTGGTCTTCATCCAGATATCCGATCAGTTCCGTCACATCCTGCGGAAAGCTGTCGGCCTGTTCCATATGCCGCCGCAGCGCCCGCGCCGTGGCCATATCCGTACCCGGCGCGCGGCCAAGGCCAAGGTCGATGCGCCCCGGAAAAAGGGTGGCCAGCGTGCCGAACTGTTCTGCGATCACAAGCGGTGCATGATTGGGCAGCATGATGCCGCCCGCCCCCACCCGGATGCGCTGCGTCCCCGCCGCGACATGCCCGATCACCACCGCCGTCGCGGCCGAGGCGACCCCCGCCATGTTGTGATGCTCGGCCAGCCAATAGCGGTGATAGCCCCAGCCTTCGGCATGCCGCGCAAGGTCCAGAGTCGCCGCCAGCGCATCGGCCGTGCTGGCCCCCTCAGGGACGGGCGAAAGATCAAGGATCGAGAAATGTTTCATCCACCAAAGATAGGCAGCCACGCCCTCAGGGGCAATGCAGGATTAACCCGCCCTTAACCCGACTCGGTCAAAGCTTCGGCATGGCACAGGATATGACATTCCCCAGACGGCCCACATGGGCAGACAGCATTTTTGCCGCCAAGGCCGTTGCGAATGGCGGTGTGATCCGCCGCGCAACCCGCGATGTCGACCGCGACATCGGCCGCGCCGCATTTGAACTGGAGGTGCGGCGCAGAGGCTTTCACCTGATCGAGTGCGACAACCAGTACATCGTGATCTGCAACGCAGGCAGGATCAACGTTATCTGCTGATCCCTGCACCAAGGTGCTGAAAGTTTTTACAAAAACTTTCAGCAAGCCCCTCCCCGAAATTTTCCACTGGAAAATTTCGGGATCTGCGTCCGGAAATCTTTTCCAAAAGATTTCCGGACGGGACCCTCACTTTACTCCGCCGCTTTGGCCATCGGGTTGTTCGGATGGCTGGTCCAGTTACCGTAATCGCCCACGACGCGCCCCGTGCGCGGGTCGGTCGCGCCTTTTGGCATCTCGACCATGGTGATGCAGTCCTCCACCGGGCAGACATTGACGCACAGGTTGCAGGCCACGCATTCATCATCCTTCACGGTGAACACGCGGCCCGGGCCCATGTCGATGGCCTGATGGCTGGTATCCTCGCAGGCCGCATAGCAGCGCCCGCATTTGATGCAGGCATCCTGGTCGATATGGGCCTTGGTCACGTAGTTCAGGTTCAGGTCCTGCCATTCCACGAAGTTCGGCACCGCCCGACCCACCAGCTGGTCCAGCGACATGTGCTTCTCATCCAGATACTGCGACAGGCCCGAAATCATTTCCTGCACGATCTTGAAGCCGTAGGTCATCGCCGCCGTGCAGACCTGCACATTGCCCGCCCCCATCGCGAGGAATTCGGCCGCATCGCGCCATGTGGTCACGCCGCCGATGCCGGAAATCGGCAGGCCCCGCGTCACATCATGCCGCGCGATCTCACCCACCATGTTCAGGGCGATGGGCTTCACCGCCGGCCCGCAATAGCCGCCATGCGACCCTTTCCCGTCAATCATCGGAAAGGGCGAGAAATTGTCGAGGTCGACATTGGTGACCGACTTCACCGTGTTGATCAGGGACACCGCATCCGCCCCGCCCCGCTTCGCCGCCATGGCAGGCGGCAGGATCGAGGTGACATTGGGCGTCAGCTTCACGATGCAGGGCATTTTCGAGTAGTGCTTCACCCATGCGGTGACCATCTCGATGTATTCCGGCACTTGGCCCACGGCAGACCCCATGCCGCGCTCGGCCATCCCATGCGGGCAACCAAAGTTCAGTTCCACACCGTCCGCCCCGGTATCCTCGATCCGGTGCAGGATGTCCTTCCAGCTTTCCTCGTCGCAGGGCACCATCAGCGAGATGATCATCGCGCGGTCGGGATAATCCTTCTTCACCCGCCGGATCTCGGCCAGGTTCACCTCAAGCGGGCGGTCGGTGATCAGTTCGATGTTGTTCAGCCCCAGAAGACGCCGGTCCGCGCCCCAGATTGCGCCATAGCGCGGCCCGTTCACGTTCACGATGGGCGGCCCTTCGCTGCCCAGCGTCTTCCAGACCACCCCGCCCCAGCCCGCCTCGAAGGCGCGGCGGACATTGTATTCCTTGTCCGTCGGCGGGGCCGAGGCCAGCCAGAACGGGTTGGGCGATTTGATCCCGATGAAATTCGACGTCAGGTCAGCCATGAAAGCCTCCATATTGGCGTGCGGCAGCGTCGCCCAGAGGCGCGCCCGTCATTGTGCTATGTGTGAAGGAAGGGGTCAGAACCCCAGCAGGTTCCAGAACCAGCCGATGATGATCCCGCCGATCTCGCCGAACTTCGGGATGACATAGGCCCAGGCCAGCGCGGCGACCACGTTGACCGCAAAGAACAGCGGAAACGCCATCCTTGTCATGCCCGCGAACAGAAAGATCACCGGGCGCAACGGCCCGAAGAAATGGCCCAGAAACACCGCGCCCACGCCCCATTTGCGAAAGGCGTCGCTGGCCTGTTCCACCAGATCGGGATGGTCGCGCAGCGGCCACATGCCCAGAATCCGCCCGCCAAAGCGCAGCCCCAGCCAATAGCTGAAGGTGGAGCCGATCACCGCCCCCAGCGCCGCACCGGCCCAGATCGGAAAGAAAGGCACTGCTCCGGTCGCAACCATCGCGCCCACGCCCACCAGAATGGCAGTCGATGGCACCGCAATCGACAGAAAGGCCGTCGTCTCGGCCGCAGCAAAGACCAACGCCAGCCAGAACGACCATTCCTGATGCCGTTCGATGAAGGCGATCGCCGCCTCGGTCCACGAATCCATGCGGCGCCTCCTGTAACGGCTCCGCAGATGGGGCTTTTCCGCGCCCCGGTAAAGGGGGGGCTGCGAAAATCATGTCCGCGCCGCCATCAGAGTGGCATGGATGTCCTCGGCCGCATCGCGCCCTTCGGCAACAGCGGTCACCGTCAGGTCATCCCCGCCCGTCGCGCAATCGCCCCCGGCCCAGATCCCGGCCGCTGACGTGCGCCCCGCTCCGGTCACGGCGATCTTGCCGCCTTCCAGCGCAATCCCCTCGGGCGCGCCGGTCAGCGTTTGGCCGATGGCCTTGTAAAGCTGATCCGCCCGCAAGCGGAACGTCTCGCCCGTGGTCTTCAATCCATCCGGCCCCTCGGCGGTATAGGCGAACTCCACCTCGGCGACCGCGCCATTGCCATGTACGGCCACCGGGGCCGCATTGCAGATGATCCGAACGCCCGCGCTGGTGGCATGTTCCTGCTCGTACCCGCTCGCGCTCATCTTCGCCTGATCCCGGCGATAGACGATGGTCACGTTTTCCGCCCCCAGCAGCTTGGATTGCACTGCCGCATCCACCGCCGTCATCCCGCCGCCGATCACCACCACATCGCGGCCCACCGGCAGCACCGATTTGTCCTTCGCCTGCCGCAGCTCGGCGATGAAATCCACCGCGTTGCGCACATTGCCGCGCTCTTCGCCCGGTGCGCGCAGGGCATTCACCCCCGCCAGCCCCATGCCCAGAAACACCGCGTCATAGTCACCCTGCAACTGCGCCAGCGACACATCCCGCCCCAGCGCCATCCCAGTCTTTATCGTGATCCCGCCGATCTGCAGCAGCCAATCCACCTCATCCTGCGCGAAATCACCCACGGCCTTGTACTGCGCGATCCCGTATTCGTTCAGACCGCCCGCCTTTGGCCGGGCATCGAACATCACGACGTCATGCCCCTTCATCGCCAATCGATGCGCGCAGGCCAGCCCCGCAGGCCCCGCCCCCACCACAGCCACCCGCTTGCCCGTCGCTGCCGCGCGCGCAAAGGGATGCACCCCCTTGGCCATCAGCGTATCGGTCGCAAAGCGCTGCAGCCGCCCGATCTCCACCGGCTTGCCCTCGGCCACTTCCCGCACGCAGACCTCTTCGCACAAAGTCTCGGTCGGGCAGACGCGGGCGCACATGCCGCCAAGGATATTCTGCGAAAGGATCGTCCGCGCCGCCGCATCGGGCGTTCCCGTGGCGATCTGTCGAATGAACAGCGGAATGTCGATGCTGGTCGGGCAGGCCGTCATGCAGGGTGCGTCATGGCAGAAATAGCAGCGATCCGCCACCACTCGCGCCTCATGCGCATCAAGCGGCGGCTCATGATCGGTGAAGTTTCCGGCAAGCACATCGGCTGGCAGACGCCCCGGAACGACACCGGGCGTGAGCGGGCTGTTGGACAAGGCAATTTCTCCCTGTTTTGTGTTCTTTGTTGGGGAAAGGCTGCCATAGCGTCTGTTTTTTATCAAACGGTAAAATTACTGCCAGGGCAGAATTTTCCCCCGCCGCGCCCCAATCCGCTTTGGATGCCTTAAATTCAGGCAATCCCCCTCTGCACATCGCCGCTTTTCACCCCCGGCCTGCTGGCGTATAAGCACGCGACACACGGGACTGCCCCTCTGGCAGGACCGGAGCCACAGGCAGAAACAAACCCCGGCGCAACGTCGCCAGCAGAGGACCGGCATGAGCAAGCACACTACGGACGCCGATGTCGCCTTTATCCAGGCACTCGCGGAACTTCTGAACAAGAACGAACTGACGGAACTGTCGGTCAAACGCGAATATGGCGAAGATGACAGCCTCGAAGTGCGCGTCGTCAAACAGTCCAACGTCGTCACCATGACCGCCGCCGCCCCTGCCCCGACCTATGCCGCAGCTCCCGCCGCCACCGCCGCTGCGCCAGCAGCCGCCCCGGCCGCGCCCGAAGACCCGGCCCAGCATCCCGGTGCCGTCACCTCGCCCATGGTGGGCACCTGCTATCTGGCCTCGGAACCCGGTGCCACGCCCTTCATCACAATCGGCGCCACGGTGGCCGAAGGCCAGACCGTCCTCATCATCGAAGCGATGAAGACGATGAACCAGATCCCCGCGCCCAAGGCTGGCGTCGTCAAGCGCATCCTCGTCGAAGACGGCACGCCGGTCGAATACGGCGCACCGCTCCTGATCATCGAATAAGGGCCGCGCCATGTTCGAAAAGATCCTGATCGCCAACCGGGGCGAAATCGCATTGCGCGTCATCCGCGCCGCCCGGGAAATGGGGATCAAGTCGGTCGCCGTGCATTCCACCGCCGATGCCGATGCGATGCATGTCCGCATGGCCGATGAATCGGTCTGCATCGGCCCGGCCTCCTCCACCTCCTCCTATCTCAACAAGGCCGCAATCATCTCGGCCTGCGAAATCACGGGGGCGCAGGCCGTCCATCCCGGCTATGGCTTCTTGTCGGAAAACGCCGCCTTCGCGCAGGCGCTGGAAGATCACGGCATCACCTTCATCGGCCCCTCGGCGGAACATATCCGCATCATGGGCGACAAGATCACCGCCAAGGAAACCGCCAAGGCGCTGGGTATCCCGGTCGTCCCCGGCTCTGAAGGCGGCGTGGCCGATTTCGAATCCGCCATCGGCGTGGCTGCTGGCATCGGCTTCCCGGTCATCATCAAGGCCACCGCCGGCGGCGGTGGACGCGGCATGAAGGTCGCCCGCAACGCCGAAGAGCTTGAGGTTGCGTTCCGCACCGCGCGGTCGGAATCCAAGGCCGCCTTCGGCAATGACGAAGTCTATATCGAAAAATACCTGCAAAAGCCCCGCCACATCGAAATTCAGGTGTTCGGGGATGGCAAGGGCAACGCTGTCCACTTGGGCGAACGCGACTGCTCGCTTCAGCGCCGCCACCAGAAAGTGTTCGAAGAGGCACCCGGCCCCTCCATCACGCCTGCGATGCGGGCCGACATCGGCAAGATTTGCGCCGAAGCCGTTGCCAAGATCAACTATATCGGCGCAGGCACCGTCGAATTCCTTTATGAAGACGGCAATTTCTACTTCATCGAGATGAACACCCGCCTGCAGGTCGAACACCCGGTGACCGAGGCGATCTTTGGCGTCGATCTGGTGCGCGAACAAATCCGCGTCGCCGCGGGCCTGCCCATGTCGTTCAAGCAGGAAGAGCTTGAAATCAACGGTCACGCCATCGAAGTGCGGATCAATGCTGAAAAGCTCCCGAACTTCGCCCCATGCCCCGGCAAGGTGCGCGTGTTCCACGCGCCGGGCGGCCTTGGCGTCCGGATGGATTCAGCCCTTTACGGCGGCTATTCCATCCCCCCCTACTACGACAGCCTGATCGGCAAACTGATCGTCCACGGCCGCGATCGGCCGGAGGCGCTCGCACGCCTGCGCCGCGCGCTCGGGGAACTGATCGTCGATGGGATCGACACAACCGTTCCCCTCTTCGACGCACTGCTAGCCGAACCCGACATCCAGTCGGGCGACTACAACATCCACTGGCTGGAAAAATGGCTCGCCGCCCAGTTCGGCGAATGACCTGATCCGCGCGGCGCCCGTCTCCCCACGGGCGCCGCCGCAAATTCCCGCAACGGGATTTGCCTTCTTCGGCTACGAAAAACGCCATGATCGCCAATGCCATCACACCGGAAATCGTGCTGCGCGCCTATGCGGCGGGCATCTTTCCGATGGCCGAAAGCCGCGACGATCCGCAGATCCACTGGGTCGATCCCCGTCGCCGGGGCATCTTGCCGCTGGATGGCTTCCATATCTCGCGCTCGCTCCGCCGCCGCCTGCTGCGCGGCGACTGGCGCGTGACCGCCGACACCGCCTTCGCGCAAACCGTACAGTCCTGCGCCGACCGTGAGGAAACCTGGATCAACGCCACGATCTTTTCCAATTACGTCGCCCTCCACCACGCCAACCACGCCCATTCTGTTGAGGTATGGGATGTGGATGATCTCATAGGCGGCGTCTATGGCGTCACCCTTGGCAGCGCCTTCTTCGGGGAAAGCATGTTCTCGCGCCGCACCGATGCGTCAAAACTGGCGCTTGCCCACACCGTCCACCGCCTGCGTGCAGGCGGCTTCACCCTGTTCGACACCCAATTCCTGACGCCGCATCTGGCCAGCCTGGGCGGGGTGGAAATCCCACGCAGCGATTACCATCGTCGCCTCGCGCGCGCCCTTACGGAAACGGCCAGCTTTCACCCGCCGGGTTACTCGCCTTCGCCTTCCGAAGTCGCCGGTTCTACGGGCGCCACCTCCGGATAGTCACAGCGCAACACCCAGACGTCATAGCGCGGATGATCCAGCGCCGACAGCGCGGGCGATGACGCCACCATCCACCCCTCAAACACCGGCTCTGCAATGCCCGTATCCATGATCGTCAGATGCGCCTGCGCGTCTGACGCCGGGTTGTCCGCCGGGTACCGGCAAGCATCCAGGCGGATCGTCAACCGCCCGGATACCGCCTTTTCCCCAAGCGCCAGTTCGATATCCGCGGTTTCCCCGGTCAACTTGTCCAGCCAGCGCAGAATACCCGCGTCACTGTCGGCAAACTGCTGCGCCAAGGCAGGCACCGCCAGCAGGCAAAGCATGGCAACCGCCCCAAGCAAACGGCCGATCATTCGACCGCACCACCTTCTGGTGCCGCCGCCTCATCCCCGCCGCCCCCGGCGAATTTCATCATCAGCGAAATCACCGATACCGCGCCCTGCGTATCCTCGATCTCGGCCCCGGCCTCCAGATTGTCCAGCGATCCGCCCGGAACCAGTTCCACGAAATTCCCGCCCAGCAGCCCCTCGGACGAAATCAGCGCAGCCGAGTCATCGGGCAGCAGCACGTTCTGCTGCACATTCAACCGCGCATCGGCAAAGAACGTTTCGGGGTTCAACTCCAGCGCCGTCACGGTGCCAACCTTCACCCCGGCCAGCCGGACATCCGTGCCAACCCTGATCCCCTCGACCGACCGGAACGATGCCACCAGCTCATAACTGCCCGATGCCTGCGTCGTCACACCCGTCTGCTGGCCCGCATAGACCAGAAAGCCGATCGCTGCGGCAATAACCGCCGCCCCGGCCAGAACTTCCGCACGATTTTCCATCACTCAGGCTGCCACGCCTCATAATCCTGCCGCGCCGCAGGGGCGCTGCGCCGGATCGACCCGGCCGGTGCATAGGCGGCTTCCGTCCCAGTCAGGTTCTCCTGATGCGGCTTTTCCCACGCCTTGTGCTTCAGCGGCGCCTTGGTCGGCGGCTCGTCCCAGGTGTGGTGCAGCCAGCCATGCCAATCGGCATTGACCCGGCTCGCCTCGGCCTCACCGTTGAAGATGACCCAACGCCGTTTGGCATCGCGTGTTTCGTAATAGATGTTGCCCTGGTCATCCTCACCCACCTTCACCCCCTTGCGCGAGGTATAAAGCTGCGTGCCCAACGTCTGACCGTTCCACCACGTCACGAGCCGCTTGAGGAAATCCATAACACCCTCCGGGAAACCTTTGCCCTCATATGGCCGAACAGGCGAAAAAGGTCCAGCGCCAAGCCATCCCGGCAGCGGGAAAGTGACTGCCCCGCCACCCGCGCGCGTCTGCTGCAAGGGATGGCAAACTGTCCGCCCTTCTGTACAGCAAGCACGGAACAAGGATCCCGGGCGCAACTCCCGGGTGGCTCTTCCGGCCGCCAATCCGCCGGACAACCGTCAGACCCAGTCAAGACGCATATCGACACGGCCCCGCGCCGCTTCGATCAAGGACGGACTTTGCATGTTTTCATTCGACACCTACCGCAGCCAATGGCTCGGCAATATCCGGGGGACCTGCTTTCCGGCCTCGTTGTTGCCCTCGCCCTGATCCCCGAAGCCATCGCCTTTTCCATCATCGCGGGCGTCGATCCCAAGGTCAGCCTCTATGCCTCCTTCTCAATCGCTGTCATCACCGCCATCGCGGGTGGCCGCGCTCACCCTCGCCTTCGGCTGGGATGTCCGCACCGTGGGTGACATGGGCGCATTGCCCGATACCCTGCCGGTCTTCCTGCTCCCCGACATCCCGCTGACACTGGAAACCCTGAAGATCATCTTCCCATACGCGCTCGCTGTTGCCGTTGTGGGCCTGCTGGAAAGCCTGATGACCGCGCAGATCGTCGATGATCTGACGGACACCCCATCAGATCGCAATCAGGAATGCATCGGTCAGGGCCTTGCCAACACCGCCACAGGTTTCATCGGTGGCATGGCCGGTTGCGCCATGATCGGCCAGTCGGTGATCAACGTGAAATCCGGCGGGCGTGGGCGGTTGTCCTGCTTCTTCGCTGGTATCACCCTGCTGATCCTCTGCGTAGGACTTGGCGATCTGGTCAGTCAGATCCCCATGCCCGCCTTGGTCGCCGTGATGATCATGGTCTCCATCGGCACTTTCTCATGGTCTTCGATCACGTCGCTGCGCACCCATCCCAGATCCTCCTCCGTCGTGATGCTGGCCACGGTGATCGCCGTTGTCTGGTCTCACAATCTTGCCATCGGCGTTCTGACCGGGGTTCTGCTTTCGGGCATCTTCTTCGCCGCCAAGATCGCCCAACTGTTCCGCGTCACATCTGACCTGTCAGCCGACAAGCGCAGCCGCAGCTACCGCATCGAAGGCCAGATGTTCTATGGCTCGGTCGAAGACTTCACCCGCGCCTTCGATTTCAAGGAAGCGCTGGACCGTGTCATCATCGACGTCACCGCCGCCCATATCTGGGATATCAGTTCGGTTCAGGCGCTTGACATTGCGGTTCTGAAATTCCGCCGCACCGGCGCAGCGGTTCAGATCATCGGCATGAACAAAGCCTCTGAAACCATCTTCGACAAGCTTGCCCTCTACAACAAGGCCGGCGCTTTGGACAAACTGACGGTGCACTGAAATCTTCCGGCAAGCGATTGCACAAGTTTGAATGGCAGCGCGCGGGACCGCACAACACAGCCAAACAAAAAAGGGGCGGACCCGCAGGTCCGCCCCTTTTCTACAACCACGACAGAGGGGTTCACCCCGCCGTCGCGGGTTCCTTCTTTTTCTTCGCCTCGGTGTAAACCAGCATCGGCTTCGCCTCGGGCGAATTCACCGCTTCCTCGTTCACCACCACCTCTTCCACGCTGTCCATGCCCGGCAGCTCGAACATGGTATCCAGCAGGATATCCTCCATG
>CALRMS020000052.1:0-31522 GCA_943369275.1 Rhodobacter maris | reverse complement strand
CCTACATCGGGCCGTCCAACGAACGTCAGAACCCGCTCCAAGAGGCGCAGTGAACGCGATGTGCCCTCATTGCGAACCTGATCTGCGAAAATGCCGCGATCGCCCATGCCCCTGACGTCGCCACCGCGTTTTCACACAGCCTCGGCCGATCTCGTTCTGCTGCGCGTGCAAAGGGACCGGCGCGGCGCATCACAGATCAACGGCAGCTATGGGCTCTTCGCATCGGCAAGTTGTCGAGCGCGCGTATAGTGCCGGAGCGTCCGCTTCGGACTTTGGCAATGAGACATGGCCATGGTTTCGTCCGTTGGGTTCCCGCCCTTTGCTAAAATTCGAGAACTTTCCGCACTCCTTTAGGCGTTTTCACCAGCGACCATGGCCTCCACTCACTGCTGGGTTGTGGCTACATGGTTGGCAAGTCCGCAACCCATTGCTGTGTACATACCGCAAAGCGCCGGAGCCCTTCCCTGATTGCCCATGCGGATCCCACAGGGATAACCAACAGTTCCATGACAATCGTCGCCTTTTCCATCTCTAGCTAACCAGTTTAGGTGGTAGAGGCTTCACTAGAACAAGAATGACGTCAGCAGGAACGCACTGGTGCGGTTCACCCGCATTGCATGTGCCGACGACCGGCAAGAGGGGCGTTCCCCGCATACGAGCCTTGACGGTCTCACCCCGCAGGAGTTCCTCAATCGATCAGTGAAGGACCAAACAAAGAACGGAACAAACTTCTGAACGAGGACAAACCAGGGAGCAAGTCAATCGGCAAATCTACTCTTGGCGATGTCAAGAACGTTGCGCTCGATGCTGGTAAAGACCGTGCCGCAGCAAAAACGTGCGGGAAGCGCGCCGTGCCATTCCACCGCTGGTGTTTTCACTTGCCATCGTCACCTTTCTTCTGTGGATCAGTCAGATCCTGACCCGGCTGTTTTTGCGATCGTTTGGCTTTGTTATTCGGACCAACGCGGTGTCTTTCAGCAGGATCAGTCCCCTGCTGACGCTCATCAATCATGCCACCTTTCGCCAGCAATTCTTTGCTTGAAGGGGCTTTCCCGTACATAGCATTCTCCATTCGCTTGCAGTCTTTTGCCGTAACAAACGAACGAAACGGGTATTCGTTCCCTGTAAAACCGCACGCAAACGACGGCTTTTGGTCTTAACTTCAAACGAAAAAAAATAGGCTAAACCGCCTCTCGGACCACCGGTTCCCTGCACCCCGCGCATTACCAGCGTGACGCTGCGGAACGCTGCAAGCACGTCCAAATTCAGGAACGGACCGGCAAATATGGGCGTTGCAATCCTGTTGGGTGAACAAGCGGTCGGTTGTCGATGCGCCCCTCGCCCACGGAGGACACTTGAATGAAATCCCTTCTTTCAACCACCGCCCTCGTCGTCGCGCTTGGCTTTCCGGCCCTGTCGTTTGCACAGACGTCCGACGCAACCACCGCCGCCGATACGCAGGTCTCCGAATTTCCGGGCTTCCTTGCCGCCCGCAGCCAGACCGATGTCTTTGCATCTGAGCTGATGGGGCGTGATGTTCATGCTCGCAGAACGCCCGCTGCGGCCGCTGATGCCACTGGTTCGCAGGACATGACAATGATGTCAGCCGCCGAACTCGAAGAGATGGACAACATCGGCCAGATCAACGAAATCGTACTGTCAAACGACGGCCAGGTCCGTGCACTGGTCATCGGCGTTGGCGGCTTTTTGGGTGTGGGTGAACAAGATGTTGCCGTGACGATGGATCAGGTCACCTTCGCTTCGGACCCCGACAACCGGGATGAGATGTATGTCGTGGTCAACACCGGCGCCGACATGCTCAAGTCCTCGCCTGCTTACAAACGCACGGCAATGGACAGCGACGAGATGAATGCCACCGCAGGCACCACGGCCGCAGAGACAACGACCGAAACTGCAACGGATGGCACGCAAACCGATCGCACTCCTTTTGTTGCCCCTACGATCGAACGTGACGGATACAACGCGATCGCCGTCACCGAAGTGACCTCTGAAATGCTGGTCGGCAAAGAAGTCTATGGGGTCGAAGACAACTCTGTCGGCACCATCGACGACCTGATCCTTGATGACAGCGGCACGATCAGCAATGTGATCATCGACTTCGGCGGCTTTCTTGGCATTGGCACCAGCCAAGTGAGCGTCGGCTATGATGAACTGACAATCCTTGCCGATGAAGGCCGCTCTGACGTGCGCGTCTATGTCGATGCAACGAAAGAGCAGGTTCAGGCGCAACCACAGTACAAAGCGACCAACTGATCCAGCACTCCAAGGCTATGAAAGGGGCCACGCAATCCATTGCGTGGCCTTTCTCGGAGCGGGCTTAGCGGAGAACCACCTTGCCGGTGCGAGCCAGAAAGATCCGCACGATCTGCCACGTTGCATCCCGACAAGCCATATCGGTGTTCTATCCGGCTATCCGTCCACCGGACCATGCATGGCCCCACCCGCTAGCGGCCAGAACTCTAACTCCATATCGCCATCCTGACCCGAATAGGCAGGGCGCACGTATCCCCCGCGCTCCCAACTCCGCCGCCATCGCTCGCGGCAACGTCCGCTCAGCAGCTAGGAGACACGCCCAACCACCCGCATTGCGCTCGGTATGACGCCCGTTTCCATCACTACTTTCGTGACTTCCGTTCGGCGTAGCGCCGGTCACGTTGGGCCTTGCGGACAGCCTCATCCCCAACCACTCGCGAGACCCGATCATTCAAAGCATTCTCCCGGGCGACGGCGTCGGCATTGGCTGCGGCAACAACTTCCGCTTGTTCCCTTAACTCCTCAGCTTTCACACGCGCTTGTTCTTCTTGCTTTGCCTGATCCCGCTCTGCGCGCCGTACGTCTCTGGCGTCGGCAATCCCAATTCGTTCTTCCTGCCGTTCGACACGGGTCGGCTCCGCCGCTTCTTTCGCCGCCCGATGGGCCTCAAGCTGAGCAGCTTTGGCTTTCGCAGCAGCATTGCGCCGGCTGGCGAAATCATTGTCCTCAGGCTTCCTCATGGTTTGGTCCTCAAACTAATTTGGCTGTAATTTCAGCCTGGCACGTAGACCACAACGAAAGGGGGCTCAACAGGGCCATTCTTGCAGGCTGACCGCAAATGCGTGACGCTGCTCCCGGATGCCTGCCATATTTGGCACAGCCTTAAGGCTGAGGGTTTGGCTCTAGATAGAAGGAAGAGCCTCGTGAAATTTGCACCGCACTGCCTGCTCTCAGCAACCTTCATTCTGGCTATGACTTCGGTTGGGGAAGCGGCCTGTTTGCCGGGCAACCCAGAAGTCGCAGGCTTCTACACCCTCATTGGCGAAATGGAGGTTGGCTCTCAGCTTGTGCTGCAGACGGACGGTCAGTTCGAGTTCATGCTGGCCTATGGGGCGATTGACCAATACGGCCGTGGCTGTTGGACCTTGGAGGATCTGGTCATTTCGCTTCAGGTGGCAGGGCGTCGGAACGTACCGCGGGAGCATTCGCCAGCAGATCGCAGGTTTCGCGGCATGATGCTTGTCGTCGAGCCCGATGGTCGCTTGGCGTGGCCACTTCCCGGGTTTCGCGGAAGGTTTGAAAAGCAGTAGGATTTGTCCGGAAAATCGTCCCCGGTCTGGGTTAAAGGAGCCTTATGGTAGGCGGGTAGATGCCCACTATTGAGCCCACCATTTCTGCCAACCATTCGGCCAGCACTTGCTTCTTGCCTGGCAGGTGGGCCGGTCGGACGAGGACGACAACGTGTCCAAATCAATCGATGACGACGATCTCGCCGATAGGCATCACCCCGCAGGTCGATGAACACGGTGAGTGAGGCAAGGGCAAGGTACAGCGCGCGCAGCGCTATGGGGCTGCGGCGGTTCACCTGCAACAGACACAGTCCAAGCCGCAGCCAGAGGATTGTCTGCAGGTACGATACTCCGTCGGCTGCGCTCCACTCGAGCATGATTGACAATTTTGGAACGTTACATTAGCGAAATGGAACGTTCCAGGTTCCGACTAACGTTGGTCAGGACTGGCTGTTCGCGGGGCGTTCATTATGGAGGAAGCGAGATGGCTGAAGTCAGGGTTGCAATCCTGGGAGCATCAGGTTGGATGGGCAAGGTTCACACCATGGCCTACCAGACCTTTCCGCACTTCCTGGGCACCGCTGGCGGAACCGCAAAAGTCGTTGCTCTCGTCGAGGAGAACGCGAAGGCGGCTGCAGAACTGGGCTTTCGCGCTCCGGCCGCCCGAATCCTGCAATCCTGGCGGGACGCAGTTCATGACCCAGATGTGGACCTGATCGACATCTGCCTGCCCGACAGCCTGCATTACGAGGTCGCAAAGGCAGCGCTTCTCGCGGGCAAACACGTCTACTGCGAAAAGCCTTTGGCAGATACGGCGGCTCAGGCGCGGGAGCTGGCAGATATCGCCAAGGCTAAGGGCCTGATCACGCGGGTCGGCCATGCCTTTCCGCGCAACCCGGTGCATGATCTGGCGAAAGAGATCATCGCCGCCGGCGAGATCGGCGAGATCAAGCTGTTCAAGGCCTGCCAGCATGTCGACATGTATGGCGATCCCCTCGCACCGTTCATGTGGCGCGCCGATGGCAAACTCGCTCCGACGGGCATTGTCGGGGATACCGGCACGCATGTGTTCAGTTTCATGGAGTTTCTGGTCGGCCGTGTCAGCGAGTTGATCGCCGACAACTACATCGTGGCCCCTCGTCGCCCCGTGGTGTCGGGCCTTGCTTATGGCGAACAGGCCGCCTTGACCGGCGATGAGCAATGGTCCGACGTTACCAACCCGGACGGCACGAATATCATGTGCAAATTCGCCAATGGCGCGCGTGGCTTGGTCGATTTCAGCCGTGTGGCGACGGGCCGCAAGTTCATGCAGACCTACGAGGTCTACGGGACCAAGGGCAGCCTGTCTTATACCTATGCCGAGGTAAACCGGTTGCGCTTTTACAGCAATGACGACGCCACGGGTCGCAGGGGATTCCGCGAAATTGACGTGGGGCCAGAAAACGAGACTTTCCGCGCCTTCCTGCCATTGCCGAACTTTGCGCTTGGTTACAACGAAACCAAGATCATCGAAGCGGCCGAGGTGATCCGTTCCATCACCACCGGCCAAGAGATGTGGCCGACATTCGAGACCGGACACCACATTTGCCAGATTGTCGATGCGTGCATGGCCTCTTCCCGCCTCCGGCGGTGGGTTTCGATCGTCTGACGCCAAGGATGGAGCAGAAAGCAGTGGCTGAACCCGTTTCGCAAGACATTCTGAACGCATTGACTGATGTCGACATGCCCCGTCTCGAGGCCGAGCCAGATATCCAGGCTTTCGTGCTGGTGCGGGGCAACCGAGTTCCGGTTTACCCTTGCGGCACTGTGATCATGGGCAGCGGTGCTGCCGGTTTGCGCGCTGCAGTCGAGTTGAAACGGCGCGGCACCGATGTGGTCGTAGTCACCCAAAGCGCATGGGGCGGCACCTCGGCTTGTTCGGGATCGGACAAACAAACACTGCACACTGCAAATACCTCGGATCGGGGCGACAATTTCAAGGACATGGCGCACGCGATCCGTGCAGGCGGCGCAATGGACGAAGACATCGCCTATGTCGAAGCCGTCGGTTCTGTCAGGGCGATGGCATCGCTGCAATTCCTTGGCTTGCCCTTGCCGCAAGATGGGCTTGGCGGGACGCTGCGCTATCAAACCGATCATGATGAAGTCGGGCGTGCCACCAGTTGCGGACCGCGCACCTCGCGCCTCATGGTGAAGGTGCTGGCAACAGAGGCGATCAGGCTGGGCATACCGTTCTTCAACCAAACAACAGGCGTGCGGATCCTGGTCGAAGGTGAGGGCAGCGACCGCAGGGTTTCAGGCATCCTCGCTGTTCGGCCAAAGGCGCAATCGCCCGACAATCCATACGGGCTGACCCTGTTCCGCTGCGCGTTCTTGGTGATCGCAGCCGGTGGTCCCGGAGAGCTTTATCGCGACTCCGTGTTTCCGAACGGATGTTTCGGATCATTGGGTCTGGCGCTGGAAGCTGGCGTCGATCTGGTCAACCTGACCGAAAGCCAATTCGGCATCGGAACGCGGCGCGAGAACTTTCCGTGGAACCTGTCGGGCACATATGTGCAGGCGCTTCCCTATATTTATTCTGTCGATGCCGAAGGTGCCGAGCACAACTTTCTGGCCGATTATTACCGCAGCACACAGGAACTGGCATCGAACATCTTCCGCAAAGGCTATCAGTGGCCGTTTCATGCGTCACGGATGCTCGACTTCGGCTCCAGCCTAGTTGACCTTGCCATTACCCGCGAAAATCAGGCGGGGCGGCGGGTATTCATGGATTTCAACCGCAATCCCGAAGCGGTTTCGGATGATTTGCCCTTCAGCCTTGACCGATTGGACCCAGACGTTGCGGCCTATCTGGGCAAGGCAGGTGCGGTACAGGACCTGCCAATCGACCGGCTGCGCCATATGAACCCGCTCTCGATCGAGCTCTATCTGCGCTACAAAGTGGACATCCGGCATGACCCTCTGGAATTCGCGGTCAACAACCAGCACATGAATGGGGGGATTGCGGTCGATACATGGGGGCGCAGCTCTTTGGCCGGCCTTTACGCCATCGGAGAGGCCGCAGGGACGCATGGCGTGACGCGGCCGGGCGGCGCCGCGCTGAACGCTGGGCAGGTTCTCGGCACCCGCGTTGCGGAACACATCGGGGCAAGCGGACGGTCGCACAGAGAGCTGGACGGACATGCCGAAGCGCAGCTCGACCACGCCATCGGCCACATCAAACAGGTTCTGCGATCGGACAGTCCGCTCAACGTGCGCGTCGTCAAGGATGAGGTGCAGGCCCGGATGAGCGATCACGCCGGTATCCTGTGCACGCCCGCGAATGTCGCCACCGCGCTGGAAGGGGCGACAAAGCTAAACCAGACGATCTGCGAGCATGGCATTTCCTTTATGCGAGGCGGCGAGATCGCGCGGGTTCTGCAATGGCAGCAAATGGCGCTGGCCTCCGAGGCCGTTCTGACGGCGCTGCACCATTACATCGGCAAGGGCGGCGGCAGTCGGGGCGCGCGGGCAATCTGCGACGTGGCAGGAGATGCGACACCCATGGCAAGATCAGGCCCGTTGACAGAAGTTCGTTTCCGCAAGGAACGCGACGAGGATAAAGCTGAGCAGATCTTGGTCCGACTGTTCGACGGAGAGTTCCATGTCTCGAGCCGGCCGAACCGGAGTTTTGACGAAGCAGCCAAGCCGTTCTTTGAACGCGACTGGCCCGCATGGTTGACCGGAGCGGTGTTCGACGTGAACAAAGGGTGACGCAGGATGCTTGAATTCACTTCCCTGAAAACGGTGACCGTGGGCGAGGCGATGGTCGAGTTGGCCCCTGTCGGCGACGGGCATTACACGCGCGGCTTTGCCGGTGATACCTTCAATACCGCTTGGCACATGGCGCAGGCCCTGAATGGTCATGCCAAGGTGGGTTTTATTACCCGGGTCGGACAAGACCGGATTTCGGATGCCTTTGTGGCCGAACTGGCAGCGGATGGGCTGGACGTTTCGGTGATCGGGCGCGATGCGGCCCGTATCATGGGACTGTATCTGATCGAACTCGATGGTGTCGAACGCAGCTTTCACTACTGGCGCGACACCTCTGCCGCACGCGGCTTGGCATCCGACCCAAGCAATCTTGCCAGGGCCATGGATGGGGCGGGATTGATCCACCTGTCAGGGATCACCCTGGCGATCCTGTCTCCGGCAGACCGCGAAAAGCTGTTCGAGACGCTCTCCCTGGCACGGGCCAACGGGGCGCGGGTGTCTTTCGACCCCAACATTCGCCCCCGCCTCTGGGCATCGATGGATGAGGTGCGGCGCATCATTCCCAAGGCCTTGGCGCTGACAGACATCGCGTTGCCCAGCTTTGACGACGAGGCTGCCGTCTGGGGTGACAAGACCCCTCAAGCAACGATCGAACGCCTTGCCGCGTCGGGCATAGCAGAGGTTGCGGTAAAGGATGGCGCAGGGCCGGTTTTGGTTTGGTCAGATGGTCGGATTGCGACCATGCCGACGCCGGAAGTTCATGGGATCCGCGATACCACGGGCGCTGGTGACGCGTTCAATGCAGGATACCTCGCGGCGCGATTGCTCGGCAAAATGCCTCAGGCCTCGGTGACCGCCGGGCAGATGTTTTCGGCCGAGGTGATCCGGCACCCAGGTGCGCGGCTGCCCAAAGCCAGGATACCCATGATCGCCTGAAGCGGTTCAACTTCCCCGGATATGACGAACCAAGGCAGCAGCCTCGGCGGCATTGTTGCGGATCGTATCCCAGTTTTCAGCCGCGATCCCGGCGCTGGTGGCAATCCACGTCCCGCCAACCGCCCGCACCGGTCCGTAGCCCAGCCAGTCGGCCAAATTCTCTCGCGTTACCCCACCCGTAGGATTGAAACCGATGCCGGTGTGCAGATACGGGCCAGCAATGTTTTTGAGCATGTTCAGCCCGCCTGCCGCTACGGCAGGGAAGAACTTGACCAGTTTGCACCCGGCCCGAAGGGCGGCCTGCAGATCGGACGGCGTCATGATGCCCGGAGCAAAGGGCAATCCGATCTGCGCCGAGTGATCCAGAACCGCCCGGTCAATGCCCGGCGACAGGGCGAACATCGCGCCCGCTGCTTTTGCTGCATCGGCTTGTGCTTCAGTCAAAACTGTTCCGGCACCGACAAGCATTTCGGGGCGATGCTGCGCGATCTGGCGTATGGTGTCGACTGCAGCGGCGGTGCGAAAGGTTACTTCGATCACCCCAAGTCCGCCCTCGGCCAAAGCGTCGGCCAGCGGCAACGCATGGCGTGCGTCTTCTAATGCAATCACAGGAACCACGCCGATTGCGGCGACCTTGTCGAAAATGGTCATGTCAAAATCCTGGACGGGTGCCCGCTTGACTCGCGAACCGACAGGCTGACCGCCGTGCGGGTTTCGGGTGGCGGGGCACTACCGTTTTCAAGCCAGCCAACGACGGTTCTGGCGGCTTGCACCCCGATTCCGGCAATATCGCAACGCACCGATGAAAGCGACGGGTAGGACTGCGCCACCTCTTCGATGTCGTCGAACCCCATGATCAGGAAATCCAACCCGACGCGCCAACCGACTTCGTGGCAGCCCGACAGCATGCCCAATGCCACAAGGTCGTTGAAGCAAACGGCCGCATCTACGCCTGAACCATCCGCAAAAAGCGTGCGGGCAGCGTTGCGGCCGAATTCGCGACTGGCCTTGCCTGTCATGATGATCGGCTCCAAACCTTCTTGCCCAAGCACTTCCAGATAGCCTGCCTTGCGTTCTTCGGTCACGGCCCTGCCTTCAAGCCCGCCGACAAAGGCGATGCGGCGCGCACCAGCCGCTATCAAATGCCGTGTCGCCTCGCGGCTGCCTGTCAGATAATCGGGCGCAATCAGCGGGAACAGGTCCAGCCGTTCATCCACACGCCGCAGCATTTGCATGGCAGGAATGCCACCGCGTTTTATGGCGTCAAAGGTGGCGGCAGTGTCGCCATAGGCGGGGCACATGATCAGCGCCGACACGCCATGTTCGATCATCGAACCCACGACCTGATCCTGCAAAACGGGACTTTCGTCGGTGTTGGCGATCACGGTCGAATAGCCGCGTTCTGCCAGCGCCATCTGCAACGACGTGGCAAATTCGGTGAAGAACGGGTTGCGCAGATCGTTGATCACAAGGCCGATCAGCCCCGCATTCGACATCCGCATATTGGCTGCGGCGCGGTTGTAGACATAGCCAAGCTCGGCCATCGCCTTGCGGACCAAAACGCGGGTTTCTTCACGCACCGAAGGGCTGTTCTGCAGCACAAGGCTGACCGTCGACTTCGAGATACCAGCGTGCTTTGCCACATCAATGATGGTCGGTCTGCGATGGCCGTTCATACTGTCCAACCCCATGGCCTTGATGTCATCGCGTTTTGCCGCATGTGCCCCGATTAGGCCAGATGTCTTTGTACTCAGGTGCCCTACTCGGCCGGCACCGGCAGATCAAACACCAGAATACCGTCAATGCCGCCCTCGGAAGCGGCCACCAGTCCTGCCCCCAGTACCTTGTGGTCGGGGTGGTCCTGATAGGCCTGCAACGCTGCCCAATCGGCAAAGTCGACAACAAAACCGTGCATGTACCCACGCTCCATCTGTTCGGGGCTTTCGCTTTTTCCCGACGTGATCGCCAGCAAGCCGGGTACCTTGCCGTCAATCTGGTGAAGCTCGGCAAAAAGGTCGGCAATCTGATCTTCAGATACTGAAGCCTTGAAACGGAGAAGGACGATGTGGCGGATCATGGGGTTTCCATCCTGTTGTCTGCCTTGATCATGTCAGCAGCCTTTTCGCCAATCATGATGGCGGCGGCGTTTGTGTTCGAAGAAATCACCGTCGGCATGATCGAATTGTCGACGATCCGCAGCCCCTGAATACCGTTGAAACGCAGCCGTGTATCGACGACAGCCGCCTCGTCCGCGCCCATCCGGCAGGTGCCTGCGCAGTGGTGTGATGTCTTGGAATGTTGGCAGATGAAGTTGAAGTAATCTGCATCCGTTCGCACATCCGGTCCAGGCAAACGCTCGGCCAGAATGTATTTCTTCAGTGGCGACTGCGCCAATATCTGCTGTGTGAGTTTCAGCCCGCGGATGGTCATTTCACGGTCTAGCGGGTCTTGCAGATAGTTCGGATCGATCAGTGGCGCTTTCGCAGGATCGGCGCTTTGCAGCCGGACAGAGCCACGAGACCGGGGGCGCAAATAGCACGAGTTGAGGGTGATCCCCCCTTGCGGCATCGAAACCACGCCGTGTTCGATCCCTGTGCCAAGCCCGAGGTGAAACTGGACATCGGGCGATCTCGCATCGGGGTCAGCATACCAGAAGCCCCCCGTTTCGAACAGCGACGAAGCCACCGGCCCCTTGCGGCCAAAGATGTACTGCAACCCTGCGACTGCTGCCCAATGCGGCTTGGCATAACGGTCATAGCTGTAAGGCCCAGACAGTTCGGCAATGCAGTAAAGGTCCAGATGGTCCTGCAGGTTCGCGCCGATCTGGGGCTGGTCGTGGACCACCTTGATCCCCAGCCCAGACAGATGATCTGCCGGACCGATCCCCGACAGTTGCAGCAGTCGCGGAGAACCGACAGCCCCTGACGCCAGAATGACCTCCGCACTTGCGGTCAGACGAGAGCCGTCAGCCAGCTCGACCCCGACTGCACGGCCGCCCTCGACGATCAGCCGCAGCACCTGCGCGCCCAGACGCACGGTCAGGTTCTTGCGGTGCCGGTTTGGCGCGACATAGGCCATTGCCGCAGATGACCGGCGCACGTTGCGCTGGGTCAGTTGGTAATAGCAGACCCCGTCCTGCTTTTCGCCGTTGATGTCCATATTGCGCGGAATTCCCAACTCGGCGGCCGCTTCGAAGTAAGCTTCGCAAATCGGCAGGGGAGCGCGCGGTTCGCTGACCCCCAATGGACCGCCCTTGCCGTGGAATCTGTTGTCATGGGTTTCGTTGTCTTCAGCCTTTCGGAAATAAGGCAGCACATCTTCATAGCCCCAGCCCGAACATCCCATCTGCCGCCAATCGTCGTAGTCCTGCGCATTACCTCGCGTATAGATCTGCGCGTTAATGGCAGAGCCGCCGCCGATGACCTTGGCCTGGGTGTAGCGGAACACCTTGTTTTGCATGTGCCTTTGGGGAATTGTATCCCATCCCCAGGATCCGATCCCCTTTGTCATTTTGGCAAATCCTGCCGGCAGGTGATAGAAGGGGTGACGATCGCTCCCTCCCGCTTCCAGCAGCAGCACCTGTGCAGAGGGGTCTTCCGACAATCGCCCCGCAAGAACCGAACCGGCGGAACCGCCGCCAATGATGATGAAGTCGTATCCGCTGGCCATCTGGCCCTCCTGCCTCGCCCTTCAGGCGAGCTTTGTCTGTGCAATATGTTGAGCAGCCCGGATTGCCAGTGCAGCCACGGTCAGGGCCGGATTGACCGCTGCCGAAGTTGGCAAAACCGAAGCATCGGTGATGAAAAGGTTCGGATGGTCATGCGACCTGCAATAGGTATCCACGACGCTGGTTCTGGCGTCTCTGCCGATCCGCGCCGTGCCGCACTGATGCGACGGGGTCCGTCGGTCAAAAGGCCGCGACACGACGACCGGATACCCCGCCTCGCGCAGCTTTGCCTTCAATTTGGCCACCAAAGCAAGATGCGCCTCCCAGTTCGAACGTTTCCAATCCAGAACGATCTTTCCGCCCTTCAGGGTGACACGGCTTTCGGGATTGGGCAGATCTTCCGACATCGCGTAAAAGTCGACCGAACGACGCGCGACCCAATTCGCCAGAAAGCGCGGCATCGCTGTCGAAGCCCGCAGGATCGTGCCGGAAATCTTGCCCAGTAGTTGGATGTTGCCCAACGGCTCGCCCTTGGGTCCGCCAGTCAGGTAGTAATCATTGATCATCAGCGTCTTTTGATAAACCGAGTCATTCTTCCACAACGGGTGCAGCGCCAGCACCGCAGAACAGTTGTGGTTCATGAAGTTGCGACCGACCTGATCGGAACTGTTGGCAAGCCCGTTCGGATGATCCGCGTTGGCCGAAGCCAGAAGCAGCGCCGCAGTCTGGATGGCACCTGCAGCCAGAACGATGATCGGAGCGGTCAATACGACGCCCCCAGCAAGTTCAACGCCGATTATCTTGCCACCGCCGTCTGTCAGCAGGCGCAAGACCAACGCCTTTGTCCGGAGCTGCACATTCTTGTGCTGCAGGGCCGTTTTCAGCGCTGCCGTTTCCGCGTCCATCTTGCCACCAGTGGTATCAGGGAAAGCGTCCCATGGCGTAGGGGCGCGTGCCAGCCATTTGGCGAGGTCGACACCAAGTGGCAGAGACGACGGGTGCAGACCCACTTCTGCAAGACGCTTGCGTAACGCTGCGATTGGCGGTTCGTCCGGGACGGGCGGATACGAATAAGCTGTGGAATGCGGCGGCTCGGTCGGGTCCTGCCCGATCTGGCCGCGCACCGCATACATCTTTTCTGCCTGCGAATAGGCTGGTTCCAGTTCCTCATAGGACAGCGGCCAACCGGGGGTTACGCCGCCCATATGGGCCAAGGGGGCAAAGTCCTCGCGGCGATAGCGAACCAGAACGGCGCCGTAGAATTTCGAATTGCCGCCGACATTGTAATAGTTGCCGGGGTTGAAGGGTTTGCCTTCGCCATCCAGCCATTCTTCTTTCGGTCGAAAGTAACCGTCCGCAAAGATGGCCTTGTCGCTGCGGTCATGCTCGGAAGGGGTCAGGCGATCCCCGCGTTCGAGGATCAGTATCTTCTTTCCAGTCGGCGCAAGAGCAGCCGCCATCGTGGCTCCGCCCATGCCGGAACCGATGACAATGACGTCCGGGCCCGTCATGGCTTGATGCGCTCTTCGGTTTTGGGGTCGAACGCGACCGCTTTCTCCATGTTGATCGCAAAGTCGAAATCCTGGCCCGACGCAACGTTCGCGTCTGCCCGCATCCGGGCGACGATGTCTTTGCCGCCCAGTTCCATGGTCACGAACGTATCCGCGCCCGCCGGCTCGGTCACTCCCACCCGATTGCGGAGCGGCACGATGTTTCTGGAGTTGCGATCTGCGCCATCCGGATCGGTGATTGATTCCGGACGGATTCCCAGGAGGATGTCCCTGCCGTTCCAGTCGGCCAGATTGGGCTGGCTGAATTTCAAGGTTTGCTCGACCCCTTTGGCATCCGCGATCAGGGCATGCGGCACGCCATCCTTCACAACCACGCGGGCGGGCAAAACGTTCATTGCAGGGCTTCCCATAAAGGTTGCTACATAGACGTTTGCCGGAGTGTCGTAGATCTCCTTCGGCGTTCCCAGTTGCTGGACATAGCCCTGATACATCACGGCAATCCGCGTTGACAGGGTCATTGCCTCGATCTGGTCATGCGTCACATAAACGATGGTGGTTTTAAGCTTTTCATGCAGCTTCTTGATCTCGGTCCGCATGTCGACGCGCAGTTTGGCATCAAGGTTCGACAAAGGCTCGTCGAAGAGGAAGACGTCCGGATTGCGCACCAGCGCGCGGCCCATGGCCACCCGCTGGCGCTGCCCGCCGGAAAGCTGGCCCGGTTTGCGATCCAGCAGGTTTTCGATCTGAAGCAGTTTGCCAACTTCGCGGAGGGCCTTCTCGCGCTCGGCCTTGGGAACGCCGTGCATTTCCAGGCCAAAGGTCATGTTCTGGCCCACGGTCATGTTGGGGTAGAGCGCATAGCTTTGGAACACCATCGCGATGTTGCGCTTGGATGGGTGCACGCCGTTCATCACCCGCCCCTTGATCGCGATCTCTCCGGTGGAAATGCCTTCCAGCCCGGCGATCATGTTCAAGAGCGTTGACTTACCGCAGCCCGATGGGCCGACCAGCACCAGAAACTCACCCTCTTCGACAGAGATATCGACCTGATGCAGGACTTTGACGTTGCCATAGGATTTGGTGGCGTTGCGGATTTCAAGAAAGCCCATTGGTCTGCTCCGGTCGGTTTTGTTTGGCGTGGTTTGCCGCGCGATCAAGTTTGACCGCGCGGCCGGGTGGTTACTTGGTGGCTGCGATGGCGTCGGCCAGCGCGGTTGCACCTTCGGCTGCGGTCATTTCGGAATTGAAAAAGCCTGTGATCGCATCGGTCGCAGCACCGACAACCGCCGCGTTTGCGGCGTGGGTGCCCGCAAAGGTCGGCACCGCAGTGCCGCCGGCATCATTGCTGCCAAGCGACGCCGAGGTTTCCTGGGCACAAGCATCCATGGCAGATAGATCAATGTCGGTGCGGGCAGGAATAGCGCCTTTGGCCTGATTGAAAGCAATCTGGACGCCCGGGTCCATAATGGCCGAGGCGAGCACTTCTTGCGACGCAATCAGGTCAGGATCGGTCTGGGTAAACAGCGACAACGAGTTCACAAGGTAGACGAAGGAGTCGCCCTTGGCCTTCGGCACCGGAATGCAGGCGTAGTCCGCGCCAGACAGTTTGCCGGCATTGGTAAACTCGCCTTTCGCCCAGTCGCCCATGATCTGCATGGCCGCTTCGCCCTTGATCACCATGGCCGAAGCAAGGTTCCAGTCCCGGCCAGAGAAATTCTCGTCTACCATGCCGCGCAAGGCGGCCATCTGATCAAACACTGCGACCATTTCAGGACCGCGCAGGGTGGCATCATCCAGTTCGATCAGGGCCTTGCGATAGAAGTCGGCCCCGCCAACGCCAGCGGCCACTGCCTCGAACATATAAGCTTCTTGCCAGGCTTGACCGCCGTGGGCGAGCGGGATGATCCCTGCCTCAATGAATTTCGGGGCCAGCGCGTTCAACTCTTCCCAAGTTGTCGGATAGACTGCGCCGATCTTGTCAAAGGCGGCTTTGCTGGCCCAGATCATGTCCGTCCGGTGGACGTTGGTGGGCACCGAAACATAGTGGCCGTCGATCTTGGTGAAGTCCTTTACCGCTTGCGGCAAGGCTGCATCCCACCCTTGGGTGGCGGCAAGGGCATCGACGTTACCAAGCAAACCTTCGTTGGCCCAATCGATGATGTTTTGACCCAACATCAGCATCGCCGCTGGTGGGTTGCCGCTGGCAATGCGCGTCTGCAGGGCAGTCTTGGCCGCATCGCCGCCGCCACCCGCCACTGGCGCATCGACCCAAGCCACCCCATCCGCGACAACCTTGTCACGGACAGCCCCCAAGGCAGCCGCTTCGCCACCCGAGGTCCAGAAATGCATCACCTCCACCGACTTTTCGGCGAACGCAGGGCTTGCTGTAGCAAGCAGTAGCGCGGTTATGGACAAGTATCTCATTTTGGTATTCCTTCCTGTCGTTCGCCCGGGTCTTTGCAAATGGGGCATTGGGTTGAACACGACCGCCGGGTGGTTACCGCCACCTGGCGGTCTCCTGGCTTATCCTTTCACTGAGCCCGCCATGAGGCCGCGCACAAAAAAGCGGCCTGCGACGATGTAGACGATCAGTGTTGGCAGCGCGGCCAGGATCGCGCCCGCGAAATGAACGTTGTATTCCTTGACGCCGGTCGATGACTGCACAAGGTTGTTCAGTGCGACGGTCATCGGCTGGCTTTGCCCGCCGAACGAAGCGCCAAACAGGAAGTCGTTCCAGATGTTCGTGAATTGCCAGATTACGGTCACGACAATGATCGGCCCCGACACCGGCAACATGATCCGCCAGAAGATCCGGAAAAACCCCGCCCCGTCGATCATCGCGGCCCGCACCAGTTCCGTCGGGAAGGAGGAGTAGTAGTTGCGGAAGTACAGCGTCGAGAAGCCGATGCCATAGACCACATGCACCAGAACAAGTCCGGGAATGGACCCAGCCAGACCGATCTTGCCCAAGACCGTTGCCATCGGGATCAGCACGATCTGGAACGGTATGAAGCAGGAAAACAGCAGCAGTCCGAAGATGATCTTGTCGCCGCGGAAAGTCCATTTGGTAAGGACGTAGCCGTTCAGCGCGCCAAGGATTGTCGAGATGACGACAGCAGGCACCACCATCAGAAGCGAGTTGATGAAATAAGGTTTAAGACCGGTCGGTTCGACCCCGATCTGGGCTGCCGACCACGCCTGCCGCCACGGTTCAAGCGTCCAAGTGTCGGGTAACGCCATCATGTTGCCGCCGGTGATCTCGCCCAAGGGCTTCAGCGAGTTGGAGATCATCACGAAAAGCGGCATCAGGTAGAAGGCCATGAAGACCAGCAAGATGCCGTAGATGAAGACGCGGGTGATGCCTCCGGTGCGGATGGCGGTGTCCTGTTCTGCGATCGCCATCACGACTTCTCCTTCAGTTCGGCATAAAGATAGGGGGTCATGATTGCGGCAATGGTCATCAGCATGATCACCGCCGACGCAGCCCCGATGCCCATCGAATTGCGGGTGAAGGTGTAGGAATACATGAAGGTCGCAGGCAGTTCGGTCGCCCGCCCCGGACCGCCCCCCGTCAGTGCGATGATCAGGTCGTAGGATTTGACGGCGAGATGCGCGAGAATGACAAAAGCTGACAGAAACGCCGGACGCAGCAACGGAATGACGATGCGGCGATACAGACTGAAGTTCGACGCCCCGTCGATTTGTGCAGCCTTGAGTATCTCGTTGTCGATGCCGCGCAAGCCTGCAAGGAACATCGCCATCACGAAGCCCGAGGTTTGCCATACGGCGGCGATCACCACCGTGTAGATCGCCATGTCGCGGTCCTTGATCCAGTTGAACTGAAAGCTGGCCCAGCCCCACAGATGCATCGAGTTCTCGATCCCGATGCCGGGGTCCATGATCCATTTCCAAGCCGTTCCGGTGACGATGAACGACAGCGCCATCGGATAGAGGTAGATCGGGCGCAACACGCCTTCGCCGCGGATTTTCTGGTCGAGCAGAATGGCCAGGGTCAGTCCGATTGCGGTGCAGATGGTGATATAGAGCGAGGCGAAGATCATGAGATTGACCACCGCCACCCACCACGCCGACAGGTTCCAGAGCTTTGCGTAATTCTCCAGCCCCACCAGATCATAGGTCGGCAGCATCTTTGAATCGGTAAAGCTGAGATAGATCGTAAAGGCGATGAAGCCGTAGACAAAAATCAGCATCGCAGCCAGCGAAGGGGACAGCACCAGCTTCGGTATCCACTCTTGCAGGCGCGTGCGGAAATCCACGCGGGGCGCTTGATGAGCCATGACTCCTCCTTCGCCGCGAACTGCCTGCGGCTGGCATCTATTGGGTCGTGAGTTGGCTGCGGCGTGTGATCAGGCCGGTGCGGAACGTCCGGAGAGGGGTCGCCCCCTCTCCGGAACAGCGGTTACTTCGCGCTTTCGACGGCGTTCACCAGGTTTTCCGCCGCCGTCGCGGCATCGTATTCGCCGTTGAACTGGGCGGTGACCACGTCATAGATCGCATTCTTCACAGCGGCCTTGTTGGCGTGGCCGTGGGCGATCGAGCCAACCAGCGTGCCATTGGTCGATGCTTCTGCAAGTTCGGCCATGCCTTGCTTGCCGCAATCGTCGAACGCGTCGTTCGGAACGTCGGTCCGCGCCGGAACCGACCCCTTGACCACGTTGAATGCCGACTGGAACGAAGGAGCCATGATCGCGCGGGCCATTTCACCCTGAGCTGCCTGGGCGCCTTCTTCCGTCTGTCCAAACATTGCGAACTGATCCGAGTTGAAGCTGACCATGCCTTGCGTGCCCGGAACGCGGAAGCACAGGAAGTCGGTCCCCGGAACCTTGCCGGCTTTCAGGAACTCGCCCTTGGCCCAGTCGCCCATGATCTGGAAAGCGGCTTCGTCGTTGATGACCATGGCCGAAGCGAGGTTCCAGTCACGGCCCGAGAAATTGTCATCGACGAAGCTGCGAAGGGTGGCCATGCGGTTGAACGCCTCCACCATCTGGTCCGAACCCAGAGCTTCGGGATCAAGGTCGATGAAGGCCTTCTTGTAGAAATCAACCCCGCCGACCGACAGCACGACGCCGTCGAACATTGTCGCATCCTGCCACGGTTGGCCGCCGTGGGCCAAAGCGGTCTTGCCGCTGTCCTTGACTGTTTGCATGGCCGCCACGAACTCTTCCCACGTCGTCGGCTGCGCGATGCCCAGACCGTCGAGGACCGACTTGTTGGCCCAAACCCAGTTGGTCGAGTGGACGTTCACCGGGGCCGAAACCCAGTTGCCATCGACTTTTGCAAAGGCCTGCAAGGCGGCAGGAACCACCGCGTCCCAGCCCTCTTCTGCGGCCACGGCGTTCAGGTTCGCAAGCTTGCCTTCGGCAGCCCAGTCCAGAATGTCAAAGCCCAGCATCTGAACAGCGGTCGGTGCATCGCCCGCCGTGACGCGGGCGCGCAGGGTGGTCATCGCAGCCTCGCCGCCACCCCCTGCGACCGGCATGTCGACCCAGCCGAAACCCTTGCCTGCCAAATCCTCCTTGAGGACGTTCAGCGCGGCGGCCTCACCGCCCGACGTCCACCAGTGCAGAACTTCGACATCTTCGGCCATTGCCATGCTGGTCGTTGCCAGCAGAGCAGCGACAATTGCCGTCTTCTTCCCAAAATAGCCACGCATGTAGGTCTCCTCCTGTTGCGTTTGTCTTGCCCGTCCCTTGCGGGGTTTCAGGCCGGTTTCACCCAAGGTGCGCGTGTGCGGCCAACCCGCATGACAAGCGATTTAACCTCGAGGAATTCATCAAAGCCGTAGCTTCCGATCTCGCGGCCCTGGCCGGATTGCTTAACGCCGCCAAAGGCGACTTCGGGGAATCCGTCCATCCATGTGTTGGTCCAGACCGTGCCAGCCTGCGCTCGGCGGCTGAACTCGAGGCAGGTGTGAATGTCATCGCACCATATCCCCGCCGACAGGCCATATGTGGCGTCATTGGTCAGGGCGATGGCGTCTTCCAGCGTGCGGAAGGTCAGCACTGCCAGAACCGGCCCGAACACCTCTTCCCGCGCAATCGCCATGTCGGGGGTCACCCCGCGTACCACGGTCGGCTGGTAAAACTGGTTGCCAAGCCCCGGCACGGCCAGCGCCCCACCACCAAGACAAACCTTGGCCCCCGCCGCCACGGCATCGCGGACATAGCCGTCGATCTTCGCGGCATGTTCGGGCGTGACGATTGCGCCCACTTGGGTGTTTTCGTTCAAGGGGTTGCCAAAGGCCACACGACCCGACAACTCGACCACCCGCTCCACGAAGGCATCGGCGATGTCTTCATGGACGATGATCCGGCTGGACGAATTGCAGCACTGCCCGACGTTGAAATAGATGCCGAACGTCACCGCATCGGCGGCACTTTCCAGATCGCAATTCGGGAAGATCACCTGCGGGTTCTTTCCGCCCAGCTCTAGCGCGACCTTTTTCAGCGTTTCGCCCGCACCTTTCGTGATCAACTTGCCCACGGCGGTCGATCCGGTGAAAGTAACCATGTCCACATCGGCGTGGGTGGTCATCAGGCTGCCGACCGGATTGCCATAGCCCAGGACGATATTGCAGACGCCTGCTGGCAAGCCGGCTTCGACCAGCAGATCGGCCAACATGGCAGTGGTCGATGGCGTCACTTCCGAAGGCTTCACGACACACGTACATCCGGCCGCCAACGCGAAGGGAAGCTTCTGGCTCAGAATCCAGAACGGGAAGTTCCACGGCGTGATGATCGAGACCACACCGATTGGCTCCTTAAGGACCAGGGCCAAGATATCCGCCCCAAGCGTGTTGTGGCTGTCGCCGTGACTGGTGCGCGCAAGAGATGCCGCATAGCGCCACAGGTCTGCCGCCCCACCACATTCGCCGCGGGCCTGCGAAATCGGTTTGCCGCTCTCCAGAGTCTCGATCAGCGCCAGTTTCTCGACATTGGCCTCGATCAGATCGGCCACCTTGTTCAGGACCGCAGCACGCGTCTTGCCGGATAGGCGGCTCCAACGGCCATCGTCAAAGGCGCCACGGGCCGCCTTGATCGCAGCCTCAGCCTCGACCACCGAGCCAAGCGCAGCTTGGCTGACCACGATGCCATGCGAAGGAGAAATGCGATCGGATTTCCGGCCATCCGCACTATCCTGAATCACACCATTTATGAAATGGCGTGCCTGATATGCAGTGTCCGGCCGCGCGACCGTCTGGTCCGAGATGATGTGCAGGTCTTTCATTCTCACTGTCCCGAAAAATCTGGTTTGCGCTTCTCGCGGAAAGAGGCGACGCCCTCATCCCGATCGGCAGAAGCGGCGATGGCAGCACTTCCCAGTGCTTCGACCATCGCGGCGCGATCCTCTCCCTGTGCGGCGTGGATCATCGATTTGGAGATCTCGACGGCACGCGGTGACAGGGTCATTGCCCGCTCTAGGATTGCCTCTGCCAATGCGCGCGGATCATCGCCTACCGCAGCGACAAAGCCACAGGACAGCGCGCGGTCGGCCTTGATGCGATGCCCGAACAGCGCCATTTCCTTGACCATCGCTTCCGGCATCAGCCGCATCAGACGTTGTGTGCCAGACCAGCCCGGAACAATTCCGACGCCAGCCTCCGGGAGGGCAAGGCCAGCGTCGGGCGCCATCACCCGCAGATCGCAGGCAGCGGCAAGTTCAAGCCCGCCACCAAAAGCATGGCCGTTCAGCACGGCGATCGTGGGTTTGCCGATCCGCGCGAGACGGTCGAAAATCCGGTGACCGTCGCGAACCCAATGGCGTGCAAATTCGGCGGGGCTCAGATCGCCCCAACCGTTTATGTCGGCACCCGTGCAAAAGGCGCGATCGCCAACGGCCGTCACCATCACGGCGGCAATCGTCGTGTCGCGGGCGATCGCCTCAAGATGCGCAGCAAGTTGTGCCAGCATCTCGACGGTGAAAGCGTTCATTTTGGACGGGTTGTCCAAGGTCAGTTCGGCAACTTTCCCGTGGCGAGTCAGGTGAACGCTGCTCATCTGCCCCACCCCATCGGCGCATCGGCGAGCAGCGACAACGGCAGGGTGATCGCATTCGGCGCAATCTGTACCCGTCCGCCGGATGCCGCCACGATATCGCGCGCGGCCTCAATGCCGGGCATGATCTCGGTTGCCATAAGGCCGGTCTCGCCCAGGCGGATGACGCAGCGTTCGGTGATGTAAAGCACGTCCTGCCCCAACTCGCGTGCCCGTTTGCCCGAGAAGGTCACGTGTTCGACCGCTTCGACCATCTTGGTGAACTTGCCTGGGGTCACGACCTTGATGCCGTCTGGCGTCAGGGCAATCTCTGCCCCCGCCTCGAACCAGCCCGAGAACACAATCTTCTTTGCACCTGATGTGATGTCGATGAAACCGCCGCAACCCGCCGTCAAATATGGCTTCTTGCCAAGTTTCGAGACGTTGACGTTGCCTTCGGCATC
Source organism: Rhodobacter maris (assembly GCA_943369275.1). Lineage (GTDB taxonomy): Bacteria > Pseudomonadota > Alphaproteobacteria > Rhodobacterales > Rhodobacteraceae > Paragemmobacter > Paragemmobacter maris_A. Next base: position 9,634 of record CALRMS020000052.1, on the reverse strand, counting down.
CACCTCGAGGAAGGACAGGAATGACACATCGAACCCGCCGCCCTGAAAATAGATGAACTGCTGTGGCGAGGGCACGAAGGCATCGGCGTTCGACGCGCACCCAAAGGCAAATCCGGTCAATGGCATGCCACCAACGGCACCTTGTTCGATGGCCCAGGTGACAGCTTCCGGATGGCCTTCTTCCAGCAGGATGCGCGGAACCATCGCCGAGATGCCAAAGCCCAGATTGGCGGTCATGCCAGGGCGCAACTCCATCGCCGCGCGACGGGCGATAACTTTTTCAACGCCATGCTCGGCAAGGGTGAAGCTGTCCCAGGGACGCATGATCTGCCCCGAAATCGCCGGATCGTAATGGGTCTCGCAGGTCTGTTTCTGATCGGGATCGATGACCACCAGATCGACCAGATGACCCGGCACGCGCACGTCATGCGGGCGCAGAGATCCGCGCTTGGTCACGCGGCTGACTTGGGCAATCACCAATCCGCCGTGATTGCGAACGCAGATCGCCTGTTCCAGCCCACCAAGGTAGGCACCTTCGTGCTCATAGGTCAGGTTGCCATGTTCATCCGCCGTGGTGGCGCGGATGATCGCCACATCCGGGATGACATTGGGAAAGTGCAGCCACGTCTCTCCGCCAAACTCTACACGCTTGACGATGGGCGATGCCGCGCCCGCTGCGTTCATCGCACATCCTTCACGGACCGGATCGACAAAGGTTTCCAGACCGACCTTCGTCAGCACGCCGGGGCGGTTGGCAGCCGCATCGCGGTTCATGTCGAACAGGATGCCCGAGGGCACGTTGTAGGCAGCAACCCGGTTCTCGACGACCATCTTCCAAATTTCTGGCATCGGCTTGCTGGACGGTCCAGACGGAAAAGAGCCACCCAGAATGCGCACCAGAAGCCCGTCCTTGGCGATGTGATCGACACCCTTCACGCCATACATGTCACCGGCTGCAATCGGGTGAATGGTGGTCAGACCGCGCGGATGGCCTTCCGCATCAAACCGCGCGCCAATCGCCGCCAGAACAAGATCCGGGCATCCCAAAGCTGACGAGGACGACACCGTGACAACAGCCCCGTCGGGAATGCGGGTGGCGGCGTCAACGGCACTTGTCAACTTGCTCATGGGGTTGCTCCATAGTTTACAATCTGGCGCTGGCCGCTGCGCGCGGCCTCGCGAACGGCAAAAGCGATTTGCAACGACTTCACGCCATCGCGCCCCGAGGCCGCAGGCTTGGCTGTTCCAGCTACAGCCGCGCAGAAGTTCCGCACGACGTTCTCGTAAAGCGCGCTGCGGTCGAACTCGATGCGCGCCGTTCCCGCGCCCGTAATCAGGTCGATATCGCCCTTGGGCTCTTGCGACAGGACACCCCGCGCCAGGATCGAACCTTCCGTGCCATGCAGTTCCAATCCCGAGGCCGCGAAGGGATGGGTGAAGCTCTCATGGCTGAACACCATCGCGCCGGAGGGCATTGCCCAAACAGACATTGCGCTATCCTCGACGCCCTGCCCCAATCCGGTGGCGTCCATGTGGGCAACGACCGAAACCGGATCTTCCCCCAGCAAGAAACGCGCGGTGTCAGCGTTGTGCACGGTCAGATCGGCGATCACCCCACCGCCTGCCAGAGGGTTATCCAGCCGCCAGCCGCGCAGATGCACCGGCAATTCCACCGCATGGAAAATGCGCAGGGACAACACCCGCCCAGCCTTGCCTTGCACGATGAGTTCACGAACGGCACGCAAGCTGCCAGCACTGCGAAGGTGGTGGTTGGTGGCAAAGACGACACCCGCCTGTTCGGCGGCCAGAACCATGGCGTTGGCATCTTCAATGCTGGTCGCCAAAGGCTTTTCACATAGCACATGCTTGCCTGCGGCAATCGCGGCCAAGGCCTGCGAGCGGTGCTTATCATTCGTCGAAGAAATGTAGACCGCCTCAATCACCGGATCGGCCAAGGCAGCCGCCAAGTCGGCGCCAGAATGGGCAATGCCATGGGTTTGCGCAAAGGCAGCGGCCCGATCCGACGAGCCACTGATCACCCAGCGCACATCATTCGAGCGCACTGCACGGATCGCCCCAACCAGGTATTGGCCAGCTATCGTGCTCGCGCCGACAAACGCCCAGTTCACAGAAACGCCCTCCCCGAGCACATAAATGGATCGTTCCAAGGTTTTATTGGAACGATCCATACGATGTCAATGGGAACGTTCCATATTGCAGTCGACAATGCCAGACATGAAAGGGAAATGTATGAAATTGCATGTCATTTTCCTGATGTGCCATCCGCGCACGTGGCATTGGCGACCGCTGAAAGGATACAAATCTCTGGAGGAGAATCAGGGCTGACGCGAGTCAGCGATCGGGTTGCTCGGCCGTTTCGTTCACGTGGTGAAATACCTGCCCTGAAAACACGCTGGCGGAACGCGGTGAGTGGTTGCACGACCAGTCGTGCACTTGAAGCGAATGACCGCTTTCCGCCCTTCGCGAGGGCGCCAACGCACTCGGCCCATGGCGGTAAATTGGCCAGCTCCGCAGAAGGTCTGCTGCTAATGCTCACGCCGCCTCAGAAACCGCACTCGGCGTCCTACGGCAGTTTCGCTTATTCTAATTGAGAGCAGGAGGCGACATCGCCCAATTCCTTGGGCAAGCCCGAGACAGGTTTTCGTACGTGCCAGATCAATCCCCTGTACCGCCTTCGGCTTTGCGGCGGGTGACATATTCCTGAAGCGCGTCGCGGATGCCGGGGTTCAGCGGAGGGGGCTCGTAATTCGCCAAGAGTTCCTTCCAGATCCGGTTGGCGCGTTGCGGGGCCTCTTGCGATCCGCGAGCTTGCCAGTTCGGATAGCTGTCCCAGTTCGAGATCATGGGCGCATGAAACGCGGTCTCATATTGCGCCATCGTCTGCGCAGTGCCGAAGAAATGTCCGCCTACCCCGGCCTCTCCGATCGCATCCAGCGATAGGGAGTCCGCCGTGACCTCCATCGGTAAGAAATAGGCCTGCATCATCCCCAACATCTCTGCATCAAGCACAAGCTTTTCGAAACTGGCGGTAAGCCCGCCATGCATCCAGCCCGCCGCGTGGATGACAAGGTGCGCGCCACCCATCAGGCATCCCCAAAGTGACATCTGGCTTTCATAAGCCGCCTGTGCATCCAGCGCATTGGCAGCCGTCGTGTTGGAAGACCGGAATGGCACGCCGATCCGGCGGGCGAGTTGGCCGCTGGCCTGTGCCGCCTTGGCATACTCGGGCGTGCCAAAGGCCGGTGCCCCAGTCCGCATGTCCACGTTCGAGGTGAAGCCGCCATAGACCACCGGAACCCCGGGACGGACGATCTGGGTCAGGACGATGCCGAACATCGCCTCGGCATGTTGCAAGACCAGCGCGCCGGCCAGACTGACAGGCGCCATCGCCCCCGCCAGCGTAAAGGGTGTGACAATCGCCACCTGTCCGTGTTCGGCCAGCGCCATCAACCCTGCGCTCATCGGGTCGTCCAGTTGCCGAGGCGAGTTGGTGTTGATCACCCCCATCATCATCGGCTGCCGGGCAAGGTCGTCCAGCGACCAACCCATGCTGATGGCCGCCATTTCGATCCCGTCCAATGTCCGCGCCGCACCAAGCGCGTTCAGTTGCCAGCTTTTGTCAAGCAACGTGATCTGGGAAAGGTAAAGGTCCAGATGCCTTGTGGCTGCGGGCAGGTCCATCGGCTCCAGCGGGCCGCCGGATTCCTGCTGAATGACGTTCAGACTTTGGCACAGGCGCAGGAAATCCTGCATGTCTTGAAGGGTGCCATCCCGACGCCCGCGGTCAAGGTCCATCACATAGGCAGGCCCCCCGACCGAAGCGAAGACCATGTCATTGCCGCCAAACCGCAGGTCCTTGGTCCGGTTGCGCGCAGCGATGGTAAAGCGTGAAGGAACGGTCGCAAGCCGTTCACCCACGAGATCGTGGTCAAGGAACACCATGTTGCCGTCCACCCGCGCGCCAGCGCGACGAAAGGTGTCTACGGCGCGGGCGTTCAGCACCCGCATCCCCTGTTCTGCCAGAAGCCGGAGTGCGGCGTTGTGGATCGCTTCCACCTCGTCTTCGCTGATCACCCGGATCGGGTCATAGGCGCGCGACACCTGTCCGAAGGGACGCTGCGGGATTGCATTGGCAGACCTGATGGGGCGGCGCTGGCGCATCACAGGCTCCTGTGACTGGGCCGCTCACGGCGCGGCGGCAGGTCGGGCTCGCCCAGTAGACGGGCGAAACGATGGGCGGAATAGACCGCATCGGCGATCGTTGAGGGCGCAAGGCAGTCGCCCACCCGAGCCAGATTCGGGTGCCCCGAAAGGTTGAACCAGAGGTCATCCACCGGTACGCGACCGGTCACAAGGATCAGGCTGTCGCAAGCGATGTCACGCAGGACGCCGGTGGTAGCACAGGCGATGCGGGCATGGTCCGGCCCCGGCGCTGCAAGCATGTGCTGAGCCAGGATCGTGACGCCGAGGCGCATCAGCCGGCCCTGCACAAGCCCCTGTTCATCGGTATAGACCGTCCAGCCGGAGACCTGCGGGTAAGGCGTGACCAGCGTCACCTGATGCCCGGACAGCGCCAGTTTCTCGGCCATCGCACCGCCCATGTAGTAATGGTCGTCGTCGTAGATCACGACCGACGGCCCGACCTCTGCTCCTGCAAAGACATCATCTGGGGTCAGCGCCAGCGGGTAGTCCCCAGGCTCCATTCCCGTGACGCCCACCCCGTCGCGGCGCCAGCGAGAGCCTGTCGCAAGGACAACATGATCGGACTTCAGTTCGGTAATGTCCCCGGCCCCCATCCGGCTTTCGCGAAATATTTGCACGTTCGGCAGCTTGCCCAGCATGGTAAGCCGCCAGTCGCGAACTCGCCCCCATGTTGCCAGACCCGGCAGCGCCGCCTCATGGACAATCCGCCCACCCAACTGACGTCCGGCTTCGGCCAGCATTACCGCCAGCCCGCGACGGGCAAGCGTCAGCGCCGCCTCCAGACCGGCGGGACCTGCGCCGACCACCAGCGCCGTCTCGCGCCTTGGATAGGCGGCAATGCGTTCGGGGTGCCAGCCGCGTCGCCATTCTTCGCCCATCGTGGGGTTTTGTGTGCAGCGCAAGCCGACCCCTTCATTGTTCGCCGCCCTGCAAATGTTGCAGCCTATGCATTCGCGAATCTCGTCTGCTCGCCCTTCACGGATCTTTGCAGGCAAGAACGGATCGGCGATGGAAGGCCGCGCGGCACCGATGAAATCCTGCACACCCTTGCGGATCTGCTCGACCATCCGGTCGGGCGAGGTGAAACGGCCGACCGACACCACAGGTTTCGAGGTCAGACCTTTCACAAATCGGATGTAATCCTCTTGAAAACCTTCGGGCGAAAATCGGGCGGATTTGCTGTCATTGCCAAGCGCGCCCGCGACATTCACATCCCATAGGTCAGGAACTTCGGCCAGCAGCGCGACCACATCTCGCCCTTCTTCCTCGGCGCAGATGCCTTGCGGACCGTGCAGTTCATCCACAGCCAGCCGAATTGCCACTGCGCAGGTATCGCCCACAGCCTCGCGCGTGTCGTCCAGCATCTCGCGCAGAAGCCGCGCGCGGTTTTCCAGACTGCCGCCATACTCGTCGCCTCGCATATTGCTGCGACGCGAGAGGAACTGGAACGGCAGATAATCGTGACCGGCATATACATAAACAATGTCAAAGCCCGCCTGTTTCGCCCGCCGCGCGGCATCGCGCTGCCATCCTCGAAAGGCGCGTATGTCAGTCTTGTCCATCGCCCGCGCCGTGGTGGGCAGGTGATACATCGCCGGCTGCACCTGCGGGGCGATCCCCGGCACCCGTGTCATCCGGTTCGAGGCATGAGATCCGCCGTGCCAAAGCTCAATGCCCGCGAGCGCGCCATAGGCGTGTATGGCATCGGCCGTGGCGGCAAGAGGGGCGATGTCATCATCGTCCCACAGGGTCAGAAAAGCATAGGGGCTGTCGTCGCTGCTAGGGTGGATCGAACAGTATTCTGTGCAGACGACCCCCCAGCCGCCTTCCGCCTTGACCGCGCGCAGCGCAGCGCTTGATTGCGGGCGCTGCCATCCGAAGCCCGTGGCATGGGGCGTTTGGTAAAACCGGTTCGGCGCTGTGACAGGGCCGATCCTGACCGGCTCGAACAAGATGGCGTGGCGGGGGTCCATTGAAAGTCTCCTCGAAAACAGGCTACCATTATTGGATGACCGTTCAACAAAGAACCGGGATCGGGGCGTCCAACAAGCATGACCATGCCGAAATACAAACGTCTTTCGCCGGAAACCCGCGCCTCCGAACTGGTGCAGGCGGGGTTGCAGGTGCTTTCCCGCGGCGGGATCACTGCGTTTACCATCGAGAACATCTGCAAGGCTTCTGGCGCGTCTCGCGGACTGATAGGGCATTACTTTGGCGGCAAGGACGGGTTGCTGGCCGCTTGCTATGGAGCGGCCTATGCCCCGCTGTTGGACTCCATTGCGACGGATAAGGCACCGCTGACCCTGATCGGGTTGATCGAAGAATTGCTGAGCGAGCGCCACTTGCGCCGGGACGGCATGGCGATCTGGCTGGCACTCTGGGGCGAGGTCGCGGTCAACCCGGTCCTGCAAGCCGAACATCTTCGGCATTACCGGAGCTACCGCACCGCAATCGCGCAAGCAACGGCGCGCCATTTCGGGCGCGACGCGCCAGATGCAACCGATGAAATACTTGCTGCTGCATTGATCGCTCTCTTGGACGGGATTTGGTTGGAGGCGTGCATCGCGCCCACGGAAATGGATCTTGGACGGGCACGGGAAGCCATCGAGATCTTGCTAAAGGGCGCGGCACGTTAAGTCGGCCCAGTGGTGCGGATCCGGCCAGAAGGCCAGATTACGCACGCAATCTGGTTCGGGACGAACCATAGACCGCCGCGCGTTCCGATCAAATCTCTTGCCCGTGGGCAGAAAAGATTTGCCCGATTGTGCTGATGTGGTTTCTTATTGAATGATCGGACAACAAGACGTGCTGAACAAGAACCCGGGTCACTGCAACAGGGAGGAAAGAATGAACGATAAAGAGAGTCAGCTTGACTATATGATTGGCCGTGCCCGCACAGGCCGGATGAACCGCCGCGAATTCATAGGCCGCACGACGGCGCTGGGGGTGTCAGCAGGTCTTGCCTCGGCACTCTTTGCCAAGGTTGCGCATGCCGAGGCAAAGAAGGGCGGCCTTTTGCGGGCGGGCGTTCAGGGCGGTGAGTCAACCAATAGCCTCGACCCGGCGCTTGCGGCATCGGACGTGCCTTTCATGATCAACAAGACCTGGGGCGAAATGCTGTGCGATGTCGACCCCGGAGGTGTCATCAATCCGCGCATTGCCGAGGAAATCTCGTCGAACGCCGATGCAACCGAGTGGAAGTTCAAGATCCGCAAGGGCGTGGAATTCCATGACGGCAAGACTGTCACCTCCGAAGATGTGGTGGCAACGCTGAAGCGCCACACCGACGAGAAATCGCAGTCAGGCGCGCTAGGAATCGTGCAAGGCATTTCCGAGATTACTGCCGAAGGAGATACGGTCACGCTCAAGCTGGCCGCCGCGAATGCGGACCTGCCCTTCCTGCTGGCCGACTACCATCTGGTGATCCAACCCGGAGGTGGCGTCGATAACCCGGTCGCCGGAATTGGAACCAACGCCTACAAAGTCGTTTCGAACGAACCCGGCGTCCGCACCGTATTCGAGCGGCATGCGAATTACTGGGACAGTTTGCGGATTTCGGCCATGCCGACTCTGTCGAGATTCTGACCATCAACGACAACACCGCCAGGACGGCGGCGATCCAGTCGGGCCAGATCCACCTCATGAACCGGATCGACCCCAAGATCGTCGAACTCTTGAAGGGCAATTCCGACGTGGTGATCGAGCAAGCGGCGGGACCTGGGCACTACGTCTTCATCATGCATTGCGACAAGGCCCCCTTCGATAACAAGGACCTTCGCAACGCTCTGAAGCTGGCCATCAATCGTCAGGAGATGGTGGACAAGATCCTCGGCGGCTATGGCTCCCGCGGGAACGATTTCCCGATAAACGCGGCCTATCCGCTGTTCGACGACACCATCCCGCAGCGCGAATACGATGCAGCGGCGGCGGCAGAACTTTACAAGGCTTCGGGCCATGACGGCTCGCCCATCATCCTGCGCACCGCGCCAGGTGCCTTTCCGGGCGCAGTCGAGGCGGCGCAGCTATTCCAGCAGTCCGCCGTTGCGGCGGGCATCCCGCTGGAAGTGAAGGTGGAGCCCGATGACGGCTACTGGTCCAACGTCTGGAATGTCGAACCCTTCTGCGCGTCCTATTGGGGCGGCCGTCCGGTGCAGGATCAGATGTATTCAACTGCCTACTTGTCCACTGCCGACTGGAACGACACCAAGTTCAAGAACGCGCGCTTCGACGAGTTGCTGATCGCCGCAAAGGGCGAACTCGATCAGGCGAAGCGCAAGACCATGTACAGTGAGATGGGAATGATCGTGCGTGACGAGGGCGGCCTGATCTGTCCGATGTTCAACGACTGGGTCGAAGGTCGTCGCCAAGAAGTTGGTGGCTGGGAGGCAAATCCACTTGGCACGCTGATGGACGGAACTGCGCTTGCTAAGTGCTGGCTCGAAACCTGAGACTGTATCGCCATTCGAGCGCCCTGTTTTTGAGGCCCGGCGCATTGTGTTGGGCCTCTTTTTCGTGGTCCCATCAGGCGCGTTCTTCCCTGAGGCTCTCTCGGCTTAAACTGCAAAGGCTTTTCAATGACCATGCCACAACACCCGCTGCATTGGTCAACGCCCGCGAGCGGGGATCGCGATTGAGTTTCAAGCCCTTGCTACCATCCCGCTGATGAGCATCGCCGCCAAGGGTGACGAGAAGGCCGCCCCCGCGGCCTTCTATAGCTCATTTTCGGTTTGATCCACGCCGAAGCGGCCATTCGCTGACTATACCCGAAAGTCCGCTTTCCGCCCCCTTCTGTCGGTCAGGCACGTATTTGACGCGTTCGGCCTAGAGCGGTCGTCGACGTCAGAGACGACGCTGCGGCGTAGCTTCACCAGAGCTGCCACTCGTCATCAGGTGCGCTGGGTGTCGGAGGAGGATGGCGATGGCGCGGGCTACGACATCGCGAGTTTCGCCCCAGACGGCCTGCTCCGGCTGATCGAGGTCAAGACGACGAACGGATGGAAGCGCACTCCCTTCCACATCACCCGCAACGAGCTGGCCGTGGCCGAGGAGCGCCGGTCGGAATGGTGCCTGCTCCGGCTGTGGAATTTCTCACGCGAGCCGAAGGCGTTCGAACTGCTCCCGCCGCTGGACGCGCATGTCTCGCTGACCGCGACGACGTTTCAGGCGAGCCTTCACCAAAACATGCTCCTGCAATCGTGCCGTTAAGCGGTGGCGATAAAGGCGATGGAGCGTAAACAGTTCTGGCAGGCCGGAAGTATCGTTGTAACCGGCCGGTTGCTACCGCGGTGAGTGGGCCTTGATGCGGGCGACGAGTTCTGCGTCATCGACGAAGTCGTCGAGGAAGGCATGCCAGGTTTCGGTGGTGATGCGCGCGTCCCTGAGCATGTCTTTGAGTTCGCCGATGCCGTCA
>CALRMS020000051.1:0-32394 GCA_943369275.1 Rhodobacter maris | reverse complement strand
GCCAAGTTACCGAAGTAACGTGACCCACAAACCGTGAAGCTGACACCTAGATCATCGGGTCTCCCCTACTAGGCCGATATGCAAACAGTTAAACGCCGATGCGCCCAAACCGCCCACATATCCCTTCAAATCCAAATTTTCAAAGAGCGTACCCAAAGACAAAAACGTAAAGGGCGCTAGTTTCCTAGCGTATCCCTGCCAGCCTCATCTTCAGATTCTCCGGATTTCCGCGTCGTTTCGGCTGCTGCCTTCGCTTCGCTTTCTTCCGTCACCGTCACGTTTCCGCTTCGGTGAGGCGGTGTTTACGGAGGTGCGCCGAAAGCCGCAAGAGGGAAAAATGCGAAACTGCGAACTTTTTTCGATTTGCCGGATTTATCTACAAAATCTTGGGCTTGGCGAAATTTTCAGCACCACGGGCGCTGCGTTGCGGCAATAATCTGGCGCAGCGCAGCCGGTTCAGGCGGTCTGTGCCATGCTGCGTTGCCGGTTCCGCCAGAGTCGCGCCAGAAGCAGGAGGCAAACCGCCCCAAGGTAAAGCAGCGGCTCCACCGGCCAGGCTTTCACCAGCACCACATAGTGCAGCGCCCCAGCCAGTGCCGCGACGTAGGTCAGCCGATGCAGCCGCCCCCAAGCCGCAGCACCGAGGCGCCGGATCGCACCGTTGTTCGATGTAAGCGCCAAAGGCACCATCGCGGCAAAGCCCACCATGCCGATGATGATATACCACCGCTTCACCAGATCGGCGGCCATCTCTTCCCAGCGCAGGCCCATATCCAGCACGACCCAAGTCAGCAGATGCATCGCCACATAGAAGAAGGCGAGCAACCCGATCGCCCGCCGAAACCGGATCAGGTTCAACCCGGCCCAGCGCAACGGGCTGACAACCAGCCCCGCCACCAGAAACTGCAACCCCAACTCACCCAGCCGCAATTCGATGGCCTTGACCGGGTCCGGGCCAAGCCCGTTGGCGAAGGTCAGCCAGACGATCCAGACAAAGGGCAACAGCCCCGCAAGATAGACGGCATTCACCGGGATGCGGCGGGCAAGCTGGTTGACGCGGTCCATCAGTAATTCGCCGTCAGGTCCATGCCGGCATAGAGCGAAGCCACCTGCTCCTCATAGCCATTGAACATCAGCGTATCCTGACGCCCGGCGAAAAGCCCCGCCCCGATGCGCCGTTCCGATGCCTGCGACCAACGCGGGTGATCCACCGTCGGGTTCACGTTCGAATAAAACCCGTATTCCGACGGTTGTAGCATGTTCCATGTCGTCTTGGGTTGTTCGGCGACAAGGCTGATCTTCACGATACTCTTGATCGACTTGAAGCCGTATTTCCACGGCACGACCAGACGGATCGGCGCGCCGTTCTGATTTGGCATCGCTTCGCCATAAAGTCCGGTCGCCAGAATCGTCAGCGGGTTCATCGCCTCGTCCAGACGCAGGCCTTCGCGGTAGGGCCATTCGAGGATGGGGGATTGCTGGCCGATCATCTCTTCCGGGCGGACCAGCGTTTCAAAAGCCACATACTTGGCCGAGGGCTGCACCCCCACACGGTTAAGCAGACCGGCAAGCTCAAAGCCGATCCAGGGAATCACCATCGACCACGCCTCGACACAGCGGAAACGGTAGATGCGCTCCTCCAGCGGCTGATCCTTCATCACATCGGCAAGGTCATAGGTGCCGGGGCGATCAACCATCCCGTCGATCACGATGGACCATGGATCGGTGGTCAGTGCCGCCGCGTTGCGGGCCGGGTCTTCCTTGCCGGTGCCGAATTCATAGAAATTGTTGTAGGTTGTGATCTCTTCCAGCGTGTTCGGTGTGGCGTCGGTGGAAAAGGCACTGGGCGCTGCGTTGATCTTGGCCAGAGCCGGGCGAATGCCCGCAGCCCCGGCAAAGGCAACCGCGCCCGCCCCGGCGATCAGGGCGCGGCGGTTCAGGAACTGCGCTTTTGGCGTCACATCGGACCAGCCAAGTTTCGGTGCTTGCATTGCCGTCTCCTATCTTTGTCCCGTTACATCAATGTTGGCGGGCTGACGTGAAAAGGCAAAGCAAGACCTCTCACATTTCCTATACGTGGCTGAAACGTCATCTGTTTCAGTCACGACAGGTAAACATCAGTCACACCATGTTGACTTGAAGCCGCATCAGGGCGGGGCTTAGCCCGCGAGACGGGTTTGGCAAGGTAGATTAACGGATGTTTCAACGACATCTGGTCGCAGCGGCACCCCATATAAGCACTATGCCAATCATGGCAGAGAGATCGAACGGGAGTGACGCCTATGATCCGCAGAACCTTTCTTGCACTGACCACCGCCGCCGCCTTTGCGATGCCCGCCTATGCCCAGGACATGGACATTGTCGACACCGCAGTTGCCAACGGTTCGTTCACCACGCTGGCCACCGCGCTGACGGCAGCCGGGCTGGTTGAAACGCTGAAGGGCGAAGGTCCGTTCACCGTCTTCGCACCGACCGATGCCGCCTTCGCCGCGCTGCCCGCTGGCACCGTCGAAGACCTGCTGAAGCCGGAGAACAAGGAACAGCTCATCGCAGTGCTGACCTATCACGTTGTGCCGGGCAAGGTCATGTCGACCGACCTGACCGAAGGCATGACCGCCGCCACCGTGAACGGCAAAGACATCACGATCACGCTGGAAGGCGGCCCGAAAGTGAACGGCGCCGTGATTTCGGCCCCGGACGTTGCCGCATCGAACGGTGTGATCCACGTGATCGACTCGGTCATCCTGCCGCCGATGTGATCTGACAGGCTCTGTCAGCGGAAAGGGGCGGTTTTCACCGCCCCTTTTCTTTTGCCTCTGGTAGGTTCAGTGCACCACGGCCTGTGTCGGGCGTTCCCGGCGTGACGCGATCACGCGCCCCCCCACGATCAACCCTTCTGACCCGGCCGTCACGGCGATGGATGCCCCATCCAGAATGTCGCCCGCCAGAAGCATCTCGGCCAGCGGATCCTGCAACTGGCGCTGGATCACCCGCTTCAACGGGCGCGCGCCATAGACCGGATCATAGCCTTCATCCGCCAGCCAGGCCTTGGCATCCGCATCCAGCGACAGGGTGATCTTGCGACCCTCCAGCCGCTTTTCCAGACGGCGCAGCTGAATCTCCACGATCCCCGACATATCGGCCCGGCCAAGGCGATCAAAGATGATCGTCTCATCCAGACGGTTCAGGAATTCCGGGCGGAAATGGGCGCGCACGGCCTCCATCACATCAAGCTTGGCGTCATTCGCATCCGCCCCATCGGGCAACAGGCTAAGCGCCTGTGACCCAAGGTTCGATGTCAGAACGATCAGCGTCTGCTTGAAATCCACCGTCCGGCCCTGACCATCGGTCAGGATGCCATCGTCCAGCACCTGCAGCAGCACGTTGAACACATCCGGATGGGCCTTTTCCACCTCATCAAACAGCACAACCTGATAGGGCTTGCGCCGCACCGCTTCGGTCAGCACCCCGCCTTCGTCATAGCCGACATAGCCCGGAGGTGCGCCAATCAGGCGCGACACGGCATGCTTTTCCATGAATTCCGACATGTCGATGCGGACCATCGCGGATTCGTCGTCAAACAGGTATTCCGCCAGCGCCTTGGTCAGTTCCGTCTTGCCCACACCGGTAGGGCCAAGAAAGAGGAACGATCCCAACGGCCGACCCTCATCATTCAGCCCGGCGCGCGCACGGCGCACGGCCTTGGCCACGGCATCAACCGCCTGATGCTGGCCGATGACGCGCTTGCCAAGCTCGTCCTCCATCCGCAGCAGCTTGTCACGCTCGCCTTCCAGCATCTTGGTGGTGGGAATACCGGTCCAGCGTTCCACCACCTCGGCGATCTGTTCGGGACGCACCGCTTCGCTGACCAGCGCCTCGCCTTCGCGGGCCTCGGCCTCGGCCAGAGATTTTTCCAGCCCCGGAATACGGCCATATTGCAGCTCGCCCGCCTTGGCGAAGTCACCCTCGCGTTTGGCGTGTTCCAGTTCGGCACGCGCGCGGTCAAGCTGTTCCTTCAAATCGCGCGCGGCATCCAGACTGTCCCGCTCGGCCTGCCATTTCGCGGTCATGGCAGCGGATTGCTGTTGCAGGTCGCCCAGTTCCTTTTCCAGCTTTTCCAGCCGATCGCGCGAGGCGGCGTCGTCTTCCTTCTTCAACGCCTCGGATTCGATCTGCAATTGCAGGATCTGACGATCCAGCTGGTCCAGTTCCTCGGGTTTGCTGTCCACCTCCATCCGCAAGCGGCTGGCGGCCTCATCAATCAGGTCGATCGCCTTGTCGGGAAGGAAACGGTCGGTGATGTAGCGATGCGAAAGCGTCGCCGCTGCGACAAGCGCCGAGTCGGAAATCCGCACGCCATGGTGAAGCTCATACTTCTCCTTGATCCCGCGCAGGATGGAGATGGTGTCCTCGACCGTGGGTTCGTTCACCATCACCGGCTGGAACCGGCGGGCAAGGGCCGCATCCTTTTCCACATATTTGCGGTATTCATCCAGCGTGGTCGCCCCCACGCAATGCAACTCACCCCGTGCCAGTGCAGGCTTGATCAGGTTGGCGGCATCCATCGCGCCCTCAGACTTGCCCGCGCCTACCAACGTGTGCATCTCGTCGATGAACAGGATGATCTCGCCCTCGGCCGAGGTCACCTCGTTCAGGATCGCCTTCAGCCGCTCCTCGAACTCACCGCGATACTTCGCCCCGGCGATCAGTGCGCCCATATCCAGCGCCATCAGCTTCTTGTTGCGCAGGCTTTCCGGCACATCGCCATTGACGATCCGCAGGGCAAGGCCTTCGGCGATGGCGGTCTTGCCGACACCGGGTTCACCGATCAGCACGGGGTTGTTCTTGGTCCGACGCGACAGCACCTGCATCGTGCGGCGAATTTCTTCATCCCGCCCGATGATCGGGTCGATCTTGCCTTGTTCTGCCGCCTCGGTCAGATCGCGCGCATATTTCTTCAGCGCGTCATAGCCTTCTTCCGCCGATGCGGAATCCGCCGTGCGCCCCTTGCGGATATCATTGATCGCCGCGTTCAGCTTTTGCGCGCTGACCGCACCCGCATCCAGTGCCTGCTTGGCAGCCCCCGGCACCATGGCCAGCGCCATCAGGATGCGTTCGACGGGAACGAAACTATCCCCCGCCTTTTTCGCAAGCTTTTCCGCCTCGTCCAGCACCTTGACCAGACCGGGATCGGTAAAGGGCTGCGCATCACCCGAAACCTTGGGCAATTTGCCAATGGCAAGGGTCACGGCCTCGCTCACACGGGCGGGTTCACCCCCGGCGCGGCGGATCAGGTTTGACGCAAGCCCCTGGTCATCATCCATGATGGCCTTGAGCAGATGTTCGGGCGCAAGCCGCTGATGGCTTTCCCGAATGGCGATGGTCTGCGCGGCAGACAGGAACCCGCGCGAGCGTTCCGTGAACTTTTCAAGGTTCATCGGGCATTCTCCTTTTCATAGCACCGTCCTGCGAACGCCCTGAAAAGGCACGTCCGCCCCGGCCTTGTTCAGAAGATGGGCGGGGTTGGCCCCTGTTGCAAGATTGCCGCGCAGAGATGCGTCAACTTTTCCTTACGCCGGCTTCATCTTGGCCCAAATACCCACTGCGCCCTCAATCAAGCAGAGTAATGAACAAAGGCAAAGGCGCGCCCATCCGGGGCCCAGTTCGGCACGTTCATCGTGCCCTGCCCGCCCGTGAATTCCAAAATCCGGCGCCGGTCGCTGCCATCCGGGCGGCACAGCACGATGGCAACGGGCAGGTCTGCCGGATGCCCCTCGGTCCCCGGAGGATAGGCAAGATAGATCAGATGCCCACCACAAGGCGATGGATGGGGGAACCAGTTCACATGGTCATCGGTAAAGAGCCTTTGCTGACCCGATCCATCCGCCGCCATGACCCAGATCTGGGCATGGCCACCGCGGTCGCAGTTCCAATAGATGCGCTGCCCGTCAGCGCCGTAGTCAGGGCCATCTGAATGGCCCTCGCCCTGCGTCAGGCGTGTCTCGACACCGCCCCCTGCGGGCAGGGCAAAGATATCGACATTCCGGCCCTCGCCCCGCGCGGCGGCATAGACCAGCGTGGCACCATCGGGCGACCAGCCATGAAACCATGTGCGCGGTTCAGGGCTGATCAAGAGCGCAGTGCCGCCCGTTGCAGGCATGGTGAACATCTCGGCCCCTTGCCCCCGGTGGCAGGAAAAGGCCAGTGTCGCGCCATCGGGGCTGAAGCCGTGGTCATTGTTGCAGCGCCCGCCTACCCCTGTCTCGAACGGTTCCAGCCGGGGCGCGGCCAGCGGCACACGGAACAGGCGGCCATCGCCATTCACCATCAGATAGCCGCCCGAGGGATGCCAGTTCGGCGCCTCGATCCGGTGATCCACGGTCAGGATCGTGCGCGCATGGCCCTGCGCCATGTCCCAGATCGCAAGATGGGATTTCACGCCTTGTCCTTGGGTTTCAAAAGCCGGGCCGGGCGCATCTGTTCGGCGGATTTCATCAGGCTGAAGGTCTGGTTGACGTAATTCACCACGCCCGAGATCTTTTCCATATAGGCCAGCAGATCGGGGGTCTTTTCCGCCTCCACCATCTGAACAGGGCGGTCGGGGCCTTCATGTTCGAACTGGCAATAAAACAGCGGATCGCCGCGCTTCAGGATGATGTCCTTCTCCGGCTCATGCCATTCAAAGGCCCACATCAGCGGGCGCGGCCACAGGTTCAGCTGGAACCGCCCGCCAAAGATGGTGCCGGGCAGAGGATCCTTGCGGTAATGGGCAAAGGTGCCGATCTGCGTCATCCACACCGGCTCATCGGCGATAAAGGTATAGGGAAGGTGCAGTTGCACCGTGGGCCGGTCGGGATAGCGCCATTCCGCCTCGTTCACCAAGGTCAGCACTTCGTTCAGTTTGTTGCTGCGGATGGATGACGCGGTGCTGGCACGGTTCACAAGAACCGCCTTGCCCTTTTCATCGCGGGCAAAGCCGATGTGCAGGTCAAAGGGGCATTTCACCACAAAATAGCGGCTTTCCATCTGGATCACCGCCGGGCAGCGGCTGGCGCTTTTCGCATGCGACCGGCTCACCTGCCGCGACACCAGCCGTTCGGGCGCATCATACAGCACCGCGCTCTTGTCGGATGCCAGAAACCAGCCCACCTGCACCGGGCCGGAGCGGGGGCCGTCTTCAGGGCGGTCATATGTTACGGTGATCTGCACAGCTATTCCCCTTACATCTTTCACATAACAGCCAAGGCCGAAACCAGCGCCCGCACCGCCGATTCCGAGGTGACGCGCCGCTCCACAGGACCAAAACCAAGAGCGGCGATGCTGCCCGCCACCGCCTCTGTCATGGAACAGGAGGCATGCACTTCGCGCAAGGGCAGATGGGCCAAGGCGGGCAGCGTGGTCGGCGAAATGCCGGAGCCGGGGAGGATGGCAATGCGCGATCCGGCCTGTTGCATCAGCAGGCCAAGGGTATCGGCACCTTCCGGGGCGGTCTTTGCCCCGCCCGATGTCAGGATGCGGGAAAAGCCAAGCTGGACGGCCATTTCCAGCGCGGCGGATTTGTCTGGCGTCAGATCAAAACAGCGATGCAGGGTCAGGTCCATCCCCTGCGCCTCAGCAATCAGGGTGGACAGCAGCCATTCATCCAGCCGCCCATCCGGGCGCGATGCGCCCAGAACCACCCCCGCCAGCCCCGCCGCGCGGGCGGCGGCGATATCGCCGCGCATCTGGCGCAGATCTTCGCTGGACCAGATGAAATCCCCCGCGCGCGGCCGGATCATCGCCATGGCAGGGCGGCCCGCATTCTGTGCCGCCTGCATCAACCCCGGCGATGGCGTCAACCCGCCCAGCGCAACGGCCGAACACAGCTCAATCCGGCCGGCACCACCGCGCAGGGCGGCACCCAGACCGGCGGCATCTTCGACACAGACTTCCAGCAGGATATCAGCCAAAGGTGGCCTCTCCTGCTGCGGCGGCCCCGATCAGGCCGGGTTCGATACGGCATTGCGCGGGCACGACCAGCGGCGCTGTGGTCCGGCGCAGAATCATCCCGCGCACCGCCGCATCCAGCGTGGAAATCAGCGCAGGCACATTGGACAGCCCGCCCCCCACCGGCACGATCGACGCGCCTACCGTGTTCAGGATCATCGCCAGTGGCGGCGCCATCAGCCCCCGCCACACGGCAACCGTGCGACCCGCCCCCGGATCACCCGCCTGCCAATCCGATAGAATGTCATGGGACGTCGCCCCTTCCCCGGTCACCGCCAGATGCAGCCGTTCGATCCCGCGCGCACCTCCCACGGCATCAAGGCAACCGATCAACCCGCAGCCGCAGGGAAATTCCGGCAGGGTGACGCCCTCAACCTGCGTCTTTGCCACCGGCCCGTGCCCCCATTCGCCAGCATAGCCGCCGGGCCCGGTGACAAGCCGCCCGTCGATCACCAGACCGCCACCCACGCCCGTGCCAAGGATCACGCCAAACACCGTGCGATGCCCCTGCCCCGCGCCCTGCCGCGCCTCGGCCATCGCGAAGCAATCGGCATCGTTCAGAACCAGTACCGGCAGGCCCAGCGCGGCCTGCAGATCCGGCGCAAGACGGCGGCCATCGGCGCAGGGGATATTGGCCACGCGCATTATCTGCGTGTCCGGGTCCACCACCCCGGCGATGGAAATGGCGATGCCCCGCAGGGCATGGCCCTGCATGAACCCGCCCAGCGCAGCCGTGAAGGCGGCAAGGTCATCCGTCGGCGTCGGGGTGTCGCCCAGCGGCTCCAGCTTGCCGCCGCGCGACAGCGCCGCCTTGATCCGGCTTCCGCCGATGTCGAAACAAAGGATCATGCCCGCCCCGTTGCCCTTTGCCGCGATGTTAGCCGGGATCGCGCCGCTTGACAGCCCCGCGCTTGCGGCGCATCTGGCCGCCAAGCACAGGAAAGGAACCCCATGTCTGATGATCGGCTGATCGTGGCGCTGGATGTGCCGAATGTCGTGCAGGGGTTGGACCTTGTTCAACGCATCGGCGACGCCGCCAGCTTCTACAAGATCGGGCTGGGGATGCTGACCGGGGGCGGTCTGGCGCTGGCCAATGAGTTGAAGGGCGAGTTGGGCAAGCGCGTCTTTCTGGACCTGAAGCTGTTCGATATCGGCGCGACGATCGAGGCGGCGGTGCGCGGCATCGCGCGGTATGACCTCGATTTCCTGACGGTGCATGGCGACCCGCAGGTGGTGCGCGCGGCCTGCGAAGGCAAGTCGGGGACCGGGTTGAAGATCATGGCGGTCACGGTCCTGACCTCGGTCGACCGGGCCGATCTGGACGCCAACCTGATAAAGCCGGGTGACATCCATGACATCACCCTTGAACGCGCCGCGCGGGCGCTGGAGGCGGGGGCGGATGGCGTGATCGCCAGCCCGCAAGAGGCCGCCATGATCCGGGCATTACCGCAGGCACGTGGGCGGCTGATCGTGACGCCGGGGGTGCGGCCTGCCGGGGCCGCAGCCGGGGATCAGAAACGCATCGCCACACCGCATCAGGCGATTTCAGACGGGGCCGATCATATCGTGGTGGGGCGGCCGATCTGGCAGGCCGCCGATCCGGCGGCTGCGGCGCGGGCCGTCATTGCGGAACTGCCTGCGCGCTGATCGCCAACCGAACGCGATGCTGCAAATCGGGGATGGCCTTCGGGTGGGTAAGAAACCTGTCCGTGGGCATAAGTTCCCAGCCCTGCCCTTCCACGCCAAAGCGGATGCTTGCGACCTCGTCCGCTGTCACAGTTCCCGCGAAGAAGACCGACTGCCGCTCTGGATAGAGCATGGCGGGCAGCACGACCCGCCAGGTCAGGCGCGACGCAGGCAGCAACAGGCCGAATTCCTCATGCAACTCGCGCAGAAGGCAGGCCTCGGGCGACTCATCGCCTTCAAGCCCGCCACCGGGCAGATCCCACATCCCCGGCCAAGGCAGGCCGGGGTGGGTGTCTCGCAGGCAGGTCAGGATCGCATCGCCGCAGAACAATGCGGCCTTTGCCCCGACAAACCCTGCGTCAGTTATCATTGATGTCGCGATCCCACACCTTCACCTGACCCGCGCGCACGCCCATCGTGCGTCGCAGGACAAGCCAGGCCACCAGCGAGCAGACCGCGAAGATCAGCACGAGCATGGCCGGACTTGCGGGTGCGAAGCCGATTCCCACAAGTATCCCGGTCACCACCGCGCCGATGGCAAAGCCAAGGAAGATGTAGCCGGGCACAATGATCTCCAGCATTCCCAGCAGGAACCCGGCCACGATCCAGACCCACCAGATGGACCACCACATCAGGCTTTCCCCCGCAGCAGTTTGAACACATCGGCAAAGGCATCCATCGCGCTGATGGGCAGCAGGATCGTCTGTTTGCCTTCACCCTGCGCGACCTGGGCAATCGCCTCGACCTGTTTCATCGCGATCTGGAACTGCGCAGCCTCCAACCCGTTGGCCGAAATGGCCCCGGCGATCACGCCCGTGGCATAGGCCTCGGCATCCGCGGTAATGCGGCGGGCCTTTGCGGCCTGATCGGCGGCGTAAAGATCGGCGTCAGCCGCCAGTTCAACCGACCGTTTCTTGCCCTCGGCCTCCATCACCTGTGCACGGCGGGCGCGTTCGGCGTTCAACTGTTGCAACATGGCGGCACGGGTGGCCTCATCCAGATTGACGTCCAGAATTTCGGCCCGCGTCACCTCGACCCCCCAGTCATCGACCATCGCCGTGACCTGTTCACGCACGCGCTCAATCAACTGGCTGCGGTTGGACTGGACCTGATCCAGTTCCAGCTTGCCGATCTCTGACCGCACGATCCCCGCCACCGTGGTGGCAATCGCTGCATCCACATCGCGGATGCGATAGACTGTCTTTTCCGGTTCGGTGATGCGGTAGAATACCGAGGTTTCCACCTTCACCAGCACGTTGTCGGCGGTGATGGCATCCTGACTGGCGGTAGGCAACTGCCGCTCCAGCACGCTGATCTTGTGGGCCACACGATCAAGGAACGGCACCACAAAGTTGATTCCGGGGCCCAGAACGGCGCGCAAACGGCCAAAACGTTCGACCACATGCTTTTCCGATTGCGGCACGATCCGCACCCCAAGAAAAATGCAAAGGATAATGAAACCAGCGACGGCAAGAAAAACGGCGTTCCCGCCAAGAAATTCGGACAGCATGCCCGCGACCTCCTGAAAAAACCTGACGGGGAATCATGGCGCTTTGGGCAGAGTGGCGCAAGGGGCTGGGGCATGGACGCCCGCGCAGGCTGGGTGCATGATGTGCCATGCCCGCCCTGTGCCGTGATTGCCTGACCACTTTTGATTCCGGCGCGCGCTGCCCCGCCTGCCGCAGCCCGCGCGTGCTGGCCCATCCGGAACTGTTCGATCTGTCCATCGCGCACATGGATTGCGATGCCTTTTATGCCAGCGTGGAAAAGCGCGACAATCCGGAACTGGCCGACAAGGCGGTGATCGTGGGGGGTGGCACGCGGGGGGTGGTATCCACCTGCTGCTATATCGCGCGCATTTCCGGCGTACGCTCTGCGATGCCAATGTTTCAGGCGCTCAAGCTCTGCCCGCAGGCAGTGGTGGTAAAGCCGCGGATGGCCGCCTACGTCGCCGAAAGCCGCAAGATCAGGGCAATGATGGAGGAGCTGACCCCCGATATCGAACCCCTCTCGCTGGATGAGGCGTTCCTGGATCTGTCGGGTACCGCCCGCCTGCACGGCGCGCCGCCTGCGGTGATGCTGGCGCGCTTGGTGCGGCGGATGGAGGTGGAACTGGGGCTGACCGGGTCAATCGGACTAAGCCATAACAAATTTCTGGCCAAGATCGCCTCTGACCTCGACAAGCCCAAGGGGTTTTCCGTGGTGGGCAAGGCGGAAACGCAGGCCTTTCTGACACCAAAGCCGGTAAGAATCATCTGGGGTGTCGGCACCGCCACCCAGGCCGCGCTAGAGGCGGCAGGGATCCGCACCATCGCCGATCTCTTGCGCTGGGACCGGGTCGATCTGGTGGCCCGCTTCGGCAGCATGGGGGAACGCCTGTTCCATCTGGCGCGGGGCGAGGATCGGCGGCGCGTGAGCCGCGACGAAAAGGCCAAGTCGATCAGCAAGGAGACGACATTCAACGAAGATACCGCCGATGCCGATATCCTAGACGGGCATCTGTGGCGGCTGGCCGAACAGGTGGCGGATCGCGCGAAAGCCAAGGGGCTGGCAGGCCGGACGGTGATGGTGAAACTGAAACACAAGGATTTCCAGACCGTGACCCGGCGGCACGGGCTGGGCGATGCCACCCAGATGGCGGACCGAATCTATCGCGCCGCGCGTGAGCTGTTCGACACGGCCGGCACCAAAGGCCCTT
The DNA here is from genome assembly GCA_943369275.1 of Rhodobacter maris. GTDB lineage: Bacteria > Pseudomonadota > Alphaproteobacteria > Rhodobacterales > Rhodobacteraceae > Paragemmobacter > Paragemmobacter maris_A. Next base: position 20,024 of record CALRMS020000051.1, on the reverse strand, counting down.
TCCGGCTGATCGGCGTCGGCATCGCCGATCTGGTGGGCGCGGATCAGGCCGATCTGTCGGGCGATCTGCTGGACCCGGATGCCGGAAAACGGGCCAAGGCCGAACGGGCGGCGGATGCCATCCGCGCGAAGTTCGGCTACGACGCCATCATGAAGGGCCGCGCGCTGCGATAAGCCCTATTCCGCCGCCAGCGGAACGACATCGGGGCGTTTGGACGCCGTGATTTCTGCGATGATCCCGGTCACAAGCGCCTGAAACTGCGCGAAATCCGGCCGCGGTTCGATGCGCGCTTCATCCATATACAGCGCACGGTCAATCTCGACCTGCACGACATGCTGGCGGCGCGACGGGCGGCCGTGGGCCTGCGCGATATAGGCCCCGGCAAAGGGGGCGTTGCGGGCGGTGCGCAGGCCAGCGGCGGCAAAGGCGGCCTCGATCCGGTCCACCACATCGCGCCCGGCAGCGGCACCGAACCGATCCCCCAGCACCACATCAGGGCGCGGATGGCCCGGGCGGGCATGTGCCTCGATCGCCTCATGCGGCATGGAATGGCAATCGATCAGGATGGCCTCGCCGAACTGCGCAAGGCTTTCATCCAGCAGGGTTTTCAGTGCCGCGTGATAGGGGTTCCAATAGCGCAGGATCCGCAATTCGGCCTCGGCCCTTGGCAGTTTGCCGCGATAGATGGCGCGCCCCCCTGCCACGACGCGGGGGATCACCCCCAGCCCGGACGAAACGCGCGGGTTGTGCGGTGCCCGGTCGATCCCTTCGATCACCGCGGGGTCAAGCTCATCTGCGGCGCGGTTCAGGTCGATATAGGCGCGGGGGATGCGGGCGGCGATCAGGGGGGCGCCATGCCGGGGCGCAGCAGAGAAGAGCTGATCGACAAAGGCATCCTCGGACGACCGGATCGTATGGCGATCCAGAAGGCTTTGGGAAACAAAGCTTTGCGGGTAATCCGCCCCGCTATGGGGTGAGGAGAAAACCACCGGTGTTGTCCGGTGGCGCGGCAATAGAAGAGTGAAGGCGTCATGCGTCATGGATAAGATATAGCCGTGTTTTGCCGGATGCCAAAACCCCTTGAACCTGCGGGCGACTCCTTTTATAGACCCAGCGACCGACGCGGATCCGCCCGCGTCATTTTTATTGATACCGGGCGGAAAAGTGAAGGAACGTGGGCGGTTAGCTCAGCGGTAGAGCACTACGTTGACATCGTAGTGGCCACTGGTTCGATCCCAGTACCGCCCACCATTTCGCCGTTTCCTTTCAAAGGGAAACATCAAGGATTTCAAGGCGCTGCGCGCCGCGAATGGGAGAAGAACGATGAAGGTTGCGAACTCGCTCCGCTCGCTCAAGACGCGTCATCGCGATTGCCAGGTCGTGCGCCGCAAGGGCCGCGTCTATGTGATCAACAAGACGCAGAAGCGGTACAAGGCCCGTCAGGGCTGATTTTCCGGATTTCCGGATGGAGGGGCCGCCCGGTGGGCGGCCTTTTCCGTTTCACCCCGCAAGTTGCTGGGAACGCTGTGCTAATTTTGGGATTTGGGCAGGAATCGCCGTGCCGCGCGCGGTGCAGCGCCCTGTGCAGCAAACGGTATGCACGCAGCGCAGGGTGGCGTGCCGTTAACCAAGGATCTGCGAATCGTTTGGCCGGGGCGCGGTGCGGCCTCAGGCCCCGCCGACCTGGACCATAGGCAATGACTGTGCCGCGAAAGGCACCACCGACAGCCCGGCCAAAGATTTGCGCGCAACAAGCGGATGCACCCGGTCGCCGTAAAGCCGGGCCAGATCCTCGGCTCTTGGCACGCGATCCGGGTCAGCACCCGCCCCGATGGCCGCTGTCAGCGCCATGCGCGACGGCCAATCCAGCATCTCCATCGCCAGAGGCCCGGGATAGAAGCTTTCCGCCGCCGCCCCGGCCGCGCAAAGGATGGCGTGGCGTTCCAGCAGGATGTGATGATAGCGCACGGCACGCACGCCCTGGGCCACCCGCGCGCCGCCAAAGCCAATTTCGGCCAGATGCTTGGCACGGACCAGAACCTTGGCCCCGAAGATATCCCGCATCAGGACGGCATGCTGGGGCGACAGGCGCAGGGGCATGGTGTTCCCGATGGCCCCAGCGGGGAAGTGGATCGGTTTCCGATCGGGTGACTGGGCAAGCGCCGCCGCGGACAATTCGCGCAGCCCTGCCCACAGGACGCGCTGCACCCCCTGCGTCGTGAGGACCAGATCACCCGCGGCAAGGGTTTCGACCGCGGTCCAGCCTCGCGGCGTGAGGATCGGCGTGCCTGTGGTGAAACAGGGGATACCGATGGCGATCAGGTTCTGGCGACCCTGCGCCTCGGCCTGCGAGACGCCTTCAAGGATGATGGTTTCGCCACTGGCAAAGGTCAGAACGGCATCGCCCGTGCCATCGCCATTGGTATCCGTCACCGTCACGTCACGCCAGCGGATCGGGTCGCCACTTGGGGTGGTCAGTTCAGACACGTCAATCTGGTCAACCGCGCGGCCATTCACCCGCGTCAGGTTGAAATCGGTGATCCGGTCAGCCCCACCATCGACAGTCAGGATGATGGTATCGGCCCCATCCCCTGTGGTCAGGGTATCGTTGCCAAGGCCGGTCGCAAGCCGGTCATTCCCGGTGCCAGCGTCAAGGATGTCGTTGCCAGCACCGCCGTCAACCACATCAGTGCCGTCGCCGCCGAACAGGCTGTCATTCCCCGTGCCGCCCTGCAGCGTGTCGTTGCCGGTGCCGCCGATCAGGCGGTCGTCGCCCGCATCGCCACGCAGCAGATCGTTGTCAGCCTCGCCCACCAGCGTGTCATTGCCGTCGCCGCCATCCAGCGTGTCATTGCCCGCGCCGCCGAAGATGGCGTCGCTGGTCGCATGGCCGCCGCCCCAATCATTGCCGTCATGGGCGATGATCAGGCTCGGCGTGCCATCATTCACGCCTTGCAGCGTGGTGTTGGACCCGTCATCGCCAGTGACAAGACGGTAGGTGACGCCGTTGAAGACGGCAAACTCCACATTCGTCAGCGTATCGGTGCCATCGCGATTGGCGACGGTATCGGTGACGATCAGTTCGCCGCCGGGGCCATAGTCAAAGGTGTATTCAGTGACGGTGCCGGTGAAAAAGGCATAGTCGTCACCGGCGCCGCCGTCGATGCGATCATTCCCAGCGTCGCCAAAGAGGAAATCTTCCCCGGCGCCACCCTCGAGCGTATCGGTGCCCGCACCCCCGGAAAGGAGATCACTGCCCGCCCCACCCTGCAGCGTGTCATCGCCTGCATTACCGTCGAGAATGTCGTCATCGTCGCCACCGGAGACGAGGTCAGCGCCGTCGCCGCCGCTCAGGGTGTCGCGGCCAAGTCCACCATACAGCTGATCATTGCCGCCATCCCCAAACAGGCTGTCATTGCCGTCGTCGCCGCTGAGGTTGTCGTCGCCTGTGCCGCCCCGGACCGTATCTGCATCGGTGCCGCCAAACACGCTGTCATTACCTGCGCCGCCGAGGATCGAATCGCCGCCGGTTCCGCCGTAGAGCGTGTCATTTCCCGAACCGCCCTGCATGAAGTCGAAGCCGCCCTCGGCATAGGCGACAAAGCCCGTGGTCGCGGCACCGCCAAGAAACGCATCGCCCGATTCTGTACCGCGGACGATTTCGATTTCCGAGAAAGTGCCGCTGCCCAGGTTGAAGCTGAAGCTGCCAGCCTCGGCTGAGGTATAGGTGATCGTGGCTCCAGTGCCGCCAAAGACCGCGTCGGCCAGTTGCAGCGTGTCAAGGTCGGTGCCCCCCTCGCCGCCAACGATCGTGTCGGTGCCCGCACCCCGCGTGTAGATGAAGGTATCGGCCCCATCGCCACCAAAGCTGGTGTCATCGCCCGCGCCGCCGGAAAGCGTGTCATTGCCGGCGCCGCCTTCGATGACGTCATTGCCATCGTCGCCGTTGAGGCTGTCGTTACCGTCTCCGGCAAAGATTTGGTCGTTGCCAATGCCGCCACTGACCTGATCATCGCCGGCACCTGCAAAGATGATGTCGTTACCGGCATCGCCTGTGATGGTATCATTGCCCGGATCGCTGGCGGCGATGGGTGTCACCACGATATTGTCGATCTTGAGGTCAGTGCTGACCGTCGCGGTCGAGGACGGGTTGCTGAACCGCAGCGTGACGTTCGGCGTGGTCGAGGTGAAGGGAATCGAAAGCGCCTGTGTGGTTCCGTTCAGGACGGTCACAGTCTGGCTGGAGATTACAAAGCCGTTGGCATCCACCACCTCGACCCGCAGGGTATGGTTGCCAGTGCCAAAGCCGTTTTCAAACGCATCCAGCGACAGCACGTAATCCTGGCCGACCTGCGTGGCCACGGTCTGCTGGATCGACCCGCCCACAGCTTGATCAGAGGCGTTAAAGCCCATGCTGTTGTCATAGACAAAGGTGCCACCCGGGTTGGTGACGGTCCAGCCGGTGCTGCCATTGCTGAAGTTGCCGTTCGCCACCGTGACCGGAGCCGGGTTCGTGACCGACGCATCGCCGTAGATCGTATCATCGCCATCGCCGCCCGACAGAGTGTCAGCGCCACCACCCCCCGTGATGAAGTCAATCCCCGTCCCGCCGAGGACTGTGTCATTGCCTCCACCGGCGAAAATCACGTCATTGCCCGCGGCACCTGTCAGGGCGTTGGTGCCGGTGTTGCCGATGACCGTGTCGTTGCCACCCCCTGTGGTGATGTTTTCGATATTGATGAATTCATGCGAGCCGACCGTTCCGTCGACCACTTCGCCCCTGTTCATGTTGACGGACAGGTTGCGATTATTGTCGGGCAACAGTTCAAGGGTGTCGATCCCATCGCCGCCGTCGATACCGCGATTGTCGCCGTTAAAGCTGCCGCCGACGCGGATCGTATCGTTGCCCACCCCGCCCCAGAGCAGATCAGCCACATCGTTGCTGTCGGCACCGTCGGTGATCAGCAGGTCGTTGCCCACGCCACCATACAGAAAGTCGGCACCCAACCCGCCATTCAGCGTGTCGTCGCCGATACCGCCATCCAGCGTGTCATTCGCCGCACCGCCGAACAGGGCATCATTGCCATCGCCGCCGGTCAGCGAGTCATTCCCAAGGCCGCCGTCAAGCAGATCGTTGCCGGCGCCACCGTCAAGCAGATCGTTCCCGGAACCGCCATTCAGCGAATCGTTGCCGCCCCCGCCAAACAGGCGGTCGTTGCCAGCGCCGCCATCCAGCAGTTCCGCTGTTGTGTCGGTGCCGATGACCGTGTCATCGGCTGTACCGCCAAGCACCGTTTCGATGCTGAAATAAGTATTGCCGAACGTGTCCGACCCGGTGACGAGGTTGATATCGAAGGCAAATCCTTCAACCTCGGTTCCTGCGATCTGATAGGTGTCCAGCCCGCTGCCACCATCGAACAGGTCGCTGTCCCAGCCTGCCAGCAGCGTGTCGTTGCCCGCACCGCCGCGCAGCGTGTCATTCCCGAAGCTGCCATCAAGACGGTCATTGCCGTCGCCGCCAAAGACAAGGTCGGCCCCTTCCCGTGCAAAGACGGTGTCATTCCCGGCCCCGGCATAGACGACATCTGCGCCGGTGGTCACCACGTCGCCATTGGCATCGGTGTAACCGATCCCAATGCTGTCATTGCCCGCTGTACCATCGACCGAGGCTTTGAAATCACCGGCGATCCGATCTGCCACAAGGTCGCCCGTTGTCGGAACAACACTTTGCAGCGTCAGCGACATGATCGGTCTGGCGGTCAGGGCAAGCTGATCGGCGTCGTTGGTCTGTTCCGGGACAAGATAGGTGTTGCCGTTGACGTCCTGCATGACAACGGCCGTGATCGTGGCGGTGGTGCCATCAGAATAGGTGATCTGCGCGTTATAGATCGCCCAGCCATCAAAGTTCTGGGCCGTGCCGCCGTTGATCGAAAAGGAGTCAAACCCACCGCCGTTATCGACGTCATAGCCCGTGTTGTCATCTTCGGACAGGGTCACCGCAGACAGGTTTCTGATCTGCGCGCTGAGCGGGCTGGCCGTTGTGCCATAGGTGCCAAGGATCGCCCCGGCACTTTCCATGGTCTCATTGCCCTGTGTCGTATCGATCAGAGGCAGCGTGCCGAGGAATATGACCTCAAAGCTGGTAGGCATGTGCAGACACCCCTTCCATGTTCTGACCGAAGGTCATGGCGGGATGCGCTGCCCGCATCCGGAGCGAAGGATCAGGATGCGGCGTGGAGCATTGCAGATAAGGGGACGCGTCAGGCACGCCGACGGCACGGAGATCAACGCGGCGAGGCAGATAATGATGTGCACGGGGTTTGCGGGACGCGAATCCAAGCGCGCGGCAAAACCATGCCCCGCGCCGATCCGTCATTGACAGGATCAAATGGCTATTACAGCCCAGACCACTCGCACCCAACACCATGCTTACACCATCGACCACCTTATTCACCCCAAACCTGAGGTTCGGGCAAATAGCTTGCTGAACCTTCAATGCCTGATCAAAACGGCAGAAGTCGGACGGATTTTAAGTATTATCTCGATTCATCGGGATTATCTGCTTCGCGCTGGGATCGGCTGATCCTTGTCTGCCGGACTGCGGGTGTTGATCGACCGGTCTGTCCGCGTGTTTGGTCAGCAAATATCAGCAAATAAAGGGCTTGGCTGCCGCCGGTTCGCGTTCGGAACCGCGCATTCTGCATACGAATCACGGGCGCAGTTTGCCAATCCACGGTTATGTCACGACCAAGAATCTCAACCCATGCGCGAATTCCATCGGAGAATGCGCCAAAGTTCCGACACAGTTCAAACAAGGTTCAAAATGGAAAAGACGGCCTTTGTTTCGACCGCCGAAACGAAGGCGCCGATCGAAAAAGATTACCCTCGCCAACCAATACCAATGATGGCTGAACTATGTCCGAAAGCCGACAAGATACGAACTTTCGTTTAGACCCGGCCCGTAATTAAGATAGGTTGATGATCAGGAATAAGGGCGAGGGCCGGCGAAACCGACCTGAACCAGCAAGTGGGACTGACATGCTGAATCTAGTACTTGTTGATGACCATCCGATCGTGCTCGCCGGTCTCGTCGACATTCTGCGGGCCAATCCGCGGTATCAGGTCGCCGGTATCGGTTCGACGGCAGAGGATGCGCGGCGCCTGGTGCGGGACAAAGACTGCGACCTGCTGGTGGCGGACCTGAACATTGCAGGCGACATGATGGAAACGATGCGCCAGATCCGGGCGGAACAGCCCGAGGTCAAGATCCTTGTCTTTACCGCATCGGCGACCACGGATCTGTGCATGGATGCCCTTTCAGCCGGGGCCAACGGTTTTGTGCTCAAGGGCAGTTCCGGTGGTGACCTTTTCTACGCGATCGAAGAGGTTCTGGCGGGCAAGGAATTCATCTCTTCCTCCATGGCGTCGAAGGTGATCCGCGAGATGCGTGCCGCCGAACAGCGCAAGGCGGAACGCGCCTCTGTCGGGCTGAATTCGCGCGAAGATCAGGTGGTTAGGGAACTGCTGAACGGATCTTCCAACAAGGAAATCGCGAACAAGCTGAACCTGTCTGACAAGACGGTGAAGCATTACATGACCCAGATCATGCAAAAGTTCAACGCGCGCAACCGGCTTGAGGTGGTGCTCGAGGTGCAGCGCATGAATGGCACGACCGAACCACAGACGCGCTTTTGCGCCTGATGGCCAGTAGACCAGCCAACCCTGATCTTCTGACTGAAACTTCCACGGCGTCCCGGGCCTTTGGGGCGCAAGAACACGAGTGACTTGTACCATTTTCCCCACCCCGAAACGGTGGCGACGACAGGAGTAAAGACGATGACAAGCCGGGCACAGGACGTAGCACTTTATCTGTCCAACCATTTTCAGCAAGTATGGGAAAGCTTTGGCTTTTTCGACCTGCAGCGCCTGCTATATCTGGCGCAGGGATGGCATCTGGCGACGGGGCGGGGGGAGTTGTTCTCCGAGACGATCGGGGCGCATCGGTCGGCGCCGCTGACCTATACGGTCAAGGGTCTGCTGCCGATGGACGAAATGCTGCCGCATCCCGATCTGACAGAAGAAGATGAAGAGTTTCTGGAAACGTTCTGCATGACCTATGGCGTGGCAGACCGGGGCGCGGTGCAGCGTCAGGTCGACCGCGAGGATGGGGCCTGGCGTTTGGCGCAGGCCACGGGCGGCGAGGGCGCGACGATCCCCCTGTCGCTGATGGAAGCCACGTTCCGGCTGATGCTGCTGGATCACATGGACAGCGGCAAGCAGCTGCGTCAGGCACAAATGATGGCGCATAAACAACAGCTTGCGGCATCGAACGTGGTGGCCTTCCGGGCCCGCTGCTAAGGTCAGGCGGCCTGTCTCACACCGGAAAAGACAGCCGGGGCGAAGGGTTTCCAGGCATAATCGTAATAGCCATACATCTGGGCGAGCGCCGCATTACAGGCGGCCTCGGCCTTGGTGTCGATGGCGAGGGCGGCGGGTAGGCGGATCAGGTCGGACATTGGTATTCTCCTTGTGATCCCTGACCTATGCTTGCGGGCGATGGGGTGTAAGGGGTGGTTTTGCAACTGCGCCATGCGCCCGGCGCAGGGCTGCGCACGCTGCGTTAAAGTTGTTCTTTTCCAACAGCTTGGACCAAGGGCACCTGTGCAGCACGCGGTGCAGTGCCCGGTGCAGACGGCTGTGCATACGCGCTGTGTCGCAATATCGTGGAAAGGTTTCTGTTAACCTTCCCGGCGCGCACCCGGCGACCTAGGCGCCTTTCATTGTCAAGATCGTTTCAGCCGCAGTCCAAGCGGAATAAATGTTACATTCGCATGCGACGACCCTTGCTGAGTCGGCATTTCCGCCATTAGCCTGTCGTTACGGTCTGCGACCGTCACACGCCGCCGATGGGGGAAACCGCATGGCCTTTGGCGTGCGGCCGGATCAGGACGAAAACACGAACGGGGAGACGTTCACATGAAGATTCGTAGCACTTTGCTTGCTTCGGCAAGCCTTGTCGGGATGCTGGTCGCGCCGGTTGCACAGGCGCAGTCGATGGATGAAATCGTGGCTGCGGCAAACGCCGAAGGCATGCTGACGACCATCGCCCTGCCGCACAGCTGGTGCGGTTATGGCGACATCATCGCGTCGTTCAAGGCGAAGTATCCGGAAATCACCGTCAACGAGTTGAACCCCGATGCGGGTTCGGCTGACGAGATCGAGGCCGTGAAGGCCAACAAGGACAACAAGGGCCCGCAGGCGCCCGACGTTCTGGACGTGGGTCTGGCTTTTGGCCCGTCGGCGCAGGCCGAAGGGTTGCTGTCGCCCTACAAGGTGTCGACCTGGGATTCGATCCCCGCCGACATCAAGGACCCCGATGGCCATTGGGCCGGTGCCTATTACGGCGTGATGGGCTTTGTGGTGAACACCGATCTGGTGCCGAACCCGCCGCAGGATTGGGCCGATCTGCTGAAGCCGGAATATGCGGGCATGGTGGCGCTGGCGGGTGATCCGCGCGCGTCGAACCAGGCGATTCTGGCCGTGCTGGCGGCAGGTCTTTCGACCGGGGCTGCAGCGGGCGAAGCGTCGGGGAATGCGGGGCTTGAGTTCTTCAAGCAGCTGAACGAGGCGGGCAACTTTGTTCCGGTCATCGGCAAGGCAGGCACGCTGGCACAAGGCACCACGCCGATCATCATCGCGTGGGACTTCAACGGCCAATCTTGGGGCCGCGAGCTGGCCGGCAACCCGCCGGTCGAGATCGTGATCCCGAAATCGACCGTGGCAGGTCTGTATGTGCAGGCGATCAGCGCTTATGCGCCACAGCCGAATGCCGCGAAGCTGTGGATGGAGCACATCTTTTCGGACGAAGGGCAGCTTGGCTATATCGCTGGCGGCTGCACCACGGCGCGCTTTGCCGAACTGGTGGCTGCGGGCAAGGTGCCGCAGGAACTGCTGGACGCAATGCCCCCGGCAGAAGCCTATGAAACAGCTGTCTTCCCGACCGTTGCCGAACAGGATGCCAACAAGGCAGCCGTGACCGCGGGCTGGGATGCGACCGTCGGCGCGAACGTCGAATAAGGCACAAGAACCGATGCGCCCGTCCCCTTTGCCGGGGGCGGGCGTTTCATGTTACGCAGTTTGAGACAAAGGGGCCGTCAAGCGCCCCGAGTAGATGCAACGGACAGGGGAACCAGATGGCCGATGACAGCCCCAAGGCGGGGCCGCGCTTTCGCTGGCCTTTGGAATGGTTGGGCATCCTGCCCTTTGCGCTTTTCGCCTTTTTGTTCCTGATCCTGCCGACGATGCGGATCGTGCTGGGTGCGTTCCAGACGCCCGACGGGGCATTCACGTTTCAGAATATCATCGACCTGAACACGGATTCGATCCGGGCGGCCTATTGGACGTCGATCAAGCTGTCCTTTTACACGGCGACGCTTGGCTGTGCGGTGGGCTTTGCAATTGCGGCGGCGGTGGTGTTCGGGGGGCTGCCCAAGAGGGTGCGGTCGCCCTTGCTGACGTTTTCGGGGGTGGCATCGAATTTCGCAGGTGTGCCGCTGGCCTTTGCGTTCATCGCCACCATCGGCCCTGTGGGGTTGATCACCGTCTGGCTGCGGACGGAGTTCGGCATCAATCTGCGGGCGATGGGGTTCAACCTGCTGTCGTTCTGGGGGCTGGTGATCACCTATCTGTTTTTCCAGATTCCGCTGATGATCCTGATCATCACCCCGGCGTTGGACGGGTTGAAGCGGGAATGGCGTGAGGCGGCGGCGGTGCTGGGCGCGACGGGCGTGCAGTATTGGCGCATGGTGGCGCTGCCCATCCTGTTTCCGTCGATCCTTGGGACATTCGCGCTGCTGTTCGCCAATGCCTTTGGCGCGGTGGCGACGGCATTCGCCCTGACCGGGCCGCAGTTGAACATCGTGCCGATCAAGCTGTTCGCGCAGATCCGGGGGGATGTGCTGGGCAATCCGAACCTTGGATTTGCGCTGGCCTTCGGGATGATCGTCATCACGGCGGCGGCGAACATTCTGTATATCTGGCTGCGCGTGCGGTCGGAAAGGTGGCTGAAATGATGCGTCTGGTCGCGTGGATCACGCTTTTCCTTGGCGTTCTATTCTTTCTGCTGCCCTTGGTGGGGATGGCGGAATTCAGCCTGAAGATGCGGCGGGGGGTCTATTCCTTTGACGCCTATGCCGCGGTGTTTGCGGACCCGGCCTTTTGGGCGACCTTTGGCTATTCGCTAGCGCTGTCGGCGGCGACGATTGTGGTGGGCGTGCTGCTGGTGGTGCCGACGGCCTATTGGGTGCGGTTGAAGCTGCCGCAGGCGCGGCCATTCGTGGAATTCATCACGCTGCTGCCGCTGGTGATCCCGGCCATCGTGATCGTGTTCGGCTACATACGGATGTACAACACATCCAGCTTTCTGCCGATGACCGGATCGGCACTGGGGACGGATATCCTGCTGACGATGGGCTATGCCACGCTGGCGCTGCCATACATGTACCGGTCGGTGGATACCGGGCTGCGGACGATTGATGTGGGCACGCTGACCGAGGCGGCGCAGAGCCTTGGCGCGGGGTGGATGACCATTCTGGCCAAGATCATCCTGCCCAATGTGATGGTGGCGGTGCTGTCGGGGGCGTTCCTGACGCTGGCCATCGTGATGGGCGAATTCACCATGGCGGCGCTGCTGAACCGCCCGGCCTTTGGCCCCTATATGCAGCTTCTGGGCGCGAACCGCGCCTATGAGCCGCCGGCGCTGGCGGTGATCGCCTTTGCCATCACCTGGGGGTGCATGGGGCTGATGCAGCTTGTCACCCGGTTTTCCAAACATGAAAGGGCGAAGGCCTGATGTCCTTTTTGCAGCTGTCCCATCTGGAAAAGTCCTTTGGCGCGAACCGCGTGGTCAAGGATTTCAACCTGAACGTGGAAAAGGGTGAGTTCATCTCGCTGCTGGGGCCATCCGGCTGTGGCAAGACGACGGTGCTGCGGATGGTGGCGGGGTTTGAGGTGCCGACATCGGGCGGGATCGTGATCGACGGGCAGGATGTGACGTCGCTGAAGGCCAATCAGCGCAACATCGGGATGATGTTTCAGGCCTATGCCCTGTTTCCCAACATGACCGTGGCCGAGAATGTGGCCTTTGGCCTGAAGGTGAAAGGTGTGGAGCGCGAGGCGCGCGAGGCGCGGGTGGATGAGATGCTGCAGCTGATCGGGTTGTCCGAGATGCGGGGGCGGTATCCGTTCCAGCTGTCGGGCGGGCAGCAGCAGCGGGTGGCGCTGGCGCGGGCGCTTGCACCGTCGCCGCGGGTGCTGTTGCTGGATGAGCCGCTCAGCGCGCTGGATGCCAAGGTGCGGGTGTCGTTGCGGAATGAAATCCGGGAAATTCAGCGCGAGTTGGGGATCACCACCATCTTCGTGACGCATGACCAGGAAGAGGCGCTGTCGATGTCGGACCGCGTGGTGGTGATGAATGGCGGGATCGCGGAACAGGTGGGCGCGCCGTTCGAGGTGTACAACCGCCCGTCGACGCGCTTTGTGGCCACCTTTGTGGGCACGCTGAACATATTCGACGGCGCGGTGACGGGGCCGCAATCGGTGACGTTGGCCGGGGTGCCAGTGCAACTTGCCGAGCCGATCGAAGCGGGCAAGGGGGCGAACGTGGCGCTGGCCCTGCGGCCCGAGGCGGTGCATCTGGGCCGGATCGAAGGCGCGGATGTGGTGCTGCCCGCGGTGATCGAGAGTGTGGAATTCCTTGGGTCGATCATCCGGGTGCGGGCGCGGGCGGGGGGGGCCGTCGTCGCGCTGGACACGTTCAATCGGATAGACGCGCCGCCGCCTGCGATTGGCACGCAGACCGAGGTCAGCCTGTCGGCGCGTGACCTGATCGTTCTGGGCGGCTAAGGCGGGCAGAAGCCGCTTGTCGCGGGACAAGGCGGGGGGCCATATTGGCCCCCGACCCCGCCGCCCGCAAAGGACCGCAATGCCCCAGTTTCGGATGATCCGCTGATGATGGACTGGCTGTCGCCGACGGAATGGCAGGCGGTGGCGCTGTCGCTGCGGGTGGCGTTCTGGGCGACGCTGCTGAGTTTGCCCTTGGGCATCTGGGTGTCGTGGCTGCTGGCGCGGCGGGAGTTTCCGGGCAAGCAGGTGCTGAACGGGTTGGTGCATCTGCCGCTGATCCTGCCGCCGGTGGTGACGGGATATCTGCTGCTGCTGACATTCGGGCGGCGGGGTTATGTCGGGCAGTTTCTGGATCAATGGTTCGGCATCGTTCTGGCCTTTCGCTGGACGGGCGCGGTGCTGGCGGCGGCGGTGATGGCGTTTCCGTTGATGGTGCGCGCGATCCGGCTGGCGTTCGAGGCGGTGGACCCCAAGCTGGAACAGGCGGCGGGCACGCTGGGCGCATCGCCCGCATGGGTGTTCGTGACGGTAACGCTGCCGCTGATCCTGCCCGGGGTGCTGGCGGGGGCGGTGCTGGCCTTCGCCAAGGCGATGGGCGAATTCGGGGCGACGATCACCTTTGTGTCGAACATTCCCGGTGAAACGCAGACGCTGCCATCGGCCATCTATGCCTTCTTGCAGGTGCCGGGGGGGGACGCGCAGGCGTTCCGCTTGGTGATCGTATCCATCATCGTGGCCATGGGGGCGCTGATCGCGTCGGAATGGATCGCGCGGCGCGTGGCACGGCGCATCGGGGGGCAGGGATGAGCCTGTCTGTCGCCATCGCCCATGCCTTCCCCGGCTTTTCGCTGGATGTGGCCTTTGACGCACCGCCGGGGGTGACGGCGCTGTTCGGGCGGTCGGGTTCGGGCAAGACCACGGTGGTCAACGCGGTGGCGGGTTTGCTGATGCCAGACCGGGGCCGGATCAGCGCAGGGGGCGCAGTGCTGTTTGACCGGGCGGGCGGCGTGGCCCTGCCCCCGCATCAGCGCAGGCTGGGATATGTGTTCCAAGATGCGCGGCTGTTCCCGCATCTGACCGTGCAGCAGAACCTGACCTATGGGCGCTGGTTCGCGCCCAAGGGCGGTGTGACGCTGGAGGCGGTGGTGGATCTGCTGGGGATCGGCGGGCTGTTGGAGCGGCATCCGGTTGCGCTTTCGGGCGGGGAAAAGCAGCGCGTGGCCATCGGGCGGGCGCTCTTGTCAAACCCGCGTCTGCTCTTGATGGATGAACCGCTGGCCGCGCTGGATGAGGCGCGCAAGGCCGAGATCCTGCCCTGGCTGGAACGGCTGCGTGACGGGACGGATATCCCCATCCTCTATGTGAGCCATGCCATGGCCGAGGTGGCGCGTCTGGCGACCACGCTGGTGGTGATGGAGGGCGGGCGCATCCGCGCGGCGGGGCCGGTGGCCGACATGCTGGCCGATCCGGCCTTGGCGCCCGTGCTGGGCCTGCGCGAGGCGGGGTCGATCCTGCCCGCCCGCGTAGCCGCGCATGAGGGCGACGGTCTGACCCGGCTGGATACGGCGGCGGGTCCGGTCTGGCTGCCGCATGTGGATGCGGTTGTCGGCAGCGCGGTGCGGATCCGCATTGCGGCACAGGACGTGATCCTGTCGCGCGCGCGGCCTGAGGGGTTGTCGGCGTTGAACGTGCTGCCCGCTACGGTGACGGCGCTGCGCATGGGGGATGGGCCGGGGGCGCTGATCCGGCTGTCACTGGGGGGCGACCCGCTCTTGGTGCGGATCACGCGGCGGTCAGCCATGACAATGGGGCTGGCAGAGGGGGTAGAGGTCTTTGCCATCGTGAAATCCGTCTCTGTCGCGCAGGCGGATATCGGGCTGGCAGAAAGCTGAGCTTTCGGTTCAGGCGTCCGGGGCGACGTCAGGCAGTCGCCCCGAACCGGAACGGCCATCAGCCCCGCCAGGCCGCACCATCGGGCCAGAGATGGGCGGCGATGGAAGCGGGCTTCATGGTGATGGAATAGCCCGGATCTTCCGGCGGCATGTAGTGACCCGCCTTCATGTGAACAGGTGTTAGGAAATGGTCATGCAGGTGATCGACATATTCCAGCACCCGGTCCGTCAGGCTGGCCGAGACGCAGACATAATCGAAGATCGACAGGTGCTGGACATATTCGCACAAGCCCACCCCGCCCGCATGGGGGCAGACGGGGGTGCCGAAGTGATCGGCCATCAGGAAGACAGCGATGATTTCGTTCACACCGCCAAGGCGGGCTGAATCGAGTTGCAGAACCTGCAAGGCATCGGCCTGCAGGAACTGTTTGAACATCACCGCGTTCTGGCAATGCTCGCCCGTTGCCACCTTGATGGGGGCCACGCCGCGCGCGATGGCGGCATGGCCGAGGATATCGTCGGGGCTGGTGGGTTCTTCGATGAACCACGGATCGAATTCGGCGAGCGGCCGCATGTGATCGATCGCTTGCGCCACACCCCAGACCTGATTGGCGTCCATCATCAGGCGGCGGTTGGGGCCGATCTCTTCGCGGATGATGCGGGCGCGGCGGATGTCATCTGCCAGATTGCCGCCGACCTTCATCTTGAAGTGGTTCCAGCCCTGCGCGATGGCGGCGCGGCACAGGGCGCGCATCTTGTCATCGGAATAACCCAGCCAACCGGCCGAGGTTGTATAAGCGGGATAGCCGTTCGCACGCATTTCCGCGATGCGTGTGGCGCGGGTGGGAAGGTTTTCCTCCAGCCGTTCCCGCGCGCGGCCCGGGTCCAGCGCATCAGACAGATAGCGCCAGTCGACCAGCGCGACGGTCTCGGACGGGGTCATGTCACACAGGATGCGCCAGACGGGCTTGCCCGCGCGTTTGCCCCATAGATCCCACAGAGCGTTGACCAGCGCGGCGGTGGCGAGGTGGATCACCCCCTTGTCGGGGCCAACCCAGCGCAGCTGACTGTCGCCCGTGATGCGCCGCCATGTGGCGCCCATGTCGGCCAGAAGGTCTTCGACGGGGATGTGTTCGATCAGGGGGGCAAGGGCGCGGATGGCGGCGACGCAAAGCTCATTCCCGCGCCCGATAGTGAAGGTCAGGCCGTGGCCTTCGGTGCCGTCATCCGTCTCGATGATGCAATAGGCGGCGGAATAATCGGGGGCGAGGTTCATCGCATCCGACCCATCCAGCGAGCGAGAGGTGGGAAAGCGGATATCCAGCGCGCGGATGGCGGTGATGCGGGTCATGGCGGTTCCTCCTGCCCGGATCATAGGCCGGGCAGGAGGGGCTGGGAAGCCTCAGCCCTTATTGCGCCGCAGCATGGGCAGCAGGATCAGCGCAAGGCCGAGGCCGAGTTGCAGGCCGCCCGCCACGCGCAAGGCGCTGGCGCGGGGCATGAAGACCATGGCGATCTTTGCAATGTTCGCCATGGCCGCCGTGCTGCGCGCCCGTTCCTGCGCGGCGCGCAGGTTGGCGCGGATGACCAGCGCCAGCGCTGCCACCAGCGCGAACAGCGTAAGGCCGATGATCGCCAATGCGCCCGCCAGCCCGACATGCGGGGTCAGGGCGGCCACAGCCGCAGCCACCAGCAGGCCAAGCGCCGCCACCGTCACCAGCACCGCCACCACGGCCAAGGCAACGGCCGCCAGAACGGGGGCTATGGGGCCTGTGCGTTTCATCAATCGCGATGCGTGAGGAACAGGCCCAGGATCACGCCCAGCCCCACCGCGCCAACCAGCCATGCGAAAGGGTGGGTCTGCACCTTGCCTTCGACTTCGGATTGCATCGAGCCGAACTGCTTGCGCAGTTCCTTGATGGCATAAAGCGCCTCATCGGTGGCGTCGTCGGCGATGTCCTTGGCCTTGGCTTTCGCCTCATGCGCGCCCTTGAGGCCAAGGTCGCGCAGTTGGTGGGTCAGCGCAGTGATCTCGTCCCGCAATTCCTGGAGGCGGGTTTCCACATCGTCCTGAATGTTTTCGCGCGCGTCAGCGACGGTTTGCAGCGGTGTTTTGGCCATGATGATCTTCCTTTTATCGTCGTCCGTCCCGGTCGCGATCATAATGGTTAATCATGCCTGGTCTTTGATCTAACGCAGTGCAGGCGGGGATTCGCTGCCCGCCTGCATCACGTTTCGGTGCTTTGGCCTGTTTTTGTCAGGCAAAAGTCACGGCGCGGGAAAAGGGCAGGTCGCGCAGACGCTGGCCTGTCAGGGCAAAGATGGCATTGCCCAGCGCGGGCGCGGCGGGGGGCGTGCCGGGCTCGCCGATGCCACGGATATGAGGCTGGTTTTCAAGGATCTGCACCCGGATCGGCGGGCATTGCGACAGGCGCAGGGGTTCGTAATCCCAGAAATTCGCCTGTCCGGCCATGCCATCGGCAAAGGTGATTTCACCCCGGATCGCGGCGGACAGGCCAAAGACCATGCCGCCTTGCAGCTGCGCCTCGATATTGCCGGGATCAAGCGCGATGCCGACATCGGCAGCGATCCATGCGCCCGTCATGCGCAGGCCGTCGGGGGTGTTTTCCACCTCGATCACCTGTGCGGTGGGCACGCCGAAAGACATGCAGAAGGCCACCCCCTTGGCCCGGCCCGGCGCGGCACTGCCCCAGCCGGACATTTCCGCGACCGTTTCCAGCACCTTGCGGGACGGTTCATGGTCAATCTGCGACAGGCGGAATTCCAGCGGGTCCGCCCCGGCCAGATGGGCCAGTTCGTCCATTGCGGACTCGTGGAAAAACGCGTTCTGCGACGCGCCGACAGACCGCCACGATCCGACCGGCACCATGGCCGGGGCGCGGTAGCCCGTCACGCGGTGGTTGGGCAGGCGGTAGGGCTGTTCCCATGCGCCCTGCACGATGGCACCGTCCGGCCCCGGAAGCGAATAGCCCAGCCGCCCGGCCTGACTTTCCACCACCGAGGAGGAGGCAGTGGCATAGTCGAAGGCCACCAGCATCTTGCCATCAAGTTTCGCCCGCACGCGGGCGATGGCGGCAGGACGATAGGCGTCGTGGGTCATGTCCTCTTCCCGGCTCCATGCGAGCAGGATCGGGGTGCCTTCCACCGCCATGGCGATCTGGATGGATTGGCGCAGCGCATCCATTTCCAGCCTGCGACCAAAGCCGCCGCCCATGGGCAAGATCTGGATATCGATGGCCTCAGGCGGAAGGCCGGTGATGGCCTGCGCCTCGGCCAGGGCCTGTGTGGGGATCTGGTTTCCGGCCCAGACGGTAAGCCGACCGTCACGCAACAATGCCGCGCCCGACATGGGTTCCATCGTGGCATGGGCCAGATAGGGGACGGTGTATTCTGCCTGCCAGTCATCTGCGGTCAGCACGGCGTCCACGTCACCATCATCGCGGTTGGTGCTGTCCTTGCGGTCCTCGGTGAACGAAGCGCTCAGGGTATCGGCGATTTCCGCGCTGGTCGCGGGATAGGGGGCGGGGCCCCAGTCGAAGGTGATGGCATCTGCCGCCTGCATCGCGTGCCATGTGGTCATCGCGACAACGGCCACGCCGTTGGGAATGGGGACGACCCGCTCTACCCCCGGCATCGCCTCGGCGGCGCTGGCATCATAAGACAGCATCGCCCCGCCAAGGCGCGGGTTGGTGCGCACGGTGGCAAAGCGCATCCCCGGCAGGCGCAGGTCGATGGCATAGGTCTGCGTCCCCGTCACCTTGGCCAGCATATCGGTGCGAGGCAGGCTGCGGCCCAGAAGGCGCCAGCTTTCGCGGGGTTTCAGGGCAGGCTCTTCGCGCAGATCAATGGCGGCGGCATCCACCGCCAGATCGGCATAGGGGATGCGGGTGCCATCGGGGGCGAGGACCGCGCCATTTTCCGTGGACAGTTGATCGGCGGGCAGGCCCAGCCGCGCCGCGGCCGCCTGCACCAGCGCCATGCGCGCGGCCGCCCCGGCAAGGCGCATCTTTTCAAACGCATCGGGGATCGAGGAGGAGCCCCCCGTGATCTGCAGGCCAAGGAACTTGGCCGGGATATCCATCGCGCCGCGCATGGTATTGGCAAGGCGGCTGTCATCGGTGGGGGCAAAAGGGATGCCTTCGGCCAGCACGGCGGAATTGAAATAGGCCTTGGAAGCCGGGCCGTGGATCACGCGGATCGCGGACCAGTCCAGATCCATCTCTTCGGCCACCAGCGCGGCAAGGGTGGTGTGAACGCCCTGCCCCATTTCGG
This sequence comes from Rhodobacter maris, assembly GCA_943369275.1. Classification (GTDB taxonomy): domain Bacteria; phylum Pseudomonadota; class Alphaproteobacteria; order Rhodobacterales; family Rhodobacteraceae; genus Paragemmobacter; species Paragemmobacter maris_A. The sequence continues at coordinate 936 of CALRMS020000051.1, read as the reverse complement.
CGCGCGGGGCGATGACGGTGACGCCGTTCGCATCAATCAGGACGTAAGGGTTCAGCGTCGCCTCGCCCGCGTCCAGCCCCGCCTCCAGCGGGTTGCCGTAAGGTGCGGCATAGCGATACCAGCCAAAGGCGACCCCGCCCAGAATGGCAACGGACCCGAACAGGAAACCCCGGCGGGCGATCTTCATGGCGCGGCCCATCTTATGCCCCTTTCATACGGTTGGCGGCATCCTGCACGGCGGCGCGGATGCGGGGATAGGTACCACAGCGGCAGAGGTTGCCGGACATCGCCTCATCAATCTGGGCATCCGTGGGATCGGGGGTTTCTGCCAGCAGTGCTGCGGCCTGCATGATCTGGCCCGACTGGCAATATCCGCATTGCGCCACCTGGCCCGCGGCCCAGGCCGCCTGCACCGCATGCAGCGCGGCAGGGTTGCCCAGCCCTTCGATCGTGGTCACCGTTGCACCGGCCACATCGCCCAGTGGCGTCTGGCACGACCGCACGGCCTGCCCATCGACATGCACGGTGCAGGCCCCGCAGGCGGCGACGCCGCAGCCGAATTTCGTTCCGGTCAGGTTCAGCCCATCGCGCAGCGCCCAGAGCAGCGGCATGTCGGGCGGAAGGTCCAGCGTTTCGGTCTTGCCGTTCACGGTGAAAGTCACGGCCATCGTCGCCTCCATTGGTTTCTGACAGATTGATCGTAAAATGTCAGTCTGTCAATTGACAAAGTGGAAGGATTTTGTCAGCTTGTTCAGATGGCTGTTTCACTGCCCCCTAGCGCCACCCCGGTTGACCGACAGGATGCAATCCTTGACGCGGCTTTCGGGGCCTTTGCGACCTATGGCTATCGCCGCACCTCGATGGATGACATCGCGCGGGGGGCGGGGCTGTCGCGCACGGCGCTGTATATGCATTACCGCAACAAGGAAGACATCT
>CALRMS020000050.1:0-32993 GCA_943369275.1 Rhodobacter maris | reverse complement strand
GTCGCGGATGCGATGGATGTGCAGGTGATGATCCACACCGATACGCTGAACGAATCCGGTTTTGTGGAAAACACCCTTGCCGCGATCCGGGGGCGTACGATCCATGCCTTCCATACCGAAGGTGCGGGGGGCGGCCATGCGCCCGACATTATCAAGGTGGTCAGCAGCCAGAATGTGCTGCCCAGTTCCACCAACCCGACGATGCCCTATACCGTGAACACCATCGAAGAACATCTCGACATGCTGATGGTCTGCCACCACCTTGATCGCAAGGTACCCGAGGATGTGGCTTTCGCCGAAAGCCGCATCCGGCGTGAAACCATCGCCGCCGAGGACATCCTGCACGATCTGGGGGCGATGTCCGTCATCTCCTCCGACAGTCAGGCCATGGGCCGGGTGGGCGAAGTGATCACTCGCACCTGGCAGACGGCGCACAAGATGAAGGTGCAGCGCGGCCGGCTGGAGGGAGAGCAGGGCGCGAATGATAATCTTCGCGTCCGCCGTTACATCGCGAAATACACGATCAACCCCGCTGTGGCGCATGGCCTGTCGCGCCATATCGGCAGCGTGGAAGTGGGCAAGCGCGCCGATCTGGTGCTGTGGTCGCCCGCTTTCTTCGGAGCCAAGCCGGAAATGGTGCTGATCGGTGGCTGCATCGTCGTGGCGCAGATGGGCGATCCCAATGCATCGATCCCAACGCCGCAGCCGGTGCATACGAGGCCCATGTTCGGGGCCTTTGGCCGCAGTGTGGAACGCAACGCCGTGGTCTTTGTCAGCCAGGCGGGGATGGAGGCCGATGTCAAAGGCCAATACGGGCTGGCCAAGGATACACTTGCCGTCGAGGGCTGCCGCAGCATCGGAAAGCGCGACATGCGTCTGAACGATGCCACGCCGCAGATCGAGGTTGACCCCGAAACCTATGAGGTGCGTGCCGATGGCGTTCTGCTGACCTGCGAGCCGGCAACCGAACTGCCGCTGGCCCAACGATATTTCCTGTTCTGACAAGTCGCAGATGGCATCGTTCCCCATCCGGGATAGGTCAATGCATGGCCGCCTGACCATCGCCCCGCCGGATCGGCCAGCCCGGGCGCGGAAGCCGGGCTTGCAGGGCAAGCGTGCTGACACGGGTCTGCACGCGTTCGCGCCAGAAAGCCGGGTTCTCGCGGATGGCCGGGGGCAGCAGCGACGGGTCGAACATGCGGACGCGCTGTTCGGTCACCTCCACCCGATGCCAGCGTCCGGTCAGGTTGGCAGGCGGCGCGGTCAGGATCATGTCGCGCAGCGCCGCCTCGCGGTCTTTCAAGCGGGCGATTTCGGCGCGGATCTCGGCAAGCTCATCGACGGGGGACAGGTGATGCATGGTCTTCTCCCTTTCTGCAGGCCAAGAATGCCAGCCATGGCTTAACAACCGGTGACGACGGGATGGGGTTGAGATGATATTGTGTGACCCAAGGACAGACCTGAAAAGGGACGCAGACCGATGACTGACTATCCGCTTGCCCATGCGCTGATCCGCCGGGCCGCGATCGGGGGGCGAGACCCGGTCGATCAGGTGATACTGGGATATGACGAACGCTTCCTGCGCCGCAAACGTCTGATGACGGCCGCAGATCGCGGTGTGATGATCGACCTGCCCGAGACCACAAGCGCCGAGGCGGGTGATTGTTTCGAACTGATGGATGGCCGCCTGATCGCCGTGGTCGCGGCAGCAGAACCGGTGTTGATCATCAACGGCGATCTGCCCCGCCTCGCCTGGCATATCGGAAATCGCCATACCCCTTGCCAGATCGAACCTGACCGGCTGGTGATCCGCGATGACCATGTGCTCAAGGCGATGCTGGTGCAACTGGGCGGCACCATGACACACGCGATGGAGCCCTTCACGCCCGAGGGCGGGGCCTATGGTCACGGCCGGACGATGGGGCATGACCACGGCCATGCCCAAGGCCATGTGCCGCATGTCTTTACCCTGTCCCATCCCCACGGCGCCGTGCATGTGCAACACCATGCCTCGCACAAGGTGGATGCCGATGAACCGGACCAGCCCGACGAATGACCGCCGCCGGATTGATGACGCTGGTGCAATGGCTTTCGCCCGCTTTTCCGACGGGGGGCTTTGCCTATTCGCATGGAATGGAGCAGGTGATCCACGACGGTGGCATCGCCTCGGGCGCCGATCTTGCGGCGTGGCTGGCCGATGTGCTGCGGTTCGGTGCGGGCAAGCAGGATGCGATCCTGCTGTCAGCCGCCTTGGAACCGGGGGCGGATCATGCGGCACTCGCGGCGCTGGCCGTGGCCTTGCAACCGTCGGCCGAGCGGTTGCGCGAAACGGCAGATCAGGGCGCGGCCTTTGCCCGTGCCGTTGCGGCGGTGACCGGGCAGGACATGGTATCGCATCCGCTGCCCGTCGCAGTCGGCGCTGCGGCGCACGGGCTGGGGCTGGCGAAGGCGCAGGTGATCGCGCTTTATCTGCATGCCTTCACCTCAAACCTCATCTCGGCGGCGGTCCGCTTTGTGCCGCTGGGCCAGAATGAGGGGCAGGCCGCGCTGGCCGCGCTGCACCCGCTGATCCAGTCGCTCGCGGATGTGGCAGCGGTGCAGGGGGTGGACGCCATCGAAAGCGCGGCCTTCGGGGCCGATCTGGCCGCCCTGCGGCATGAAGGACTGGACGTAAGGATTTTCAAGACATGACCGGACATGGACCTTTGCGCGTGGGGATCGGCGGGCCGGTGGGCGTGGGAAAGACGACCCTGACAGAACAGCTTTGCCGTGCGCTGGCGCATCGCTGTTCGATGGCTGTGATCACCAATGACATCTACACCCGCGAAGATGCCGAATACCTCATGCGCGCGCAGGTATTGCCGGTGGAACGCATCCGTGGTGTGGAAACCGGCGGCTGCCCGCATACCGCTATCCGCGAGGATGCCAGCATCAACCTGGCCGCCGTCGCCGATCTGCGCGGCGCCTTCCCCGATCTTGACCTGATCCTGATCGAAAGCGGCGGCGACAATCTGGCCGCGACCTACAGTCCGGAACTGGCCGACATCACCATCTATGTGATCGACACCGCCGCCGGGCAGGACATTCCGCGCAAACGCGGGCCGGGGGTGACACGGTCCGATCTGCTGGTGGTCAACAAGACAGACCTCGCGCCACATGTCGGCGTGGACATCGCCCTGCTGGAAGCCGACACGCAGCGCGCGCGCGGCACGCGGCCCTATGTCATGGCGCGGCTGCGGCAGGGTGTGGGGATCGAGGAGGTGGTGGCCTTTTTGCAGCGCGAGGGCGGGCTGGCGCTGGCAGGGTGACCGCCAGACCAGCCCTTGCCGCCATTATACGCTGCTGCAGTCCAGATCATAGGTGCGGTGCAGGCCGCGGTTATACATCGTGGAATGGCTGGAAACCATCGCGGTGGGGCGGCAGCCTGTGGCGCGGATGATGTAATCCGCCGCTTCGGCATCGGTCAGCGGGTATTCCATCGGATAGAGAATCTTGGCCTGATTGCCTTCACGCGTGACATTCAGGCCCATGCCCGTAGGCAGACTGAACGAGCGGGTTTCGCCAAATTGGCGGCTGCCATCCGGGTTCACAGGAACGGTGGGATAGCAAGCAGTCAGGAACAGTGCGGCACATAAGGGAAGAACAGTTTTCACGTCGGGGTCCTTTTCACGATCGGACTCCACTGTAATACCGTCTTTCCGCTTTTGGCCACACTCCCGTTGGCGGTGGGGCTTGCCCATGAGGCCCGCACAGTTACGACATATTACCGCCATAAACCGTCCTGAGTCGCCGGATTGGGGCCTCATGTGTGATTAAGAATTCAGCGTTACGGCTGACGCTGCGGAAGTTTTGGGCGTAAATCCCGAGTTTACCATCCACCTTTGCGGCTTTCGTCGGCGCTTGTTGCCGCAGTGCAGCTATGGCGATCTTCTGCGACTTGCGGGGCCGCTGCGGCGACCGCGACAGAAAAGATGTGCGGCAGGGGCTTCGATGTGGAAGTCCGCCCCCACCGCACGGGGTGCAACCTGAGTTGCCTCTCGAAGATAGTGACCCGATCCCGGAAAGGGAAGGGCAGGCTTCGGGCGGCCTCGAGAGAGGATTATCCATGAACGGATTCAAGGGGATGATGCTGGGCGGCGCGATGGGCATGACCATCGCAGGGGCCGCTCTGGCGCAGGAGGAGACGATCAAGGTCGGCGTCCTGCATTCGCTGTCGGGCACGATGGCGATTTCGGAGACGACGCTCAAAGACACGATGCTGATGCTGATCGAAGAGCAGAATGCCAAGGGTGGCCTGCTGGGCAAGCAGTTGGAAGCGGTGGTCGTTGACCCGGCATCCGACTGGCCGCTCTTCGCCGAAAAGGCGCGCGAACTGCTGACCGTGTCCAATGTGGACGTGATGTTCGGCTGCTGGACCTCCGTGTCGCGCAAATCGGTGCTGCCGGTGATCGAGGAACTGAACGGCCTGTTGTTCTATCCCGTGCAGTATGAGGGCGAGGAGTCGTCCAAGAACGTGTTCTACACCGGCGCCGCCCCGAACCAGCAGGCGATCCCGGCTACGGATTACTTACTCGAAGAACTTGGCGTCGAGAAATTCGCCCTGCTGGGCACCGACTATGTCTATCCGCGCACCACGAACAATATCCTGGAATCCTACCTGGTGTCCAAGGGCATTGCGAAGGAAGACATCTTCGTGAACTACACGCCTTTTGGCCATTCGGACTGGTCCAAGATCGTGGCTGACGTCGTCGCGCTCGGCGCGGACGGCAAGAAGGTGGGCGTGATCTCCACCATCAACGGCGATGCCAATATCGGCTTCTACAAGGAACTGGCCGCCGCTGGCGTGTCTGCCGATGAAATCCCGGTCGTCGCCTTCTCGGTGGGCGAAGAGGAACTGTCGGGTCTGGATACGTCGAACCTCGTTGGCCACCTTGCAGCCTGGAACTACTTCCAGTCCGCGGACACCCCCGAGAACGCCGCCTTTATCGAACGCTGGAAGGCCTTCGCTGGCCCCGAACGTGTGACCAATGACCCTATGGAAGCCCATGTGATCGGCTTCAACATGTGGGTGCAGGCCGTTGAAAAGGCCGGGACCACCGATGTCGATGCCGTGCGCGAGGCGATGTATGGCCTTGAAGTGCCGAACTTGACTGGGGGCATTGCCAAGATGCTGCCGAACCATCACCTGACCAAGCCGGTGCTGATCGGTGAAATCCGGGCGGATGGCCAGTTCGACATCATCAGCCAGACCGAGCCCGTCCCGGGTGATGCTTGGACCGACTTCCTGCCGGAATCGGCCGTGCTGGAATCCGACTGGGCCGAACTGGATTGCGGCATGTACAACACCGAAACCAAGACCTGCGTGCAGATCAAATCCAACTACTGATCTGACCCAAGCATCGGGGGGCCGGGTGTTCCGGCCCCCCTTTCCGATATGCAGGATCCCATGCGCCGCATCCTCCTTTCCCTTGCCGCTGTCTTGCTGCTGGCCTTTCCCGGCCTTGCACAGGAACAATCGGCCACCGACATCCTGAACGCGAACCGTGCGCTGATCGAAAAACCCACCCGGGCCACGATCACCCCGGTGATCGCCGCCCTCGCCGAAAGCGGCGATCCGCTGGCGGCGACGGTGTTGGCCGCATGGGAGGACCGCGGTCTGGGCGTGCGCAAGGCTGACGGCATCTTCTTCCTGATCGAAGCCACGTCTGAGGGCTGGGCGCTGCGCGATCTGGCGGGAGCCGATGCCGGGACCGCCGCGAAATCCGACATCACCGAACTGCGTCCCAATGCCGGGGTGCGGGGGATGATCGCCACCGCGCTGGTGCAGTTCACCCTGTCCGATCCGGACCCTGCAAAACGCGCCGATGCGCTGCAATCCATCGCCCGCGATCCCGAAGATGCCCATCTGGAACCATTGCGCGCCTCGTTGGCGTCAGAGACGGACCCTGCGCTAAAGGCACAGAAGGAACGGCTTGAACGGCTCTTGACCTTGCGCTTTGATACTGACAGCGCCGCCCGCGTGGCCGCTATCGAAAGCTTCGGCACCGATCTTGGGCTTGACCTGCGCGGGGCGCTGAACCCGCTCGTCGCCACCCGGCAGATCGCCTTTGTCGGCGACCTGCCTGCGGACTTGAACTTCGCCCGCGAGCTGAAGCCGGACAGTGATCTGACGGCGGTAGAGGCCTATGACCTGCTGGTCGCCGCCGACATGGCACCCGCGCGCCTGACGGTCGATGAGGCCCGCACGGCGCTTCTGGCCAATATCGTGGACGGGGCGGTGGCCGGAACTCCTGTGGCCGAACTTGGCACGCAGGCCGCCCGCGACCAAGCCTATACCGCGTTGGAGGCAGCTGGAACCGTGCCCCCTGCGGCAACGGATGCAGAAGTCGCCGCTGCCATCGCTGAGCATCGCTTTGCCGAGGTCTACGCCGAAGCTGACCCGGCGGTCACCTCCGCCGCGCGCGCGGCGCTGGACCGGATCGGCATGACGGTCGGCGCGATGCAGGCGGCGGATCTCGCGCTTGATGCCATCTCTCTCGCCTCGATCTACTTCCTTGCCGCCATCGGTCTTGCCATCACCTTTGGCGTCATGCGGGTGATCAACATGGCCCATGGCGAATTCATCATGATGGGGGCCTATACGGGTTACGTGGTACAACTCTTCATCACAAATTATACCCTGTCGATCATTGTGGCGTTGCCACTGGCCTTTGCCGTCACCTTCGCGGCTGGCGTGGCGATGGAGCGGCTGGTGATCCGCCACCTCTACAAACGCCCGCTGGAAACGCTGCTGGCCACCTTCGGCATTTCGATTGCCTTGCAGCAGATCGCCAAGAACATCTTCGGCACACAGGCCCGTCCGCTCACGGCGCCGGGCTGGCTCGATGGGGCGCTGACCTTCAACGACGTGGTGTCGATCAGCTATATCCGCATCGCCATCTTCGTGCTGGCCATGGTGTTTCTTCTGTTCTTCCTCTGGCTGATGAATCGCACGCGGCTGGGGCTTGAAGTGCGCGCTGTCACGCAGAACCCTTCCATGGCGGCCTCGATGGGCATCAACCCCGATCGGATCAACATGCTGACCTTCGGCCTCGGCTCCGGCATTGCAGGCATCGCGGGCGTGGCCATCGGCCTGTTCGCCAAGGTCACGTCCGAGCTTGGATCAGATTACATTGTGCAAAGCTTCATGACGGTGGTCGTGGGCGGCGTGGGCAACATCTGGGGCACACTGGCCGGGGCCTTCTTGATTGGCTCGCTGCAAAAGGGGATCGAATGGCTGAACCCGTCGAACACCCTGGCGGCGCAGACCTACATGATCCTTTTCATCATCCTCTTCATCCAGTTCCGCCCGCGAGGGATCATCGCCCTCAAGGGCCGCGCGGCGGGGGATTGATCATGGTCAACCACACCTACTGTGAACCTTCATCTTCTCTGAAAATGTATCCCGGGGCAGTCCATCGGTTTCGCCATCGGTTCGAGAAACCGATGGGCTGCGGGGCTGGCCCCCGGTCCGACCGTTCCGCCAAACGACAGGCCGCAACATGAGCCGCAGTTTCCTTGCCAAGAACCCTTCTGTCCTGTGGTTTATCCTGATCCTCGCACTGTTCACGCTGGGCGTGACCATCCTGTCCGAGGCGTATGGCGTAGCCTTCATCTCCACCTCCTTCGTCAAGACATTGGGCAAGACGCTCTGCCTCTGCCTTGTTGCGTTGGCGATGGATCTGATCTGGGGCTATGCGGGGATCCTGTCGCTCGGTCACATGGCGTTTTTCGCCATCGGTGGCTATATGCTGGGCATGTGGCTGATGTATGCCCGGACCGAGGAAATCGTGGTGGCGGCCCTCGCACAGGGCGGGCTGCCCGCCACGCCGGAAGAGGTGCGACAGGGCATTGCCACGCAGATTTTCGGTGTGGTCGGCGCGTCTGAATTTCCGCCGATCTGGTTCCTCGCCCATTCCTTCTGGGGGCAACTGTTTCTGGTGGTGGCCGTTCCGGGTTTGCTGGCGCTGGTCTTCGGTTGGCTGGCCTTCCGAAGCCGCGTGACGGGGGTGTATCTGTCGATCCTGACGCAGGCGATGACGCTCGCGCTGGCGCTCTATCTGTTCCAGAACGATTCTGGCCTGCGCGGCAACAATGGCCTGTCGGGGTTGCAGAACATTCCCGGTCTTGGCGAGGTGTCGCAGGATGCGCTGTCGATCTGGTTCTTCTGGGCCTCGGCCTTCGCGCTTGGGTTGGCCTATGTGCTGCTAACCTGGGTCGTGTCGGGTAAGTTCGGATCGGTAATCCGGGCGATCCGGGATGATGAGCAGCGTGTCCGCTTCCTTGGCTATTCGGTCGAAGGCTACAAGCTGTTCGTCTTTACCCTGACTGCCGTGATCGCGGCCATTGCCGGGGCGCTGTATTACCCGCAGGCGGGCATCATCAACCCCGCGGAACTGGCCCCCATCGCCAGTATCTATCTGGCGGTTTGGGTCGCCATTGGCGGGCGTGGGCGGCTGTATGGCGCGGTGATCGGGGCGGCCTTTGTTTCGCTTTTGTCATCGTGGTTCACCGGGGGGCGTGCACCGTCCATCCCGCTGGGCTTTTACACGATAAACTGGGTCGATTGGTGGCTGGTTCTGCTGGGCCTGTCCTTCGTGGCGGTGACGCTGTTCGCGCCAAAGGGGATCGGCGGGCTGTTCGACCTCTGGCAAGGCTTGCGCAGCCCTGATCGCAAGGGCGCGGCGCTTGGCCCCGATGACAGTTCGTTGCAGGAAAAAGAGGCCGTGAAATGAGCGCCCTTCTGGAAGTGTCCGGCGTATCGGTCACCTTTGACGGGTTTCGCGCCATCAATAACCTGTCGTTTTCCATCGGCGCGCAAGAACTGCGCGCGATCATCGGGCCGAACGGGGCAGGCAAGACCACATTCATGGACATCGTCACGGGCAAAACCCGCCCTGACAGCGGCGCGGTGACTTTCGGCGAACGCTCCATCTCGCTGCTGTCGCTGTCCGAGGCAGAGATTGCGCGTGCTGGCGTGGGCCGCAAATTCCAGCGCCCCACCGTGTTCGAGGATCAATCGGTTGCCGATAACCTGACCATGGCACTGAAAGCTGCGCGTGCGCCTTGGCGGGTGCTGTTCTGGAAAGAGGGGCCTGCCGATCGGGCAAGGGTGCAGGACCTTGCTGCGGAAGTGGGCCTTGCTGATCATCTTCAGCGCAAGTCGGGCGAGTTGAGCCATGGACAAAAGCAATGGCTGGAAATCGGCATGCTGTTGGCACAGGAACCGCGGCTGCTGCTGGTCGACGAACCCGCCGCAGGCATGACGCTCGCCGAACGCGAACACACAACCGCATTGCTGGTGGAAATGGCCAAGACCCGCGCCGTCGTTGTCGTGGAGCATGATATGGAATTCGTCCGGCGGCTGAACTGCAAGGTAACGGTGCTGCACGAAGGATCGGTGTTGGCCGAAGGATCGCTGGATCACGTGACAAAGAACAGCCAAGTCATCGAAGTCTATCTGGGGCGGGGCTGAGATGCTGAAAACCGAAGGGCTAACCCTGCATTATGGCGGATCGCAGATCCTCTATGGCATCGACATGGAGGCGCGGGCGGGTGAGGTGACCTGCATCATGGGCACCAATGGTGTGGGCAAGACCAGCCTTCTGAAGGCGCTGGCGGGCACGCATCTCCGCTCGGGCGGCAAGGTGATTCTGGATGGCGAAGATGTTCCGCGCGTACCGCCGCAGGGAATGGCAAAACGCGGGCTGGCTGTTGTGCCGCAGGGGCGGATGATCTTTCCGCTGCTGACGGTGACCGAAAACATGCAAACCGCCTTTGCCCTGCTGCCGAAATCCGATCATCGCATCCCGGATGAGATTTACGATCTCTTCCCGGTGCTCAAGGATATGGGTCACCGCCGCGGGGGGGATCTGTCGGGCGGGCAGCAACAGCAACTGGCCATCGCGCGCGCAATGCTCATGCAGCCAAAGGTGCTGCTGCTGGATGAACCGACCGAGGGCATCCAGCCCAACATCATTCAGCAGATCGGGCGGGTGATCAGCTATCTGCGCGGCAAGGGCGGCGTGGCGATCATCCTGGTCGAACAGTATTTCGACTTTGCCTATGGGCTGGCGGATCAGTTCTATGTGCTTAAGCGGGGGGCAGTGGCATTGCAGGGCAGCAAGGCAGAGCTGTCGCAGGATGCCTTGCGTGCGACCGTATCCGTCTGACGCGCTTGGATAAAACGAAAGGGCCGCCCCCGCGGGACGGCCCTTCGTCTTTTCGGCAGGTGCCGGGTCAGTTGGTCGCTTCGCCCTCAGCCGGGGCCGCTTCACCCTCGGCTGCGGCCGGTGCGGCCGAGAAGGTGGCGAGGAAGGCCGCGACGTTCGCAGCTTCGGTTTCGTTGGTCAGCTTGAAGACCATTTTCGACTTGGCTTTGCTGTCGCCCGACTTTTCCTTCAGGAACTTGGCCGGATCGGCAAGATAGACCGCCAGATCGGCTTCGGTCCAGGTAAAGCCGGACGCACCCAGCGCGACGATAGATTCGCCATACTTGAATTCCGGATAGGTGCCGGCTGCACGGCCGACGACGCCATACAGGTTCGGGCCGGTCTTGGCGTTCTTGCCCGCCAGGGTTTCGCCAGCCGCGTCTGCCACGACGTGGCAGGTCTGGCACTTGTTGAACACCTTGGCGCCCGCTTCGGCATCGCCAGCTGCAAACGCGGGTGCAGCAAGCACCGATGACAGGAACGCAAGGGCAGTCAGTTTGGTCTTCATCGAGGGTGTCCTCCAGGTTTCTTGGCGCACATTAATGTGGTCCGAACGCTTTGTCTGGCAAGTCTTTGTGAATAAGGCAGTGAATATTTTTGCCTATGCCACCGCATGTGCCAATGCGCAACGCTGCCACAGCGAGGCAAGCGCTGTTACCAGATGGTCGATATCCGCATCAGAATGCAGCGGCCCAGGGGTGATGCGCAGCCGCTCGGTGCCTTTCGGGACAGTAGGATAGTTGATCGGTTGCACATAGATACCCCAGTCATCCATCAGGATGTTTGAGATCATCCGGCATTTCACCGGATCCCCAATCATCACGGGGATGATGTGGCTTTCATTTTGCAGGTGCGGAATACCGGCCCGCGTCAGGCGCGCGCGCAGCTTGGCGACATTGGCCCGCTGGGCGTTCCGCTCTGCTTCCGACTGCCGCAGATGCCGGATGGAGGCCGAGGCCGCCGCCGCAACTGCCGGGGGCAGGGCGGTGGTGAAGATGAAGCCCGACGCGAAGCTGCGGATGAAATCGCACAGCGCGGCAGATCCAGTGATGTACCCGCCCACACAGCCAAAGGCCTTGCCCAGCGTCCCTTCGATCAGGCTGATGCGATCGGCCAGACCCAGTTCTTCGGTCACGCCACCGCCATGGGCGCCATACATGCCCACGGCATGAACCTCATCGATATAGGAAAGCGCGCCATGCGCTTCGCAGACCTCGACGATTTCACGGATGGGGGCGATGTCGCCGTCCATGGAATAGACGGACTCAAAGGCCACGATCTTGGGCCGGTCGCCTACGGCATGCAGCTTGCGGTCCAGATCGCGCCAGTCATTGTGCTTCCACAGCACCTTGTCGGCGCGGGAATGGCGGATGCCTTCGATCATGCTGGCATGGTTCTTTTCATCCGACAGGATCACTGCATTTGGGATGCGCGATCCCAGTGTCGAAAGCGCGGCCCAGTTCGACACATAGCCCGAGGTGAACAGCAGCGCTGCCTCCTTGCCATGCAACTGCGCCAGATCGCTTTCAAGGATCAGGTGATGGTGATTGGTGCCAGAAATGTTGCGAGTGCCGCCCGCCCCGGTGCCGCAGGTCAGCACCGCATCAACCATTGCGTTCACGACGCTCTGGTTCTGCCCCATCCCAAGATAGTCGTTCGAGCACCAGACCGTGACCTCGCGCACGGCGCCGTCTTTGTGATTGGCGGCGCGCGGAAAGGAACCACAGCGGCGTTCAAGATCGGCGAAGACACGATAATTGCCTTCGGTCTTGAGCGTTTCAAGCTGGTCCTTGAAAATTGCGTCAAAGTCCATGTCGTCACTTCCTCACTGTCAGTGGCTTTTCGGGTCTCGATTTGCCCGATGCGTTTGCTGGTGTCAGGGCGGCGCGGTTGGATGGCATCATCCAGCGCCAGAGCTTCTCGTCGGGGAGCGGCAGAACCATGAACCAATGCTCTAGAAGCGCGAGCAGGGTCAGGGCGGAAAGCAGTGTGAAGCCAATGATCTGTCCCTCGGACGTGGCGGCCCAGAGCCGCTCAAGAAAGCAGGCCACGGCAAAGGACAGCGCGGTGATAGACACCGGAAAGAGGGCGTTCATCGGCGCGATACGGAAATGGCTGGGCAGATGCGCCAGCGGACGGGGCAGGAATTCGGTATGGATGCGCGGCACGCCGAAGAACAGGTTCAGCTTGGCCGAAATGCGCGCAAAGAACAGGATCGCAAAGGTCCAAAGGCCAAAGCGGTTTTCCTGCCCATCGCTGATCAGCGCCAGGATACCCAGGGTGCCCATCAGCACCAATTCATGCCAGGCGATCGTGCCGCAGGCGCGCAGAAAGCGTTCCCATGTTGGCGAATAAGGTGGACAGGGGCGGGTGTTCGGTCCGGCGATGATACCGGACAAAAAGGCCAGTTCAATCCAGCCCCAGATCGCCAGCGCCGCGACAAATCCCGTGAAGGCCCCTGTCGCACTGCCATCCCCAAGCGAGTGATGCAGGGCGCCAAAGCCAAAGATCAGCAGCGGCAGCCCAAGGATGACCGACCACAGATGCGCGTCGCGCCCCTCCAGATCGGCCCGCTTGACGCGCCAGATGATGATGCCGGTCGAAAACCACCACAGAAACAGCGCCGTGACCGCAGCCACCCATGGATTAGTCATGCGCGGCACCCCCGGTTAAAGGGGTGCCGCACCGGGCTGTGGGACGCGCCCATCCCACCGCCGCAACCACCGCTTGCGCGGCGATATGTCGATCCTGGATCAATAGATCGGCTCCATCCGGACCTGTGCCGGAGGAGTGAGCTTCTTGACCGGGATCAGATAAAGTCCGGCAAAGGCCGCCATGGCCCGCACCGTCGCCGTCTTGTGCGCAACCCAGCCTGACAGGCCGCCATTGCGCTTGGCCTTGTCCATGTCGCGCATGGCGCTGTCCATCTTGCGCAGGCCGGGAAGCCAGCGCGGATGGTCGATGTCCAGTTCCACCGGAAAGACCTGCCGCGCGATGGCCGACGTCTTGCGGTAAACCTCCTGATCATACCAGTCGATGTCGATCCCCAGCGCGTTGTGGAACTCCACCCGCGCGTGATCGCGCACCCACATCGTTGAATAGACCGCGGTCAGGAAGAAGCGGATCCACAACTTGTTGGCAAAGGACTGGGTCAGCTTTGGATCGGTTCGCATCAGGAGCGCGAAGGCCTCGCCATGGCTGAACTCGTCGTTGCACCATTCCTTGAACCACTTGAAGATCGGGTGGATGCGGAATTCCGGATGCGCCTCAAGGTGGCGATAGATGGTGATATACCGGGCGTAGCCGATCTTTTCCGAAAGGTAGGTGGCGTAGTAGATGAACTTCGGGCGGAAGTAGGTGTACTTCTTAGCCTTGGTCAGAAAGCCAAGGTTCACGGCCACCCCCGCTTCGCGCAGGGCGTCGTTGATGAACCCGGCGTGGCGTGCCTCATCGCGTGCCATGTAGTTGAACAGCTCGCAGATGTCGGGATTGTTGCCGCGCCGCTTCATTTCCTTGTACAGCACGCAGCCCGAAAATTCGGCCGTGCAGGACGATACCAGAAAGTCGATCAACTCGGCCCGCAGGGCAGGGTCCATTGCCTTCCAGTCGATCGCGTCCCATTCGGCATTTTTCTTGAAATGCCCGCGGTTCGGGTCGCTTTTCATCTGCGCGATCAACTTGTCCCATTCCGCGCGCACCGGGGTGACGTCGATGCGGTCCATCTCGTCAAAGTCGGTGGTGTAGAAGCGCGGGTTGAGAAGCGTGGTTTCGGTCGCCATCGCGGTGGTGTCGAAGGCATCCGACATCTCGGCGTGCAACTCGCCGTGGGTGGTATCGTGTTGCGGTTGGGCATGGGCGTTCATAGCGTCACCTCGTCCGAAAAGGAGAATTCGCACAGTTCCATGAACTCCAGATCGCCGGTCAGGCGGGTCCATTGGCGTTCAAGCCAGGTTGCGCGGGTGATCGTGGCGGTGCGGTCCTCGATGACGACCTCGCCATAGGCCGCCATCACGGGCGTGCCATGGACAAGAACCTCATCACCGGGATGGACCACGGCGCCGTTGTTGAAACGCACATGTGCATGCAGGCTTTCGAAGCGATGACTCACCTCGACAGTGCAAGGCACCTGTTCCTTCTCTCTCGAAAAAAATCCCATTTCTTGGTTCCCTTATTGCTCTAGTAGCCGTTCAAATGCGGCTTTGTTATCTCCACCAAAGGCATAAAGCTCGGCGCTCCATCCTGTGGCGGGGTCTTCTGCGACAAGGCGGCCATTTGCATAGCGAACGATGTTCATGGGCGGATTGCCTTCGATCCCGTGCGTCAGACGCTCGCGCGCCATGGCGTTCTGGATCACCGTGATGAAGCCACCATGCGGCAGGTCCGCCAGCAGGGTGCCATCAGCATTGCGCACGACAACGGATTGGGCATCCTGCCCTTCCAGAATGATCGCACGCGATGCGACCACCTCGGAAGGTTTGGGCTGCCCCACAGTCGGGCGATCCGACACCACGGCCGCCGCCGTGATGACAAGCGATGTCACCGCCAGCGCGAACATGCCGCGCAGCAGGACGGTCGGGATCATCTCGGGCTTCTGGTTGTGCAGTGCGGGTTGACGGGTCGTGTTCATGGTGTGCTCCCCCCTCATTCCGCAGCCACGGCATCTGCGCCCATCGGGGCGGAACTGCTGCGCGAGATCACCGGCATCGCCAACCGGCTTTCGGCGGCTTCGGCCAGGATGCGCGCCACCTTCGCGGCCTCCGGCACGCAGCGCAGGGCGGGCTGGGTCTTCTTCGCATGACCGGGCCGCAGATGCGGCCAGAGCGCGACATAGGCCAGCCGGGTTTCGCCCAGCGTTTCCATCGCGATGGTGCCGGTGCCCTTGGGGGTGATCTCGGCCCGGGCGGTGGCAACCTGCGTCAGCGGGATATTGTAGGTGACAGACAGCGCCGCCCCGATCTTCATCAGCACCCGCGACGTGGTGATGGTGTAGATCGTGGCACGGGCCTGTGCCCAGGCCAGAAGCCAGACCACGGCCACGGCCGCAAAGGCCAGCACCAGATAGGGCAAACCGCGAGCGAGCGAGAGCAGGACGCCCCCCTCGGCCAGACCGAGCCCCGCCTTCCACAGCACGATCAGCGCCATGTAGCCGGCGATCCAGCGAATCTTGAAGGCTTCGCGGGCAAGCGCGCCGGTATCGGGGCGACCTTGCCAGAGAACCACTTCCCCCTTGGGGAGTGGCGCGGGAATGCCCGGCGCCACGTCGAATGCGAAATCATCATGGTCTGACATTTTCAGACCCTCCGTGTTGGGGTAAGACGGGGCGGCCCGGGCGCAGGCCGCCCCCCTTCTTCATTCAGAAGCTGTGCTTGCGCTTGTCGGCGTCATACATCCAACCGCCGGCGACATAGCCCGAGATCTTGTCTTCCTCGAGCTTGGTCACGGTGGTCATGGATTTGGTCTGCGGGATGGCCTCGAAGCTGTCCGATGCAATGGCGCGGACACGCACGCGGTCACTCCAGATGCGGGCAAGGGTCATCGGGACAAGGCGCTTGCCACCCGAATTCAGCTCGATCTCCAGATAGCGAACCAGTTGTTCCGGGGCGTCCACCCACATGTCCGACACGCGGCCGACCACTTCGTCATCGGCAGCCTGCACCGGCAGGCCGCGCGGATCGCGCCCGGCACTGACGACAAAACCCTTGGCATGGCCCATCGGCACGATCTTGGCATGGCCGTGGCCATCAAGTTCCGGCTCATCCCGCCGCGGCACCCAAGAGGCGGGGCCGACACCATCGACCAGCGGATTGCCGGTCGGAGCATGGGGGAAGCCCTCTGACACCGCAGTGCGCGCAAGCGCCAGATCGGTGCGGCGATGAGCAGCTTCATTGGCCGCCGACGGCACTGTCACGTCACCCTTGCCATGCGGCAGGTGAAACGTCTTGGGCTTGGGCACGGGGAAGGGGCCCTGGTTCGGAGCGGGCGAGCCGTCTTCCAATTCCAGCGGATAGCCTTCACGCATGTTTTCAGTTTGCAGATAGTAGATCAGCAGGGCGAAGAAGCCCCAGAACAGCCAGATGGAAAGGCTGGCCAGATCGAAATTTCCAAAGAAGTTGACACCTACCATGTAATGGTCCTCCGGGTCAGGTGGGGAATTCGGCAATACGCAGGCGCCCATCGCCGGAAGTCTGCGGGTGGTTCTGGTCGGCAAGAGGCCGCAACCGGACCATCGGTCCGAGAACAGCAAGGGTTGCAAAAAGCAGCCCGATTTCGAGGTGATAGACAAAGGAATAGCCCAGCGACGGGGCGCTGAGTCCTTCTCCAAGACGGCCCGATGTGGCCAGATGGCCCACCACATCTCGGATCGTGCCGCCCATGAAGATGGACAGGCCATAGGCGGTGGCCTGCGCCGCGCCCCAGGCACCCAGCGCGATCCCTGCGCCTGCAAGTCCGCCCACCGGCATGGTCATTGCGACGGTCAGGGTGGAAATGGCAAACAGCCCACCGCCAAAGCCGATCAGCCCGGCCCCGGCAAAGAACAGGGCGGTCGAACCCAGCGGTGCGGCAAAGATCACGCAAGAAAAGGCAAGCACACCGGCCAGAATACCGCGCGCGGCCATGCGGATCGGGTCCACGCCCCGCGCCAGCCAGCGGGCGGCAAGAACAAAGCCGATCAGGGCCCCAGCCGCCGACATCGCTGTCAGCATCGTTGTCTGCGACACCGACAAGCCCAGGATTTCACCACCGTAAGGTTCCAGCAGCACATCCTGCATGTTGAAGCCCAGCGTGCCCAGCATCACCACAGCCAGCAACCGCCCGGCGGTGCCGCCAGCCATCAGGTCGGCCCATGCATCCCGGAAATGCGGGCGCGGAGCCTCGCGCTCCGCCTTGGTCATCGGGCGCACGATTTCCTGCTTCCACAAAGCGATCAGGTTCAGCACCAGCGTTGCAAGCGCGCAGCCCTGCACGACCTTGACCAGCGTGAGCGGATCGAAATTCTGCAACAACCAGCCGATGGCAAGCGCCGATATCCCCATCCCCAGCAGGTTCGCGACATAAAGCAGCGCCACCACACGCGGCCGCGTCGCATCGCTGGCCCGGTCAGAGGCCAGTGCAAGGCCTGCCGTCTGCGTCATGTGCATGCCCAGACCCGTCATCAGAAAGGCGATGGCGGCCAGCGTTTCGCCTGCAAAAGGCACCTCAAAGGTGCGATCGCCGGACAGAACCAGCAGGGCAAAGGGCATGATCGCCAGCCCGCCCATCTGCCAAAGCGATCCGAACCACAGATAAGGCACGCGCTTCCAGCCCAGGGCGGAGCGATAGGTGTCCGACCGGTGCCCGAGAAAGGCGCGGAAGGGGGCCACCAGAACGGGAATGGCGATCATCGCCGCCACGATCATGGCCGGAACGGACAGTTCCACGATCATCACACGGTTGAGCGTGCCCAAAAGCAGCACCTGCGCCATGCCGACCGACACCTGAAACAGGGACAGGCGCAAAAGCTGCGTCATCGGCAGGCCTTCGGAGGCCACATCCGCAAAAGGAAGCCATGAGGCGGAAAACTTCTGCAGATCTTTCTTCCGGATGATCACGGCCGATACTCCAGACATTCCGAAATGTAGAAGCCACGGCTGACACGTTCGACGCGGCTCACTTCGCCGCGCGCGTGGCGGGCAAGCTGCCGCCAATCCTGCGGGATCATGGTGGGGGACCGATCGGCACGCGGGAAGGCCTTGCCCAAGGTGAAGAAGGTCATCAGGAACGGGGTGCGCGGTGCGACGGTAAAGACCACGCGATCTGCTGTCCGCGCGCCGACCTTTGCCAATGCCTCGGCGACATCGGGGGTGCGGTAATAGATCAGGCTGTCCATCGCCATCACGAAATCGAACCGCCCGTGGCTGGCACAGGTCATGTCGCCCGACGCAAAGGTGACACGCGGTTTCAAATCATCGGTCAGCCGTGCTTCGGCGATGGCGACAAGCTGGGGCGAGATATCCACCGCCACCACATCCGCGCCGCGTGCCGCAAGGTCTGCGGTCATTAGCCCGGTGCCGCAGCCCGCATCCAGCACCCGGCAACCGCGCAGATCGGCAGGCAGGCGCGACAGCATGATCGCACGCATGCGATCACGCCCTTCGCGCACGGTCTGGCGGATGCGGCTGACCGGCGCGTCCGAAGTCAGTCGCTCCCACACGGTGGTGGCGCTGCGGTCGAAATAGTCTTCGACCCGGTCGCGGGTGACGGCGTAGTCGCTCATGATCAATCAAACCCAAGCAGTTCAAAGATTTCGCGGTCTGGCAGTGGGGCGGGGCTTGAGCCTTCGCCTTGCACCGACCGCCACAGAACATCGGCCAGCCGCAGGTATTCGGCGCGGGCCATCACGATGTCCTCAGAGTCGTCCATCTCGAACAGCGTCTTCTTCTTCAGGCGCGACCGGCGGATGGCGTCGATATCGGGCATATGCGCGATGCGGTTGAAGCCCACGCGTTCGCAGTAGCGATCCACCTCGTTCGTCTCGCGGCTCCGGTTGGCGACGCAGCCTGCAAGGCGCACCTTGTAGTTGCCCGCCTTGGCCTGCACGGCGGCGATGATGCGGTTCATCGCATAGATGCTGTCAAAGTCGTTCGCCGTGACGATCACGGCGCGGTCAGCGTGCTGCAAGGGCGCGGCAAAGCCACCGCAGACCACATCACCCAGCACGTCGAAGATCACCACGTCTGTATCTTCCAGCAGGTGATGCTGCTTCAGCAGCTTCACCGTCTGGCCCACCACATAGCCGCCGCAACCCGTTCCCGCCGGGGGACCGCCCGCTTCGACGCATTTCACGCCGTTAAAGCCGGTCGCTACGTAATCTTCGGGACGCAATTCCTCGGCATGGAAATCCACGTCCTTCAGGATGTCGATAACCGTTGCCTGCAACCGACCGGTCAGGGTGAAGGTGCTGTCATGCTTGGGATCGCAACCGATCTGCAGCACGCGCTTGCCCATCATCGAAAAGGCAGCCGACAGATTGGAACTGGTCGTCGACTTGCCGATCCCACCCTTGCCATAAACCGAAAAGACCTTGGCCCCTTCGATCTTCATCGATGCGTCCTGATGCACCTGCACCGACCCATCGCCGTCTTGTCCCCTGAGCAGGGGAATTTCATCTCTCGGGCTCATGTGGCCTCCTTGCCGAAAGGGGGGCGCCCCTTCCTGTTCTGTTCGGTTCCTTGGGAAGTCGCACAGGTCATTCCGCTGCGATCCCTTCAAGTCGATCCTCAAGCTCGTCCGCCGCACGTTGCAGCGCAGCAAGCGTTTCGGCATCGGGCTGCCAGTAGTTGCGATCCGAGGCTTCCAGCAGGCGCTGCGCCATGCGGTTGGAGGCTTCGGGGTTCAGGGTGGCCAGACGGCGACGCATCACATCGTCCAGCACAAAGGTTTCCGACAGGCGCTGATAGACCCAAGGGTCCACCTGCGATGTCGTGGCCGACCAGCCCATCGTGTTGGTCACATGCGCCTCGATCTGGCGCACGCCTTCGGCGCCATGGCGCAGGAGGCCTTCATAAAATTTCGGGTTCAGGCTGCGCGACCGGGTTTCCAGCGCGATCTGGTCCTTCAGCGTGCGGACCGTGCCACCGCCGCGGGTCTGGTCGCCGATATAGACCGGGGTTTCCTGCCCGCCGCGCGCACGTTTCACGGCGCGGGCGATGCCGCCCAGCGTGTCGAAGTACTGGTCCACCGTGGTGACACCAAGTTCGACGCTTTCCAGATTCTGATAGGCCAGATCCACATCCTTCAGCGCCTTTTGCAGCAACGCAGCGTTCTGGACCGGCTTGCCGTTGCGGCCATAGGCAAAGGATTTCCGGTTCTCATAGGCGTCGGCCAATTCGTCCTCTTCCCCAAAGGCACTGCTGCCCACGAGGACGTTGACGTTCGACCCATAGGCGCCTTCGGCATTCGAAAAGACACGAAGGGCTGCGGTTTCCATATCCACGCCCATCTCTTCGGCATAAGCCAGCGCATGGGCGCGGATGAAGTTCTGCGACAGCGGTTCATCCACGGCGGTTGCACATTTCCAGGCGGCTTCGGCCAGCATCTTGGTTTGCAGCGGCAGGAGGTCGCGGAAGATGCCTGACAGGGTCATCACCACGTCGATGCGCGGGCGGCCAAGTTCGGCGAGCGGGATCAGGTCCGCACCGCACAGTCTGCCGTAATGATCAAAGCGCGGGCGTGTGCCCATCAGCGCCAGCGCCTGTGCCAGCGGGCCGCCATCGGATTTGATGTTGTCCGATCCCCACAGCACCAGCGCGACAGTGCGCGGCAGGGTCGGGTGGGTATCCAGCAGGCGCTGCGCCTGTGCCGCGCCATCGCGCAGGGCGAATGCCGTGGGCATGCGGAACGGGTCAAAGGCATGGATGTTGCGCCCGGTGGGCAGGACGGCGGTGCTGCGAAGCAGATCGCCACCCGGAACGGGGCTGATGAAATGCCCGCCCAAAGCCCGCAGCAGGGCCGGGATTTCGGTCAGTTCCTGCAGCTTGGCATCCAGCGCCTCTGCTTCGGCCCCGGTGGCGCCGATCAGGTTGATGTAATCGCGCCGTTCATTTGCCCCCATCTGGCGGCCCAGCACATGCAGCCCATCGGTAATCAGCGCGCCTTCGGTTTCCAGCAGCTTGACCCACAACTTGCCAAGGTCGGTGGCATCGAGATCGACCAATGCCGCCTGTTCGCGGATGAGCTGGATCAGATCATCCTGATCCGGGCTGTCGGGATCGGCCTGCCGCCAGCGGGTCAGCGTATCCTTCAGATCCAGCAAACCCTTGTAGAGGCCCGATTGCGCCAGTGGCGG
This sequence comes from Rhodobacter maris, assembly GCA_943369275.1. GTDB lineage: Bacteria > Pseudomonadota > Alphaproteobacteria > Rhodobacterales > Rhodobacteraceae > Paragemmobacter > Paragemmobacter maris_A. The sequence goes on along the minus strand of CALRMS020000050.1, from coordinate 11,918 downwards.
GGTCAGGTGGGTGATCGTCACCGCGTTTGACCGGCGCTTGGCCAGCGTCGCCTCGGACGGGTTGTTGGAGGCGTAGAGATAGATGTTCGGCAGATTGCCGATCAACCGGTCGGGCCAGCACGTCTCGGACACGCCCGCCTGCTTGCCCGGCATGAACTCCAGCGCGCCATGCATCCCGAAATGCAGCAGGGCATCGGCGCCGAAATCTTCGCGCAGCCAGCGGTAGAAGGTGGTGAAGGCATGGGTCGGCGCAAAGCCCTTTTCGAACAGCAACCGCATCGGGTCGCCCTCATAGCCGAACACTGGCTGCAGGCCGACAAAGACATTCCCGAACTGGCGGCCCAGCACCATTACGCCGCGACCATCGGTCTGGGCGCGGCCCGGTGCCGGCCCCCAGGCCTTTTCTACATCCGACAGCCAGCGCGATTTCGCCACGATCTCTGCCGCCGGCACGATGCAGTGCACATTGGCGGGCTGGCCGTACATCCGGGCCGATCCGCCCATCACCGCCTCGCGCAGGTCCTCGACCGTTGCGGGGGGCGTCAGATCATAGCCCTCAGCCGCCATTGCGTGCAGCGTGTTGAACAGGCTTTCAAACACACCCAGATAGGCCGCCGTTCCGGCAGCCCCGGCATTCGGCGGAAAGCCATACAGGATCACGGCGACCTTGCGCTTGGCCACATCAGACCGGCGCAGGTGGGCAAGGCGGGCGGTCTTGTCGACCAGCGCGGCTATGCGTTCAAAACAGGGGGCCATGGCGCGGGTCGTAAGCGATTCTGCGCTCGACGGCTGGCAGTTCTTCTTGCAGCCAGTGCAGCCGTTCAGATCATGCCGCCCGGCAAAGACTGTGGGATTGGTCGCGCCATCGATCTCCGGCAGCGCGATCAGCATGGTGGTTTCCACCGGGCCAAGCCCGCCCCCCGACGCGCCCCATTGCCCCAGCGTCTGGAACTCCAGCGGATGCGCAGCGATATAGGGCACATCCAGTGCCTCAAGCGCGGCCACGGCGGCGGGGCTGTCATTGTAGGCCGGGCCACCGACAAGGCTGAACCCGGTCAGCGACACCATCGTGTCGATCTCGCCCTTGAAATAGGCGTCAATCGCAGGCCGTCCGTCCAGACCGCCGGCAAAGGCCGCACGAACTGCGATCCCCTTTGCCTCGAATGCCCGGATGACCGTGTCATAATGGGCGGTGTCCGACGCCAGAACATAGGACCGAAGCATGAGAAGCCCCACGGTCGCCGTCGCACCCTCGGGGCGGGGGAGGTCCGCCGGATTTGTGGTGATGCGCGCTTTCAGATCCGGGTGGTACAGGCCCACATCCGGATAGTCGACCGGGGGTTTGGCCGAAACCGCGTTCCAGTCGCGGTTGGCCGAGTAGCGAGACACCAGATAACGGATCATCTGTTCGATATTGTCGTCAGACCCGCCCAGCCAGTATTGCATCGACAAGAACCAGGCACGCATGTCCTGCGCCTTGCCGGGCAGAAAACGCAGGATCTTGGGCAGGCGGCGCAGCATCTTCATCTGCTTTTCGCCCGAACCACCCGACGGTGGCCCCGATCCGCGCAATTTCTTCAAAAGCTGCATCGCGGCCGAGGCGGGCTTGGACATGTCCATGTCGCCCATCTTCGTCAGCTTCACCACTGCCGGATCGGCGATCACGCCGACAAAGGCATCGGCATTCTCCCGGGCAAAGCGCAGGTCCTCGATGATGGCGGTGATATGCTCTTCAATGAACAGCAGGTTCGCGACGACGAAATCCGCCGCCCGCACATCTGCCTTGGCACGTGCGAGTGCCGCCGGGTTTTCGGCCCATTCGGCAGCGGCGTGGACGGTCACCTGAATGCCCGGGAAATCCTTCACAAGGGCGGGGGCAACACGTGCAGCAGGGCCGGCCGCGTGGGCGTCAAGCGTGACGATCACGAAACGGTAGACCCCATCGCCCTTGACGGGCGCAGTCATCTCTTCCGGCGATGTATAGCGTTCATCGCGCATAATGGGCTTTTGCCTCATAGAGAGTGTCGACAGTGATCTGAACCACGCCACGGTCGGCGGCGTATTTCTCGGTGTTTCGCTTTGCCTTGCCGCGCACGAAGAAGGGGATCTTCTTCAACTCGCGTTCGGCATCCGGCATCCAGACAACTTCGCCCGATGGGGTGACGACCGGGATTGCATGACCCTTGGCATCCTCGGCCGCGAAGGTGCCGGATGATTCTTCAACCTCTTCCTCGGTCCGCGCCATGGCCTTTGCGCCGTGATGGCTTGGCCCGGCCTCATCATGAAACTCGAAGTCCTCGCGGAACATCGTCAGCAGATGTTCCTCCAGCCCCATCACAAGGGGGTGGATCCAGGTATCAAAGATCACATTCGCGCCTTCGAACCCCATCTGCGGGCTGTAACGGGCGGGGAAATCCTGCACGTGCACGGGGCTTGAGATCACCGCGCAGGGGATACCCAGCCGCTTGCCGATATGGCGTTCCATCTGCGTGCCCAGAATCAGTTCCGGCTGCAAGCGGGCAATCTCGGCCTCAACCTCCAGATAATCATCAGTGATCAGCGCCTCGACACCGTAAGCCTTTGCCGCAGCGCGCATCGGGCGGGCATATTCGCGGTTGAAACAGCCCATGCCCACCACTTCAAACCCGATCTCGGTGGCCGCGATCCGGGCGGCGGCAATCACATGGGTGGCATCGCCAAAAACAAAGACACGCTTGCCGGTCAGATAGGTGGAATCGACCGAAGCCGACCACCAAGGCGCACGCAGCGCGCTTTCATCCACCTTCGCAGAAAGGCCCGTCAAGGCGCTGACTTCGTGCAGGAAATCACGCGTGGCCCCGACGCCGATCGGAACGATCTTGGTGTAAGGCTGGCCGCAGGCACGTTCCAACTGCCGCGCCGCCGTTTCGCCGGTTTCTGGGTAGAGCAGCACGTTGAAATGCGCCTGTCCCATGCGGGCGATGTCGGCGGGGCACGATCCCATCGGGGCCGCGACATTCACCGCAATGCCCATCAGGCCCAGCAGCCGCGTTACCTCGGTCACGTCATCGCGGTGGCGGAACCCAAGCGCCGTCGCACCCAGAAGGTTGCATGTGATGGCTTCGGTCCGGGGCATCGGTTTTGCCAATGCCTTGACGATCTGGAAGAACGTCTCATCCGCGCCAAAGTTTTCCTTGCGCTGATAGGACGGCAATTCCAGCGGGATGACCGGGATCGGCAGATCCAGAGCCTCGGCCAAGCCGCCCGGATCATCCTGGATCAGTTCGGCCGTGCAGGAAGCCCCCACGATCATCGCCTGCGGCTTGAACCGGGCATAGGCATCGCGCGCCGCGTCCTTGAACAAGTTGGCCGTATCGCCGCCCAGATCGCGCGCCTGAAACGTCGTATAGGTGACCGGCGGGCGATGGTTGCGCCGTTCGATCATGGTGAACAGCAGGTCGGCATAAGTGTCGCCCTGCGGCGCGTGCAGCACATAGTGCAGCCCCGTCATGCATGTGGCCACGCGCATGGCACCCACATGGGGCGGGCCTTCATATGTCCACAGCGTGAGCTTCATTCGGCGGCCTCCTTGCGAAGAACCGCCTTGCGGCGCAGCGGGCGCGAGAACAGCCCGGCAAGGTCGCCAGCCTGTTCATAGAAATGCACCGGCGTGAACACCAGTTCGATCGCCCATTTCGTCGTAAAGCCCTGCGCCTCCAGCGGGTTGGCAAGGCCAAGCCCGCACACCGTCAGGTCTGGCGCGGCGGCGCGCTGGCGGTCCAGCTGCTTTTCCACATCCTGACCTTCGCTGATGATCGGGCCTGCGGGCAGCAGGTCCAGATCAGGGCCGACGATGGTTTCGTGCAGATATGGAGTGCCCACCTCGACCGCCGTCATGCCGCATTCGCGAACTAGGAAACGGGCAAGGGGAATTTCCAACTGGCTGTCGGGGAAGAAGAACACGCGCTTGCCGCGCAGTTCGGCCGATTGCGTGGCAATGGCCTTCAGGGCGCGGGCGCGCGGCGCAGCAGTGACAGCCTCGAACAGATCGTGCGCAACGCCGAATTCATCGGCGATGGCCCGCAGCCAGGCGGTTGTGCCTTCCTCGCCAAAGGGGAAGGGGGCCGCGATATGGCGCGCGCCACGCCGCAGCAGCGCGGCATGAGTGTCACCAAGGAAAGGTTGGACCAACGCAAAGACCGTATCAGCCCCCACGCCCGGCAATTCGCCCGCGCGATGGGCGGGCAGCATCCGAACCGGCCCAACACCCATGGCCGACAACAGCGCAAGGCATTGATCCTCCACCACATCCGGCATCGCACCGACGATAAGCAACTCGCGCGCCGTGCTTGGGGCCAATGTCGGCACCATCGCGGCAAGGCAGGCATCCTCGCCTTGGGTGAAGGTCGTCTCGATCCCCGAACCGGAATAGTTGTACACCCGCACATGCGGTGCGTGCTGCACGTTCAGCCGCTCCGCTGCGCGGGCCAAGTCCAGCTTGATCACCTCCGAAGGGCAGGATCCCACAAGGAACAACTGCCGGATATCCGGGCGGCGGGCCAGTAGGCGCGCAACTTCGCGATCCAGCTCGGCATTGGCATCCGCCAGACCGGCCAGATCCTTTTCTTCCAGAATCGCCGTCCCGAAGCGCGGCTCGGCAAAGATCATCACGCCCGCTGCCGCCTGCAGAAGATGCGCGCAGGTCCGGCTGCCTACAACCAGAAAGAATGCATCCTGCATCTTGCGATGCAGCCAGATGATTCCCGTCAGCCCGCAGAACACCTCGCGCTGACCACGCTCTTTCAGAACCGGGGTGCTGCGGCAGCCGCTGGTTGGCAGATCGAGGCTCATGCAATCACCTCGGCCATGGTGCGGTTTTCCTCCAGCGCTTCAGCCTCGGCATCAAGCCGGGCCATGCGCAGCTTCCACAGGAACTGACCGGCATTGATGACATAGGCCGCATAGGCCGCCAGCGCGAGAAACATCAGCTCGGTCGGGGCAAGGGCGCCGGTGTAAAGCGCCAAAAGATAAAGGGAATGCAGTGCGATGACGGCAAAGCTGAACACGTCTTCCCAGAAGAAGGCAGGGGCAAACAGGTATTGCCCGAAGACAACTTTTTCCCAGATCGCGCCGGTCACCATGATCACGTAGAGGAACAGCGTCTTGACGATGATCGAAACGGTCGCCGCTCCATAGCCATCGCCTGTCCAGAGAAATCGCAACACCAGAACCACCGACACCGCAAAGGCAACGAACTGCGCTGGCGCCAGCAGACCCTGAACCAGAGTCCATTTCGTGGCGTCGCGCCGGGCGCGTTCCTCTTCGGTGTAAAGCCGCCTGCGCGGGTTGGGGCTCTGTCTCTCGTGCATCGGCAGACGCCTCTCCTTTCGGCTCCTCGCTCTTTGAAGGTTAGCGACAGGGGCAGAAGTGTCAACCAAAACTTACACATTTTGCAGGGGTGTCAGCCTTGCTTGTACATAGCGGTTGGCGATACAAAGTGGCTTATTTTATTGGATTTTGCTTCAAAACGCTGATCTAAATCAGGAAGGATATTTTTCTTTCCGCCGAATGTGTCAATTTGCTTTGACAATCCCAAATCAAAGGTCGACACTGGTTTTGCAATGTTTTCGAGGGGTGTATAGCCTCTTGCCGCGGCGGCCTGCTGGGGGCCTTTGGAGCCGGATATGTACCATGAAGCGCATCACGGGTCGGCGCACGAGACGGCAAGCCCAGTATGCGGCGTGACGAAGTTCGCCGTTCAGGTTGTGGCAAAGCTTGTCGCGCGCGATGGCGCGGATGAGGCGGGTCTTCGCGAAATCCTTCTGCAGCGACTGTTCGATGCGGTGACGACCGCCAACCTTAATGCGCTGGATGTGATCAAGCCGGATTTCAAGCGCGCCCGAATCTCGGCCTCGGCCATGGCGGATCACTACATCCCCGAAGTCGCGCGTCGCCTTGGAACCGCCTGGGAAGAAGATCGGCTCAGCTTTGCCGGGGTCACCATGGGCGTTGCGCGCCTGCAGGCGATACTGCGTGAATTGGGTGCCGCCTGGTCGGCGGATGCGCTTGGTCAGAGCGACGGACCGACCGTTCTTGTCCTCTTGCCACAAGGTGAACAGCATACGCTCGGAACCATGGTGCTTGCAGGGCGTTTGCGCCGCATGGGTGTGTCGGTTTCTCTCCAGATTGCGCCCGAGCTTTCACAGTTGTCGAAATTTGTCGCAGATCGCTCATTCGATGGGGCGATGATTTCCGTAACCTGCCAAAGCAGGCTTGAAACTTGCCGTAAGCTGATAGGATCGCTTAAGAATGCCACGAAGGGCAAATTGATGGTGGCAATCGGTGGTGCCGTCCTTGACGACGCCGAAGATGTAGTGCGGTTGACAGGTGCCGATGTGGTGACAAACGATATTTCTCATGCTCTCAAGGCACTAGGAATCTCGGTCGGTCAGTCACCGGTTTTGGAACTGAGTTAACACCTGACGTGGCCATCACCTCCGGGTGCGTGGCTCGGGATCGGAAGAAGAGTGACGACGGACGGTAGACATTTGCTAAATGGCGGGAAGTTGCCGCTGATCGCGCCTGATCTCCTGAGCGAGATCATCGCGACCGCGACCGACCTTGCATTGTTGGTTGCCCCGTCGCGGCGGATCATTTCCGTGATCGTGAACCCGCAACACCGCAGCTTCGGCCAACTCACCGATTGGGAGGGAAGCCAGCTTCGCGATGTCCTCACGGCGGAAAGCTTCCGCAAGTTGGAAGCGCGGCTGAACGATATGCAAGGCGCCCGGCATGGCAGCACAGCGGTCGAATTGAACCATGTCGATGAGGCGAACTGGGAATTCCCAGTTCGCTACTCGCTGCACAGAATCGGGACGGATGATTCCATCCTTATGCTCGGGCGCGATCTGCGCCCGATTGCAGAGGTTCAGCAGCAACTGGTGCAGGCGCAACTGGCGCTTGAGCGGGACTATGAAACCCAGCGCGAGATGGACACGCGCTACCGCGTGTTGATGGAAGTGTCGCGCGATCCGGTTCTTATGGTCTCCATGTCGTCTGGGCGGATCACCGACATCAACCCGGCTGCGGCCCTGCTGCTTGGGGGCGTGCGCGCCGATCTGATCGGTACCGCTGTGGCGCAGGAATTCGAAGGCCGCCGTCGTGGTGAGTTTCTGGAAAACCTTGCAAATCTTGCGGTCGCGGAAAGCTCTGTCCCCATCGAGTTGACGGCGCGGCGGTCGCAAAAGCGCATGTTCGTCACCCCGACCGTCTTTCGCGCTGCGGGTGAACGCATCCTTCTGTGTCAGCTTGATACGAATGAACGAGGTTCGCTGGGTGGCGATGAACTGGGCGACAATCTGGCCCGGCTTTACCATGAAGGCGTGGACGGCATCGTTTTCGCCGATGCAGATGGCAACATCCGCGCCGCCAACGAGGCTTTCCTCAATCTGACCGATACCGCCAATATCGCCGCTGTGCGCGGCCGGTCGCTGACCGATTTCCTGGCGCGCGGCGCGGTGGACCTGCGCGTTTTGCTCGATAACGTCAAACGCACGGGCCAGCTTCGGCTTTATGCCACGCGGCTGACCACCGATTTCATGGGCCAGATCGCCGTGGAAATCTCGGCCACTTGGCTGAACGATCGGCCCAGCCCGGTGCTGGTGCTCGTTGTGCGCGATGCCAGCCGGGTGGAAACCTTGCGCCGCCCCGCCTTTGGTCAGCCCGATGATGGCGCGCGCAACGTTATGGAGCTGGTGGGGTCAAGCACACTTAAGGACATCGTGTCGGAAACGACTGACGTGATCGAAAAGATGTGCATCGAAACGGCGCTGGAACTGACCCGCAACAACCGGGTGGCCGCCGCCGAAATGCTCAGCCTCAGCCGTCAGTCGCTCTACGTAAAGCTGCGCAAATATGGCCTGCTGAACAAGGACGGCGAATAAGACCGGCAATTCCAGGGCGCGCAGGGTTTCTGCCGATCTGGAATTGGTCGCCGTCCAACCCTGAATTGCCCAGATCATTTGCCGATGTTCAGGCCGCCATTTGGCCGGATTTGACATACGTCAAGGCCGCGACCCGTAAAAACTGTCAACCCTGATTTACACTGTGCAGGGGGCCGTGATGCGGATCGTCTTTATCCACCCGAACTATCACTCTGGCGGGGCAGAAATTGCCGGCAACTGGCCGCCCGCCTGGGTGGCCTATCTGACCGGACACCTGCGACGGGCGGGATTCGACGATATCCATTTCATCGACGCGATGACCCATCACATCGGCCCCGAAGACCTGCGCAGGCGTCTGATCGACCTCAAGCCTGATGTCGTTGGAACGACCGCAATCACCCCCGCCATATATGAGGCGGAAGAGGTCCTGCACATCGCGCAAGAGGTTGCGCCGGGCGCTCTGCGCGTTCTTGGCGGCATCCACGGCACCTTCATGTTCCGCCAGGTGCTGGATGAGGCGCCCTGGATCGATGTCATCGTCCGCGGCGAGGGCGAAGAGATCATGACCGCCCTGATGCAGTCCTTGCGCGATGGCAAATGGCCCTCCGAGCGGCGCAAGATCAAGGGCATCGCCTTCCTTGACGGTGAAGAGATCGTCGCAACGCAGGCCGCCAGCACGGTCAAGGATCTCGATGCCATCGATCCTGACTGGTCGATCCTCGAATGGGATAAATACATCTACGTGCCTTTGGGCGTGAAGGTGGCGATCCCCAACATGGCGCGGGGCTGCCCCTTCACCTGCTCCTTCTGTAGCCAGTGGAAATTCTGGCGCGATTACCGCGTGCGCGACCCGAAAAAGGTGGCGGATGAGATCGAGCGTCTGGTGAACGATCACGGTGTCGGCTTCTTCATCCTGGCTGACGAAGAACCCACCATCAACAAGAAGAAATTCGTCGAGTTCTGTCAGGAACTGATCGACCGCGGCCTGAACAAACGGATCAAATGGGGCATCAACACCCGCGTAACGGATATCTACCGTCACCGCGACCTGCTGAAATTCTATCGCGAGGCCGGGCTTGTCCATGTCAGCCTTGGCACCGAAGCCGCGGCACAGTTGAAACTGGACATGTTCAACAAGGAAACCACCGTGGCCGAAAACAAGGAGGCGATCCGCCTTCTGCGTGAGGCCGACATCTTCGTAGAAGCCCAGTTCATTGTCGGCCTCGACAATGAAACCAAGGAAACGCTGGAAGAAACCTTTCAGATGGCCTGGGACTGGCAGCCCGATCTGGCCAATTGGGCGATGTATACGCCCTGGCCCTTTACCCCGCTGTTCCAGGAAATCCGGGATCAGGTCGAAGTCTTTGATTTCTCGAAATACAATTTCGTCACCCCCATCATGAAACCCGCCGCTCTGACACGAGGGGAATTGCTCGATGGAGTGATGAAGAACTACCGCCGCTTCTACATGCGCAAGGCATTGTTTCATTACCCATGGCGCGGAACGGGGTTCCGGCGGCGGTATTTGCTGGGCTGCCTGAAGGCCTTCCTCAAGGCCGGGGTGGGGCGCACCTTCTATGATCTGGGCAAGGCTGGCTATTGGGGGCCACAGACCAAAGGCAAGGTCGACTTTCACTTTGATGAAACCCGCAAGATCGCCGATGCCCAGATGGCCGATTGGGAGGCGAGCGCGGATCGTGCCGCCAAGGCCGCCGAACGCCGCGCTGCCGTCAAGGCGCAGATGGCCGACCGCGCGCTGGAACGGAATGCCTTCCGGATGCCGGCAGAGGTTTCGGCCTGCGGCGGTAGCAAACAGCAGATGGAGCAAGAGGTCTGATCGATGGACGGGGCCTTTTCACCCGCCCTGTCAGAGGCGCGCATCGGGCCGAATGCGATCACCCAACTGGTCGCCATTCTGGACCGGACCGAAGGGCGCAGCCTGCGCGATGCGGTGATGGCGCTGGCGGCGGTCTCGGTGCCCGACCCGGCCAAGGGCATGATCCCCGAAGGTGAAGCCGCCGCTGTCCATCTGGCCCTGCGCCGGATCGCACCCGACCGGGCCGAAGCGCTCTTGCGCCTCGCCGGTCTGGCGACGGGCCGCTATATCCTGCGCCACCGCATCCCATCTTTGGCGCAAGCGCTGATCCGGGCGATGCCTGCATCCCTGGGCGCGCGGGTACTGACAGCGGCCATTTCCCGCCACGCCTGGACCTTTGCCGGATCGGGCCGCTTCCGGGTAACAGGCCGCCATCCCCTGACCTTCGAGGTGGCTGCCAATCCGCTGGTCGCACATGAACGCGCCGCGCATCCGATCTGCCACTGGCACACCGCCGTGTTTGAACAACTGTTCTCGGAACTGGTCTGGCCGGGCTGCACCGTGCGCGAACTGGCCTGCTGCGCGATGGGCCATCCCGCCTGTCGGTTCCAGATCTTGCCGCATGGCTAGGCGCGATCGGCCCCTGCGGAGCATCGCAACACGCCGCGGACGCCGCAATTCCGCACTGTGTGTCAGAAAAAGTTGACACATTGACGACTGAACACTTGCCCGACTCCCCAATGTAAGGTGTAGTTGACGAATGAGTGTCAGCATTTCGATACAGTCGCGCCGCTATCCCGAACCAGCCGCCATGCTGCGGCTGATCAAGCCGATTACGTGGTTCCCGCCGATCTGGGCCTATCTCTGCGGATCGGTTTCCGCTGGGGTGCCGCTCAGCGGCAACTGGGGGATGGTCCTGCTGGGCATGGCGCTTGCCGGGCCCATCGTCTGTGGCATGAGCCAGGCTGCCAATGACTGGTGCGACCGCCATGTCGATGCGGTGAACGAACCGGATCGCCCAATCCCGTCAGGGCGGATACCGGGGCGATGGGGCCTTTACATCGCGCTGGCGATGACCGCGCTCAGCCTTTGGGTCGGCTCGCTTCTTGGGACTTGGGGGTTCTGGGCCACGGTAGTTGGCGTTGTGGCCGCCTGGGCCTACAGCGCCGAACCTGTCCGGCTGAAACGGTCGGGCTGGTGGGGGCCGGGGCTTGTGGGCCTGTCCTATGAAGGGCTGCCCTGGTTCACCGGGGTGGCGGTCCTGCTACAGGCCGCACCGCGGTTCGAGATCGTGATTATCGCGCTTCTTTATTCCATCGGCGCGCATGGCATCATGACCTTGAATGATTTCAAGGCGCTGGAAGGCGACCGTCAGCACGGCGTGCGGTCCTTGCCGGTGGTGCTTGGCCCGGAAGTGGCGGCCAAGATCGCCTGCACGGTGATGGGCATGGCGCAGGCGCTGGTGATCCCGCTTCTGGCCCTGTGGGGCAAGCCGTGGCACGCGCTGGGCGTCTTTGCCGTGCTGGTGCTGCAGATCGCCGCAATGCGCGTCCTGTTCCGCGATCCCAAGGGCAAGGCCCCCTGGTATAATGGCACAGGCGTGGTGCTTTACGTCACCGGCATGATGATTTCCGCCTTTGCCCTGCGGGGGCTGGCATGACGCTGAACTGGGTCCAGATCTTCCGGCTGGGTCTGGTGCAGATGTGCCTTGGCGCCGTGGTCGTGCTGACGACCTCTACCCTGAACCGGCTGATGGTGGTGGAGCTGGCTTTGCCTGCGGTGCTGCCCGGGCTTCTGGTCGCGCTGCATTACGGGATTCAGATCACCCGGCCCAACTGGGGCTTCCGGTCCGATACCAAGGGCAACCGCACGGTTTTCGTGATCGGCGGTATGGTGGCACTGGCGCTTGGGGCCTTTCTTGCTTCTGTTGCCGTGGTGCTCTTCCCGGCCAGCTTTGCGGGTGGTCTGGCGCTTTCGGTTCTTGCTTATGCGCTGATCGGAGTCGGCGTCGGGGCATCCGGTACTTCGCTTCTCGCCTTGCTCGCAACCGCCACCCATCCCTCGCGGCGCGCGGCGGCGGCCACGATTACATGGCTGATGATGATTCTGGGCATTGCCGTTACCGCAGGCACCGTCGGTACGCTACTGGATCCCTACACGCCCATGCTGTTGCTTGAGAT
>CALRMS020000049.1:0-33791 GCA_943369275.1 Rhodobacter maris | reverse complement strand
GACGGTGCTTCATGGCCAGAACCTAAATTGCAAGGTTTCAGCCAAAATCATATAAAACTCTGCGACCAGAGGCGAGAAAAATCTCCGCTTTATAAACCAAAATCAATGACTTGCAGATTGTTCAGCGCGAACTAAATCCGTTTTGGGTTTTGCTGGCGCTTTGGCTATACAGGCCACCGCCCAGATGTGTTGGGCCAACTTTAGGAGAGTTTCATGCGTATTGGCTTTGCGGCCCTGTTTGCCGGAGTGATGGCGTCCCCTGTTCTTGCCGAAGATCTGGTGTTCACACTGGTCAACGACAGTTCACACACCATCGTCGAGATGAATGTGTCGGCTGTGGATGAAGAGCTTTGGGGTGAGAACATCCTGAGCGTCGATGAGGTGACACCCGGCATGTCGGGCGAAGTGACCATCGCGGATGGGCTGGATGTCTGTGATTACGACCTGCGCTTTGTCAGTGATGAAGGGATCGAGGCGACGCAGACCCAGAATCTGTGCGAGATAAACACGTTCACGATCAACGACTGATCCTGGAAGGGCATATCCGTCCATGACGGATTGCCCGGCCTCTTGAGCCTGCGGACGGTCGGCCCTAGGGTCCGCCGTCCCCAGCTGCCGGAGCGCGCCATGCCCTTTACCCTTGCCACATGGAACATCAATTCCGTCCGCCTGCGCGAGGGGCTGGTGGCGCGGCTGCTGGCCGACGAAGCGCCAGATATCCTGTGCCTGCAGGAATGCAAAAGCCCGGTGGACAAGATCCCCGTCGCGCAGTTTCAGGCGCTGGGATATACCCACATGGTCGCGCGCGGGCAGAAGGGCTATAATGGCGTGGCCATCCTGTCCAAGCTACCCTTGCTCGATGCGGGGGGCGAGGATTTCGCCGCGTTGGGCCATGCCCGCCATGTGGCGGCGCGGCTGGAAAACGGGGTGGTGATCCACAACTGCTATGTCCCTGCTGGCGGCGATATTCCGGACCGGGCGGTGAACGAGAAATTCGGCCAGAAACTGGATTTCCTGACCCAGATGCGTGATCGGTTCCACGCCGACAAGCCGCAGCGATCCATTCTTGTCGGCGATCTGAACATCGCCCCGCGCGAGGATGACGTGTGGTCGCACAAGCAACTTCTGAAGATCGTGAGCCATACGCCGATCGAGGTAGAGCATCTGGCCCAGACGCAGGATGCCGGGGGCTGGGTGGATATCACCCGGCAGGACATCCCGCAGGGGCTTTTGTATTCGTGGTGGTCCTACCGTGCGGCGGATTGGGATGCGGCCGACAAGGGGCGCAGGCTGGATCACATCTGGGCCACGTCCGACATTTCCAATGCGGGCCATGGCAGCCGCATCCTGCGGCCTTGCCGGGGATGGGAACAGCCGTCGGATCATGTGCCGGTCTTTGCCAGTTTCGATCTGTGATCCCCTTTTCCCCGCGGTCTGATCTGATAGGGCTGCGGGGCAGATTTTGGGAGGTATGCGATGACGCATCTCTGGGTCCGGGCCGAACAGCGCCCGAACGAGGAACGGGTGGGGCTGACGCCCGAAGGCGCGGCGGCGCTGGTCCGGGCCGGTATTCGCGTGACGGTGGAACAATCATCGGTGCGGGCGATCCTGATCGATGGCTACCGCGCGGCGGGATGCGAGATTGCGGATGAGAACCTGTGGCCGCAAGCGCCAGGTGACGCAATCATCTTTGGCCTGAAGGAACTGCCCGAGGATGGCACCCCCCTGACCCATCGCCACATCATGTTCGGCCATGCCTACAAGGGCCAGCCTGCGGGGAGGGAACTGCTGCGGCGGTTCAAGGCGGGCGGGGGGACACTCTACGATCTGGAATATCTGGTGGATGAGACCGGGCGTCGCGTGGCGGCCTTCGGCTATTGGGCGGGATTCGCAGGGGCGGCGGTGTCGTTGAAATGCTGGGCCGCGCAGCAGCGGGGCGGGATCGCTGGGCCGGTGGCGAAGTATCCGGGCCGCGCGGCGCTGATCGCCGATCTGCAGCGGGAACTGGCAGGGATGGAGCGCCCGCGCGCCATCGTCATTGGTGCGCTGGGGCGGGTTGGCACTGGCGCGGCGGACCTCTGTGCGCAGATGGGCGTGGCGGTGACGAAATGGGACATGGCCGAGACGGCGAACGGCGGGCCGTTCCCCGAGGTTTTGCAGCACGAGATTTTCCTGAACTGCATCCTTGCCCGCCCCGGATGCCCGGTTTTCGTGCCGGCCAGCGCCAAGACGGATGCGCGCAGGCTGACCGTGATCGGGGATATCGCCTGCGATCCGACATCTGATTTCTCGCCCATCAAGGTTTATGACCGCGCTACCGATTGGGATGCGCCCGCGCTGCGCGTGCATGACGCGCCGCCGCTGGATGTGACGGCAATCGATAACCTGCCGTCGCTGCTGCCGGTGGAAAGCAGCGAGGATTACGCCGCACAACTGCTGCCCAGCCTGCTCACGTTGACCGACCTGCAATCGGGCGTCTGGGGGCGGGCAAAGGCGGAATACGACCGTCATAGCGCAGGGCTGTGACGCTGGGGGGCAAATTCCTTGGACGGAATTTGCATAAATCTTCGAAGATTCTTGTGGGGCGATGCCCCCACGATGAAAGGGAGCGAACATGACGATCCATTGGTGCGGCACAGGCCTTTCTTCGGTTCCCGGCCTGCGGCGGCTGATCGAGGGCGGACACAAGGTGGTGGTTTGGAACCGCACAGTGGAGAAGGCCCGCGAGGCGGTGGGCGACCTCACGCAGGACATCCGCGCCTACAGCCTTGAGGCGCTGACGGACGCGCTGGCGCCGGGCGATGTTGCCATCTCCATGCTGCCTGCAGATCAGCATGTTGCAATCGCGCAGGTCTGCCTGGACAAGGGCGCGCATTTCGTTTCGTCGTCCTACATCGCGCCGGAAATGCGCGCGCTGGACGCGGCGTTCCGCGACAAGGGGCTGTGTTCGGTGAATGAGGTGGGGCTGGACCCCGGCATCGACCATCTGATGGCGCATGACCTGGTGGCGCGCTATCGGGCATCCCCGGCCTATGACGTGAAGAATACGCTTTCCTTCACCTCTTATTGCGGCGGCGTGCCCAAGATCGCCAATCCCTTCCGCTACAAGTTTTCATGGTCGCCTCTGGGCGTGCTGAAGGCGCTGCGCTCGCCGTCGCGGTCGTTGCGGAATTTCAGCGAGTTGCGGGTGAACCGGCCCTGGGATGCGATCACCGCCTATGACGCGCCTTTGCCGACGCAGGAGAGTTTCGAGGTTTATCCCAACCGCGACAGCTATCCCTTCATGGAGGATTACCGGTTCGACAAGGACTGGCAGGTCAAGGATTTCGTGCGTGGCACCATCCGCCTGAACGGCTGGGCCGAGGCCTGGCGTCCGGTGTTCCGCGAGATCGAAACGCTGCAAGGCCCCGCAGGTGATGCGCGACTGGCCGAGATGGCGGCGCAGTTCTGGGCCGAGCATTCGTATAACGATGGCGAGCCGGACCGCGTGGTTCTGTTCGTCTCGCTCAAGGCCGAACGCGACGGGGTCGTGGTCTGGCACGAGGAATGGGCGATGGATGCCTGGGGTGATGCGCGCGGCACGGCCATGGGGCGGCTGGTATCGGTGCCCGTGTCGCTGGCTGTCGAATCGGTGCTGGCGCGGGAAATACCGGCGGGCGTGCATGCTGCGCCGCATGATCCCCGGCTGATCGACAAATGGATGGGGCAGATCCGTGGTCTGGCGCAATATCTGGAGCGGGTGGACCATCTGGCAAAGTGATCGAGTCAGGGGCGGTTGTGGAGTGACAGCCGCCCCCCGGCGCGGGTAGACTGAAAGCCAAGATCCGGACAACAGCCGGACATCCCCAAACCGGGCAGCAGGATACGGGCGAGGCATGGCCGTCATCACAGGTGACAGACCGACAGGGTCCTTTGGCAACCGCCTTGCCGTGTGGCGGGCCGGGTTCGCGCGGCCTGCGCTGGCCTTCCGGTCGCAACCAGAGCCGCGCTCCATCGGGTTGTTCGCGCGGGGCCGTCAGATCGTGGCAGGCAATTTCCTGTTCGCGGGAAAGCTGGTGCAGGCCCCCGGCGTGGCGCTTTGGGATGTGGCCGCCCCAGATCCGGCATTTGCCGCCGAGGCGCATGGTTTTGTCTGGCTCGATGACCTTGCCGCTTTTGGCGACAGCGCGGCGCGCAAGCGGGCGCGGGACTGGACCTATGACTGGATCGCGCGCTTTGGCCGGGGTGAGGGGCCGGGCTGGACGCCCGATCTGACCGGGCGGAGGGTGATCCGCTGGGTCAATCATGCGATGCTGATCTTGCAGGGTAGCGACAAGACGCAGTCGGAAGCCTATTTCCGCGCGTTGACAGTGCAAACCCATTACCTTGCCAGGCGCTGGACCCGCGCCGCACCCGGCCTGCCCCGGTTTGAGGCCCTGACCGGGCTGATCGTGGCCGCGCTTGCGTTGGAAGGGAAGGCCGGGCTGTTGGGGGCCGCCATCGCCGCGCTGGCGCATGATTGCCAGCGCGAGGTGGATGCCGGGGGCGGCATCCCCACCCGCAACCCCGAGGATCTGCTGGAGGTGTTCACCCTGCTGAACTGGGCGGCGCAGGCCTTGGCAGAATCGGACCGGGCGGTGCCTGCAGAGGTGACAAATGCCATCGGTCGGATCGCGCCCACCCTGCGCGCGCTGCGCCATGCAGATGGGGGCCTTGCGCGGTTTCACGGCGGCGGGCGTGGGATAGAGGGGCGGCTGGATGCAGCGCTGGCGGCATCGGGCGTGCGCGGGGGCAGCGGGGCCGGGCTTCCCGCCATGGGCTATGTGCGGCTGGCTTCTGGCCGGACGACGGTGATCGTCGATGCCGCCGCTCCGCCCGACGGAAAGGCCGGGGGCGAGGCCCATGCCTCGACACTCGCCTTCGAGATGACATCGGGCCGACGCCCGCTGATCGTGAGCAGCGGGTCAGGCCTGCCCTTTGGTGAAGATTGGCAATTGGCCGGGCGGGCCACGGCATCCCATTCCACCCTGTCGCTTGACGGGTCATCGTCATCCCGGCTGGGCAAGGGCGGGGCAGAGTTCGCCACCCGCGCGCCCGTAACGGCGCTGCAACTGGCGCAGGACGGCGGTGGTCATCACTTGTCGCTGGCGCATGGCGGTTGGCAGGGCAGCCACGGGCTGACCCATGCGCGGATCCTGACGCTGGATACGCAAGGCCGCCGCCTGACCGGAACAGATCTGCTGGAAGCGCGCAGCCCCGGTGACCGCAAGCGTGTGGCCGCCATTCTGGCGCAGAGCCCCGAAGGGATCGGCTTTGCCATCCGCTTTCACCTGCACCCGGATGTGGATGTGGCGCTGGACATGGGCGGAAACGCCGTTTCCATGGCGCTGAAATCGGGTGAGATCTGGGTGTTCCGCCATGACGGGATTGCAAAACTGACGCTTGATCCATCGGTTTATCTGGAAAAAGGGCGTTTGCAGCCACGTGCGACAAAACAGATCGTCCTTTCCGCGCCTGCAGGCAGCTTTGAAACCCGGATCGGCTGGACCTTGGCCAAGGCACAGGATACTCCGCTGGCCATCCGCGATCTGGACCGCGAGGAATTGTCGGTTCCGGACTGACCGTATCCGTTACCCCGGGGGTTCTGCCCATGACCAACCTTGTTCCGATCGGCCGCGCGCTGATTTCCGTATCTGACAAATCCGGCTTGCTGGATCTTGCGCGTGCCTTGGCGGCGCGGGGGGTGGAATTGATTTCTACCGGCGGCACGTCGGGGATGCTGCGCACAGCGGGGCTTGCGGTGCGCGATGTGGCGGAAGTGACGGGTTTTCCGGAAATGATGGATGGGCGGGTCAAGACGCTGCACCCGAACGTGCATGGCGCGCTGCTGGCGCTGCGGGATGATGACGAACATCTGCTGGCGATGGCGGCGCATGGGATCGAACCGATCGACCTGCTGATCGTGAACCTGTACCCGTTCGAGGAGACGGTTGCGAAAGGGGCTGACCACGCCACCTGCATCGAGAATATCGATATTGGCGGCCCGGCCATGATCCGCGCGGCATCCAAGAACCACCGTTTCGTCACCGTGCTGACCGATCCCGCCGATTACCAGCCGCTGCTGGACCAGTTGGCCGCCCATGACGGGGCTACGACGCTGGCCTTCCGGCAGAAGATGGCGCTGACGGCCTATTCCCGCACTGCCGCCTATGACACCGCCGTGTCAACCTGGCTGGCGGGTGAGATTGGCGAGACTGCGCCGCGCTATCGCAGCTTTGCCGTAAAGCTGGCGCAGGGCCTGCGCTATGGCGAAAACCCGCATCAGAGCGCGGCCTTCTACGTGGATGGGTCCAAGCGTGAGGGCGTGGCAACTGCCAAGCAGTGGCAGGGCAAGGAACTGTCCTACAACAACATCAACGACACCGACGCGGCCTTTGAACTGGTGGCCGAATTCGCGCCCGCCGACGGGCCTGCGGTGGCGATCATCAAGCATGCCAACCCCTGCGGCGTGGCGCAGGGCGCGACATTGGCCGAGGCCTACGCGCGCGCCTATGACTGTGACCGTACATCTGCCTTTGGCGGCATCGTCGCGCTGAACCAGCCGTTGGATGCAGCGACAGCGGAAAAGATCACCGAGATCTTCACCGAAGTGGTCATCGCACCGGGGGCGAGTGACGAGGCCCGCGCGATCTTTGCCGCCAAGAAGAATCTGCGCCTGCTGACAACCGCCGCCCTGCCCGACCCGCGCGCCAAGGCGACCGCGTTCAAACAGGTGGCAGGCGGCTTTCTGGTGCAGGACCGCGATGCCGGGATCATCCGTCCCGCAGACCTGAAGGTGGTCACCAAGCGCGCACCAACCGATGCTGAACTGGCCGATCTGCTGTTTGCGTGGAAGGTGGCCAAACATGTGAAATCCAACGCGATCATCTATGTGAAGGATGGTGCCACCGTGGGCGTTGGCGCAGGTCAGATGAGCCGGATCGACAGTACCCGCATCGCAGCCCGCAAATCGCAGGACATGGCCGAGGCGCTGGGTCTGACCACACCGCTGACACATGGGTCGGTTGTCGCGTCGGACGCGTTCTTTCCCTTTGCCGATGGTCTGCTGGCAGCGGCCGAGGCCGGGGCCACGGCCATCATCCAACCTGGCGGATCCATGCGCGATGAAGACGTGATCGCCGCCGCCGACGCGGCCGGGTTGGCGATGGTCTTTACCAACATGCGCCATTTCCGGCACTGAACGCTGACAAGTACGGGGCATGTCCATGCGTATCGCCATCATCACCGCCACGATCATCTTCGTTCTGGATCAGGTGACGAAACTGATCATCGTGCAGGGCATGAACCTGATCGAACGCGGCGTGATCGAGGTACTGCCTCCCTTCCTGACGTTCCGAATGGCATGGAACACGGGCATCAACTTTGGCCTGTTCAGCAATCAGGCTGATTTCATGCGATGGGTGCTGATTGCGGTGGCGCTGGCGATTTCGGTCTGGGTCTGGATCTGGATCAAGCGCGAAGGCGCTGGCCGCTGGGCACAGATTTCCGCCGGTCTGCTGATCGGGGGGGCGCTGGGCAATGTGATTGACCGGATCGTGTATGGCGCAGTGGCGGATTTCCTGAACATGTCGTGTTGCGGGATCGAGAATCCCTATGCGTTCAACGTGGCCGACATCTCGATCTTTGCCGGTGCCTTCGGGTTGATCCTGTTCACCGGTGGCAAGGACACACCGAAACCGGGCGGCAAAGCGGCTGGCGGCAAGGGCAAGGGAAAGACCTCGTGACGCGCGGTAAGACATGCGCTAAGACGGGGGCAATACGGATGACGGAGGCAGGCATGCAAGCAAAACGGCGTTTCCCCGCCATCGCAGCAGCGATGGTGCTGACGCTTGCAGCATGCGGCAATGGCGACGGGGTACCGTCGCTGATGAATGTGCGCTCCACGTCTGCGGGACCGGATGAATTCGGGATCATTCCGCCCCGGCCTCTGGAGATGCCCGAGGATCTTGCCGCGCTGCCGGAACCCGCACCGGGCGGTGCCAACCGCACCGACCGCGACCCGCAGGCCGAGGCTGTGGCGGCGTTGGGCGGTAACATCGGATCGCGAGAAGGCGTGAACAGCGCCCATGCCGGCCTCTATTCCCATGCCGCGCGCTATGGCGTGACGGCGGGCATCCGGCAAACTCTGGCCGCCGAGGACCTGGAATTCCGCCGCGACAATGACGGGCGTCTGCTTGAACGCGTGTTCAATGTGAACGTGTATTACAGGGCCTATGCCGACATGTCGCTGGATCAGCAGGCCGAACTGTGGCGTTGGCGCCGTGCCGGGGTGGCCACGCCTTCGGCCCCGCCACCACAACCCGGTGAAGACGAGTAACAAGCGCGTAGGGGCGGGTTGAACCTGCCGCCTGCCCGGCGCACCTTGCCCCGTGACAGGCCTGCCCATCGCGGGCCATCCGGAGGAAACGATGCCAAGAATGCCGGGCCTTGCCCTGACCGGTTTGCTTTTGACGGCAGCCCCCCTGTGGGCCGCCGAAGATGTGACGGCCTTCACCCTGGACAACGGGCTTCAGGTGGTGGTCATCGAAGACAACCGCGCCCCGGTTGTGGTCCAGATGGTGTGGTACAAGGTCGGTTCCGCAGATGAGCCGCGCGGCAAATCCGGCATCGCGCATTTTCTGGAACATCTGATGTTCAAGGGCACCGATGAGCTTGCACCGGGCGAATTCTCTGACATCGTCGAAGCGCAGGGCGGAAGCGACAACGCCTTTACCAGTTGGGACTACACCGCCTATTTCCAGCGCGTTGCCGCAGACCGGCTTGATCTGATGATGAAGCTGGAAGCCGACAGGATGACCGATCTGCAACTGGCCGCCAACGAGGTGGAGACGGAGCTTCAGGTAATTCTGGAAGAGCGTAGCCAGCGCACCGATTCCAGCCCCGGCGCGCTTTTGGGCGAACAGATGCGTGCGGCGCAGTTTCTGAACCATCCTTACGGCCTGCCGATCATCGGGTGGCGACATGAGATGGAGGGTCTGACGCAGCAGGACGCCATCGACCATTACAAGACGCATTATGCGCCAAACAATGCCGTGCTGGTGGTGGCAGGCGACGTGACACCCGATCAGGTGCGCGCCTTGGCCGAAACGCATTACGGCCCCATCCCTGCCGCGCCCGACATCAAGCCGCGTGCGCGCGTGTCGGAGCCACCACAACTGGCCGAACGCCGCATCGCGATGTCCGATCCGCGTGTGTCGGAACCCTATATCTCGCGCAGCTATCTCGCCCCGGAACGTGACCCCGGCGACCAATCAACCGCTGCGGCACTGACGATCTTGGCGGAGTTGCTGGGCGGAAATGGCACCACATCGGTGCTGGCGCGGGCGCTGCAATTCGATCAGCAGAAAGCGGTTTACACCGCAGCGTTCTATGACGGGTCAACTGTGGATGACACGACCTTCAACTTGGTTGTGGTTCCCACGCCCGAAACATCACTGGAAGTGGCCGAGGCCGCGATGGATGCGGCGATTGCCGATTTCATCGCCAAGGGCCCCGATGCCGATGCCTTTGCCCGGATCAAGACGCAGATCCGCGCCGCCGACATCTATGCCCGCGACGATGCCAATGGCCTGGCCCGCCGCTATGGCGAAGGGTTGGCGAACGGCCTGTCGGTCGAGGATGTGAAATCCTGGCCCGATGTTCTGGATGCGGTCACGCCCGAAGACGTGGTCGCCGCCGCCAAGCTTGTTCTGGACAAACGCAAGGCCGTGACCGGCTATCTGCTGCGCGAAGAGGCCGCCCAATGATCCCGCTGTTCCGCCTGATCCCTGCCGCGCTGGCGTTGGTGTTGTTTGCCCTGCCTGCACGGGCGGCGCTGGATATCCAGACTGTCACCTCGCCGGGCGGCATCACCGCATGGCTGGTGGAGGAGGACAACATCCCCTTCACCGCGTTGGAGATCCGCTTTCGCGGCGGATCGAGCCTCGATCCGGAGGGTAAGGACGGTGCGGTCAACCTTATGACCGCGCTGATCGAGGAAGGGGCGGGCGACATGGACGCGCAGGCCTTTGCCGCCGCGCGGGACGGGCTGGCGGCATCCTTCGGCTTTTCGTCGGATATCGACACGGTGGCGGTGTCGGCGCAGTTCCTGACGGAAAACCGCGATCAGGCGATCGCTCTGCTGCGGCAGGCAATCACCACCCCGCGCTTTGACGCAGACGCCGTGGAGCGTGTGCGCGGGCAGGTGCTCGCAGGGCTGCGGTCGGATTGGAAAGACCCCGACAGCATCGCCAGCCAATTGTTCCGAGAACAGGCCTTCGCGGGTCACCCCTACGCCGAAGATGGCGATGGGAGGCTGGACACGGTGCCCGGCCTGACGCGCGACGATCTGATCGCCGCGCACAAGGCCACGCTGACGCGTGACCGGGTCTTTGTGGCGGCGGCGGGCGATATCTCGGCCGAAGAGCTTGGCCTGTTGCTGGATGAACTGCTGGGCGACCTGCCCGAAACCGGGCCTGCCCTGCCGGGGCGCGTGACGCCCGCGCTGACCGGGGGCATCACGGTACAGGATTTCCCTGGCCCGCAATCGGTGGTGATGTTCGGCCATTCCGGCATCAAGCGCGATGATCCCGATTTCTTTGCCGCGACGATCCTGAACGAAATTCTGGGCGGGGGCCGTTTCTCGGCCCGGCTGATGACCGAAGTGCGGGAAAAGCGCGGGCTGACCTATGGCATCGGCACCTCGCTGGTGGGGTATGACAACTCCGAACTGGTGATGGGCCAGACCGCCGTTGCAAATGAAAAGGTCGCCGAGGCGGTAGAGGTGATCCGCGCGGAATGGGCACGGATTGCGCGCGACGGGATCAGTGAAGCAGAGCTTGAAGGGACGAAAACCTATCTGACCGGGGCCTATCCGTTGCGGTTTGATGGCAATGGGCCGCTGGCATCCATCATGGTGAACATGCAACTGATCGGGCTGCCGGCCGATTACCCCAAAACCCGCAATGACAAGGTCAATGCGGTGACGCTGGAGGATGTAAAGCGCGTGGCGGCAACGCTGTTCCGCTCCGATGACCTGCGCTTTGTCATCGTGGGGCAGCCTGCTGGTGTGCAGGCCACCGACTGATAGGTCAGGGCCGCCGAATCTGTGGCCCTGATCGCTTCGGCCTGCTACATATGGGTGTATGAACGCACCCGCCCCCAAGATAACCGGCCCCTCTGGCCGCCCCATGATCCGCCAACTCGATGAGGCGGCCATCAACCGCATCGCCGCGGGCGAGGTGGTGGAACGCCCCGCCTCGGCCGTGAAAGAGTTGGTGGAGAATGCGCTTGATGCGGGCGCCAGCCGGATTTCGGTGGACTATGCTGATGGCGGCAAGACGCTGATCCGCGTCACCGATGACGGCTGCGGCATGACGGCGGATGATCTGCCGCTGGCGCTGTCGCGCCATGCCACATCAAAGATCGACGGTTCCGATCTGCTGAACATCCACAGCTTTGGCTTTCGTGGTGAAGCGCTGCCATCGCTGGGCTCTGTCGGGCGCTTGACCATCACCTCCCGCGTGCAGGGGCATGAGGCGGCAAGCCTTACGGTGGCGGGCGGGCGGATGGCCGGGGTGAAGCCTGCCGCGCTGACGCGGGGCACGGTGGTGGAACTGCGCGATCTGTTCTTTGCCACCCCGGCGCGGCTGAAATTCCTGCGATCCGACCGGGCCGAAGCACAGGCGATTGCCGATGTGATCCGACGTTTGGCCATGGCAGAGCCGACCGTGGGCTTCACCCTGCGCGATGTATCGGGCGGGGGCGAGGGGCGGGTGATGTTTCGCGCCGATCCGACCGGGGGCGATTTCTTTGACGCGCTTCATGCGCGGCTGGCTTCGGTTCTGGGCGCAGAATTCATCGACAATGCGCTGAAGATCGACGCTGAACGCGATGGCCTGCGGCTGACGGGTTATGCTGCCCTTCCCACCTACTCGCGCGGGTCATCGGTGCAGCAGTTCCTGTTCGTGAATGGCCGCCCGGTTCTGGACCGGATGCTGTTTGGCGGGCTGCGCGCGGCATATTTCGATTTCCTCAGCCGCGACCGCCATCCTGCCGCAGTGCTGACGGTGTCCTGCGATCCGGAACGGGTGGATGTGAACGTCCACCCCGCCAAGGCCGAAGTCAGGTTCCGCGAACCCGAGGCGGTGCGCGCGTTGATGATTACCGGGCTGCGGACAGCGCTTTCCGGGGCGGGCCACCGTGCCAGCAGCACCGTTGGCGATGCCACGCTGGCCGCCCTGCGTCCGGAACAGGCACCGCCGCGCATCTATCAGATGGATCGCCCATCGCAGGGCAGTCTAGCGCGCAGCTTTGCCTTTCAGGAACCACTGCCCCAGCCCGGTTTTGCCGAAGCCCCCTCCGCCCGGGCGGAGGCCCCTGCACCAGAAGTTACAGACCGCCCGCTGGGCGCCGCCAGGGCGCAAGTGCATGAAAACTACATCATTGCCCAGACCGAAACCGGGATCGTGATCGTCGATCAGCACGCGGCGCATGAGCGGCTGGTTTATGAGCGGCTGAAGCGGCAGATGGCGGATACCGGCATCACGGCGCAGGCATTGCTGATCCCGGAAATCGTTGATCTGTCGCCGGGCGATGCGGCGCGGTTGCTGGATCATGCAGAGGCGCTGTCGCGGCTTGGGCTGGGCATTGAATCCTTTGGCGGATCGGCCATCGCCATTCGGGAAACCCCGGCCATTCTGGGTGCGGTGAACGGCGCGGCACTGATCCGGGATGTGCTGGATGAGTTGGCTGATCTTGGGGACAGCCAGCTTGTGCAAGCGCGGATCGAAGCGGTGCTGTCGCGCATGGCCTGCCATGGCTCTGTCCGCTCTGGCCGCCAGATGCGGGCCGAGGAGATGAACGCCCTGCTGCGCGAGATGGAGGCGACACCCCATTCCGGCCAGTGCAACCACGGGCGACCCACCTATGTGGAGCTGAAGCTGGCCGATATCGAGCGGCTGTTTGGTCGGCGATGATTACGATTGGTGGCATCCAATACGCGTGGAATGACCCCCCGGTGCTGATTACGGCGGGGGCGCTGGTCGTGGTGATCGTCCTGTTGCTGACACTGCGGGCGGCGGCCCGGGCGGCGCGAATGGCGGCTCCCATGCTGCGGCAGATGGAATGGATGTCGAACCGGGTGCAATCGCTGTCAGACGGGCAGGAACGGCTGGCCGGCGGGTTGCATCACGTGTCGGAGGCGGCGGCGGTAGGCCAGTCGTCCATGCTGAAGCTGATGGAACAGCGTTTGGCCGATGTGCAGCGCCAGATGACCGAAGCGCTGCACGGCACATCAACCCGCACGGCGCGCAGCCTTGGCGATCTGCAGCAGCGGCTGGAAACCATCGACAAGGCGCAGGCCAATATCGAGAAACTGTCGGGCAATGTGCTGTCCTTGCAGGATATCCTGTCGAACAAGCAGACGCGCGGGGCATTCGGCGAGATTCAGCTGAATGACATCGTACAAAAGGCGCTGCCCCCTGACGCCTATTCGATGCAGGTCACGCTGTCCAACGGGCGGCGGGCGGATTGCCTGGTGCATCTGCCCAAGCCCCCCGGCCCCATCGTCATTGATGCCAAATTCCCGCTTGAGGCTTATGAGGCCCTGCGCCGGGCAGAGACGCCCGCGCAACAGCTGGAGGCGCAGCGGTTGATGCGGGCCTCTGTCCGCGCGCATATCAAGGCAATCTCGGAAAAATATATCCTCGAAGGCGAGACGGCGGATGGTGCGCTGATGTTCCTGCCATCCGAGGCGGTTTACGCCGAATTGCACGCGAATTTCCCCGATGTGGTGCGCGAAGGATTTGCCGCGAAGGTCTGGATCGTGTCGCCCACCACATGTATGGCCACGTTGAACACCATGCGGGCGGTGTTGAAAGACGCGCGGATGCGCGAACAGGCGGGGGCAATCCGCAAGGAACTGGCGCTTCTTTACGGGGATGTGGAACGGCTTGGCCTGCGGGTGGAAAACCTCGATCGGCATTTCGGGCAGGCCGCGAAGGATATCGAGGAAATCAAGGTCAGCAGTGAAAAGGCCACCCGCCGGGCGCGGCGGCTTGATAATTTCGACTTCGAAGAAATCGCCGCTGATCCAACGCCTCTTATCGGGCCGCAAGCCACACCATGAAGCATCTGACACCGGCCGATTATACGCGCCAGCCGTGGAAGAACGGCAAGGGCGTGACCGTAGAGTTGGCCCGCGCCGAGGCGGAGGGGGCGCTGCTGTGGCGGTTGTCGATGGCGACGGTGGCCGAGGATGGGCCGTTTTCCCTGTTTCCGGGGATCGAGCGGAACCTGACCGTGATCTCTGGGCCCGGCTTTCGTTTGGTGGGGGATGGGGTGGCGCTGGATTGTCGGCCGTTGCAACCCGTCGCCTTTCCGGGCGACATCGCCCTATCGGCCCATGGCACGGCACAGGGGGAGTCGGACGATTTCAATGTGATGACCGCACGTCGTTTGCCGCAACCCGAAGTGCGCGTCACACGGGGCTGCACGCAGTTCCCCGCTGGCGATCTACTGGCGCTGTTTGCGCTGGAGGGGGGGCAGGTAAACGAAACCACGCTGGCGCGGCATGATCTGATCCTGTCGGATCAGCCCACCCTGGCCGAAGGCCATTTTCTGACTGTGCGCCTGACTGGCATCACACCATAGGCATCAGATCCCGAAGAAGGGCTGCGCCAATCGCGGGATCAGTTTGTTGAACCGCAGGGGCGCATCCGTGGCGGCGAGACAGATGCAGACCTGACCTTCTTCCGCGATGGGGGTGTGCTGCATCGCCTCATCCGCGATTTCGATATCGCCGGGACCGAAACGGTCGCTGTCATCACGGAAGGCACCCTGAAGCACCAGCGTCAGTTCCAGCCCGCGATGGCCATGATCCGGCACCGCCTGCCCGCCGGGAATATAAAGCAACCGGGCCGAGGCATCCCTGCCTGTGCGGATGATCGCCTGCTTTACCCCCATGCCCACATTGCGCCATTTCACCTGATCCGGCCCGCCGCCCACATAATCCGCAAGCGGTGCGGGGAAAACGCCGGCACGCTTCATCGGGCGGCGCGCATTTGCCTGATATAGCCCGTCAATTCTGTCGATACAGGCGGCAAGGCTGTCATCCGACATCGCCGCCGTCTCTGCCATCTCGATCATCGCGCCACCCACTGCCTCGAACGAGGCCAGCTGCGCCCGACATTCATCGCAGAGCGACACATGCGTTGCCACGACCAGATTGAACGCCTCGGGCAGTTCGCCTGCCGCATAGGACATCAACAGCTGGTCCGAAAGGTGGTGCCTGATCGTCATCGTCCGTCTCGCCTCAACTCATCTGCTGGCGCAACCGCTCCAGAGCCAATCTAATGCGCGATTTGATCGTTCCAAGCGGTAGGCCTGTTTCTGCGGCAATCTCGCTATGCGAAAGATCGCCATAGTAGGCCCGTTCGATCAACGCGCGCTGCTTTTCGGGCAACTGGGCAAGCGCGGCACCCAGTCGGTCGGTATCCTGCTGCGCCTCCAGCACCTCGGCCTGATCGGGTTCAGGCTCCGGCCCCCAGGGCAGGTCTTCCGGTTCGGGCCGCCGCGATTTGCGCAGGGCGTCGATCCGTCTGTTCCGGGCAATGGTGAAGACCCAGGTCGCCACCGAAGCCCGCGACGGATCGAAAAGCCCCGCCTTTTGCCACAGCGTTGCCATGACATCCTGCGCGCATTCCTCGGCCAGCGTGGCATCCGCGCCCGATTTCATCAGGAAGGCCTTCACCCGTGGGGCAAAGTGCCGAAACAGGGCGGCAAACGCCGCCTTGTCCTGATGATCGCGCACCCGGATAACCAGTGCCGCCCAATCCGTCTCAACCTCATCCGCCTGCACGGCAGAGCCTTCCTTCCGGCGTCTAACCCCATGTTCCCGCACAGCCTATGGCCCCGCGAGAAAAGGTGCATCCGATTTTTGCGGCCCAACGTACATCGTACATCATGCAACTTTTACGTGACATGCTGTCGGATGGATCACACCGGGCGAAATGTTCCGCCTAAATCGAATGTCAAGTTCCAAATGTCCAGAAAAGTTTACAGGTTGATCCAAACCTTTCATAGCTGCGTAGAACCGTAAACGACCATCAGGAGTGCCGCCTTTCATGCCTTTCGAAACCCTTGGTTCCGTTCCCCGCCGTATCGCTGTCATCGGGGGGGGCATCTCTGGCATGGCCGCCGCGCATCTTCTGGCCGACGATAATTCCGTTGTTCTGTTCGAGGCGGAAGGCCGCCTTGGCGGCCACGCCCGCACCGTGGTGGCGGGCAAGAACGGCGATCAGCCGGTCGATACAGGGTTCATCGTGTTCAACAAGGTGAACTATCCAAACCTGCTGGGCATGTTCGACAAGCTTGCGGTTCCCTATGTCGAAAGCAGCATGAGCTTTGGCGCCTCTATCGCCGGGGGGCGGCTGGAATACGGGCTGGCCTCGCTGGATGTGATCTTTGCCCAGCGCAAGAACCTGTTCTCGCCCCGCTTTCTGGGGATGCTGACCGATATCATGCGGTTCAACAAGAACGCGGCCAGCGCGGTGCGTCCGGGCATGACGATCCGCGATCTGCTGGCGACACTGGGCACGGGCGAATGGTTCCGCGATTATTACATCACCCCCTTCTCCGGGGCGATCTGGTCCACCCCCACTATGGGTATTCTGGATTTCCCGGCGGATGCGCTGGTGCAGTTCTTTGACAATCACCGTTTGCTGGATTTCGACGGCCAGCATCAGTGGTACACGGTGAAGGGCGGATCGGTGGAATATGTCCGTCGCCTGCAGGCCTCGCTCACCAGCCGTGGCGTGGACATTCGGCTGGGTGCTGCTGTGGCAGGGGTCAAGCGTGAGGCGGGTGGCGTGTTGATCCGCGCCCACGGTGGCGAGTGGGAAATGTTCGATGACGTGGTGATGGCCACTCATTCCGATGTCAGCCTGTCGCTGCTGGCGGATGCCACCCCGGCCGAGCGGGCGACGCTGGGCGCGGTGCGCTATCAGCCCAATCACGCGATCCTGCATCGGGACACATCGGTGATGCCGCGCAATCGGAAATGCTGGTCCTCATGGGTCTATGTAGAGCCGGAAGCCGGGCCCAAGGCAAAGATCGACCTGACCTACTGGATGAATTCGCTGCAACCCATCCCGCAGGATGACCCGATCTTCGTCACGCTCAATTCCAATGGTGGCATTGACGAGTCGCTGATCGACGACATGGTGACCTTTGACCACCCTGTCTATGACCTTGCCGCGCTGGAAGCGCAGGGGAAGATCCGCGCCACCAACGGCGCACAAAACACCTGGTTCGCCGGGGCGTGGATGCGCAACGGGTTCCATGAAGACGGCTTCGCTTCGGCGGTGGACGTGGTGGAGGCCATGCGCGCCGATGCACGGCAAAAGGCGTTGGCGGCATGACGCAGGTCGAACTGATCCGCGGCGAAACCTTTCACGGCCGCAAGGGCGTGGTGGCGAACAGCTTTCGCTATACCGTGGATTATCTTCTGCTGGACCCTGACCGCGCCAAGGGCCCGTCGCTTTTTTCGCGCAACAAGGCCAACCTGACCGCCATTCATGACGTCGATTTCGGCGGAGCGCCGAAGCAGGGCCGAGGCACAGCATGGGTGCGCGACGTGTTGGCCGCGCATGGCCTGCCGGGCGCGGACCGCATCCTTCTGCTGGGCCAGCCGCGCGTCATGGGGCATGTGTTCAACCCGGTCAGCTTCTGGCTGTGCCATGATCACATGGGGCACTTGCGGACGGTGATTTCCGAGGTGTCAAATACCTATGGCGACCGCCATTCCTATCTGTGCCACCGCGATGACCTTGGCCCGATCAGCAAGACCGACACGATCACCGCAAAGAAGATTTTCCACGTCTCGCCCTTTCAGCCCATCGAAGGCGGCTACGCCTTTCGCTTTGATGTCCGCGCCGACCGGATTGGTGTGTGGATCGACTATTCGTCCAAGGATGGTGGCTTGTTCACCAACCTGATCGGCCCCCGCGTCCCATTGACCAATTGGGAAATTCTGCGCGCCGCGATCCGCCGCCCCTTGGGCAGCCGCCGCGTGCTGGCCCTTATCCACTGGCAAGCGCTGAAACTGGCGCTCAAGGGCGTGAAGTTCCGCAGCCGTCCAACCCCGCCACCCGAGGAAGTGACGCGATGACCGTCACCCTGCCTGATGTCGCGCCACGGGCAGGGTTGGCCGGGTGGAGCCTGTTTGCCGCGCTGATCGCGATGGCGGGCCTGCCCATCTATATCCATGCCCCGAAATTCTATGTCGACAGCTATGGCACCAGCCTTGCCGCGCTTGGCGGCGTGCTGGCGCTGCTGCGTCTGATCGACGTGGTGCAAGACCCCCTGCTGGGCTGGCTGGCCGAGGCCGGGCGTGCGCAGCGTGGGCTTCTGGTGGCGATTGCTGCCGGCCTGATGGCAATCGCGATGCTGGGGCTGTTTGCCGTTACACCGCCCGTTGCGCCGCTGTTGTGGTTCGCGCTGACGCTGACGCTGCTGTTTTCCGCCTTTTCCTTTCTGACCATTGCTTTCTATGCGGAAGGCGTGGCCAAGGCAGCAACGCTGGGCGAGAATGGCCATATCCGTCTGGCGGGCTGGCGCGAAGGTGGGTCGCTGGCGGGGGTTTGCGTGGCCGCTGTGGCCCCCGTGGCGCTGGCCGTGCTGACGGATCAGCCCTTTGCCGCTTTTGCGGTGCTGTTCATGCTGCTGGCCATCGCGGCAACCTTGGCGATGCGCAATCAATGGTCAGGCACCGCCGCGCCCATCGCCAACCCGCTGGCAATCTTTCGCCCGGCGCTGGCCGATGGCCTGACGCGCCGCCTGCTGCTGATCGCGCTGCTGAATGCGGCCCCGGTTGCGGTGACATCGACGCTGTTTTTGTTCTTTGTGGAAAGCCGCCTTCTTGCTGCCGGAATGGAAGGGCCGCTTCTGCTGTTGTTTTTTCTGTCGGCCGCAGTTTCCACACCGCTCTGGTCGCGCGCGGCACAGCGCTTTGGCGCCAAGCCCGCGCTGCTTTGCGGTATGGTGCTGGCGATCGCCAGTTTCCTGTGGGCCGCCACTCTGGGGGCCGGGGATACGCTGGCCTTTGCCCTGATCTGCGCTGCATCCGGTGCGGCGCTGGGCGCGGATATGGTGCTGCTGCCCGCGCTGTTTGCCCGCCGTCTCGGCCAGTTGGGACAGGGCGGCGAAGGCGCGGCCTTTGGCCTGTGGTCCTTTGTCTCCAAACTGTCGCTCGCTCTTGCCGCAGCCACGCTGCTGCCTGCCCTGCAGGCCGCAGGGTTCACACCGGGGGTGGAAAACACGCCTTCGGCGCTGTTTGCCCTATCTGCCTTTTACGCGCTGGTTCCTTGCGCGCTGAAAGTTCTGGCCATCGCGCTTTTGGCCGTCACCAAGGTTCCGGAGGTCTGACATGACACCCCTGCTGTGGCTGCTTCTTGGCGTTGGGCTGACGATCCTGCTGATCGTGGTGAAATCCCGTTTCATCGGCTTTCGCACCCAGAAACCCGCCGATCTGGCGCAAAGTGGCCCGCGCTTTGACCTGCGCACGCATCTTTCAGGCCCCATACTTTGTGAAGGCGTGATCTATGGCCCGACGGGCCGGGTCGCATCGCGGTTTGTGGCACAGATGGAGGGCGTATGGGACGGCAATGCCGGCGTTCTGAAGGAACGCTTCCAATATGATTCAGGCCGCGTGCAGGATCGGGAATGGCGGCTGTTTCTGTCGAATGACGGGTCGATCCGGGCCGAGGCGGATGATGTTGTCGGCCCCGGTACAGGCCGCGCCGAAGGGGCGGGTGTGGAACTGCGCTATCGCATCAAGCTGGATGAAGAAGCGGGGGGTCACGTGCTGAACGTGACCGACTGGATGTATCTGATGGAAAACGGAACCATCATGAACCGCAGCCAGTTCACCAAATTCGGCATCACCGTGGCGGAACTGGTCGCCACCATGCGCCGGGTTCCGGCATGAAGGATCTGCAATGAGAGAGTTTCGCGGCAAACGCTATTGGCTGGTCGGCGCATCAGAGGGCCTTGGTCTGGCGCTCGCACAGCGCCTGTCGAATGCCGGGGCTGAACTGGTGCTGTCCGCCCGATCCGGCGACCGTCTGGCCGAGGCGATTGCCCTTCTGCCGGGGCGGGCGATCCCGGTTCCAGTTGACGTCGCGTCGACCGACTCCGTCCGCAAGGCCGCGGAACAGATCGGGCAGGTGGACGGCGTGGTGTTCCTTGCCGGGGTCTATTGGCCCACCAAGGCGCAGGAATGGGATGCCGACGCTGTGGAAACCATGTGCAACGTCAACCTGACCGGCTGCGCCCGCGTCATGGGTGCGGTGATGCCGCAGATGGTGGCGCGCGGAAGCGGCCATATCGTCATCACCGGGTCGCTGTCCGGCTTCCGTGGCCTTCCGGGGGCGATCGGCTATTGCGCATCAAAGGCGGGCACGATGTCGCTTGCGGAATCGATGTATTGCGATCTGCGCGGCACCGGGATCGACGTGCAGCTGTGCAATCCCGGCTTCATCAAGACGCGACTGACCGACAAGAACGATTTCAAGATGCCGCAGATCATGGAACCGGGGCAGGCGGCGCAGATCATGTATGAACACATGACCACCGACCATTTTTCAAACAGCTTCCCGGTGCCCTTCGCGTGGCTGTTCCGCTTGTCGCAATTCCTGCCGGACTGGGCCTACTATCGGCTGTTCGCGCCGAAATAAGCGCGTCCTGTCTCAGGGCAGGCGCAGCCGCACCATGAAGAAACCGTCCATGCCCCCCGCCTCGGCCCAGTAATCGGGCCGCAGGCGCAGGGCGCCATCCGCCGTCCACCAGCCATCATCGACCCCGGGCAGAGTGATCCGTTCCACCCGCAGGCCCGGGTGACGGGCCAGGGCGGCGGCAAGCTGCGCCTCTCCCTCTTCCGGCAGCAGGGAGCAGGTGCAGAACACCAACCGGCCACCCGGTTTCACCATGCCCAAGGCCCGGTCCAGCATCTGCGCCTGCAAGGCAATCAGATCAGGCAGGTCCGACCCATCCTTGACGAAAGGCAGATCGGGATGGCGGCGGATCGTCCCCGTGGCAGAGCAGGGCGCATCCAGCAGAACGGCATCGAACCTTTCTTCCGGTTCCCAGACCAAAGCATCGGCCACCACCACCTTCGCCTTCAACCCGCAGCGCGACAGGTTTTCGTGCAGCCGGGCCAGCCGTGGCCCCGACATATCCAGCGCGGTGACATCCGCCCCGGCCGCAGCCAGTTGCAGCGTCTTTCCCCCCGGCGCGGCACACAGGTCCAGCACCCGTTCGCCCGATTGCGGTGCCAGCAGGCGCACGGCCAGCGCGGCGGCGGCATCCTGCACCCACCATCCGCCCGTGTCATAGCCGGCAAGGGCCGATACTTGCCCCTTCTCCTCCAGTCGCAGGCTGCCGGTCGGCAAAGGCGTGCCCTCCGGCACCTCGGCGCCATCCCGCAGCGTCAGGTCCAGCGGTGGCGGCAGGGCCTGCACGGCCTCCATCGCTGTCACGGCCTCACGCCCATAGGCATGTACCAGCGGCTGGCGCAGCCAGCGGGGCAGTTTCTGCGGAGGAAGCCCGGCAAAGGGCGATTCGGACATCTTGCGCAACACGGCATTGACCAGCCCGGCAAAAGGCGCGGTCCGCTTGCCGCGACGCACCATTTCCACGGCTGCGTTCACCGCGCCATGCGCCGCACCACCCATGGCGATTTCCACCACCGCTAGCCGCAGCGCATCACGCACAAGGCGGGGCGGGGCCTTGCGCAGATGTGGATCAAGCACGCGGTCGGCAGGTTCCACATGCCGCAACACCGCCAGCGCAAGCCGCTGCGCACGCGCCCGTTCCTGCGGGGGCAGGGATGCCAGCGGCCCCTGCGGATCAGTCACCACCTGCGCCATGAGCCGACCTTCGCCCAGCACCGCGCCCAGCAGGCCCACCGCCGCCGTCCGTGCTGCCAAACCCTCTGTCGCCATGTCGCCACCCTTGTTCCTTTGTCGAACGGGCGTATATCAACACATCGACACAAGGAACCCTTCCCATGACGGATGACACTGCCCCGCGCGAACTGCCCCCGGCCGCCCTGCGCGCCTTGGCCGAGGCCGTGGAACGCCGCAAGCAGGCGAAGGATCAGGCGCTTCCCCCGGAACTGGGCGGGCGCGACGGGCCTGAACCGGTGCGTTATGGCGATTGGGAAAAGAAGGGGCTGGCGATCGACTTCTGAACGCAGCCAGTTGCGGCGCGGCTTCAGCGCAGTTTGAACGACGCAGAGTCGCCTGCGCCCTTGTCGACGGTGAAGCGGATTTCCTCGCCTCCCTTCGCCTCGACCAATTGGCAGTTCTTGGGGATGGGGTAGCCGGACCAGTCCATCTCGCGGCAGAAATATCCATCCTGCCATTCCCAGGTGCCGGTCACATCCCAGCCCAGCGCGCGACCACGGATTTCGCCATCTTCTTCGACCTGCAAAGAAATTCCGAACATGCCCAGCCGCAATTCCTTGTCCTGCACGGCTTCGATGAAATCGGACCGGTCGCTGATGCGCGAAAAGCTTTCGGCAGAGGCGGGCAGAGCGGCAACAGACAGAAGGGCTGCTGCGAACAGACGAGGCAACATGACGATAGCTCCGATCCTTGGGTGCTGGTCATACGGCTGACTTGGGACAACAGATGCTTATCGCATCCGTGTAGCCTGTCAACTTCACGACGAAGTGATGACTGGTGCTGCGTTAAAGGCCCAGTACATCCATCATGTCATACTGACCGGGCTTCTGCCCCTGCCCCCAGAGCGCGGCGCGCAACGCGCCCCGGGCAAAGATCGCGCGGTCGGTCGCCACATGACGCAGGATGACCCGCTCGCCATCAGCGGCGAAAATCACGTCATGTTCGCCCACGATATCGCCGCCCCGGACGGCGGCAAAGCCGATGCTGCCCCGCCTGCGCGCGCCGGTTATCCCGTGGCGGCCGGACTCCATCGCCGTCTCCAGCGCAACCCCGCGTCCTTCGGCGGCCGCCTGCCCCAGCATCAGCGCTGTGCCCGAAGGGGCATCCACCTTCATGCGGTGATGCGCCTCGACGATTTCGACATCCCAGTCTTCGTCCAAGGCGGCGGCGATCTTTTGCGTCAGGCGCACCAGAAGGTTCACGCCAAGGCTCATGTTCCCCGCCCGGACGATCACCGCGTGATGTGCAGCGGCGACGATCTTCGCCAGATGCACGGCCTCCAGCCCAGTGGTGCCGATCACATGCACGGCCCGGGCCTGCGCGGCCAACGCGGCAAATTCCACCGTTGCGGCAGGCGAGGTGAAGTCGATCACCGCCTGCGCGCGGGCAAAGGCCTCCAGCGGGTCATCCGTCACCGCCACCCCCAGCGCCGCGCCACCCATGGCTTCGCCTACATCGCGCCCTACCCACGGGTGCCCGGTCCGTTCCACACAGCCCACCAGACGCGCCTTGTCGGATGCCGTGATCATGCGGATCAGCATCTGCCCCATGCGCCCCGACGCGCCTGTCACCACGATCCCCGGCATAGCGGCCATCTGTCCCTCCACGGCTTTGTGCCGCTTTAGCCGCTTCGCCCCGCGTGCGAAAGCCTGCCGTTGCGGGCAAGGCGCAAAGGCCCTATGTGGGGGCCCATGTCGAACAAGCGCACATCTTCGGGCACGGGCCCCAAACAACGGCAACTCCGCGTGGGGGAACTGATCCGCCGCACGCTGTCGGATATGCTGAACCGGGCCGAAATCCATGATCCCGACCTGAACCGCATGTCCATCACCATCGGTGAGGTGTCGCTGTCCACCGATCTGAAGGTGGCCACCGTTTATGTCATGCCCCTGATGGGGACGGTTTCAGTGGATGAGGCAATCGCAGCGCTGGCACGGAACAAATACGCCCTGCGCCGCCGTCTGGGGGCGGAGATGACGCTGAAATACGCGCCCGACCTGCGTTTTCGCCCGGATGAGACATTTGACCGTCTGGATGAAACGCGCCGCCTGTTCTCGGACGAAAAGGTGCAGCGTGACATCGCCGCCCGTGATGACGACGAAGCAGAGTAGAACGCAAGCTTGGGTTTAACCCAAGGCACCCTACCGATCGTGGAAATAGTCGTGGATCGCCTGCGCCATCGCCGCGCTGATCCCCTCAACCGCCATCAGATCCGACAGCCCTGCCCGTGACACGGCCTTGGCACTGCCGAAATGCGCGAGCAGCGCGCGCTTGCGCGCGGCCCCCACGCCGGGAACATCGTCCAGCGGTGTGGCGCTGATCGCCTTGCTGCGCTTGGCGCGGTGCGCGCCATTGGCCCAGCGATGCGCCTCATCGCGCAGGCGCTGAACAAAATAAAGCACTGGATCGTTGCGCTGCAGGGCAAAGGGCCGCTCGCCGGGGCGGTGGAATTCCTCTTTCCCGGCATCGCGGTCGATCCCCTTGGCCACGCCGATAAAGGGGATGTCATCCACGCCCAGTTCGGCCATGATCTCGCCCACCGCTGATACCTGCCCCGCGCCACCGTCGATCAGCAGCAGGTCAGGCCAGGCGTCTGACTTGCGGTCCGGGTCATCCTTCAGCAACCGCTCGAACCGCCGGGTCAGCACCTCTTTCATCATGCCAAAGTCATCGCCCGCCGCCCCGGCCGCGCCCTTGATGTTGAACTTGCGATATTGGGCCTTGTTGAACCCGTCCGCCCCGGCCACGACCATGCCGCCCACGGCATCCGATCCCTGGATATGCGCGTTGTCATAAATCTCGATCCGACGCGGTGGCGCGTCCAGATCAAACGCCTCGGCCAGCCCCGCCAACAGACGGGACTGCGCCGCCCCCTCTGCCATGCGCCGCGCAAGCGATTCCCGCGCGTTGCGCGCGGCGTTCTCTACCAGCTCGGCCTTTTCGCCCCGCTGCGGCACGGCCAGTTCCACCTTGCGCCCCGCCCGTTCGGCCAGCGCAGCGGCGACCAGATCCTCATTCTCCACCGGATGCGACAGCAGGATCAGCCGGGGCGGATCCTTGTCGTCGTAGAACTGGGTGACAAAGGCCTCCAGAATCTCCGCCTCCTCGGCCCCCGAGCCCGTGCGGGGATAGAAATCGCGGTTGCCCCAGCTTTGGTTCGCGCGGATGAAAAAGACCTGCACACAGGCCTGCCCACCCTCCAGATGCAGCGCGATCACATCTGCCTCGGCCACGCTGCGCGGGTTGATGCCCTGCGCCTGCTGCACCTGGGTCAGCGCGCGGATACGGTCGCGCAGGGCAGCGGCGCGTTCAAACTCCATCGCCTCGGATGCCAGGGTCATCTGGGTGGCAAGCTGGGCCTGCACCTCGGTCGTTTTGCCCTCAAGGAACCGCTCGGCGTCTGACACCTGCGCCGCGTATTGCTCTGGCGTCACCTTTGCCACGCAAGGCGCGCTGCAGCGCCGGATCTGGTGCATCAGGCAGGGCCGCGTGCGGCTTTCAAACATGGCGTCCGTACAGTTCCGCAGCAGGAAAACCTTCTGCAACTGGTTCAGCGTGCGGTTCACCGCGCCCGCGCTGGCAAAGGGGCCGAAATAGCTGCCTTTTTCGGTCTTTTTCCCGCGATGCTTCTTCAGCGCGGGAAAGCCGTGCTCCTTGCTGATCAGGATGTTGGGAAAGCTTTTGTCGTCGCGCAGCAGCACGTTGTAGCGCGGCTTCAACTGCTTGATCAGGTTCTGCTCAAGAAGCAGCGCCTCGGTCTCTGTCCGTGTGGTCAGAAACATCATCGACGCGGTTTCCGAAATCATCCGCGCGATGCGGCCCGAATGTTGGGCCGAGGGGCGAGAGTAGTTCGTCACCCGCGCCTTCAGGTTCCGCGCCTTGCCAACATAAAGCACTTCGGCCTTGGCATTCAGCATCCGGTACACACCGGGCGAGTAATCCAGCGTGCGCAGATAGCCATGAATCACATCATGGCCCAAAGGCACCCTGTCACCCGTTTCTGACCCGTTTTCCACGTCGTCCTGCACGCTGCCCGCCATGAGGTTTACAGTTTATCCGATATGCATCGATTCTGGTCCCTCGCTGCAACGGCAAAAGGCCAAGAGCAAGGGGAAAGCTGTCCACTCTTTTTGTGGATAAGTCTGCGGGCAAGTTTTTCTCAACGCAGTATTTCCCTTGTTTTTGGCCCGGTTCTCCATGTTGATTAAAAAATAGGCAGTTTTTTAACGCATTGAAAACAAAGAAAAGATTTTCATGCACAAGGCAAATCACTGATAATCTTAAGGATTTTGTAACGCCTTGGTGACCGAACCTCCAAAAGTGGACAACTTTGCCAACTGTCTCTGACAACTGGCTGTCCAGCCTACTCGACACCCATCACATCCGGCGTTTGCCAGGCCAGATGTTGCCCCCCATCAACGGCGATCATCTGCCCTGTCACAGCCGGGGATTCGAGGAAAAATCCAAGCGCTGCGGTGATATCCGCCGGGTTCGCGCCCCGCCCCAGAACCGTCGCTGCGCGCTGGGTGGCAAAGGCCTCGGCGCTTTGCCGGCCGCCCTGCAGTGTTGGGCCGGGGCCAATGGCATTCACCCTGACACGCGGGGCAAGCCCTTGCGCGGCGGTCTGCGTCAGCGCCCAGAGCGCGGCCTTGGCGACGGTGTAGCTGGCATATTCCGGTGTCAGCTTCCACACACGCTGATCCACCATGTTCACCACCAGCGCCTGTGCCAACGGCTCACCCGCCGCATCTCTCACTGGGTCCATCGCCTGAGCAGCAAAGTGCTGGATCAGAACGAAAGGCGCGCGCAGGTTGGATTCGATATGCCGGTCCCAACTGTTGCGAGTCGCGGATTCGAAGCTGTCATGTTCAAAGATCGACGCGTTGTTCACCAGAACTGTCAGCGGCCCGCCCAGCGCCTCTGTGGCTTGGCCCACAAGTGCCACCGTCTGCGCCTCGACCAGCAGATCGGCCTGCACCGCCTCGGCCTTGCGGCCCAGCGCCCGGATCTCGGCCACCACCGCCTCGGCCTCATCCCGGCTGCCTGCGTAATGCACGGCCACATCATGCCCGCGCCGCGCCAGATACAGCGCCATCTCGCGCCCCAACCGGCGCCCCGCCCCTGTCACCAAAGCCCGCATGTCAGCCCTTCTTGCCGCAGTCGCATCCGCCAGTGCCGATGAGATAGCGCCCACATTCCGCGCAGCGAGAGGGTTTTGCCAATGACACGCGTTTTGTGACGGCGCGGCGGATCGCGCCGGGAAACAGCCATTTGCCGATCAACCCGATCAGGGCCATGCCGCCCAGAAACAGGATGAATATCTTGACCAGCATCTAAAGCCCGAACCGCGCCCAAAGCGCGCGTTCCTCGATGCCCTGCATCAGACCATCCGTCGCGGCCATGCCCAGCCTCTGGAGCAGGCTGCGCCGCTGGCCAAGGGGCACCAGCCGCACCTTTTCGCCATACATCTCCATCATCTTGGGCCGCAGATGTGCCAGACCATCGACAAGACCCACGCCAATCGCCTGCTGCCCGACCCAGACATCGGCGTTGAACAGGTCTGCCGTCATATCCAGCCGCACGCCGCGCCGGGCCTTTACATGGTCGATAAAGGCGGCGTGAATCGGTTCCTGCAACCGCTGCAACCGCTCCACATCCTCGGCCTTCTGCGGCAGGAACGGATCGGCAAAGCTTTTCGATCGCCCCGCCGTGACGACCCGCCGTTCGATCCCCTGCCGCGCCATCAACTCGGGAAATCCGAAGGACGCAAAGATGACCCCGATGGACCCCACGATGGATGACCCATCCACCCAGATGTCATCCGCCGCGCAGGCCAGCCAATAGCCGCCCGATGCCGCCACATCCTCGACAAAGGCGTGAACAGGCACCTTCTTTTCGTCGGCCAGCCGCCGGATGCGCGCCGCGATCAGCGATGATTGCACCGCCGATCCGCCCGGCGAATTGATCACCAGCGCCACCGCTGCGGGCTTGCCCTTGGCAAAGGCGCGTTCGATCAGTGGCGCGATGCTGGCATCGTTCAATCCGCGCGTTCCCATGCCAATCGCGCCCTGCAGGCGGATCACGGGAACAAGGGCGGGTTTCGGCAGAAAGGGGATGAAGCGTTTCATACCCCACAGCTAGGTGGCGTGGCCCTTGCAGACAAGTGCGGAATACCGTCAGGCTGCGTCACATGATCGACAAGCTGGAAATGTTCATCGCCCTTGCCCAGGAACGCCACTTCGGCCGCGCGGCCGAAGCCTGCGGCGTGACGCAACCCACCCTCTCCTCCGCCATCCGACAGCTGGAGGATCAGCTGGGCGTGCAGCTTGTCTTTCGCGGGTCGCGCTTTCAGGGGCTGACACCCGAAGGGCAGCGCGTGCTGGATTGGGGTCGCCGCATCGTGGGCGACATGCGCGCGTTGAAGGATGAGATGCGCACCGTGCGCGCGGGCCTGTCGGGCAATCTGCGGCTGGGGGTGATCCCCACAGCCCTGCCCATGGTGGCGGGCCTGACCGGGCCCTTCACCGCCCGCCATCCCAATGTGCGCGTCTCGATCCTGTCGCGCACCAGCGCCGAGATCCTGACAGGCATCGAATCCCTCGATCTGGATGCGGGCATCACCTATCTGGACAACGAACCGCTGGGCCGCGTGGCGCAGGTGCCGCTTTATGCCGAATTCTACCGCCTGCTTTGCGCCCCCGGATCGGCGCTGGCCGACCGCGATCAGGTGACATGGGCCGAGGTTGCGGAACAACCGCTTTGCCTGCTGACGGGCGATATGCAGAACCGCCGCATCGTGAACCAGCATCTGGCCGAAGCCGGGGCCAATATCGTGCCGCAGATCGAATCCAATTCCTCCATCGCCCTGATCAGCCATGTGATGACGGGGCGGTGGTGCTCTATCGTGCCGCGCCAGTTAGCGCAGATGTTCGTGGCCGATGGCCAGTTGCGCGCCATTCCCATTGTCGCGCCCGAGGTGGAGCACCTTGTCGGCCTGATCGCCGCGCGGCGTGATCCGCTGACCCCGGTGCTGGCCGCGCTCATTGCCGAATCGGAACGCTTTGCAAAGGGTGCTGCCTGACGGCAGGCGCGCCTCAGGTGGCGTAGGTCCGCGCGCCAAAGATGGCCGATCCCACGCGGATATGGGTGGCACCCGCTGCAATCGCCGCCTCAAAGTCGCCGCTCATCCCCATGGACAGGCCTGTCAGCCCGTTGCGTGCGGCCATGTCGGCAAGCGCGTGGAAATGCGGCGTGCTGTCCTCACCTTCGGGCGGGATGCACATCATGCCCTGAATGGGCAGGTCCATCGTGGCGCAGGTGGCAAGGAAGGCGTCCACATCCCCCGGCATCACCCCGGCCTTCTGCGGTTCTTCCCCGGTATTCACCTGCACGAACAGCGAAGGGCAGCGCCCCCGCTCCTGCGCCAGACGGGCCAGCTTTTCGGCAAGCGACGGGCGGTCGACGGTGTGGATCGCATCAAACAGATCCACCGCCAGCTTGGCCTTGTTGGTTTGCAAGGGGCCGATCATATGCACGCCAACCGCGCCAAAGCGGGCGCGCAGGTCGGGCCATTTGCCCGCCGCTTCCTGCACGTAGTTTTCGCCGAATATGCGATGCCCCGCCTCCAGCACCGCCACCACCCGGTCCAGCGGCTGCACCTTGGATACGGCGATCAGCGTGACCGAACCCTCGGCCCGCCCCGCCGCGCGTTCCGCCGCCCGCACCCGCGCCGTGATCTCTGCCAGTGACATAGGCCCCTCCGTCTTTGCCGCATCAGAATCATAGCGCAGCAGTGAAGGGAAGCGAGGAACGAAAAAGGGCGGGCCAATGGCCCGCCCTTTCCCTGCGATCCGGTAAGGGATCAGAACTTGAACGACACACCCAGGTCGAAGGTGGTGGCATCGGGGCCAGCAACCTTGGTCTTGGCGACACCACCAACAACCGAAGCGCCGCCGCCCAGATCGTAGGAACCACCGATGCCATAGCCAGCGGTGCCGCCCAGACCGCGGACGCCCGAGTCATCCGCGTAGAAGGCGGTGCCGGTGATCGCGCCGGTCGTGTAGGAAGCCGACAGAGCGTACTGCTTGCCGTTGAAGCCCGGTGCAACAACGTTCACGCCGGCGAGCGTGCCGCTGGCCTTGCCGTACACGGCCTTCATGGTGAGGCCCGCCACGGTGCCGGAAACCGAAACCACGGTGTTCTTCAGGTTGGTGTTGTCGACAGCAGCAGCTGCCACGGTCGGTGCGGCACCACCTGCGGCAACGATAAAGCCTTTCAGCTGCTCATGGCCGAGGCCGATCGTGTAGTCGCCGAAGGTGTACTTTGCACCGAACGCGATCGCTTGTGCGTTCGACGACATGTTCAGCGGCGCCGGAGAGCCATTGTTGATGTCAGCCGGATTGGTCAGCGAGAAGTAGCCCGTGAAGGCGCCAGCCGAGTATTCGTACAGCAGGGTCGGGTCGTTCGTTTCAAGCGGGTTGGCGGTCGTCGCAGGTGCAGCGAACGCTTGGTTCACAGCATTCAGGCCACCAGCGCCGATGAAGGTCGACTCGTTCAGGTCGCCAAGGCCAGTCAGGCCAACGCCAGCCACGTGGCCGGTTGCCATCTGGGCAGCGCCATCAACATCGCCCATCGACAGTTTGCCGAAAGCGCCCGAGATGAACACGGAACCAGCGGTGCCAGCAGCAGCGCCACCAGCGTTGTCAGCGCGGAACGAAGCGCCGAAGGACAGACCCGAATCCGACTCACCCGACAGGGTGAAAGCAACACGAGCGCGCGAGGTGAAGACGGTCGCGCCTTCGTCTTGCGCGGTCGCTGCGTTGTCGATGCCGCCGCCCATGATACCCATCCGTGCGTCACCCGACAGGGTCACTTCGGCGGCTGCGATGGACGCACCGGCGACGAGCATGGTCGTCGCGAGCAGTACTTTTTTCATTGGTATTCTCCTTACTGGGTAATGAACCGATGGGCGGAAACTACTCCTGCCGGGCGTTGATGATAAAGTGTTATGGATAAGTGCATTACGATTAACAAAGGTTAACGATGCATTCCAGCCACAGTGCAGCCCGGGGGGCAAAGTGGGCCACCCCTGAAAAGGGCAACCCTTCCTCAGTATTCTCACATTATTTCAGAAGCTTAAAGCCGTTCAGTCCGGCAAAAGCCCACGCTCGGCCAGCACCTCGATCATCGGGGCCAGTTCCGTTTCATAGCGCTGCCAAGCCCGCACCGACCCGCCTGATATCGGCTGACGCACCTGATACACGCTTAACGTGCGAACGGCGCGTTCGTTGGTGTGGGGGGTCAGGCAGGCATCCTGCCAATCCAACCCGCAGGCGGCGATCAGGCGGCGCGACTCAACTTCGGGGTTTGCGACGAGGGTTTCATACTGCACCTCGGTGAAGGAACCCGGCATTTCTGCCCGCCAGAAATCGATCATCTCAACGAAAGTGGCATAGTGATGGGCCAGCGCGCGCAGGTCATAGGCGTAAAGATGCACGCCTTCGGGAAAGCGGTTCCTGTAGATCGACAGCAGCATGTCACGCGGATCGCGGCGCAGGATGATGAAGCGGGCATTGGGCAGGGCCAACCTGACCAGCCCCAGATACATGTAGCTGGTGATCGACTTGTCGGTGACGACGTC
This sequence comes from Rhodobacter maris, assembly GCA_943369275.1. Lineage (GTDB taxonomy): Bacteria > Pseudomonadota > Alphaproteobacteria > Rhodobacterales > Rhodobacteraceae > Paragemmobacter > Paragemmobacter maris_A. The sequence goes on along the minus strand of CALRMS020000049.1, from coordinate 2,168 downwards.
CGCCCCCGGAAAGCGCGCGGCGACTTGGGCCAGATAGGCATGCCCCAAGGCCGCAATCTCGGCGTCCGGGATCGCGCCGATGGGCCGGGCCACAGCGGACAGGGGATCGTTGAACAGGCAGGCCGTTGCCAGATGCGGCAGGACATCCAGCTCATCCCCGCCCGTCACGCGGGAATGGCTGGCGACGATCTGTTCGATCAGCGTCGTTCCCGACCGGGGCATCCCGGTGATGAAGATCGGCGCGGCATCAGCCGTATCTGCAACGCGATGCCCCGCCCAATCATGCCCGCGAAAGGCGTCTTGCAGCCGCGCCACCTCGGCCAGCCGCGCGGCATGGTCATAGGGTGTCAGGCGGCAGACGATATCATTTGCGCGCCGCAGATAGGTGAAGGAGCGGGCGTGATCCTTCTGATCCTCAAGCCCCTTGGCGATGGCAAAGCCGAAATTCATCTCTGACCGGGGGGCAAGACCGGGCTGTTCGATCAGGCCGATCATGCGGTCGACCAGCGGGTCGCCGGGCGCGGATCTGGTGCTGTTCATATAGCTGCGAAAGTAGGCGCCATTCTTCGGGTCGGCCTCCATCACCTTATGGAACAGGGGCCGCGCCTCATCGAAACGGCCAAGGGTTTGCAGGATCATCGCCTTGCGCCCCGTGGCCACCACGTGATCAGGGGCCAGCGCCAGCGCCCGGTCAACCGTGGCAAGGGCATCGTCGGCCCGGCCAAGGGCCATCTGCGCCTCGGCCAGTGTCGTCAGCCCGTAGATCGTTTCGCCATCGGTCTGAAGGACGCGGCGCAGTACTTCAACGGCCTCGGCATATTCCTTTGCGTCATTCAGCGCGCCACCCAGTTTCAGCCGCGCCTGCGCCGGGGCGGCGGGCATTGCGGCGATGCGGCGGAGAAAGGGCAGCGCGTCACGGCTGCGCAGATCCTGCATCAGCAGATCTGCAAAAAGCATCATCGCGGGGGCAAAGGCCGGGGCGCGGGCGATGGCGGCGCGCAGCATCCTTTCCGCCTCGGCCCTGCGGTTCAGGCTGGCCAGTTCGCGGCCCATGTTGAAGAAGGGATCGGCAAAGAACGGGTCAATCCGGATCGCGTTCCTGAACTGTGCCAGCGCGGCCTCGCCCCGGCCCTGCGCGGCGATGGCAACGCCCAGCATGTTGCAGGCCACCGCGCTGTCGGGGGCATCGCGCAGCAGGCGGGTGGCCTCGGCCTCGGCCTGGTCAAAGCGTGCAGCGGCGATCAGCCGGGCGATGGCATCCAGCCGGGGGCGCGGGGCGCGGCCTACCGCACCGATGCCGCCCTTGCGCTGCGCGCCGAATCTGTCTTGCAGGCGCAGGCGGATGGCGGGTGCCAATCTGGCCTTGCGCAGTTTGTCGAGAAAGGCCCGCTCGGCCGCCCCATCGCCCGAAAGCGCGACGGCATCCGCCCATGTCGCCCAGACGGTCGGCTCTTCCGGGCGCAACTCCACCGCCCGCGCGGCGTGGTGCAGGGCCTTGGGAAACTGGTGGGCGTCGATAAAGATCAGCGCTGCCTGCCACCACGCCTCGGCCAGATCGGGGCGGGTCTGGATGGCGGCGGCAAAGTGCCTCAGCGCCTCATCCCGCTGCCCTGCCTGCAACAGCGACAGGCCGGTTTCATAAAGCTTGCGGAAATCGGGCGGGGGGCTGGTCATCGGGCTGTGGGTCATCTTGTGGCGGAACGCTATGCTGCGGACCGCAAAAAAGAAAGAGCGGGCACAAGGCCCGCTCTTCCCTCAGATCGTTTCTGATCAGATCAGAACGACATCGTGATGCCGAGGTCGAAGCCCGACTCGTTGGTGTCGACGTTCTGCACGACGCCGCCGGACACTGCTGCACCGCCGAGGTCGTAGGAAGCGCCGATACCGTAAGCGGTTGCGCCACCCAGAGCCGAGTCATCCGTGTAGAACACGGTGCCGCTCAGAGCGTCCATCGTGTAGGTGACCGACATCGCGTACTGCTTGGCGTTGTTCACGACAGCAGAGTTCAGCGTGCCGTCAGCCTGACCGATGAGGCCCTGCACGTTGAAGCCGGAGAAGTTGCCCGACAGCTTCAGAACGACGTGGTCCAGATCGGTGACGCTGACTGCGGCCGGAGCCGACACGCCGCGATCAACGGTCAGGTTTTCGTAGCCCAGACCGACGGTGTA
>CALRMS020000048.1:0-34460 GCA_943369275.1 Rhodobacter maris | reverse complement strand
CTGTCTGCGCATTGAACACGGAAGCCGCACTGCCGCCGCCTGTGCCAGACGTTCCCCGCGAGACTTGCGACACCAGTTGGTCAATGTCGGACTGACCGGCATCGCCGGTGATGCTCTCTGCAATTTGGGCCTGCGCTGCACGCTCCCCGGCATCCAGCACAGAGAAAAGCAAGTTGCCCGCCACCATGGTCAGGAAATTGCCCCGCCGCTTGTCGGCAAATCCACTGCGACCGGCAGCATCTGCGCCCATCATGTCCTCGAGAAGCAAGGTCGACCCATCCGGAAACACCAGATGCGACCAGAGGACGACGGCGCGACGCTGGCCGTACTCGACCTCACTGTCATAGCGGCCGAACAGACGCGCGCCTTTGGGGATCAGGAGCGAGCCACCCGTGGTCGTGTCATAGACATCATCGCGTACCTGCGCGGTGACCGATCCCGGAAGATCACTGTTCACTTCGCTAATGAGCGTGGCCGGAATGACCGAGCCTTTCTTGATCTCATAGGGCGAGCGCGCCTCGACAGCGCCGTAGGTGAGATAGCCAACATCAGGGCCCGACCCCGCGGCTACGCCGCTGCCTTGCTGGGCTGTGAGATCGACAGGATCGTTCGCACCGGTTGCGGCAGGTCTGTTGCCGCCGCTCGCTTCGGTGCCCGTGGGAGGCTGCACGCCCCCCGTCAGTGCTGCGAGGTTTGGGTCAAGGCTGGTCTCCAACCCGCTATCGGCCAGAGACGGCACTGTGGCAGCGCCACCCGAAGCAAGCTCATCCAGCACGGTCGGGTCGGGCTGGTAGATGCCCTGACCAATCACGCCGTTTTCGGCAAGGTTCTTCGCCTCGCGCGCGGCCGCTTCCTCCGCCAGTTGCGCTTCCAACTTCCGGCGCTCCTGTTCGCGCGCGAAGGCCACCTTTGGATCCTCTTCCACAGCAGCGACCGCCCCAGCCGGCGCATCAGTCGTCGTCTCTGGCACGACCCCGGCTTCTGGTTGCGCCGCATCAGTCTCATCCGTCCCGATGATGCCACTGCCACCCAGACCGCTGGCTCCAAATTCGGAACCATCATTGTTCAGATGCGCAGTCTCGTCTTCGCCCTCGCCCATCACGCTGTCCGAGCTTTCGAGGCCACCCATGATGACGAAGCCGATGAAGCCCGCGACCGCCATCCCGGCGAGCAAGGTGTATTGCCATTTGCGCCGCTCCATGATCATGCGCGTTCCTCCTGGATATCAATGTCCCGGATGAAGAGGCCGAGTGGGTTGGTCTCGAGCTTCTCGAGATCGTTGATCGACCGGAACTCAACCAGCACCGTGGCCACGAAGCGTTTACGCGCGATCTGTTTGCCATCGGTTCGGCTGAAGCTTGTCTCCACCCATTCCAGCCGCCAGGACGATCCACCAACCGCGTTGATCGAGCGCACATCGGCCGAGACGGTTATGGTTTTTGCGCGTTCGAGCGGGTTGTTCTCGGGCTGGTTGAACGCCGTCTCAAGCTTCGTGAAGGCAGGGGAGCCTACATCCATGTAGGCCGCGGCGGCCGCATGGTTTGATCGAAGGACCGCGATATCGGGCGTGACAGTCCGCAGCCGCTCAAGCCATGTCTCCAGCTCTCGCTTGACCACCGGTGCTGGCCAATCCGACACAACATTCGGGCTCGGGGCCAGCGCCGCTTTGCCGAGATCATCGACAGCAACGATATAGGGCACATAGCGGGCATTGATCGTGGCCCACATCCCATACCCAGCCCCGGCAAGGCCACCCGCGACAGACAGTATCGTCAGCCCTGCCATGAAGCGCAACGCGCGCCGCTGGCCGACAAACCGGTCATCCCATTCTTCACGGGCGCGCTGGTATTCATCACCGCTCATCTCTTACTCCAGGTTCAAGAATTTCGGCCAAGCGCCGCCGAGACGCGGGCCTTCATGGCGGAAGCGGCTTTCGCCCCTCCAGACGCGTTCCACGCTGCGCTTCCAGCCGCGCCGGCACCCTTTGCTGCAAGGCCGCCAAGCTTCCCAGCGGCCATTCCGACCGCTTTACCGCCGCCCTTCATGGCTTGGCCCCTCATGAAGCTCCCAGCGCCACCTGAAGCTGAAGAGCCGCCAGCATTTGCCCCTGCGACGGCTTGTTCCAAAGCTGAAGGAACGGTCAGGACCACCATGAACATGATCACTGTCCCTCCGACGAGCATCAGCGAGCTCACAAGCATGTCGCCCCAGGCGTCCCCCGCCAGAAGTCCCATGCCGAGCGAGTTGAACACAGATCCGAACACTGACGAGAGCACGAGCATCGAATAGAGCTTCAGGCATTTGGCGATGGCAGACATCAGAAAGCCACGCGCGACGCCCTCCGTGCCATTAAACCCCGCAAACCCTACCGCGATCACGCCAAGCCCAAACACAACGTGCACCTCGACGTAAACGACGACGATCATGGCAACGATCAACGCTGTCAGCACGATGAGCACGATGCAGATCAGCGCCACCGGGATCATCTGGGCATAGCTTGCGGCCGCCAGCATCGAGGCAGTGGTGGCAACCGTTCCGCTCAGGAGGTTGGAGGGCGTGATCGCCTCTCCTCCCGCCCCTTTTCCTGCGAGCGCCTCTGCGGTAATCCCAACGAGGCCGTTCAAACCGCCGAACCCCGGCAAGGTATCCATAAGCCAGAGATAGAAACCCGCGATCAGCACCCGTTTCAAGATCGTCGAGAACAACTCGCCGAGATCCGAACCGCTCACCACGATCCGCCCGATGGTAATCACCAGTTCAATCAGAAGCAGCGCGCCCAACAGACCCCGGGCGATAGGAAGCAGATTGCCAGCCGCCGCGTTGACCGCACCCTCGAAGGCCCCAATGATCCCGTCGATGCCCGCGCCAAGTCCATCGGTTGCACCTGTTACGACACCAGAAACGACCCCTTGAGCCTGTGCCGTGGCCGCACTCATCATGATAACGACTGCAAAAACGACCGCGAGTAGCAGGGCGGAACCAACGCGTGGCATGACGAAGGCCCCCTCAGTTCTGTTTATAGGCGCCGCTGGTGAAGCGCCCGTTGATATTGATGCCACCCTCGGGTTTGATTTCTTCCGCCGCTTCCCTGAGCGAGCGGCGCGCTGCCTCATCAGCGTCCATCTCGGCCAGCGTGCGCGCCTGATAGACGGCCGTTGCTTCGTTCTGCGCGGCCGTGATCGAGCGGAGCTGCGTCATCTGCCGTGCCAGCGAGGCAGCCAGTTCGTTGCCGACCTGAATGGCTTCCACCTGACCATTGACCGTGCGCCCCTGATCCTGAATGCGCTCGACCATCCGCGCCTCGGATTGCACATCCTCCATCGTCATCCGGCCGGATTGCAGCGTGGCCTCCAGCGCCGATTGCGACCGCTCGACCCAGTCATCATAGCGCTCGGCATAGGCATCCCGGCTGTAGCCGCTGGAGGCAAAGAGGGGATCATCGACCAGACCCTTGGACAGGAACTCGTCGATCTGGGCACCCTTCATCGCAAGCGTATTGGCCTGCTGATAGACCGAATGCAGTTCGCCCAACGTGCCCGTCACATCCCCCCAGACCGTCTCCGGCAGGTTCAATGTGTTCTGGATCATGTTCTCATAGGCCTTCAGCTGGCCCTGAACGAGATCAAGCTGCGCCTTCAGCTGATCAACCTGAAGGCCGACCTGCTCCATCTCCAGCTTGCCGATCCCGATCAGCTCCGCATTGTTCATCAACTGCGTCATCTCGGTGGCCTCCGAGAGCGGCGTCGGAGCCGCGTGGCTTGCGAGACCCGTGGACGCCATCAATGCGGCGATCATTCCAACCCTGGCGAACCTCATTCTGTCGTCCTTTCCTGTGAGAGAGATTTCATTGCAGCCGTTTCAGCCGGGACTCGATGAAGCTGCGCCACCAGCCGGGTCCCTCGGTCTGGGCCAGACGGGCCGCGCGCGTGCTGTCCTCGGTATTGGTGGCCCCCAGCAAAGCCAGCGCCTGCGGCTGGATCGCGAAATCCACCACGCGCCGCCCCTCGGGCTTGACCACATAATAGTCCCGCTTGGGCTTCATCGCGGAGACGAGCGCGATCTGCGCCTCGGTCAGGCCAAGCTGGGCGTAGCGTTCCGCCTCCCGGGCCGAGCGGGCGTCAGGGTCGGGCAAATAGATGCGCGTACGGCAACTTTGCAGAAGCGCCCCGGCCAATTCGCTGTCGAGTGCATCACCGATGAACTGCGTCGCGATCACGACAGAGGCATTCGCCTTGCGCAACTCACGCAGCCACTTCTTGATCCGCGCGCGGAAGACATCATGGCCGAGATAGGACCAGGCCTCGTCGAGCAGAATCAGGGTGGGTGCGCCCCGCAGCCGCGCTTCGATGCGACGAAAGAGGTAGTCGATGGTCAGAAGGCCCGCCGCCTCGCTCGTCTCGAACAGGGCCTCAGTCTCGAAGACGGTAAAGGGCGAGAACGCGATCTCGTCCTTCAGCCCATTCAGCAGGCCCGCATAGGCCCCGTCTTCGATGTAAGGCGCAACCGCGCCCTTCACATCCTCATTCTGAACCATCGCGTGAAACGCCGCCAGCGCTTCACCCTCCAGGGTTCGGCAGGCCTGCAGGGCGCTTGTGATTTCCCGCGACATGGCAGGCGTCACGGTCTGGCGCGACAGCGTGACCAGCCCCTCGATCCAGCCCTGCGCCCAGCCAAGCCCGAGATCGTCGATCGCGCGTAGCGGCGCGATGGCATGGCCCTCCTCGCCCAGAGTGTAATGCGCCCCATCGGCTGCAAGACAAAGCGCCGTCATCGAGCGGCCCTTGTCAAAGGCAAAGACCTGCGCGCCAGGGTACTTGAGGAAGTTCGAGGCAAGCATGCCCAGAAGCACGGACTTCCCCGCGCCGGTCGGCCCGAATATCAGCGTGTGCCCTACGTCTCCGGAATGCAGATTGAAGAAGTAGGGCTCGCCCGTGATGCTGCGCGCCCGAATGAGCGCGGGGGATTTCGGAGGGAACTTGTCGCAGGGGTTGGTCACCTCGCCCGACCAGATCGTGCTCACCGGGATCAGGTCCACGAAATTCCGCGTCGACAGGATCCCGCGCCGGACATTCTCCTTGCGGTGGCCAGGCAGTGACGAAACGAAAGCCTCAAAGGCGTTGTAGGTCTCGAGGCGGGCCGAAAACCCCATCTCTCCGAGCGATTCCACCACGGAGTTCGCCACGCGCTGAACTGTGCGCCCGTCACCCCCGAGTTCATCAAAGATCGAGATCGTCGTGTTGAAAAACCCGTAGCGCAGCTCGCCAGCCTCGACATCCGCAAGCGCGGAGCGGGCCTCCTGTTCCATCGTCTCCGTGAACTCGTTGACGATGCCTTCCCCGGACCGGCTCAACTGTGCCGTCACGGAGGTTTTGGTCTGCCCCCAGGCACGCGCCCGCTTGTCGATCTCGCCGCGAATGGCGTCTCCACTCAACGGCATGAAGCGCGTGGTCCAGCTATACTCGAGCGGAAGGTCTTCGAGCGTGGCCAGCATCTCGGGGGTGCTTTCCGCCGGATAGCCATCAATGGCGATGAAAGCCGCGCGCCGTCCACAGACCAAGGGAAGCTCGCCCGGGCGTTCATGCACCCACTCAGGGCGCAGGATCACATCGAGATAAACCGGAACCTTCGGGATCTGCACCTTGCGGAAGCGTCCTGTCAGGCCCGAGGAGAGGCGCCCGAGTAGCTCATCCCGTCCGGTCTCCAGCGCGTGCAGACCATCTTCTTCGCGCACCAGCCCCATCCGCTGGAGTTGGAAGATCGCGCCGAAGCGACCCTCTACGCTCAGGCAGCGGCGGTCGAATTCTTCCAGCGCCGGTTCAAGGGTTACGCCGGGACCGGGTTGCCACTGATAGACCAGCGTGATGGTGTTGCGGTGGTTCTCATTCTGCGCACGTTCAAAGTAAGCCCGCCGTTCCGCCTCGAGCGCCTGCAACACGCCCGCGGGGAAATCCGCCTCTGTCGTGCTGTAGCCCCGCAACGGCCTGCGCGCGAGATCCACCCAGAAGGCATCGCCCGCCTTGAACTCCGTCATGCCCCGCGCCAGCGCAACTGTGCGCGCGCCCACTTCATCCGGGCCCAGCGACTCCGTGTCGATGCCCTTCAGGTTCCAGCCCGCCAGAAGCGAGCCGTCCTTGCACAGAACCACACCCTCCGCCACGAGGCCGTACCAGTTCAGACGTTCGGAGAGGACCGGATCACCGACCATTGGACACCGCCAGATACCGGTCCGATCCGCGCCGGAGCCATTGCCAGAGAACCCGAAGGAAGAACGGATCAGCCTCTGCGACCATGCGCAGGAACTTCCATCCGCCGATCCCGTAAACCGCTGCCACAAGCCCAAGCCACCAGATGCTCAACATCACCGTGGCAACCACCAAAAGGAGCGTCGTCATAACCAGAATAATCCCGGGAACACGCTCGACACCCGCCCAAAGCGTCGGCCGGTAAAGCGATGACTTGATCGGAGCGCCAATGGTCATAGCAACCACCAGATGATGAGACCCCAGATTGCTGCTCCCACCACAACGGCCGGTAGGAGCCACCAGCCCGACGGCACGGTGCTCTGTGCAGAAGGATGGGAAAGACTGAGTTCACTTGTTTCCGCTCGCCTCCGAGCAAGCTGAGGACCGTCATCCATCGCAACCGCCTGACACGGCATGCGAAGGCGACCAATGCTCTGCTTCGGCGCGCCGATCATCTGAGCACTTGGGCGGTTCTCACCGGTCATGATTTGCCACCTTCGAGATGCTCTCCAAGCTCTCCAAGGATGACGTCCGCCCATCGAACAGGGAGCAGTCCTTGATGTCTTCAAGGCAGTAGGCGAAGCCCGGAACCAAGGTCAGACGATGACGGCCATGCGGCCGGACCTGCGGGGTCTGGGCTTCGAGGTTGATCAGCTGGACCGCGTTCCCGCACTCCGGGCATCGGCCGTAGAACTTTCGGTGACCGGTCTTCGGTTCCGTTTGCGCCCACGGCTGCCTGAACCCGGTCAGTGCTTCGAAGTTAACCATGTTCACCTCCACCGCAGGCGAAGAGGACATGCTCAGTGTCACGAAGGTGGTCATAGTGCTGCTCCAATGCATAAAGCGTTGCATTGGAAAGCATGGGCACCACACCTTGATCGCTCAAGGCCAGCATAGCCGTCATGACCGCAAGACGCTCTATGCGATGGTCGCGGCCAGCCGCGTCTTCAAACACAGCAAACCACTCCGACCCGCAGTGCGGACATGGGGCATCATCGTCATTCGTCTCGATCCGCTTAAACCAGGCCAATCCACAGTCCCGAGCGGCCACTGCATCGCGCATCGAGAAATCCGTGATAAATTCCCCGGACGCATCGCATGGGCTCAGCCGCACTTCGACCGGAGCACACCCCAGCCAGTCGTCGTCAGGGCCAGGGAGCCGTTTCCAGTCAGCGGCGAGCAAATAGGTCAGGACGATTTCGCCACTGGTGGTCCGGAACGTTTCAGCGCCGCTCACACCGAATGTCAGCACCGCCGACGTATCGAACCACGGCGCCCACAGATCCATCAGAAGATCATCCTCCGGCGACGGATACAGCTCGTCATCCGGGATGAACGGCTTCTGTTCATCATCCATGGCGTTGCTGCCCAGCGTCATTTCGGCTCACCTGCAGGCCGGGGGCATTCGGCGTCAGCCACGTCAAGTGGCGAGGCCGCCTCGCCGGTAGTGTTCGGCCTCGCATTTATGCCGCCACTCTCTGACGACCCGGCCCGGACGTCCAACGCCTCTTGGGGAACGCCCTCACCGCACTGAACGGTTTGGTGATCCAGAAAAATTGTTTCCGTTTTGAACGGCACACTCGCAGCTTTCAGGTATGCGACACGATGTGCTGCGAACTCGGACGCCGACATCTCGATCCTGCTGACCCCGACCTCGTTCTCCCGACGATAGAACTTCAACAAATCCTTTGCGCACCGGCTGACGGCTGACCCATTCATCAGATTGTCCTCCTGTTCTGGACCCGCACATGCGTGGCAGACGTCACGGCGCGTTCTCTGACAACCGCGCCTTTGAGACCGCTCGGAACCAAAGCAGCGGCGGCGGCTGCGCCGTCGAACGACGCATCGCGTAATCCAAGATCACTCGGCTTTGCCTGGATCGGCCCGCCGATCTTCATATTCGTCAGCAGAACCTGACCCAGAACGCGATCGAGCTTCTCCGCCAGTGTCCACAACTCGCGATCGAGGCGTTTGCGTGGCGACGGAAGCAGTCCAAGGAATGTGGTCTCAGCAACACCGCCACGGCCAACCAGGCTGAACGCCAGCTCATAGCGCGTGTCAAAAGCGGGCACCACGAACCAGCTCGAACGCAGATCGCTCGCTGCGTTCACTTCCTCTGCACGAAGGAAACGCTCTATCCTGGCGGCCACCCCAAGGGGCGCTCTGAACATCACATAGGGCTGCATTGACCGCCAAGGGTGTCCTTCGCAGGACGCCACCGTGGTCAGACCAAACCTGTTCAGCACGTCAACCACAGGACGGATCCCGCTCTCTACGTAGGCTTGCCCCGGGGTAGTCAGTGAATGCAGGCTCAGGCGCGCCGCGCACCGATGCGCGCGGCTCTTGAACACATTCTGCCACCGCCCCAAGCCCAACATCCTTATCGCTCCCCGCTCGACATGCGGACAGAAACCGGAGACAGCGCATAGACGCCCCCCTCCCCCGGACGGTATGCACGCGTCACGACAAAACCCGGTAGCCGTGCGACCGCGATAAACCCACCCGCAGACGCTTCGCCACTCTCAGCGCCGCTGTCCGTCGCATATGTCGAGATGCCGAACTGACCTTTGCCGCTCGCATTTTCCGTGACGGCAAAGCCTGCGCGCCGCAGATACTCCGCCGCGTGACGGCTGCATCCGCCAGCTGACCGCGCAAGCCGGATCGGCGTCCCGTTCACAGAGACGGTCTGGTAGATCTGCTGGGCTAGATCGTACCCGACGGCACATTCCTGGGCGGGCGTCAGACGAACCATCTCGCGAGAAACAGACCCGACCGACATCGAGCTCGTCGAGCCATCATGGGCAGGTATGGTCCCGACGCACCCGGCGAGCAGGCCAGCAATCAAGACTGAAACGGCCAAGCGGAGCTTCAACGACCGAGGCGCCATCACTTGGCCCTCCGGAAGCGGATCGTATCCGCCCGGCCGCCAACCCCGAGCGTCAACTCGCCGCCGGGAACAACCTTGTCGATGATGAAGCGGTTGCCAGAGATGCGGTAATTGACGATCTCATTGCCGCTGACCCCTGTGGCCACGAACACAGGCAACTCGCCCCGATAGCTGTCAGGCAGATCCACATAGGTCCGCGCGCCATCGTTGAAGATGCGCGCAGGCTTGAAGGCCGCCTTCCCAGAAATCCGGTAGTCGAAGTCCAGCTCATCTGCCGGGATGGCACGCCCGTCCACAGTAATGGCGCGCTGCGCAGCCACGCGCTCTGTCTGCGCTGCTTCGGCTTGCATTGCGGCGACCCGCCGCGCGTTCTCCGCTTCGCGATCTTCGGGATAAGTGAAGGCAAGAAGCGGTGTGTAGTTCGTATCCGAAGGGTGCAATTCGATGTGGTAGGCACGCTCATTCGTCGTGATGAACATGCTCGTTTCTTCGGCTGTGGATGCCGGTTTGACCACAACATAAACGACCTTGTCGCGGCCATTGCCTCCCGCCCGGACCGCAACAGACCAGCGCACAGAGTCGCCCACAGTCGGGGCTTCAGTCAGTACCTCGCCAGGCCGCAAACGCACCGTGCATATGTTCAGCACCTTGCATTTGAGAACCGGCTGCGTCTCGCCGTATTCCATCATCACCGCGCCAGCGACACCTTCCGCTGCGGCACCTTTTCCATTGCGCCAGCCCGCTGCCAGCGCGTCCACCTGTGCGTCCGTCGCGCCGTCTGACGCCGTGGCAGGCATCGACCCTGCCCCTGCAACCGCCAGGCCCAGGAGCGCAGCAGTCATCAGATAGTGCACCGACTTGAACCGCGTCCGCCGGGCTTGCTGCCGGTGGCCTGCCAGGTTTGCGCTCAGAAAACTTGGCAAGGTCATCATCACAAGGCCACCGCGCCCGAGAGACCGAAAAGCTGCGCGAGAAAGCCCGCCGCGAAAGCCAGGATCGACACCCCGATTACGAGGGTCATCAGCATCTTTGCAGCCGGCCCAAGATCCCCGCCATAGATCCAGCGCACACCAAGAGCGATCAGCCCCATGAAGGCAAAGCCGAAAGCAACGGGGCCTTTGACACCGTCAACGAGCTTCTGGATCGGCTGATCCCAGGGCAGTCCTGACCCACTGGAGGCCAATGCAGGCCCTGCCACGATGAACAACACGCCAGCAATGATCAGCGCGTTAGGCGGCATCCGACGTGATGTATCGGCCATTCTCATATCCCTCGACACTTATGATTTCTGAAACGCGACGACCGGTCTCGGTCCGCTCTATGAAAACGACGATGTCGACCGCTGCCGCGATGACCTCGGGCAGAGGCGCAACCGATGCCTCACGAACCAGAAGGTCGAGGCGAACGAGCGCGTCGCGCGCACTGTTTGCGTGGATCGAAGCCATGCCGCCCGGGTGACCGGTGTTCCACGCCTTCAGCAGAGCCAGAGCAGACCCATCCCGCACCTCGCCCACAAAAATCCGGTCCGGCCGCAGACGAAGTGTCGAGGCGAGCAGGCGCGTGGCATCCGCGCCAGCGCTCGTGCGCAGAAACACAGTGTTTGGCAGCGGTGAGCGGATTTCTGGCGTATCTTCGATGACAACGATTCGCACAGAAGGAGTCTGGGCAAAAACCTCGCCAATCAACGCGTTCAGCAGGGTGGTTTTGCCGCTTCCTGTGGAACCCGCCACCAGAATGTTCTTTCTTAGACCAATGGCCCGCTCCAGCACGGACCTCTGACCAATGGTCAAAATGCGTATTGATGTGTAATCGGTGAGACAAGGAGCGTGTAACCCATGGAAACGAATCGAAAAGACTGGGCTCTCGACCGCGGGGGGTAACAGCCCTTCGAACCGATAGCCAAGCTCGGGCAAGCGGCACGAAACAATCGGACAGGCAGCTGTGACAGCAACACCAGACGCTGTGGCAGCAAGTCTCACGATCTGATCGCGTTGGAGCTCACCAAGATCGCCAACGCGCGACAGGCCAACGCCTACGCGGTCTATCCATATCTGGCCGTCCGAGTTTGCCGAGACCTCAACAATACCGCCTTCTCCGCCCAAGAGCGCCGCATGAGGGCCCAGAATCTGCCGAAGATGCTGCGTAAGTGAGGTCATATGAAACGGAACGCCAAGGTGGTTGCGCGACCAACCTTGCCAGCATATGAATCTAGGGGCAACAGAAAATGTTTCTGAGCAACAAAAACTGTAAGCCTCAGGAGTCTACATTGACCCCAGCCCAGCACCGCCTCGCACGCGCGCTGTTGCGTCTAAAGAACTCAGAGTTAGCGGCGCACACAGGGCTCCACGAAAACACTCTCATCAGGGCAGAAGCGGGAAGCGCGACGAGAAAGACTATGCTCCACCTGCGCAACTTTTACTCTTCAAGGGGCATCGAGTTTGTCGAGGCAGACGGCACAGACATGATCGGAATACTGTTCCCAAAACATCTGTCGAACACATCCGAACAAAAGTAATTTCAGTTCTGGACGTTCAACTCACGCAATCCGTCTGTGAACAAGCCATCGTCACCGCGAACAAGCGTCCTGTTAACAAACCAAGCTTCGCCTTCTACCTTCTCCGAAAACAGGTCGGCGACCCGAACATCAAGCGCGCGTGCCAAACCCACAATGGTATCGAGGCTGGGTTTCCTCACACCACGCTCAATCGCCGAAACAGTCTGCACGGCAACGCCTAAGCGCTCGGCCAAGTCTTCTTGGCTGAGACGCGATACATAGCGTAACGCCTTTACGTTCTTCGCGAGGATTGAGAGAACCGAACTCATGTCTTCCATGCTCCTCATGGAACACAAAGAGAAAAGAAGCCAAAGCACGCGTGGTCTACATAATTTGTCGCCTGACAACAAAAACTAAACCGTGGACACGCGCCGCGCGATCTGCAAAACAATAATGCATAACGCCCGAGGCAAGCCCCGGGCGCACGCAGTGGAGACAAAGCCCCAAAATCCAATCTCAACACTTGGATTGGTGCCATGTCTCCCTGACAAGATCAAGCGAAAAAACGCCCTTGGGCGAACGATCTTCTGTGCGCCGCTGCCAACGCCTCGGAGTAACATGAACCGAGGAAAAGAATGCACGAATCATCACAAGATTTCCGTGCCTTACGGCATGGAACTCAAGCTTCGCACAAAGAACCGTCCATCAAGAACAGCGTCGTGGCGACAGTCAGGGCGGCCCTGATCGCCTGTGGCGCTCCACCTATGACCATCGTGGTCTTTGAGTTGATCGCCGATTGCACAGATCGTCATTCATGGCACGACAACGGCCATCCAGTGTGCTTCCGTGAGCAAATCGGCATGGCTGCAGAACTCGGAATCACAGACCGACAGTTCCGGCGCGTTGAGGTTTGGCTGGAACAATTCGGAGCCATTGAGCGAGCAACAGCGGAAAACGGCTATCGTGGACGCCGTCAAAGCGAGGACGGAAGCATCGTTGCGGCGGGCCTGTCTCTGCGTCCCTCAATCCTGAACATTCAGGCCTTCGAGTCGCTGGTCCGGGAAGCGAAAGCCCGGCTGACGAGGATCACGCGTCTACGCATTGCCACTCGCATCACCCGCCGCCGGATCCGGGCCCGCATCATGACCGCCTGCCCTTCCCAGCAACAGGTTTGGCAGAGAAAGCTCGACGAGATCGACACGCGTCTTGACCACGGCAGAAGCTGCAGGACGAGTGAAGAAGCCCTGCTCGAGCTGAGTCACGCCTTGGACGCCCTCTACTCCCAGATGCCCGAAGCGCCGACAGGTGCAAGTGGACCTGTGGAGAAGCCTGAAAGAACTCGTGAATGTTTGACAAAAATGTCCGGCGCACCGGACATGAAAGTCCCTCTCTATATACAACCTACAACCAAACCTGATGTATTTTGTAGCGCTGACGCGGCACATGAAATGCCAGCGGGCAAGCCCGCTGAAGGCATTGATCCAGAACAGGCGGCTGTCGCCGCCCGTAGCTGCTTAGAATACAAGCATGAAGGAGGCGATTGCGCGATCAAGCCTGAAATCGCGCGCTTGCTGACACCGACGAGGCTGGCTGCGATGGCGTCCGAGGACCTGACCTACTACCTCGAAACTTATCCGCACCCCTATGACGCCATGAAGGCCTACCTTGCCGCCTGTGGCGTCAACCAGTCCGCCTGGTCCGATGCGGTCGGCGTGATGGGCGAACATGTCGCCTTCACCGCGGCACTGGTGCTCGACCGAAATCGCGAACATCCCGCTCACCGCATCGAGAACCTCGCGGGTGCCCTACGAGGCATCACGGCCGCCGCCCGTGCTGGGAAAATGGACCTCACCCGCTCGATTATTGGCCTGTGGAAACGCGAAGAGGACGGTTCACAGCCAAAACCGGAGAGGACAAGGATAAACTGAGAGAACAAGATTCGGTGCATGAAGTGATTTGTGGTGTGCCTTGGTAATGGCACAACATGGGGCGCCCTCGGTTTGAACTGGGTTCTGCTGTGACGATGTGACTGCTTGGCGGGTCAGGCCTGTAGAATGTTCTTTTTGTTGCCCAACAACAAAAAGAACTTGCATAGGGTGATCTTCGATATAGAGTGTGTTATGTTTCAACTCGGGCTTCACAATGGCACCTCAGTTTGCAACCGTCTTGGCTTTTACAACAATCTGCCTCCCCGCCTCTGCGGCCGAGCTGATCCGTTGCCCTGACGCGGCGAGTTTGATGGCTGTTTCGGCCCCGGCCCCGGCCCCGGCCCCGGCTACGCCGAAGGCGGATTTCGCCAGTCTTGTTGCACCTCGTACGGCCAGCACTGGCGCGTCATCAAGCGCCGCGCCTGCACTGGTTTCCACGGCTCCGTTGGACCCGATCGGCATCCTGCCCGGGGCCGGCGGAACCGTGCGGTCTCCTGAGTCCGCAACGGCGACCTCTTCGCCATCGGTCGGCAGCCCCTCCTCCAGCTGCGCCTATGTCATCCAGTCGGGCGACACGCTTGGCCGCATCGCGGCGGCGCAGATCGGCAGTGCCAGCCGCTGGTCCGAGATCCGGGCTGCCAACCCCGGGCTCAACACGAACGCGCTGGTGCCCGGCCGCCAGATCGCCCTGCCTTGCGCGGGCGGGGCAGTATCAGCGGCCGCAGCCCCCGTTGCAGCAGCTGCGGCGCAAGCTGCCCCCGCCCGAACCCTTGTTGCTCCGCTCAAGTCCGGCGGCGAGGCGAAGGCCGCTGTCGCGCCCGCCGCCCTCGCGGCTCCAGCCCCGGTCATTCTTCCGACCTGGACGGCGCGCTCCGGCGAATTCTTCAGCGATGTCGTCAAGCGGTGGGCCAAGAAGGAAGGCTATTCGGTGGTCTTTGCCACCACCGCCGATTGGAAGCTCGCCGTCACTGTTTCGGAGCAAGGAAGCTTCGAGGATGTCCTCGACCGACTGGCACAGGGCCTCGGCGCCAATGGGCGGCCACCCTTCATCCAGATCTTTCCCAACAAGGTCATCAAGATCGGTGGTGGCGCATGATGTCGCGCAAGACGCTTCTGGCCCTCCTGCTGGCGGGAACCGCACTTTCTGGCTGTGAGGCAATCCGGGCTGCGGATCGCTCCATCGCGGACGTTTCTTCCGGTGCGGGAGATCGCGCAGAGCGGCTTCGCGCCGCCAAGGAAGGTGGCGTCTACCGCGAAACCGTCCCCTACTTTGGCGAAGCCGTTGTGGCAGAGACGGGCTCGGTCTCGGGCAAGCCCCTGCCCAAGGCCCTCGAAGGGGCGCGCGGCTTCTCAGCCTCTGTTTCGGGGGCGTCAATCAGTGATGTGGCCAAGTTGATCACGGATCGCGCAGGCATCCCTGTCAACGTCCGCACGCGCTATACCCTGCCCGACGGGCAAATGGTCGAAATCCCCATCGGCGGGCGCCTCACGGCATCGCATGAGGGCTCCCTGTCGAAGTTCCTCGAGATCGTCGCGGCCCGGATGGACGTGGCCTGGAGCTATGACGGCACCGCCATCACCTTCGACCGGATGGAGACCCGCACCTACAGCGTTCCCCTGCCCTCCGGGACCAGCAACTTCGAGACCACGATGAGCGGCATTTCTGGCAACGGCAGCACCCGCTCGGCCTCTCTCTCGCGCAGCTCGGCGCAAGACCCTTGGGCCGACATCGAGGCCCAACTGGCACCGATCACGCCCTCGCCCGCCAGCACGACCTTTGCACGCAACCTCGGTCGCGTCACCGTCTTCGGGCCTCCCTCGGTCCAGAAGAAAGCCGCGCTGATCATCGACGACTTCCACAAGGTCTACTCGACCCGGATTGCGCTCGAGGTCGCCGTCTTCTTCGTCGACGCCGAGAAGTCAGACAACATTGAAACCAACCTGAGCCTCTCCGGCACCGATGGCAGCTTCACCGGCGTCGCGGGTGCCCTTACCGGGAACGGTGTGGCCACGCTTTCGCGCGGCGACGTCACCGTGAACTTCCGCGCCCTCGCGAAAGACGCCTCCGTCGTCGATTACCGCATGGGCTCCACCGTCGCGCAATCGGGCGTCGTCTCACCCATCGTGCTCACCCGCGCGCAGAACTACGTGTCGAAAACCACGACCACCACGTCCGATGGCACGACCTCGACCTCCATCGAGACCGCCACCGTGGATACGGGCGTCTCGATCCATGCCCTGCCCCGTCTGATCGACAACCGCCGCATTCAGCTGTCGCTGACCATATTCCAGAACGACCTGACCAATCTCCAGACCTTCAACGCGGGCACATCGACCGTCCAGCTGCCCACCATCGATCAGCGCGCTCTCCAGAATGACAGCGTGCTGACACCCGGAGAGACGCTCGTGCTGTCCGGCTACGAACAGGAGGTTGCCTCACGCTCGAACGCAGGGACCGGGGCCGCAAGGTTCCTTGGCCTTGGCGGAAGCGCGAAGGGCTCGACGCGCAAGATCCGCATGATCGTGCTGGTGCGGCCCACCCTGATGCCCGTGGGGGCGGCGCCCTGATGGCACGGATCGTCGAGTACTGCGGCATTCGAACGATTGCAGGTCTCACCTGGGACCTGCTGAGCCCCTATGTCGATCCGTCAACGGGGACCGCACAAAGGCTCTACGGCCAGTTCACCCGCGCGCTTGTCGCACCGCCTGCGGCCGTGCTTCTTTGGGGGGACCGGCGCGCCGCTCTTTCTGACCGCAAGATGCGCGGCTATCCCGCCCTGAGCCAGGTCGTGGCGGAACTGCTGCCCGGTGATCTGGCCGAACGCGTGGTTCTCATCGCCCTCGCGGAGCCTGACGCGCAGCTCTACACGACCTTCGTCCTTGCTGCCGGAAAGCCGGTGCTCGGAGAGGAGCGGCTGTTGCCCGACGCGGCCACGCTGCGCGCGGCCGTCGGTGAGATCGCGGCCATGGGCGGTATCGATGTGCTGGCTGCATCGCCAGCCGTCGATGGGCTTGAAGGCCTTGGCCTGTCGCGCGTCGACCTCGCCCAGACCGACCTCGATCCCCGCACGCTCCCTGTGGCTCTGGCCGGACGGGCTCCGGTCCGCTCGGCTGCAGGCCTTGCGGGCGCCATCGCCACTCTGGCAATCGCTTCGCTGTTCATCGCGGGCGACGTGAAGGCCCTCCTCGTCGCTCCAAAGGCCGCCGAAACGATCATCCCGGTACAGGTTCCGAACTGGGATGCGTTCATCTCCGGTTGTCTCGCCGTCCATGCCGAGGAATGGCCCAGCGTGCCAGGATGGCGGTCCGTCTCTCGCGGTTGCAGGCTGTCCGGTCCTGGGCTTCCGGCAACGGCCTGGCGCAGCTTCCAGCTCGAAGGCGGACGCAACCTCATCATCTCCCAGCGTGTCGCAGAGATGATGTACAAGACCTGGCCCCATCGCGTGTCCATCGAGGACAGCACGCTCTCGACCGAGACCGACATCGCACTCACATGGAACGAGGTGGTGACAGAGCCTGACCCGGCCAGCCCGCCGATCAGTCGACAGGCCGAGGATGCCTTCGTCGGTGTCGAGCGGGCCATCACCCAGGAGGGCGGCGATCTGGACCCCGTTGTTCTCGTGGCCAGCGACGCGCAGTTCCAGGACTTGCTCGGACGCGTCGATCGTCTTCAGAGCTTCTGGATTGACAGCGTCGAGCAGTCCGAGCGCGGTACGGAACTTCGACTGCGCAATCCGCCCAAACCCACCCTCGTCATCGGAGAGAAGCAATGATGCAACCCCGCCTTTCCGTTCTCGCGGCCCTTCTGCTCGGCACGGCGCTGACAGTCTCGCCGATGTCGGTCACCAGTGCCCAGGAACTGCCCACGGCCTCCTATTGGGACGATGAGCTGCGCCATCAGGATCTGAAGGGCGCGACCATCACGGCGCAGACGCTCGCGCGCACCCATCAGGCGGTCATCTCGCGACTGGCAAAGCTCTCCTACACAGCGGATACCTCCGGTGCATCCCTGATGCCGCCGCTCCTCGCCCATTTCTTCGCCCGTGCAGGCATCATGGGCTATGCCGGGGATGACGCTCCCTACAATGTCGGGGCCGCAGGTGACTGGAACATCCGCCATCGCGTCTGCCCGAACCCGGCCGATCTTCGGACCTTCGTGATCCTGAGCTGGCTCGAACAGGACAGCTTCCGCAGCGGCGACACCGCCCGGATGATCCAGGCCGCGCCCCGCGCCTATTACGAAACCCTTGGCGGCACCTTCGACAGCGACAGCGAGATCGGGCTGCTCGCGCCGCGCGCCCGCAGCGGCGGGTCCGCGCGCTTCGGCTATACCAGCTTTGGCGGAGTGGAGACCCCACTTCCCGACTGCACAATTGGCAGTTCGTCCGGCGCCTGGACGGATGGCTCCGTTCTGCCTTCCTTCGAAGTTCCCGCGCTTCTCAGCATCGTGCCGCTTCCGAACCTCGCGCTTGAATGGCGTGACACATTGGAGGCGCGGGCCGGCATCTGCCCGCCCGCCGGCAGCCCCACTCTCACCATCAGTGACGCCGGCGGCGTCCGCGAAACGCGCCAGCGGCGGTCGCTTGTCGACCGGAGCGGCCGACCGATCCGCATGTCGGACGGCTCGGCCGTGCCGGACCAGTTCACAGCATGGACCTATGAAGGCGGGTGCCGCGCCCCGCGCAGGCAGACCATCACCCTCGTCGAGAACTGCACCTACAGGTCACTTGGTGTCGATCTGCAAGGTCAGCGCATCTATCTCGTCGACACATATGAGGCTGTTCCGCCCGAGCCCTATTCCGATGCCATGGGCGTGGGTCAGGAGAAGTGGCTGATCGTTCCGGACACAACGCCGCGCCTGATCTCGAACGGCTGCACCGGCTCGGCCGCTACACCCCTGATCAACACGACCACGCAGCAATCGCAAGTTGTCGAATCCCTCGCCTGTGCCTCGGTCTACACGCCCGCGGCCCATCCCAGTATTCCCTACAGCCTGGGTTCGATTTCTCGGCAGCGCACCCGGACGACTTACACCACCACCTTCCCCGCAGACACGATGATGGAGACGATCTCCACGGACAGCTTCTCGCCCTGGACCTGGGCCACCGACAGCTGCCACCGCGTCTATGCCCTCAACACCGCCGAAACCGGGGCTGCCTCATGCCCGGCGGGCTATAGTGGCTCCATCACGCAGAGCCGTACCCGCACCGATACCGTCACAGACTACGCCAATCCGGGGACGGCCGACAGCACTTCGGTCGCCTATTCCGCCTGGACCACCGTCTCGAACGGCTGCTCGCAAGCGTGGAGCGGAGGTGGCGGCGGCGGTGGCGGTGACCAGAGCTACATCGACGTCGATGGTGACGGCCGGGGAGACTTCCGCACGGCCTCGGAAGCAGCAGCAGCTGGCTTTTCCGGAAACAACGGCATCGCCGGAAACTACAACCGCGTCTCGACCTATAGCCGATCCTCCAGCGTCCAGGGTCAGGTGAATTATTCGCGGTCGAGCGGGGGAAATAGCAATAACGGTGGTGGAAGTGGTGGCCGTTCCGGCCGCGTGATCTGCACGGAACTCTGGCGGCAAGGGCGCGTGTCGCGCGAGCTGGCCGTCATGGATCTGCGCTTCACCGCCGAGCGGCTCTCACCGGCGCATTATCGCGGCTATCACGCCTGGGCCATTCCAGTGGTGAAGCAGATGCGCAAGTCGAAGCGCTGGACAGATGTCTGGCACTTCATCGCCGTGCACCGCATGAACGAGATCGCCTACCAGCTCGGTAAGGCTGATCGGCCCGACTGTGTCGGCAAGCTCGTACGCTGGACCTTAGAGCCGGTCTCCTGGCTCATCGGCCAGTTCGTCGGTGACAGCACCGCAGAGCTTGCCATTCTTGATCGTACCGCACCCGGAACCGGACCTGCACCCGGAACCGGGATTTCTGAAGCCTGAGGAACAGACAGGAGGTAACCATGTTCCACACCTTCACCAGAGCAGCCGCAGCAACGGCACTCATCGCACTCGTCGCCGGCACGGCACATGCCAAACAGGGCCAGTATGGCAATGTCGAGGCCCAGGACATGTACTCGCTGTTGGCGGGCAGCGCTTTTGTCCGTCAGCTGGAAGACGCCGACAAGCACAAGTCGGAGGTCATGACGCTCCAAGTCACCTTCTTTAAAAAAGATGGGACTACAGCAACCTGCGCAGCTTCTGACGGCTACGTAGACGGAGTGACCGGTAGCGCAAAATGGAAACCCGTCACTGTTGAAAATGAAAGCGACCGCGAAAGATATCCGCTGATGGAGATCACCGCAATTGACGGCACGGGATATGGACTTCATCGATATGATGCCGAGAGCGGAAGCTACGAGCATTTCGCGTCCATCCGCGGAAAGTGGCGCCACATTTCCACCGGCCACATCCAATCTGACATCCCTGCTGCGGTTTACTCGATGTGTCCTGACTTTCCGTCTGCGGAGAGCCTTGGGACGCGGGTGAACACCAAGCAGACCTCGACCAACTACCGCGCCATGGTTGCGCAGGATCCGGGCAAGCGCGTCCTGCGCCCCGACCTCGTCTCCGACAACATCCCGGAGCGGTACTGATGCGGCTCATTCTCGCGATCTTCCTGCCCTTCGTCGTGTTCTTCACGATCGGTCGTCCCTTCCAGGGGATCTTTTGCCTCCTCCTCCAGCTGACCCTGATCGGCTGGATCCCGGCGGCAATTTGGGCGGTCTTCGCGCTGAGCCAGTGCAAGACCGAGCAGAAGATCACGAAGGCCTTCGCCAAATGAACACTCGCTGGACCCATTCCCTCCCGGTTCTTGCAACCCTTGCGCTGGCACTGCCAGCGCAAGCGACACCTCTTGCCGACCGGCAACTGGCCTGGATCAAAGACCATGACGGCCGCGAAATCATCGCATCCGATGGCTCGATCCTCGTGCCGATCGTCGCCGTGTCAAATCTCCTCTGGCTTGAACCGGACGGCTCATTGCGAGACGTCGGGCTGATCGCGCGCGATCCCAAAACCGGCGACGTCCTGCTGAGCTGGTCCGAATTCGGCATTGAACGGATAACCGACGACCCAGCTTCCGACGCATTCGCCTATGAGGCAACCGACCGGAAAAGCCCGCTCGCCGAAACCTTTCATGCCATCACTGAGACGCCCCTCAAATCGGACGTCGCCGGGCTGCCCGCCGGCGCATGGCTGGAGCCTGCCGGCACGATCCGGCTCACGGGCTCGGACGCGTCGGAACCCAGTCGCATCATCGGCCAGTGGCAGTTCCGCGGGCCAACCATCGCCCTCGCCCTCGGCGGCGAGGACCAGATTTTCGTTTCAACCCAAGAGCTCCTCAGCGCTACCCAACCCGATTGAATTGACGCCGGACGGGCAGCTTCCAAAACGACTGGCCGATTTCTGCCCCAACCGACGCAATGGCCGCGATCTTTCTCCTCCAGGGGGTCGCGGCCGCCCGAACAACCCGATGCCGACGACGCCACAAAACAACAAAGAGACACCGGATGCTGTCGCCCATGATAAATCGTGCAGGATGGACAGAACGCGACCGTAAACCGGTGCTCGCAGGGTCGGGGGCTGCGCTACCTCCCGCAGTCCCCGGCCGCATTGTCTCCAAGAGCGGCAGTCTGGCGTCTTGCGATACCGCTGACATCGTCCCCGCACCGTCTCAAAGCTCAGTACGATCGGATTACTGCGTTGCGTTTCTTGGAGCCGAGCCGGCCAACCACGACTGCAGCTTGGCCGTGAGCGTGGCCTGTTTTGCCGAGCCAGCTTCGATGTGTCCGGGATCACGGTATTGCTCCGGAGTGAATCCCCGCAGCATGCCCCAAAGCCAAACAGCGGTATGGTCTCCGTCGCGCCAGATATGCGCTGACATTTGCGCGCTTACGTTATTAAGCACCGTGGCTCGTTTCGCGGGCTCCAGCTGCGCCACCAATTCGCCAAAGACGATTTGTCAGGCCTTCTCGATCCCGGCCAGCCTTGCGGCTGTCGCAGTGCATTCATCACACATTCGTAATATTCCCTTGGTAACCCTTGCGGTTGTGTTGATGATAGGTGGAGGCGGGCGCGCTTACGCCTGTCTCCACCGCCAAACGCACACGGAATTCCGATTCGCGTCGCGTCGAGTTGAATCGAACAATCACGCGATCCGTGAAATCGCAAATATACCCAATATCAATAATAGTTCACAGAGAGCAATTGCATGGACCAAGCCCAGCTTGAACGCATTCCGCTCATCCGCCTCGAAGGCATTCGAGAAATTACCCGCGAGCGAGGCCCCTGCTCCATCATCATCGAATTCCTCGCGGATAACGACACGTCGCAACCGGATTGCGCATCGCCAATACTCCCGCACCCCCGGATTGTCCCAATTCGCATTGCCGAGTTTGTCCAAATCGTCGCTCACCTTCAAAATGAAGGAGCCATCCCGGAATTACCCTGGGATTGGATCCATCAAATGGGAAACGATCATGGTCTTGCGCTTCATTCTCCGCCCGAACCAAATACCGAGCCTGCCGATCACAGCTGAAGCGGTCGAGACCGTCATTGCACGCAATGAGCCGTGGTATCAGCCGGGAGAAACCCCCCGCGACGCGCGCTTCTTTGCCGTTTGCCCGTTCTGCAACAATGTCATCCAGCTCAAGGCACTCTACCGCTCCAGCGGGCGCCAGAGACACTATGGCAGTCACATAAACGAACCGATGCCGCAGATCGCACCGTTTCGTGCGGTCGCATTGCGTGACTGCGTTGCAAGAGCCCAGCCAGCGCTTAACCGAGACCATCGCCGGGACATGAGCGAGACCGACCGGGACATCCTCTACCTTTTGCAGACGCAGTTTGACCGCATCGTGCTGATCCTGCGGGAAGACATCGGCGTGAACTTCTCCAAGACGGCGGCAGAGCGTCTGCTTGCTGATTTTATCGGAGAGCGTGGCTGGCTCTATCCCGGCACCCACGCCCGGAACCTGCCCTGGATGCTCGCTTATCTGGCACGACCCATCCGCCTCTTCGGGCAGTGTTTCGACATGGGTTCAGATTCCGGACGGCTCTTGATGTCTGCCATCGAGCGCCGTGCTCCACATGTCCGCTTCAGCCCCGAGGGACAGCTGCAGTCCGACGGCACGCGCGCAAGCCTGATCCTGCAGCTGCTTCATCACACACGCAAAACCGAGAACGACGGCGAGATCGAGGAGTCGATTGCGCTGCGCGTTTTGGACATGAGTGCCACCAACATGCCGGCAGAGGCCCCGGTCTGTTTTGAGGCACGTCTCTCCTTCGACCATGAACGCCTCGAACGCCTCCTGCTGGTTCCCGATCACAAAGCAAAGCGCAATGCCGCCCTTCTGGACATCGCCCAACGCCTGATCCCGCAGGAGGCCACACGATGACCGACCGCCATTCTTCTTCGGACGATCCCATCTCCTCTGGAGAGCAGATCGTCGAAAGCGAAGCGGACCTCCTCGCGATGATCGTGCTCGAGGACCAGCACGGGCCTCTGCGCCTGCCCGTCGTTGCTGTCCTGCAATGCTTGCACAACCTCGTCGAGAAGGGCCTGGCACCACCAATCCCGGCCGAGTGGTTTGATCGCACCCTGCCCGCCCAATGGCGCCTGACCGCGCGCACGTTGCCGTCCATGGAGACCGCCCATGCCTATTGACCCTTCCGATCATCTCAATGCCCCAGGCCAGACCAAGCCGTCGAAGGGTGACAGCCGCCATTATGGCACGGCGCGCACCCTTCTGCGCGAGGCGCGGCCCGTTCTCCTCGTCCTGCTGCTGGCCCTGCTGATCCCGCTCGGCCTCGCCTTGCTTCCCTCCGTGCAAAGCCCGTGATGCCCATGCCCCACACCCGCCTTCTCCGCGCAACCTTGCTCGCCACGTCCCTCTTGGGCGCGGCTGGGACCTCTGCGATCGCGCAGGAGGCAAGCCCGTCAGAACCCCCTCCTCCACAACCCTCGATCCAGATCCTGCCCGCCCCCCAACCCACTCCCGCGGGCACCCCTGATGCCACCCCTGATGCCACCCCTGATGCGATGGGCGAGGGCCTGGCGGAACCCGGGATGCAGGCACCGACTTTGGCTGACGCCGTCGAACAAGCCGCGGCCACCCCCGCTTTCGGACCCGCCGCTGCCTCCGCCTCTTCCCCTTACGGCTCGCTCGCGGACATCCAGGCCTGCCCCTACAAGCAGATCCGCGCCGCCTATGATGAGGCCGTGACCGGCAAGGACGTGCTCGACACGCTCGCCGTCGAACGCGAGATCCTGATCCTCTGCGACGAACGCAACACGCTCGTCGCCAAACTGCTCGAAGGCGAGCAGCGCCTCACAGGCCTTCTCCAGCCCGACCCAGCGCCGCCCGTGACGGTCACCGGTTCAACCATCGCCGCCCCAATGCCAGCGCCCGACCCGCTCGACCGTCTGGGCGCCGACCCAAGTCAAACGGCCAAGGCGTCAGCAAGCCCGACAATTCAGGCCGATACCCCTCAGAATGCGGCCGTCCCCGCTGTTCTGGACAACGCGACCAGCCCGCCCGCCCAGTGCGAGCCCCTCTATGCAACCCGCTATGTCTCCCCTGGCTCTGCCGAGACCGGAATCTCCGCGCAGGCCGGCATCACGGACACCGTCACCGGGACCAATCTGACGATCAAGGTCGGAGACATCCTGACGGGCGGCTATGTCGTCGAGAGCATCGCCCAAGCCGGCGTCACCCTGTCGCGCAACAACCAAAGACTGCCGCTTCCAGGGTTCACCGCGGCAACCGAGGCGGAAGGGTTCTACGCTGAAACGCCTGCGACAAATGCCCCCGCATCGCCAGAGGAAACCCCATGATCGCCAAACTCTTCGGACCGCGCCCCGCCGGCAGGCCCTCACCCACCAAATCCGGGACAAAGCAAGCCGCCGCCCCAAGATACAAGACCCTGCCGAACGGCATCTGCGATGTCGGCTCGCAACGCTTCAGAACGATCTGCGCTGTCCATTCCTCCGGAACGGCCTATGTCGCAGCAGGCCACGCCCATGACGATGCCATGAATGCCGAGCGCACATCCCTCATCGCAGGCCAGTCGCTCCCCCCGATCCTGTCCACCCGCACCGTGCCGATGGCAGATATCCCGGGCTTCTATTCCGCCGCTGTCGAGGAGACGCCTCGACCCGCCGCCGCACCGGTCACCGACAGCAGCACGCAGGCGCGCCTCCTCTGGGCGCTTGCCGAATGCGCCAAGGCCGGGGCTTCCGATCTGAAGATCTATGTCCGGGACAACCAGACCGACTTGCGTGTGAAGGTCGCCGGCAAGGAAAATGATCTCGGCACGCCCTGGACCCGCGAAGCGGGATGGGTCGCCATCAATGCCCTCTTCGATGCGCGCGACGAAGGCGGCCAGCATGTCTCGCTGGCGGCAGGAGAGTTTCAGTCCTTCTCGATCTCGCCCACCCCGAAGCTCCAGCTCCCCGCCACCGTCATCAAGCTGCGCGGCCAGAAGGGCTTCCATGAGAATGACACAGGCCTCGGCACCCACGCCGTCCTGCGGTTCTTCTACAACGATGCGCAAACCACCACGGGCGTGCTCGAGGATCTCGGCTTTGACGACGAGGTCATGGACGCCTTGGCCCGGGCCCGCGCCAAGCTCGCCGGCTGCGTCATCGTGGGCGGGGCAACAGGCGACGGCAAATCAACAACCCTGATCCGCCTGATGGATCGTCTCTATGAAGAGAGCAAGGGCGCCATCGCCATCGTGACCGTCGAGGACCCGGTTGAATACCGCGCCCGCGGCAAGGGCATCGTCCAGATCCCCGTCGGATCCTCCGGAGATGCCTCGCGTCGCAGCCACAACTATCGCCAAGCCCTGATGCATTTCGTGCGCATCAACCCGGATGTCGGCGTCATCTCCGAAATCCGTGATGCCGACGGCGCCAAGCAGATCCTCCAGTTCGTGGCCTCCGGCCACGCTACCTACACCACCATCCATGCCGAAAGCGCAGGCGAGATCCTCTTCCGCCTGATCGACATGGGCGTGCCGCCCGAGGAGCTCGCCAAACCGGGCGGGATCAAACTCCTCATGAAACAAACCCTCGTGCCAATCCTCTGCCCGCACTGCTCCCGTCCCGTCTCGGATCCAGAACGCGACCTGCCGGCCGCCGCGCAGCACCTTTTCCCCCATGCCACCGCCTTGCGTCGTCGCAATGAAGCCGGCTGCCAAATGTGCGCGACCGGCGACAAAGGCTCTCTGGGAACAACCGCCTGGGCCGGGTACCGCCGACTGACCGCCGTTGCCGAAATCATCGAGCCAAACGAAGAGTGGTTCCGCTTCCTGCTCAAGCGCGATGCCTTCGGCGCCCTGAACCATTGGTTGAAGCCCAAAGCCGAAGGCGGCCTTGGCGGCACCACACTGGCCACGAAGATCACACGTCTCGCCCTCGCAGGCCAGGCCGATCCCTTCGACGCGCTGCGCAAGGGGGCGGATTTTCGGGGGGGGGCGTTTGGCGCGGCGGAGGCGACGGAGATCGCAGGGCCGCGGCGGGCACAGCGCATCCCACAGAAGGTGGGCGACAAGACAGCACCATGCTCTGCCCAGCTCACCCCCTTTTCGGGGCCCGCTGCGAAGGCTGACGGGGATCGGCAAGCATGACCCTGCGCGACAGGCTCCTCCCTATCATCGCGCCCCTCGCCTTCGGCACCGCAACCCGGGCTGAAGCCTGGCGCCTCGTCGCCGATCTGCTCGCGGCACGCCTCGATACGGGCCAAGCCCTCACGCAGGCCGCCGAAATCTACCGAATGCGCGGCAAGCCCCTCACAGCCTCCGTCCTCATGGAACTGCGTGCGGCCATCCCGCGTGGCGCCTTCATCGAGACCGCCGCACGCCTTGCGCCCGGATCTGAGACGCTCCTCTTCGCCCGCTTCGGTAGCGCCGACGCGGGCCGCATTTTCGAGGGGGCAGCCCGCATCGCGCGCGCCGAGCTGGTCATGCGGCGCGCCATCACCCAAGCCATCGCCAAACCCGTCCTTCTCACCGCCCTGACAGGGGTTCTCTACTATGTCCTGTCGACCCAGCTGTTCCCACAGGTCGAAACCATCTCCCCGCGCAGCGCCTGGCCTGCGACCGCTCAGATCATCGCCAGCCTTGCCGACGTGCTCGCCAACAACATCGCCCTGATCCTCACAATCGCCGGGGCCGCCACGCTCGCCGTCCGCTACTCGATGGCAATCCCCTTCCCCGGCCGTCTGCTTCTGGACCGCCTGCCACCCTGGTCACTCTACAAACTGCGCATGGCCTCGGCCTTTCTCTTCGCCATCGTCGAGACCGCGCGGACCGGCGGCGAGATCAAGACCTCCACCCTGCAAGCCATGGCCGACGCCGCAAACCCCTACATGCGCGATCGCCTGAACCGCATCGCCGAAGGGCTGGTCTCAGGAAACATCGGCCAGGCCTCGATTGCCGCCGGCCAGGATTTCCCGGCACGCGATCTCAACGCCATCCTCGCGCTCATCGCAGCGCAGGACGGCTGGATCGAACGCTTCGCATCCTTCCTCGATCGTTGGCTCGCAGATGTCGAACTGACCATCCAGCGCGCTACGGCGGGTCTCAACATCATGCTTCTCGCGCTCATTGCCGCCTCGCTGGCGGGCGCGATCACCAACATCATTGCCGTCTTGCAAACAGTCAGTTGAACCAAGTGACCCGAAAGGACACCTTCATGCCCGTCCCCAACTGCGCCATCGCAGCCGATCACAGCATGGTCGTTCGCACACCTAAGGACGCTCCGGCACCGTTCCAGACCGCCCGCTGCGGCACCAGGCCCGCCTCGCGCCGCATGCCGCGCCGCGCCCGACGCGGTGGCGGGATCACCGACCTCCTTCTGGCTGCCATCATCGCCATCGTCATTCTGGCCGGCATCTTCGCCCTCTTCCAGAGCGTGATGCGATCGATCAACAACAGCCGCCTGAACTCCATCGTCACGCGAACCGCGTCGGTCATCGAACGGGCCTATTCCAATGCCATCACCTACCCCTCAGCCTCTCTTTTGCCGACGCTCGCCGTCTCGGGCGTCTTCTCCGATGGCGAGATCTCCAAGGTCAGCGGCGCTTACAAGTTTGTGACGCCCTACAACACCGACATCACCGTCGCCGGCTCCGGCGCCCTCACCTATACGATCACCATCAACGACATTCCCGATCACGCCTGTTCCATCCTGTTGACCACCTATACCGACGGCGCCACCACGCTGCGGAACCTCTCCGTGAACGGCACCATCCTCACCGCACCCTTCACAACTGCCGCAACCGACAGCGCCTGCGACAATGAGACCAACGATGTCGCCCTCACCTTCTGATCCGGGGACACCTCAAACGCCCGGCCCCCGAACAGATCAGCACCCAGAACGCCACCGAGAACGCCACCGAGAACGCCACCGAGAACGCCACTGGGGCCGCCGCCATCGGCGTGGCCTCACGCTGCCAGGAACCACCCTCGCCTTCATTCTCGGCACCCTTGTGCTGACCTTTGGGCTGCAGGACTCCGCCCGCGAACGCGACGATCGCCGCGCCGTTGCCATCACCGCGCTCCTGCACGATCAGGCCCGCGCCTTCGACAACTTCCAGCATGACGAAATCATGGCCGAAGCCATCCTTGACCCGTCCATTCTCTCCAGAACCACCCAATTCCCTTCCACCGCAGATGGTGTCCTGACCAACCCCGTGGCAAATTGGCTGCAGCCCTACCGGCAAAGCGTCGCCCATCGCGACCGGCGCATCGTCCTGATGAGCGTCCCGATCCCGGGCGAGCCGGGGCCGCTCGGCGTGATGATCGTCACTCTGGCGCCCGACGAAGAACGCCTTCTGCCCCGCATCCTGGCCTGGCTCGAGGCCCGCAGCGCGCTCGAGACGAAAGCCTGGCGGGGCGACGTTCTGCCCTGGCTGCGCGACGCAGGCCTCGTGACCGATCCCGATGCCGATTTCGCCTTCTTCACCGCACCGCATGCCGGCATCAATCCCGACCTTGTGCGCCGAAACCCGCGCGCCGGATGGCCGGACCAGCCGATGGCGACCGACCTGCGCTTCGAGGGCACGGCAAGGCTCTGCGGCGCAATCGACCGTTCCCCGACACCGCCCATCTGCTCTGAGCTCGCACGGGCCGAAACCGTCGTCCTTCAGGCGACCACCGCAACCGTCAACGCCCCCCTGACCACCGACGGCTTTGCCACCTCAACCCTCACGGCCGGCTCTGCCACGCTGCGCGACCTCATAGCACCCAGCGGCAGCCTTGCGCGCCTCTCCGGCACAGTCGGAACCATCGATACGGCCACGGTGACGACCCTGTCGGTCTCCTCGCCACCGCCCTCCGGCGGGCTGGCCTATGCCGCCTCCTTCGGGAGCGTGCAAACCCCCCAATTCGAAACCCCGATCCTCGCCGTCGAAGGCCGCTTGACCTCAGCCACATCCATCACGGGGCACTTTCTGACCGCCGATCGGATCCGCCGCCGCGATGGCGCAAGCCTGCCAATCCTCGGCTTCACCGGCCTGACCACGGACGAGATCGCCTCGAACAGCGCACAGATCACCACAGGGAGTGTCACCTCATGCATCGGCTGCCCCTGACACCGAGCCCCCGAAGCCGCTCCCGCGTCCCGCGCCGAACCCGCCGGGGGCTTTCCCTGATCGAAGCGGTGCTCTCGCTCATCCTCATCGTCATCGCCGCCGACGGCGTCACGAAGCTTCTCGCCCGAGAGCTCGTGCGGGCCTCCGCCCGCGAAGAGTTCCGCCTCCTCGACGCTGCGGCCGAAGCCGCGGCCGCCTGGATCGAGCGGGATCTTCCGGGCCAGATCACGGCCGCTCAGGGCCGCGTCCTCACGCTCGATCCGGCGACCTTGCGCACTGCAGGCCTCTGGTCCCCCGCAAAACCCTTCGTCACCCGGCGAAAGCGCGACATCGCGATCTGGTACCATGCCCCCGATGCCGACAGCATCCTCGTCTTTGCCGTGGCCGCCAGGCCGGTTTCCCCGCCCTCCTTACCCGAAGCCGATCCCGCCATCGAGGCCGCCGGATGGATCTCGCCCGCCAACACGTCAGAGATCACCGGACCCGGCCTGCGCTATGTCCTTCCCGCCGTGCTGACCGCAACCGCCCCCGAGGCCTTCCAGCCCGGCGCGGCCATCGCCATGCGGCATCTCTCGCTCAGACGCGATGCGCTCCCCTACCTCTACCGTGTTGCCATCCCCGGCCGGGACGATCTCAACACGATGAGCACCGATCTGCTGATGGGCGGAAACAGCGTTCTCGGCATCAACACCCTTGCAGCAGGCTCCCTGACGGCCGGCACCGCCACGATCGATGCGCTTACCGCCACCTCCATCATCAGCACAGGCAACATCACCGCAAACACTGCGACCGTGACGGGGACCCTCACGGCAAACTCAGGCACCTTCGCCACGGCGCTCTCCGCACCGTCGGCCACGCTCGGCACGCTCACCGCAACCTCGCTCGCCGCAACCACCGCCCAGATCAGCACGCTGCGCATTACCGATCACGCCGTGGCCAGTACCCTGACCGCCACCGGCGCCGTCACAGCCAACAGGGTGGATACCCCCACCCTCACAGCAGACCAGCTCTCAGCCGGCTCCGCCACGGTCGGGAGCCTGACCGGCACCACGCTCACTGCGACCACCGCGACCATCCAGTCGCTCTATGTCAATTCCTGCACAGGATGCTGATCTTGTTTCGCCCGATCCTCCTCACCCTGCTCACCTTGTCTCCCAGCCTTGCCACCGCACAGGAACACCCGCTCGCGCCCTTCGCGCAGCAGCTGCAGAGCGATGTGCTCTTCCTCACGGAGCTTCAGGATCTCCAGGAGCGGTTGATCAAGACCGCTGAACAAGACCCCGGGGCCGTCAAGGCCGAAGGCCGCAGGGGCGGTGCGCTTTGCAAAAGCTCCCCCGTCGAAACTGTCTGTGCCTTGCTGCCTTACACAGTCGGAGAAGATGATGACTGACCGCACTCTTGACGCCCTCCACCACCTCCTTTGCGGCGCGATCGAACACGTCCGCCACGAAGTCGAAACCGCAAAGTCCTCCGTCCGTCTCCTCGAGACACACACCCGCAACCGGATCATCGCCCAATACGGCGAAGACCACGCCTGGCGTGGCCTTGCCCATCAAGGCACCCTCAAGATGCATGACGCGCTCACCGTGCTGATCGGGTCAGACCCCTTGCAAGATCCCGCATGACAGGTGCCGCAACCCTCTGTGCTCTCATCCTTCTCGGCACCGGTCTGGTCTGGCTTGCCACGGAGGACGTCCGCCGCTTCGAGATCTCACCGCCCGCGGCCGCCCTGACCGGCGGCGGCATTCTTGCGCTGCAGCTCATCACCGCCACCTCTCCCCTCCCGATGCTCGCCGTGGCCGGCATCGCTGTCGCCATCGCCGTGATCATCAACCGCCTGCGCCCCGCAGCGCTCGGTCAGGGTGACATTACGCTCTTTGCGCTCATCGGACTGGCTGCAGGACCGGCAGGCGCTCTGGCCTCTGCCATCGCCTTCGGATCGACCGGCCTTTTGACATCACTGGTGTTTCTGCGCTTGCGCCGAAAGCCACTCTCGTCCTGGCGGCGTCACATGTTTCCGGCCGCACCCGCAGGCTGCGCCGCGATCATCACCGGCCTGCTGATCAGCCTGCTCTAGGACCGTTCAATGGCGACATTCCTCCTTGCAAGTCTCGCCAATACGCTGATCCTGCTGCCCGCACCTTACGGGCTCGCAGGCATCGTAATTCTCGTCCTTCTTACCGTGATAAATGCCGCGCAACTTGCCAGGGCCGTCCAAACCCCCCTCCAGGCAAGCCTCGATCAGATCGGACGCCTGATGGCATGGCTCATGGCCCCGGCCATCGTCAGTGACCAGCCCTTCATCCGTCTCACAAACATCGGATTGCTTCACGACCTGCTGCTCAATGGTCCGAGCCCCACACCCAGCCTGCTCTGCGGCGGGGGTCTCGCGGTTCTGACGATCATGTCCCTGGCGCTCGCAGGGACCGACAGCCTGCGCCACCGTCTTGCGGCGCGGAGATCAGCATCAATGCGCCACGACAGGGCCCTCACCCCCATGCGACCTGCCACCCTCTCAGCGCAGGAACGGCTGATCGCGGACCTCGTGGCGCAAGTCGAGGATCTGAACCACCGCATGACCCGCGCGGAGGACGCTCTCCGATCTGTCATCGAAGAGGCCGACACGACCCACGCTGACGGCCAATCTGCCGTCCCATTCAAGAGCAAATGCGCCGCACATGTCCTCACCCGTGCCAGCCTCCCCGCTCCGGAGACAGAGAGCGCGGCCGATATCGCGGATACCGCCGCCATCGACGCCCTGCGCGAGCAGGGCTATTACGATGGGCCCTGGTCGGAAGACCGTTCCGCAGACGCGGACGACACCTATCCCCCGATCAGCGATGATGCCGATTTCCTCAAGATCATGGAGACGCGCTGATGCCGATCCCCTTTCTCGCAGCCATGGCCGATCATGACGGCATCCGACAGATCCAGCGGATCGATGGGCCTTGGGAGTTCAGACAACCAGACGGCTCCATCATCGATCTGACCGATGAGGACCTGCGGTTTCTGATCGCACTGGCTCCCGCTATCGAAACCATCCTTGATCGCGTGAGCGCAACGCCGCAGGCCCGATCCGCTACGCCATCCTCCCACCCGGCCGCAACCCAGTCCGCAGGCCCGGCCACACCCCGCTCACCCGGCGCCGATCCCGCACCCCTGCGTCCTGCCGCCTCGCAGGCGGCCGCCCCCGCCGCGCGCAGCGGCAAGCCCTGGACGGACCAGGAAGACGCCCGATTGATCGCCTCGCTCCAGTCCGGCGTGACCATCCCGAAGATCGCCGATGCCTTCGGACGCACGCCCGGAGCCATCGTGGCGCGCTGTCTTCTCCTCGATGTCATCTCGGTCAGCTTCAAGACCGCCCCCATAAACGCCCCAGAAACTGAAACCGCCGCCGATGCCGCCGCCGATGCCGCCGCCGAGCCTGGCCCCGGCCCGGCACAAGACATGAACGGAGCCTGAGCCATGCCCGACATCCTCCTTGGACGCGATATCCTCGATCCCGAGGCCGACGACGGACAAGACCGCCTTGCCGCCGCCTACAAGGCCAAAGAACGGGCCACCTGCCTCTGCTCCGAAAAGCAACCCGAGCTCTACATCGCCCTCGTGAACCAGCGCTACATCCTCAAGCGCATGCCGGGCACAGGCGCAGATCACGCCACCCATTGCCCGACCTTCGATGCCCCCGACGGTGTCTCCGGCCTCGGCCCCCTGATCGGCTCCGCCATCTCCGTCGAAGAGGATGGCCATGTCGATCTCAAGCTCAACTTTGCCCTCACCCTCAAGGGCAAACGCGCTGTGCCCCCGGCCCCGCCCAATGGCGACAAATCCCCGGAAGCCACCCCGCCCGCCCGCAAGCTGACCCTCACCTCGCTTCTGCATTACCTCTGGTCCGAGGCCGAACTCACCCGCTGGTCCCCCGGCATGGAGGGCAAGCGCGGATGGGGGCTGGTCCGCCACCTGCTCCTTGAAGCCGCGTCCGGCAAGACCACCAAATCCCTCAGCCTCGCCGACCGCCTCTTCATTCCCGACCCCTTCGTCAAGGAGAAGGCCAATGACATCGCGCGCCGACGGGAAGAAGCCTTCCACCGCCTCAAGCCTGCCGATGGCACCCCCCAACCGGTCGGCTTGATCATCGCCGAGTACAAATCCCACGAGAAAGGTCGCGTCGGCTACCGCTTCACCTTCAAGCACCTGCCCGATGCCCCCTTCTACGCCGAGGCCGATCTCACCGCCCGGTTCGAGCGGGCCTTCGAAGACTGGCTGCGCTTCGCAGACATCATGCCAAACCTGCACCTTGTCATCGTCGCGACCTTCGCCATCACCCGCGCAGGTTACCCCACGCTCCTCGAAATCGGCATGTTGCCCACATCCGAGCAGTGGATCCCCATCGAATCCAAGCGCGACATGACCCTCCTGCAGCACGTCACCGCCGCCCGCCGCCGCTTCCTCAAGCCCATGCGCTTCAATCTCGGCCGCTCGATCATCCTCCCCTCCCTCCTTCTGACCGATGCAGGACCCGATCCCGTCCGCCTCTATCTCGATGACCCCAACCGCGAAGCGGATCTGGACGAAAACCGCCCCGATCCATCCTCCGCTCCCGCGTCAACTGTACCCGCAAAGCAAAGCATGGAGATCACGGACAAATGGCCGCTCTGGCTCTGGTCTGAAGGCAGCGACCCTCCCGACATGCCGCCCGTCCACCGTGTCCCGCATCGCAGCTGATCCGCGGCCGGCTCGCGCAATGGCCTCTGCAGCCCCATTCTCGGTGCCACGATGATCCCCGCTGACCTCGCGCCCAAGCCTGGCGCCAAACTCTCCCCTCAACCCCTCTCCCCGCGGCAAACCTGGGACGTCCTTGGGGGCGTCAGGCGCGGCTGGTCCCCAACACGCATCGTTCGTGCCATAGACGTCACCAGCGCCCTTCGACGTCTCCGGCCGGACCTGCCGCAAGCAGCCTGCGTTGCGGCCATCCATATCGGCCTCTTGCCCTTCCTCTTCGCCAGCCGATCAAAACAGTCCCATCTGCAGCGCCAGATCATCGCCGCCGAAACTCCCTTGGTGAGCCAAGGCTTTACCCATCTGCTCATCACGGGCCCGTTCGTGGTTGAGGCCAACCGACGAGGCCGCCTGACGGCGCTCTACGCCTTCCAAAACCACGCCTGGTACGCCATCCTGTTTCGCGGGCTGTACCATCTGGTGATCTCCGCGCGCCTCCTCCTGCCCCTCGGCCTCACCGACATCCGCCGCGCAAACCTCAAGCAAAAGCGCGCCAATGCCCGTACCGGCTTCCGGCTCTCCGTCGTCTT
>CALRMS020000047.1:0-34787 GCA_943369275.1 Rhodobacter maris | reverse complement strand
GCTGAATTCTTTACCGCGTTCCAGAGCGTGACATCGGCCCACATCTCCTTGAACCAGTTGGTGGTAAAGCCCTGCAACGGAAAGGCTATGACCTTGCTGTCATTGAACGCGAAGATCGGCAGCAGCACGATCGGCGCATAGAGAAAGATCAGATATCCGATTGTGTAGGCGCGAAAACCGGGCGACTTCATTTCGCACCTTTAAGGAAGCGTCGATTGAGCAAGAGGAACACAATGCTGACGATGGCCACCACCAGCATGGCCGTCACGGCGATGGCTGACCCAAGCTCTCGGTTATTCTGTTTCAAAAGCGTGCCTTCGATCCGGTTCGCGATCATCGGCAACTTGCCCCCACCGATGAGGTCAGGCGTAACGTAATCACCGACGGTGGGGATGAACACGATCAGAACCGCCGCAATGACGCCCGGCATGGACAGCGGCAGGGTCACGCGGATGAAGGTCATAAACTGGCTTTCGCCCAAGTCGCGCCCCGCCTCGAGGAAGGAGCGGTCGATCTTTTCCAGCGCCACAAAGATCGGCAGGATGGCAAAGGGTGCATAGGCATGGGCAAGCGTCATCACAAGCGCGGGCACGTTGTAATTGATGGCCTGCAGCGGTTCATCGATCAGGCCGATGGACATCAGCCCCGAATTGATAACCCCGTTATAGCCAAGGATCACCTTCCACAGGAACACGCGGATCAGGTAGCTGGTCCAGAACGGAATGGTGATCAGGAAAAGCCACAGCGATTTGCGCTCCGGTTTGACATAGAAGCTGACGAAATAGGCCACTGGATAGGCCAGTAGCACGGTAACCAGCGTGACCGAGAAGGACACGGTCAGCGAGCGTATGATCAAAAGCTGATTGATCCGATCAGACCAGGCGGTGGCGTAATTGTCGAACCCGAACCCGCCCTCCTCCAGAGAAAGCGAATAGACGAGCACGGTCACCAGCGGTGCCGCAAGCAGCAGGACCGCATAAAGCAGCGTCGGACTTACGAGAAGCAAGCCGCTTGCAGCTTCGGAACGGCGCGCGCCGCTTTTTCCCGTACTGGATGCCATCATGCCCCCTGTTGGCACGTTCTATCAGTCTTTGATCAAAACCTAGACGCAATCCAACCGGACACGCAAGGGCCCACACTACCCAACAAGGCCGAAGCGATGAAATGCATCGCAACGGCCTCATTTTTCGGCAGGAAAGCCTGAACGGCTGTTAGCCCGGGATACGCTCGATCTGGATCGCACGCTTCTTGAGTTCGTCGTAAAGCGTGGGGATGACGCGCAAGCTGCCAACGGCGACGCGGAGTGCATCGGTCAGTTTGCCGTCAGCCGCCTGCCCTTCGACGCGCCAGACCATGCGCCGTGCGACGCCGTCGTCATATACGATTTCCGTGCCGCCGTTGCGCGACGTGCGAATACCAAGAAAGTCCGCACCGCCATGCGGCGCGTGAAAAAATGCCTGTTGTCCCATTTGCGGGTCCATTCTTTTATTGTGCTGCTCTGATACCCCAAGAGGGCCATAGCGCAGGCGATTGCGTCAACGCATCTTTCTGTGAGATGGAAACAATCGTAAAAAACCGCGCCCCGAACGCCACAGAATGGCCCCTGTCGCCCCGGATTGTGGCAATCGCCGCCCTAGCCTTGCCGCATTTCCGCCGCAATTGGCCTCTCGAAGATCAAACGGCAGGTGGGTCATAGGGCGGGCGGGACAGAAGGCTTGCCAGTTTTTCGATACCCGTAGTGAAGCGGTCCTCGGCGATGTGCCCGGCCAAGGCAAAGCGCACTGCATGGGGCGCGCGCCCATGGATCAGCGCGTATTCATCCGCCGAGCGGATCAGCACCCCGTCACCTTCGGCCATGCGGGTAAAGGTCGAGGCGCGCCACCCCATGGGCAAGCGCAGAAAGGCAAAGCGCAGACCCGGCTGCCAAGCCAGATCGAAACGGCCAAGGTGATTGACCGTGATGCGGATACGGCGTTCCAGATCCTCGCCCACGCGGCGGCGGATGTCTTGCGCGGCCCCGCTCTGGAACAGATGCAGGCACAGGTCGCTGACCGGTTTGGGAAGGGCGAAAAAGGCGTGTTGCGCGGTCAATCGCCCGGTTTCCCCCATACCGATGGGACAAGCGATGTAGCCAAAGCGCAGGGCGGCAGAGATGGTCTTGGACAGACTGCCCACATGCCAGACCCGTTCCGGGGCAAGGGCGCGCAGGGCGGGCCATTCGCTTTCGGACAGGGTATAGCAATCGTCCTCGATCACCTGCAGATCGAAATGTCGCGCGATGGCGGCGATGCGACTGCGGCGGTCTGGCGTCATGCGGGCAGTGGTGGGGTTCTGCGCCTCGGTCGTCAGGCAAAGCACCTGCGCGCCGTGGCGGCGGCAGGCGGCCTCCAGCGCTTCGGGGATCAGGCCTTGCTCATCGGTTTCAACGCCCACCACCTCGGCTCGGGCAAGGCGGGCGGCGTGGCGAAAACCGGGATAGGCCAGCTCTTCGGTCAAGACGACAGGGCGATCCCCGCGCAGACAACACAGCAAGATCAGGCTTATGGCGTTCTGCCCCCCGGCCGTCAGCGCGATATCTTCGGGCGACAAGGGGCCGAGGGCGCGGTCTGACAGCCAGTCGCAGACCGCCTGTCGCAAGGGCAGTTCGCTGCGCTGGGTGGGATAGTCGATCCAGTCATCGCCCATGTGGGGCCCGATCGCCTGCAGCGCGGCGGTGAAAGCCTGCGCTTGCCCCACATCAGGCAGGCGCGGGGCGCGCAGATCGATCCGGCCCACCAGTTGATCGGGTTCACGTTCAAGCAAAAGCGGCTGTGTCGGTCCAAGACGCGGCGCGCGGGCAGCCACAAATGTGCCGCGCCCCACTGTTGCAGCAAGCAGCCCCTCTTGCGTGGCCAGCGCATAGGCGCGCGATACGGTGCCGGGCGTTACCCCCAGAACCCAGGCCAGATCGCGAACGGTGGGAAGCTGCGCGCCCTCAGTCAATTCAGCCGAGCGGATCGCCTCGCGCAGGGCGCGCGACAGGGCAAGGTATTTCGGTCCCGGATAGGCCGAAAGATCAGGTTTCCATATTGTGCCGGTCACAATGTTCCTCTGGCAGCTGTCTGCGCCATATTGTATCTATTAGCATACAAGATCAACAGCATTGTATCAATACAAAAGAAGGAACCAGGCCATGTCTGCCCGGACTCTGCACAGCGCCCTGCCCGCAAACCTGCCGCCGCTTTCGCGCCTGCTGGTCACATTGGCGCTGACCTTTGCAGCCTGGGAGACACGGATGCGCGGCCGCCGCGCGCTGGCCCGTCTGGATGACCACCTGCTGCGCGACATCGGGCTGAACGACGGCCGTGCGACGCGCGAGGCAGCAAAGCCTTTCTGGCAGGACTGATCGTTTTCCTGCCCACGATCCCCTGACTGGCCGGGCTTGCCCGGCCACTTTTTTGTTTCAAGACCCCCAGCGCACCTTGCAGTGACCTCAAAAGCAAAAGGCCCGCCGAATGGCGGGCCTTTCGAACTTCGGAAGGCTGATATCAGCGCTTTGAGAACTGGAACGACTTGCGGGCCTTTGCCTTGCCGTACTTTTTCCGTTCCACGACGCGCGAGTCGCGGGTCAGGAAGCCGGCGGCCTTGAGCGCGGGGCGCAGCGAGGGTTCATAAAGCTGCAACGCTTTGGAGATGCCATGCTTCACCGCACCGGCCTGACCCGACAGTCCACCACCGGCAACGGTCGCGAACACGTCGAACTGGCCTTCGACATTGGCGATCTGGAAGGGCTGCTTCAGGATCATCTGCAGCACGGGACGGGCGAAGTAGACCGCCATTTCCTTGCCGTTGACCACAACCTTGCCCGAGCCGGGCTTGACCCAGACGCGGGCGACCGCGTCCTTGCGCTTGCCCGTCGCATAGGAACGGCCGAGCGAGTCGCGCTGCGGGGTCTTGGGCGCGGCTGCCTCGGTGGCGGCGGGCGCGGAGGAACCGGCAACAGCGGATTTCAGATCGTCGAGGGATTTGATGTCGGCCATGATCAGGCGCTCCGCGTGTTCTTCGGGTTCAGAACCTTGAGGTCCAGAACGGTGGGCTGCTGGGCTTCATGCGGATGCTCGGCCCCGGCGTAAACGCGCAGGTTGGTCATCTGCTGGCGGCCAAGACGGTTGCGGGTGATCATCCGCTCCACGGCCTTGACGACGACGCGCTCGGGGTGGTTGCCCTCAAGCACCTGACGCGCGGTGCGCTGCTTGATGCCGCCCGGGTGGCCGGTGTGCCAGTAGTAGACCTTGTCATCGCGCTTCTTGCCAGTCATCTGGATTTTGTCGGCGTTGATGACGATGACGTTGTCACCCATGTCCATGTGGGGGGTGAAGGTCGGCTTGTTCTTGCCGCGCAGGATATTTGCGACGATCGTGGCAAGGCGGCCCAGAACGATGCCTTCGGCATCGATTAGGATCCACTTCTTGTCGATATCCGCAGGTGTTGCGGTGAAGGTTTTCATATCGAACCCTGTGAGTTGATGCGGGGGAACACCCCCCGAAAGCTTGGATGGCGGCTTATCGCGTGAAGTGCCGCGTGGGTCAAGGGGGCGATTGATGATTTAATGCAGGCAAATCAGTTACTTAAAAAAACGGTATCATTTTACCCCACACCAGATGACCGCTGCGCGTGCCTAGCGCAGCTTTGGTGGGCGATCCGGGTTCATTCCCGGCGCGGCGGGCACGGCAGGCTCTGGGGCTTCGGGGCGCGGCAGATCAAAGCGCCGCGCCACGCGGGCCATCGCAAGGGTGGCTGGTTCAGAGGTTTTCAGGAAAGCCACGTCGATCTCGCCCGCGTCAATGCCGGAGAACGACAGTGCTTCACCGGCCGCGCGGGCAAGCGCCGCCTCTGCCCCTGGTGCGGCATCGACGAAGGCCAGCATGTGCCCCCGCCGCCCGCCACGATAGGTAACCGCCGCCAGCAAGGCACAGAGCGCCAGCCCACCCGCACGCTGGAGCTTTGCCTCCAGCCCGCTGATAAGGCGCGCAGGCAGCGCCTTGGGGGCGTCAAAACTTTCCGGCAGCGCCTCGACCGTCTCGGGTTCGGCGTCCAGCATCCCCGACAGCCAGTCCAGCGCCTCGGGCGGGAGGATCATCTGGGACGGAGCCACGCCCAGATTGACCCCAAGGCCGACCCCCTGCCCCGCCAGCACCTGTGCGATCACCCGGCCCGGCAACGCGGCATAGGGCGCGATGCCGCCCGAAAACTCGGCCAGCCGCTCCTCCAGATCGAAGATCAGGACGACAGGCCCGCTGTCGAGCGGAAAGATGCGAGGCTTGATGTCGGCCCCCTGTGCCTCTTCCTCCAGCAACAGAAAGAATTCGCCATCTGCCAGTACTTCATAAAAACGCAGACGATCGGCGTCAACGGCACCGTCCTTTTCCATCGCGGCATAGGCTGTGTCGAGCGGGGTCATCGGTTGGTCTCCATCAGGGCGTCTCCATCAGATGGCGGATCGCCGCGCGCAGGTCGGGCAGAAGGTCTGCCGCGAACCACGGATTGCGTTTCAGCCATCCGGTATTGCGCCATGACGGATGCGGCAAGGGCCAGATGCCACGGGCGGCATGGCTGCGCCAATCCGTCACCCGTGTGGTGACATCGCCGGGGCCCAGATGCCAGCGCTGCGCAGTCCCGCCCACGGCCAGAACCATGCGGATCGCGGGAAGGGTTGCCATGACCCTGCCCCGCCACTGCCGCGCACAGGCCGGGGGTGGCGGCAGATCAGCCCCCTTGGCATCATAGCCGGGAAAGCAGAACGCCATCGGCACGATGGCGACGCGGTCCAGATCATAGAATTCCGCCATTGACAGACCGGTCCAGTCGCGCAGTCGGTCACCCGACGGATCGGTGAAAGGGCGGCCCGAGG
Organism: Rhodobacter maris; assembly: GCA_943369275.1. Taxonomy (GTDB): domain Bacteria; phylum Pseudomonadota; class Alphaproteobacteria; order Rhodobacterales; family Rhodobacteraceae; genus Paragemmobacter; species Paragemmobacter maris_A. The sequence goes on along the minus strand of CALRMS020000047.1, from coordinate 28,897 downwards.
CATGCACGCGCGCGCCGGGGGCCTGGCCTGCAATCAGCAGCCGCGCGGTCGGAGTGAACCACACCACCGGGCGCGGCACATGTGCCGTTTCCGTAGCGGCAAAACAGTCGGCACAAATCCTGCAAGCACCAATCTGAGCAGCGAGGTCCGCTGTCTGTTGGGCCGGGCTGGTTTGGGCAGAGAGGGTGTGCATGAAGCGCTTCTTTGGCGAAAAGAGGGATGCCGGCAACAGACCATGGGCCGTTCATGGCGCGCAGGCAACACCTGCCGCCCTGCTGTTGGCGAGCGGCTTGCAAGGGGCGGTGGGCAGGCATAGGCCGCTTGTAGCCATCCCTGCTGCGGGTCATGCGCCGATGTATCGTGTCTCACCCTTTGTCCGACGCTTTGCCTGGGCGCTTTTGGGCGGTGCTGCCATTGCGACCGTCTGGGTGAACCTGTCGCCGGGCAGCTATTACGATGCCATGGAATATCGGCTGATCGATCTGGCAAAGCCGCATTGGATTGCGGGTGACAGTCTGGTGATTTCACCGATGACTGTGGCGTCAGAACTGCTGATGGCCTTCTTTCTGTTCTTTGTTGGCAAAGAGTTGTGGGAAGCGCTGGTGCTGCAGCGCGGTGCCTTGTCCGGGCGGCGGGCTCTTTTGCCTGCGGGGGCCGTGCTGGGCGGAAGCCTTGGCGCCATCCTTGTCTGGCTGATCCATTCCGCGCTTTTCACGTCCGAGGAATGGGTGTCCTGGGGCGCGGGCTGGCCTGTTCCCATCGGATCCGAGATCGTGCTGGGTTATGTGGCCGGGCGGATGGTGTTCGGCGCGGGCCATCCGGCCCTGCATCTGCTGCTGCTGATCTCTATCGCGACGAATATCGTGGGGATCCTCCTGCTTGGGCTGGCCTATCCCTATTCCGGGCTGAATTGGCTTTGGCTCCTGTTGCCGTTGGGCGCATCGCTGGGGGTCTGGCGGTTCTTCGGTCAAAGCCCGCAGGTGGGGGAAACAGAAGTTGAAAGGCGGCGCGGTCTGGTGCTTTGGCCCTATCTTCTGGCGGGTCTGGTGTCCTGGATCGGGGTCGTGGCGGCGGGGCTGCCCGGAGCCTTGGGCCTGTTGCCGATCATCCCTGCCATTCCCCACGCTGACCGCGCTTTTGGCCTGTTTGCCGAGGCAGAGGAATATCTGCATGATCCCCTGAACCGTCTGGCACATCTGTTGGTCAAACCGCTGTCGGTGATGCTGTTTCTGTTCGGACTGTCGCGCGGGGGGATTGATCTTGCTGCTCTGGCCCCCACCACCGGCACGGTTCTGGCGGCTTTGTGGATCGGCAGACCACTCGGTCTGTTCCTGGGTGCGCTTGCCGCGGCGCGGCTGTTCCGCCTGCCGATGCCGGCGGGTATCCGCATCCGCGACCTGCTGCTGGTGGCGGTAATTTGCGGGATGGGTTTCACCGCGCCGCTGCTGGCGCTTGACACTGCCTTGCCCGGCGGCGCGATGACCGAGGCTGCACGCCTTGGCCTTGCGCTTTCGCTTCTGGCATGGCCTGCCGCCATCCTTCTGTCACGGCTGATCCCAAGGTGAGGCCGGTCAGCACAGTTATTGATGCATCGTTCAGGAAACAGTGCCACGATTTCCTGCGCCATTGTCAGGTGCCCGTCGATTCAGACATAATGTCGCCCAAAACGGGCGGTAGGCGATGGGGCAAGGCGAAAACGTCAAACCGAAGCGCCACCGTTGAAAGACGGGGAAGACATTCGGGAAACGGTCCGGAAAGACGGGCCTTGAGGCAGAAGACACGCTCTGTGGCAGGGGAAGGGCAGGAATGATCGAGTTCGACAACGTCTCGAAGTCCTTCTGGACCGGCAAGACGCGCAAGGTGATCCTCGATCAGGCCACGTTCCGGGTGGAACTTGGCAATTCCCTCGGCATCCTGGCCCCGAACGGCACCGGAAAGACGACGATCATCAACATGATGGCCGGGCTGGAACAACCCGATGAAGGCACGATCAAGCGGTCATCGCGCATATCCTTTCCGCTCGGGTTCATGGGCGGGGTGGTGAACCGCCACAGCGCCACGGAAAATTCGCGCTACATCGCCCGCCTCTACGGGCTTGACCCCGACTATGTGGAAAGCTTTTGCCGTTGGCTGTGCGGGATCGGCGAATATTTCGATATGCCGGTCGGAACCTACTCCTCGGGCATGCGGGGGCGGTTTTCGTTTGCCTTGCTCCTCGCGCTCGAATTTGACATCTATCTGATCGACGAGGGAATGCCGGGAACCACGGATGCCGATTTCAACCGCAAGGCTGGGTCCATCCTGCGCCAACGTCTGCGCGACGCGACCGTGATCGTTGTGTCGCATCAGGCCTCCACACTTGAAAAATTCTGTCGGTCTGCCGCCGTTCTGAGGAACGGTCGGTTGCATATGTTCGACACACTCGAAGAAGCGAAACGGCTGTATAATTATGAAACTCAAGGTTAAGCGGTACAATACACGCCGTCCCGAGCCGCTGCCGGAACCGGTCGCGGCCCAATCGGTGCAGGCGCGTGCTGTGCAGCGGCCCGTGCCAGCCGCTGCCGCGCCGATGGGCGATTTCCGGCAGGTGGATGCAAGTCGCCCCGCGTCTGCGCCATCCCAGATGGGAGCCGACGAGGCGCTTTTTGCGCAGACTGAGGATGGCTTCGGCGCGATCCCGTATCCCACTGCAGCAGTCTCCGCCGAAGGGGGCGCGAGTGCTGTCTCATCGCCGTCCGAGGCGGCATCCGTCACCGATCTGGATGCGATACGCCGCGAAGGCTTGACTGGTCGCCAGTTGCGCCTTGCCCGACGCATGGCCCAGAAATACGGCCTGCCTGCCACGTCGGACTTTGACGCCGTGCGCCTGCTTCGTCAGGCCGGGCTGGACCCTTTCCGTGCCAATCCGGTGGTCGAGATCGTTGCCGAAGATGCGGAAGGAAACGCGGGCCAAGCACCGCAGCGGGCCGGATCCATGATGCCGGTCCCGGCCGGCGCGCGCCTGCCACAGACGATCAAGCCCGTAAAGATGCCCGCGTCAGGCGAAGAGGTGAACCACGCGGCTGAAATCCTGAAGATGCAGCAGGATCTGGCCCGCCGCCGCCGCCGCCGTTCGATGTTGATGATGGCGCGGCTGTTCTTCTTTGTACTCCTGCCCACCTTTCTGGCGGGTTTCTACTATTACCGCGTTGCCACGCCGCTTTACGCCACAAAGACGGAATTCGTGATCCAGCAGGCAATGCCCCAGCAGGCCTCTGGCAGTTCGCTTGGCGGGCTGGCCAGTACGCCCATGGCCAATATGCAGGACTCGATCACGGTGCAGGGCTATCTGCAATCACGTGACGCAATGCTGCGGCTGGATCAGGATATCGGGTTCCGGAACGTGTTTTCCGGGCCGGAGATCGACCCGATCCAGCGTCTGGCGCCCGATGCCACGAATGAGGCCGCCTACAAGATATACCAACGCAATGTCCGCGTTTCCTATGACCCGACAGAGGGCATCATCCGGATGGAGGTGATCGCGCCAGACCCCCAGGTTTCGGTGCGCTTTTCCGATGCGCTCATCGGCTATGCCGAAGAGCAGGTCGATCAGTTGACCCAGCGCCTGCGCGAGGACGCCATGAAGGGCGCCCGTGATAGCTATACCGAGGCCGAAGTCGCCCTTCTGGAGGCGCGCCAGCGCGCCGTTACCTTGCAGGAAACCTTCAAGGTGCTGTCGTCCGAAGTGGAAGTCGGTCTGATCACCGGCCAGATCGGCCAGTTGGAAGGGCAGTTGACCGCAGATCGCCTGTCGCTCGCACAGATGGAATCCAACGCCACGCCGAACCAGGCGCGGATGGAGCCGCTGAAACGCCGCATCGCCACGCTGGAAAACGAAATCGCGATGCTGCGGTCAAAGCTGGTAGAGGAAGACAGTTCCGGCCAATCCCTCGCGCGGGTGCAATCCGAGCTTGCCATTGCCCAGGCGGATGCCGACACCCGCCAGATGATGCTTGCGCAATCGCTGCAATCCATGGAAACGGCGCGGATAGAAGCAAACCGTCAGGCACGCTACATCTCGCTCTCGGTTGCCCCCGTAGCCCCGGATGAAGCGACCTATCCCCGCGCATTCGAGAATACGATGGTGGCGATGATGATATTCGCCGGTATATACCTCATCCTGTCGATGACCGCGGCAATCCTGCGTGAACAGGTCTCGGCCTGAGGAACAAGATGAGACAAGTCGAAATCGGCGGGCTGTCCGTCAGCAATGACAGCCCGCTTCTGGTGATCGCTGGCCCCTGCCAGTTGGAAAGCCTGGATCACGCCCAGATGATCGCGGGCAGGATGGCCGAAGCCTGCGCCAAGGCTGGCGCGCAATACGTGTTCAAGGCGAGCTATGACAAGGCCAACCGTACCTCGCTCAAGGGTCGTCGCGGCCTGGGGATCGAAGCCGGGCTGAAGGTGCTTGAGGCCGTCCGCGCCATGGGCATGCCTGTGCTGACCGACATCCACGACGCCGAACAGGCGAGGCTTGCCGCGCAGGTCGTGGACGTGATTCAGATCCCCGCCTTTCTGTGCCGCCAGACCGATCTGCTGATTGCTGCAGGCGAAACAGGCGCGGTCGTCAACATAAAGAAGGGGCAATTTCTGGCCCCTTGGGACATGGCCAATGTGGCCGAAAAGGTCGCCTCGACCGGGAACAACAAGATATTGCTGACCGAACGCGGCGCCAGCTTCGGCTACAACACCCTCGTGGCGGACATGCGCTCGCTGCCCACGATGGCGCGGACGGGTTGGCCCGTGATCATGGATGCCACCCATTCCGTGCAACAGCCGGGCGGTCAGGGCAATGCGTCGGGCGGGCAGCGCGAATTCGCCCCCGTCATGGCCCGCTGCGCCGTGGCCATTGGCATCGCCGGCGTGTTCATCGAAACGCACGAGGCCCCCGACACCGCCCCGTCAGACGGGCCTAACATGATTCCGCTGGACCAGATGCCTGCCCTGATCGACAGCCTCATGGCATTTGACCGCCTTGCAAAGGCCAATCCCTTGCGCGTGTAAGAGGGATCAACCGAGTTGGAGACTGTGCAAGGTCGCCGAGGGGGCGTTTAGCCCCCTCTGATTTTTCGCAGAAGAATCGATCTACGCCGTATGTACCCCGCCATAGTCCACAGCGCTGGAATGCAGCACGGGCCGCCAGCCCGCCTGCATCACCGCCACCATCGGCGCGGGCGTCAACACGGTCACCTGTCCGTCAGGCAATGGCCCTGCTGTGCCATAACCACCCGGCCCCCAGCGCAGCGCCTGTGCTGCCCGCACCAGATGCACCGCATCATCAATCAGCACCATCGTTCCATCCGGTAGATCGCGCGCCTGTGCCGAATGGCGTCTTTGCTCTTGGCCATCCAGCCTCGCGGCATGGAGACAGCGGTCAATTTCAGCCGCGGTCATGCATCCAAAAACGTTCGCCCAGACCGTTTTGAATGACTGCCACACCGGACGGCGGCATTCGGCACAGGGTCGATGCCCGGCAGCGCAAGCGACGGCCTCATCCAGAAAGAACAGTTCCGTATACTTGCCCGGCGACATCAGGCTGCGCCTGCGCCCCTTGAAAGACAGCACGCAGGTGATCCAGTTGCGATGCCGCCAACGCGCCGCGCCGATACGCCTGTCCGCATCATGCAGGCAACCACGATTGCCCATGAACAGCCCTCGCGCCGGGTCGGTCAAAATCTCACCCGTCGGCCAGACCCGATTCTGACGCACCATCAGGCCACCTGCCCCGCCACCCATCCCGATGACCAGGCCCACTGAAAATTGTAACCGCCCAGCCAGCCCGTCACATCCACCACCTCGCCCACGAAGAACAGCCCTGGGACCGACTTCGCCGCCATCGTCCGGGCGTCAAGCGCATCGGTATCGACCCCGCCCAATGTGACCTCGGCCGTGCGGTACCCTTCTGATCCGACGGGCCGCAACTGCCAGCCCGTCACCTGCCCCGCCACTTGTTCCAGTGCCGCGCGGGGCATTTCTGCCAGCGGGCCACCTGCCCCGGCCTGCGCCTCGATCAATCGAGCCAGCTTTTCCGGCACGAGCTTTCCCAGCGCGGTGCGCAGCGCGGTGCGACCAGCCACTTGTTTTTCGGCCTTCAGAAAGGCAGCCACATCCCGACCCGGCGCAAGGTTCAGGCTGATCGCCTCACCTTCCCGCCAGTAGGACGATATCTGCAGGATCGCCGGGCCCGATAGGCCGCGATGGGTAAACAGCACCGCCTCATCAAAGCCGGTCTTGCCATGGCTGACCCGCCCCTGAAGGGCCACCCCGGCCAGCGGGCGCATCCACTCAAGTTCCTGTTCGGCAAAGGTCAGCGGCACCAGCGCGGGCCGTGTTTCGATCAGCGGCAGACCAAAGGATTCGGCAATACGATAGCCATGGCCTGTTGCCCCCATCTTCGGGATCGACTTGCCGCCCGTGGCCACGATGACTGATGCCGCGCGCACCGGGCCGCGTGCAGTGTCCACCTCGAAGCCGCCCGCCACCTGGCGTACCGCACCAAGGCTGGTCTCCAGCCAAAGCTCAACCCCGGCCGCTGCCATGTCGCGCAATAGCATTGACACGATCTGCGTGGCCGACCCATCGCAAAACAGCTGCCCCAGGGTCTTTTCGTGCCAGGCGATCCCGGCGGCATTGACCCGCGCGATGAAATCCTGCGCCGTATAGCGCCGCAGGGGTGACAGGGCAAAGCGCGGGTTGCGGCCCAGAAACCGTTCTACCCCCATCCCCGTATTCGTGAAATTGCACCGCCCACCGCCCGAAATGCGGATCTTCTCCCCCGCCGCCTTGGCATGGTCCACGACGACGACGCGGCGGCCCCTGCGACCCGCCTCGATGGCCGCGAACATCCCCGCCGCGCCCGCCCCCAGAACCATGACATCCGTCTTGTGCATGCCATTCCCTAACCGCTTGGAACGGGCGGCACAATCATGCTGAAATTCCGCTCACACCCTCTTGCACCCCCCCCCGGCCTTCGCTAAACACCGCCGCACGGTTGGGGCGTCGCCAAGTGGTAAGGCATCGGTTTTTGGTACCGACATACCTAGGTTCGAATCCTAGCGCCCCAGCCAAGCTCTCCTTCTGGTCCAGACGTCATCCAGTTAATCGGGTTGGCATTTACCGCCCGGCCTAGAGTGCCCCACGGTTTGCCCCAATCTCGCGCCCCAGGCTTTTGATTTAGCAGGCTGCTGAAGAAGGCAGCTGGAAGGACTGCAGGCATCGCCAAGGCTCGGATATACATCGGGCTCGCCTGCTCCCAGTTGAAGACAATAGGAAGCAGACCAGTAAGAGCACCGTCATTGTCAGAAACAGCACCTGCCCCTGACCCAACGCGAAGTATGCTCTAGACTACTCCTGAAGTGACTCAAGGTAGTAGACGACGGACAGAGCGCGCCCAGCAGCAATATACAACGCGTCCGTCTCGGTGACACCACGGTCAACGAGGGCATCTGCCATGAAGAAGTCGCCCCAAACTGGCATGGTTGCGCCACCATGACCGCGCTGCTCCATTCCCTTCAGGATTGTGTTATAGACGAGAGTGAAGGGAAACTTGCCGTCGGAGCGTTCCGCCAGTTTTGTCAGATCCGAAGGAGGGACCTTGAAAAGCTGGGCAATTTCTCCATCACCTTTGCCTCCCGCACCATGGCACAAGGCACAATGTGCGGTATAAGTGGAACGGCCAAGGACAACGGTTGCTTCGTCGGCTTGGGCGAGAGTAGCCGGAAGCATGATACAAATGGACATCAAGGCTCTAAGCGATTTCATTTCCTGTCTCCCTTGAGAGTTTCTTGGCGACGAGTCCTGTCGCCAGTCCAACGGCGTCGCACGTCCGATCTTCAATTGCCCGAAGTGCAGCTGTGATAATCGTCCCACGTTAGTTCTTTTGCGTTGATTTATATCAATCCGCAGCCAAAACAGACCTGACGAAAAGGGACGTCCAATGCAGGTCTCCAAAGGGCCACTACCTTGGGTTGGTGTGACTCTTAGCTCAAGATCCTTCCTCTGCGTTAATCCTGAACCTGCGAAGACGGCGAGGTCGATGGCGGAGAGTATAACCTTTCGCCATAGCTCAGGCCGGCTCGGTCTTCAGGGGTCAAGGCCACGCGATACTTAGGACAGCAGAATGAGCTGCTGCCGGTTTTCTGGACGCGACGATCAGGGCGTAAGAAAGGCACCCGCATCAAGCCGGTGGTCAGCGCCGCCAAGGGCCCACCTTGCCCACGCATTGAAACCGTCCCCCGGAAGGTGACAACCAACACCCTATTCCGGTTCAGACTTTCGCGGACGCGAATAATCCCGCCAACTGTGTTGCAACCACATCTATGTGATGCCGTGCCCGGGCCCGAACGATCCCCGCCCTGCCCATTTCGGTCAACCGCTCAACCGGTGTGTCCAGCGCAACATTCATGACCTTTACCAGAGCGTCGCTGTCGCCTGCTGGAACAAGCCACCCTGTCTTGCCGTGTTCCACCAATTCGGGAATACCGGCGATATAGGTTGAAATCACCGGCCGCCCTTGTGCCAATGCCTCCATCAGCACCACAGGCAAGCCTTCGGCGAGGCTGGGTTGCACGATGATCGTCGCCTGAGTGATCAATCGCCGCACCTCGTCGCTGCCGATCCAGCCGGTCACCTGCACCCGGCCTTGTAGACCGAGTGTTTGAATCCGCGTATTGATCAACTCACGGAACTCTCCATCCCCGGCAAGAACGAGCTTGACGTCCGGGCGATCCAGACAGGCAAAAGCCTCCAAAAGCGCAAGATGCCCCTTCTGCGAAGACAGTCGTCCGATGCACAACAGGACAGGCGAGGCAGGCAAGGGTGCCGGTTCGTCCGCAAAGAATGCTTCATCAAGCCCGCAATGCACGACCTTCAGCTTCGGCCAATCCTCCGATGGCAGAAACCGCATCAGCTGCGACCGTGTAAAACTGCCGATTGCCGCGACAAAACTCGCACCCTCCACCTTGCGCGGAAATGAGAAAAACGGCGCTTGGTCAAACTCCTCCGGCCCATGAACCGTGAAACTGTAGGTCGGGCCCCCGAGCAGACGCAAAAGATAGGCAACATCCGCAGAATTTGTGCCGAAATGCGCGTGCAGATGGCTGACACCCTCGTCCTCAAGCCACAACCGCAATCGGCTCGCATGGCCCAGCCAGATGAGGTGATAGGGCAATGACCGTACCGATTTCCGCGACATCGCCACTGCGGCTTTCAACGCCGCCCAGGTTGCCCTAGGCCTTTGCAAGGCGTTGAGGGCCACCGCACCGAGAAGGGGGAGCAGACCATCTTTCAAAACGTACCGCGTCTTCGCCTGTTCGGCATGATCCAGCGGATCGACCACTTCGGCATCCCAACCCCGGATCGCAAACCGCTTCACAGTCACTCCCTGCCGCTCCAGCGCAAGGATTTCACGCCGGATGAAGGTGTGGCTCACCTTGGGATACTGGTTGACCAGATAGGCAACACGCGGCCCTGTGGGCGACACGGGAGTCGTGTAATCTTTCATGGTTTCGGCGTTCACAGAGTACTCCCAATATCGGCCATAGTCACCAATCCGATTAGCGGAGGTATTGACTAGAAAACGCGATACAAGGGTTCATACGGCTCTGTTATTAATTATTATGGATTTTTTGGTCATTCTGTGTCGCGCCCGGGTCGTGGTCAGCATCGACAGAAGCCATCTGGATCACGCGCATCTATCGCTCTTGCCAGGATCAACGATTGTAATCCTGATGCCACAGGATAAATACTCTTCACGCCAACTTGGGCCTTGCCGCGCTCATGAGGTTTCACCAGCAGTCATGGTTCTGACAGGCACCCAAGACAAAGGGTATAGCTTTGATTTGGACGGTTTTTTCGGACCGCCGATCTTGCCCAAACGCAAGCTGGAGTTTAACCTCAATCGGTTTTTCGGACGCCCTTAGGCAGCCTAGATCAGTCGCTACAAGCTTGCGCGCCAGCCAATCCTACGCTTCGCTTCGGATGTCAGCCACTTCATCGGGTTAGCATTGATCGCCCGGCTTAGAGTGCCCCACAGTATGCCCTAGGGCCACCTCCACGATCCAGACTGTTGACGAAGACTGCTTTTCATAGCTTAGGCGGGAAAAGGACGGGTTCGGGGGTGGATGATAGCGGAGAGGATTAGATATAAGTAAATGAATACTAAAAAGTTTCCTCCCCTCAATCTCAGAGCAGCAGTTCCTCCCTACACATCCTCCCCCCCCTAGCGATCATAGGGAACAATCAGCCTAAGGCTGATTACTGGGTAGCAGATGGTCGCATCCTCGGTCCTGACGGCTACAACAAGTCAGTTTCGGAAGTGCTGTTAGGGGAGGTTGAGCTATAGAACCCCTGATTGACGGTGCTTTCTTTAATGATGCATCGCAGGCGCGTCTCACGGCGATCTTGAGTGAGAAAAAGGAGGAGGCCCGGCAACGGGCCCTCTAACCTATCGCTGAGCCGTTCAGGCCGCACGGCCGAATTGGGTTTGCGTTTTCGCCGGGTCTGCATGACGGCGGTCCGGGCGCTTCGTACTGCCAGACGCGACATCTCTGGCTTTCACGTCACATCGCGCACTGTCGGCCCATGGCGCGGATCAAAGCCTGAATTGCGCTTATCTGCGATGGGACCACCGTCGCCCGGCATATCGTGCGGTGGATCTTGGTCTGCGCCGCACGCACAGCTGGGCCCCGCCATCAGGGCGCTTTGCTCCAACGTTCCTTGAAACGCGGCAGCCCAGTGGGCGTATCAGGATGCTACAGACCCCACGAGACCACGGCGGCGACGCAGGGCGGCCAGTGTCGCAAAAGCACAGATCAGCAGCAGACCCCCGGCCGGAAGCGGTACAACGGCCGCGTCATAGCGAACCGTCAGACCTTCGATCCGCACCTGATCAGAATTCCCCCGAACCCCAATCCCGAACACCAGTCCGGCAGGAATAGGGTCAGCAAAGGTAAAGACCCTTTGCCCATTCGTCGGAGTGAGAAAGTCAAAATCGAACGAGAGTGGTTCACCAAAGAAGAAGTCGAAGACATCATTGGTGTCATTATTGGCGAACGTGATGCTCTCCAGAAAAACGCTGGAGGAAAACGAGAACTTCAAAAGCTCATTGTCGACATTTGAGTTGGAGCCACCGTCCAGCATCGGGCTGGAACAGTTACCGGATGCACCCACCAGCAAGGTACCACAGACGCCAAGGCCATTCGTGCTTTGGTTTATCTGAACATTCGCATTGATCGTTTCAGGGGCCGTGTAGCGATACCCGCTCACTGTCAGGCCGACACCGCTTTCCGAAAACGCAAGCGATCCAGCCGTGACGTTTGGACCGGTGAAATCATAGGAAAAGGTGATCGGTGCAGCAGAGACCCCCGCGGCGATAAACGCCAAGGGACCAGAAACAAGCAGAACCTGAAAAAACTTCCCTAGCATCGGATCCATCCCCCATCACACTGCGGCAGCAGCACTGCGGTCATCCTACACCCGTTGCGCGGCAAAGCAGACATAGGAATTTTTGCACGTGTCGCTTTGCAACCGTCGGTTCGCTGTGACGCGCGTGGCAGCAGAAGCCTCTCCCATCGCGTGTAACCCATCGCGGATCGGAGCGGCCTTTCATACTCGCCAAGGACCGACCTGGAACGAATCGCCTTTGCCAGCATGGAAATCACGGCCCGGATATGGCTAATCAGAACGGCATCTGCTTCCAAAGCCATGCCAGATACCCCCCAGCACAGCCCTTGCCGGCTGACACAAGGTTTGAGCGGCGCACGCTCCGGCTGCCAAATGGCAGTCCTAGACACATAAACAGTTGACCGAGGTCGGCTTTGGTCCTTGCTCCCGCAACGCTGAAAAAGCGGCATGCATTCGGCCACTTGAGTGGTGGCGCCTGTGTCCTGCGCGGGATTGCCCTTTGGTAGTGCCAAGGACGAGGATCCAGATCGGTTCGACTTCCACATCAAACCTGCGGGGAAGACGCATGAACGTGAACAAACCCTCCCCTCCGGAGTGAATTGTCCAAAGTTGCGCCCAGTCAGCCATATGTCCGCCACAGTTCACGGCTTGAACTTGGCCGTTAACAAGCATTTACCAAGACGGGATCGTCCCGTTTTGGGGATGACCGTCTCGGAAGTGAACATGCAGACGATAGCACTCACGGCGACCGGAGTGGTTCGCACCAACTCGCTGGATTTCATTGAACAGGTTTTCGCGCTTTATGACGCGCATATCCCCCTGGTCATGTTGTCGCATGAGGCGCAGGCGCGCAACTTGCCGGGCATAACGGTAGACCGCTGCATTGTTCCAGCCGAAAGGACAGGCTGGTTCACCGCCCAGCATCCCATTGTGGACACCGATCAGATAGCCCAGATCAGCTACACCTCGGGGACCGAAGGGAAGCCAAAGGGCATCGTGCTGACACATGCGAACCTTGCCGATGCAACCCGACGGATCATCGATGCAATGCAGATGACCGACGAGATCCGTGAATATGTCGGTGTTCCAGCCACCTTCAGTTTCGGTCTTGGCCGCTACCGCGCCATCAGCGCCGTCGGGGGTCAGGCTTATATGCCGCCGCGCGGCTTTGATCCGGCTGAACTGGCCCGGATGCTGACGGCGGGTCAGGTCAATGCGCTGTCTGCCGTGCCAACCCTGCTGCGCGTTCTTCTGGCTTCGCCCGAATTGATGGGCGATGCGGGCAGCCAGTTGCGCTGGATGGAAATCGGTTCGCAACCGATGACCGCCGAGGAGAAGAAGGCCATCCGGGCCATGTTCCCGAAGGCGAGGATCGTGCAGCATTACGGTCTGACCGAGGCATCGCGCAGCACCTTCCTTGCGCTTTCGGATGTTTCGGATGACCGGCTCGACTCGGTCGGTCGCCCGATCGGAAGCACCGAACTGGCCCTCGACGTCCAGGGTCGTATCCGCATTCGCGGCCCGCATATTGCCAAATCGCGGATCGACGAAGGCGGCCTGCACGACCTGCTTGATGCCGAAGGCTGGCTCCAGACCAATGACCTCGGGCATCTGTCCGACGGCTATCTCTATTTCGACGGCCGGGCGGATGACCTTATCAACTGCGGCGGTGTTAAGATCGTTCCGGATCAGCTGGAGGCCGTGTTGCGTACGCGCCTTGCGCCGGGCGCGCAGATCTGTGTGGCCCGGATTCCCGATCCAGACCGGGGCGATGGCGTGCTTGTGGCAGTCGAGGGCGATTCCAACAACATCGATAATGTGCGACGTCTGGCTGATAGCGCCCTGCGGGACATGGGCGTAGCGGCTGGTGGCGCGCTGCAGGTGATGGCGGTGCACAGCATCCCGCGAACCGGAACGGGCAAGGCACAACGACGCGTGCTCGCCGACCGCTTTGCAGAAGAGAAAGACAAGTCCGCCAAGACCCGCGTCAAAGGTGGGGCCATTACGGATGTGCGGTCCCTGTTCGAACATGAGTTTCCGGGGCAAGCCATCCGCGACGAAGATACATTCGAAACTCTGGGCGGCGACTCACTGCATTACATCAAGTTCTCAATGGCTTTCGAAAAGCGCTTTGGCGCCTTGCCCGAAAAGTGGGAAACACTGACCACCATCGACCTGCAAAACCGTGTTTCCGGAACGACAAAGTCGACATGGCTGCCGTTGGAAACCGTCACCTTGACGCGGTCCTTCTTCATCTTGTGTATTCTCGGGCTGCATACCAACGCGTTCATTTACAGTTCAAACTGGGGTGCAGCATATTTCCTGATCATGCTGGCCGGTTATTCGGTTGCACGGTTTCAACTTCCGGAAATCATCCGGACAGGCAGCGTGCGCACCCTGCTGGGAACGGTCCGGTCTGTGGCCATTCCCACGATCATGGTCATAGCCGTGCTGGAAATCGTCACGCAGCCCTTTGACCCGCTGCAGTTGCTGCTGATTTCCAATTTTGTGGATCCGAAGAACATGGAAGGATTCCTGTTCTATTTTGCGGAATTCTATATTCAGTTGCTCCTCCTGACCGCTTTGCTGTTTTCCGTGCCGCGGGTGCGTGCCTCCTTCCGCGACCGTCCGATGGTGAGCGCGCTTGTCTTGCTGGTGTCGGTCGTGGCGCTTGACCGCACCATCGAATCTTTCTGGAACACCGATTACAACTTTCACCGGACGCCTTGGCACTATGCCTGGGCCTTCGTGATCGGCATGGTCATGGCCAGTGCTAAGGACCTTCCGTCGCGTCTTCTGGCGCTGACAGTGGCCCTGATCGCCGTCCTGATCGAATGGCGGCTGACCTCTGCAGCCTTCTATGTCGGCGGGGGCTGTGTTCTGGTGATCTTTGTACGGTCGATCCGCGTTCCGGCACAGGCAAAGCTGCTGATCGCGAATATCGCGGCCGCGTCGATGTTCATCTACCTTGGCCACGAGGTGATCATCGAATTGATCATCAAGATTTTCGGCGAGAACCGGCCATGGCTGGCCCTGACCGTGTCCATCGTTGCGGGTGTCATCGGCATGCAGATCTATTCCTATCTGGAGCGACGCTTCTTTGAGGTAAAGAAAGTCTTGAAGGAACAAACCTAAAGGATCGTCAGGCACCGCTATACTGAACTGCCAGGACGCAGAGTTATCGGCAAGGGGCCAAGGCGCCCCCTCCCCGGCGCGATCTAGACCGTGTCGCTGTCTAGATAGCTCAGATACCAGCGCCGTTTATCGGCGGCCGGGGCTGCAACTGCCGTCAGGGGGCGTGCACCGAACCAGATTTCGATCGGTCGCAGCCTTTCGGGCAACGGAACAAAACCCGCCTTGCGCAGGTTGCGATAGTGTGCCGACCACGGATAGGACCAGGCAAGGGCAAGCTCTACCCCCCGGTCCCGCATCCGCCCGAGTTCCGAGGCAAGAAGCCCGTCCAGATCGCGTTGTCCCATCGCCTCAAGCAGATAACCGATGCGCCCGCCATGCTTTGTCGCCTCGGTCGTGGCGACAAAGGCCCCCCGTTCCCCTTCGGAGGCGACAATCCGATAGCCCCCGGCCGATGGCCCTGCAAAAAGACGCTGGTTCAGAAAGGCCCGGTCCCGGGTGACCGTGCAATCCATCCCGGACGCGACCCCGGACCAGAGCGCATCGGCCCAATCCCCGAACCCGGCTATCGGCGCCAGATTCTGATCCGCCGTGAAAGAAACCGGAAAGTCGATGGGGAGCCGAAACTTGCGCAATAGAAAACCGGCCCGAAGCGGTTTGATCAGGAACGGCACCTGCCCAAGGGGCGCCCAGCCCATCTTGCCAAACCATGCCGGGGCCGCGTTGCTGTTGGGAAAGCCCCAGATCAGATCGGCACCTTTATCGCGGGCGAACTGGTCATAGGCCTGCGCCAGACGGGTGAACACGCCCCGCCCCCGCGCCTGTTCCAGAACGAATGAATCGACAGCCTGCAACGCCACGGCCTGACGGCCCGACAGGTTCAGCCGGGATCGGATATAAGCGGAAAGGCCGACCACTTCGCCGTTTCGACGCGCCACCGCAAAGGGCAGGGAATTGGATTGAAAGGCCCAGTCGATCGCAGCCCTTCCCGCCCTGCCCCGATCCATCCCAGAAGCGGCATAGGCCGCAAGGATATCCTCACTCAACCCTTCGATGGAAATCGCAATATCCGTCATCGGATGTCTTCCATAGCGCAGGACGCCATGCCGTACCGGTCGCGCAGCGCCCGAAAATGCGCAAGGATCTGCGACAGGCCTTGCAGATTGGCCTCGATCTCGCGGCCAAAGTTATGCGGATGCCACCACAGATGATATCCCTTGCCCTGTTCCGCCGCCACCGTCATGCCGCGCTTGATCGTGGCGATGTGAAGCGGGTGCAGGGGTGCCAACCTGCCCGCGCAGGGGCGTAGGAAACGGCTTGCAGGCACATCAACAAGACCCTGACGCACCGCCGGATCAAAGACTTGCGACCCAAGCCCCCCGGAGTAGGCGTCAAGCAATCGCAACGCCCGTCTTGGGCGTGTCTGCCCCGCGCCGGGAAGGGCGCGATAGGCCCATCCTTTTGCATTGCCACGGAAATGCGTCAGGCCACTCGCCTTGCAGACTGCAAGGCTTTCATCAGAATACTGATTGCGGGGAAAGACGATGGATTTCAGCGTCACCCCCCGCCTGCCCGCCAGCGCAAAGGCGGCTGTCAGATCTGCCCGCAAGGCATCGGCCGATTGCCCATCCTCAAGGCAGTAGAAATGCGACAGGGTGTGCGTCCCGATCTCCTGCCCGGGTGTCTGGCCGATCCTGTCAACCAGCGAAGCGGCAAAGTAATAGGGATCGCGCCGCTCGTCGGGCCCCACCTCATCAAGATAGGCAAAGTTCGACAAGCGCGGGTCGCGATAGGCAGGCCGCTCCTGCGGAAGACTGGCGAGCAATTCCTCTTTCGTCTCGCAAAACAGAAAGCCCACGGTGGCCCATGTCGCGCGGATGCCGCTGGCAGCGAACATGTCCAGCATCCGGGGAATGGCTTCGCGCGCGCCCAGGATGTTCTGGCCATAGCTCTGGCGATCCTCGGTGTCGCGCACCCCCCAGAGAAGCTCGAAATCCAGGGAAATGACCAGTCTGCCAACCATGCAACGGAACCTGACGTTTGTCTTTGTTAACGCGCGCACCCTGCCTTTCCCCCGCCCCCACGTCCAGTGCCGACATGGATGCGCCCCAACCTTCGGCGCGGCAGGGCGGCGTTGATCTGCCCGATCAGGACGCAGACGAAGGCTCGCCGTTCCCGGGAAGGTCCACCCAGAACCGGGTGGCGGCCTCGGTGCTGGTGAAATCAATCACGCCACCCAGCATGTCCACCAGATGCTTGGCGATGGACAGGCCAAGGCCGCTGCCCTGCTTGCGACGGACATCGGTAGATTCCCCCTGCACAAAGGGTTGAAACAAGAAGGGGCGCATGGCCTCTGGGATCGGGCGGCCCTGATTGGTGACCGCAATCCGCATCTTGTCGGACAGAGGCCCCGCCTCGATCAGCACCAACCCATCCGGGTCTGAATACTTGATCGCATTGGAAATCAGGATGCGCAGAACACGGCCCAGCCTTTCGGTGTCTGTCCAAACGGGCAGTGCGTCGGTGCCAAGATCCGCCTGCAACCGGATGGAGGCTGCCGCTGCCTTGGCCTGAACGGCGTTCAGGACCGCATGCAGGATGTCATGTGCATCAACCTGCTGCATGGCGGGATCATCCGCCCCTGTGCGCATCGATTCCATTTCCAGAATGTCATCCAGCAGCGATTTCAGCCGCGCCGCATTCTTTGACGCGACCGCGATCAGTTTCTGATCCCGCTCGGCCATTCCGGCCTGCGAAAACTGTTCCAAAAGCGCCAAAGCCCCCATGATCCCCGTCAGCGGTGTGCGCAATTCGTGGTTCACGGTGGTGATGAATTCGCTTTTCAGATGATCAAGCCTGCGAGCCGCCGTCACGTCGACGATCTGCGAGATATACATCATCGGCCTTTCATCATCATCGCGCACGACGGTCAGGCTGAGGAGGCCCGTCAGAATGGAGCCATCAGCATGAATGTAGCGCTTTTCCAGCGTGACACTTTTCTGATGCGTGGCCACCATGTTCCGCGCCATCAGGATCGTGGCTTCGCGGTCATCCGCATGGGTTACCCGCTTGAAGCCCGCCTCCATCAGTTCCTGTCTGGAATAACCCAGAAAATTGCACAGCGCCGGGTTCACATCGATCCAGGTGCCGTCGATCCGCGTCAGCGCCATCCCGATAGGGGAATGTTCCATGGAAGCTCGGAATTGCCGCTCGCTGGTCTGCAGGGCGACAATTGCCGCCTCCGACAGGGCTGGGTATTCCAAAAGTGAGGGATTTTTCGCCGGGTCTGTGCGTAGATCATCGGCCATCACGGATCAGCCTTATGCGTTTTTTTTCAATGCTTCAGATAGTTGGCGCAGAAAGGGGATGTTAAAAGGTCCGAACTCGCCTTTTGCGGGAACTGTCACACCAAAACCGCAGCCCCGTTTTGACAACCTGTCGCCAGATTGCAGATCCGGTCAGGCAACCCTGGCAAAACCTGCGCGGCGCAGGCGCCAGCGCGCCCTCTGCCCCCGCGTTGCCCCCGGGCGGGTGGCCTGATAGCCTTTTCCCGCGGATATGTTTTCAACTTTTCAAACGAGGACGGCGATGGGAATCGAAAGCCTTCTTGTGATGCTGTTTGTAGGTGCGGTCGCGGGCTGGCTGGCGGGCAAGCTGGTAGCGGGCGGGGGTTATGGCCTTCTGGGCAATATCGTGGTCGGAATTCTGGGCGCCGTGGTGGCCAGCTTCATCCTGCCCCGGATCGGTTTCGGATTTGGCGGCGGGGTGTTTTCGGCAATCCTTCATTCCACCATCGGGGCGGTGATCCTGCTTTTCGTGATCCGGTTGATCAAACGGGCGTAAACCACGCAAGGCAAAGGCTTAAACGGGAAACGGCCCCCGCCTTGCAGCGGGGGCCGTTTCCTTTTTCGTGTTAACCTGACGTCAGATCAGCTGCACCCACTCGTGCCCCCGCAGGTGTTGCACTTCATGCAGGTGCCGTTGCGCACCAGCGTGTAGTTGCCGCACTCGCCGCAGGGATCGCCTTCATAGCCCTGCATCTTGGCCTTGGTCCGCGCATCCATGCTGACCGTGCCGGTGGCAATCGCCGTGGCCGACATGCCAAAGGTGGTTTCCGGCACCAGCGTGTTCAGCGCGGTCACCGGATCGGTTCCGGTGGCGAAGGACGTCATCCCCATGCCCCCCTGGAACACCACAAGCTCTTGCGGCAGGCGCTTGCGGAGATACCCGGTTGAGCTGATGGAGCGCAGCAGTTCCACCGATTTCGACGCGGCCGACTCGCTCACTTCGCCAAAGTTGCGCTTGCCTTCATCTTCGCCACGGCCAAGGTCATCGAAGGCATGGCCTTGCGGTTTGACATGGGCCAGATCAGTGCGGTCCAGATAGCTGACCGCCAGTTCGCGGAAGATGTAATCAAGGATCGACGTCGCGTTCTTGATCGAGTCGTTGCCCTGAACCATGCCGGCCGGTTCAAAGCGGGTGAAGGTGAACGCCTCCACGAACTCTTCCAGCGGCACGCCGTATTGCAGGCCCACCGACACCGCGATGGCAAAGTTGTTCATCATCGCCCGGAAGCCTGCGCCTTCCTTATGCATGTCGATGAAAATCTCGCCCAGCCGCCCGTCGCCATATTCGCCGGTGCGCAGATAGACCTTGTGACCGCCGACGATGGCCTTCTGGGTGTACCCCTTGCGCCGTTCCGGCAGCTTTTCGCGGTTGGTGCGGATCACCTCCTTGTAGATGATCCGTTCCACGATCTTTTCGGCCAGCACGGCGGCCTTTTCCTGGGCCGAACCGGAGGCGAGGATTTCCTCGGCCTCTTCGTCATCCTCCACCAGCGCGGATGCCAACGGCTGCGACAGCTTCGATCCATCGCGATAGAGCGCGTTGGCCTTGATGCCCAGGCTCCACGACAACTCGTAAGCCGCCAACGTTTCTTCGATCGAAGCCGAGTTCGGCATGTTGATCGTCTTGGAGATCGCGCCCGAGATGAAGGACTGCGCCGCCGCCATCATGTGAATGTGCGATTCCACCGACAGATAACGCTTGCCCGTCTTGCCGCAGGGATTGGCGCAATCGAAGACAGAGTAATGTTCCGGCTTCAGGAAGGGCGCATTTTCCAGCGTCATGGTTCCGCAGACGTGATCGTTCGCGGCGTCGATCTGGGCCTTGGTGAACCCAAGGTGGCGCAGCAGATCAAAGGTCGGGTCGGCCAGCTTTTCCGCCGGGATGCCCAGCGTGCCCTTGCAGAACTCTTCGCCCAGCGTCCACTGGTTGAACACGAAGCGGATGTCAAAGGCCGACGGCAGCGCCGCATCGATCTTTTCCAGCTCGCGCGGGCCGAACCCATGCCCGATCAGCGCCGTGTGGTTGATGCCCGGGCAGTTGCCCAAGGAACCGTGACCCACGGCATGGGCCACAATCTCGGCCACCTGCGAGGACGGGTATCCCAGCATCTCCAGCGCGGCCGGAACCGACTGGTTGATGATCTTGAAATAGCCGCCACCGGCCAGCTTCTTGAACTTGACCAGCGCAAAGTCCGGCTCGATCCCAGTCGTGTCGCAATCCATCACCAGGCCAATGGTGCCCGTGGGCGCGATGACCGTGGTCTGGGCGTTGCGATAGCCGTGCGCCTCACCCAGCGCCAGCGCCTCATCCCAAGCGGATTTCGCAAGGGCAACAAGGGTTTGATCGGGGCAATTCGCGCTGTCCAGCGCGACCGGGTTGACGTTCACCGCCTCATACCCCGTGGTCGAACCATGGGCGGCGCGGCGGTGGTTGCGGATCACGCGCAGCATGTGATCGGCATTGCGCTTGTATCCGGGGAAGGCCCCCAGTTCCGCCGCCATTTCGGCCGAGGTGGCATAGGAAATGCCCGTCATCAGCGCGGTCAGCGCCCCGCACAGAGCGCGGCCTTTGACCGAGTCATACCCCAGGCCCATGTTCATCAACAGGCCGCCGATATTGGCGTAGCCAAGGCCCAGCGTGCGGAAATCATAGGACCGCTGCGCGATCTCCTTGGACGGGAACTGCGCCATCATAACCGACACTTCCAGCGTCACGGTCCACAGACGGGTGGCGTGCATATAGGCCGCGCTGTCGAACTGCCCGTCCTTGTAGAAGGTCAGCAGGTTCAGCGACGCCAGGTTGCAGGCGGTGTCATCCAGGAACATGTATTCCGAACAGGGGTTCGATCCCCGGATCGGCCCATCTTCCGGGCAAGTGTGCCAGGCATTGACCGTGTCATGGAACTGTATGCCCGGGTCGGCGCAGGCCCAGGCGGCATGACCCACCTGATCCCACAGATCGCGCGCCTTGATCGACTTGGCTGTCTTGCCATCCGTCCGGCGGATCAACGCCCAGTCGGCATCATCCTTGACCGCCTGCAGGAAGGCATCTGTCACGCGGACCGAGTTGTTGGAATTCTGGCCCGACACGGTGATGTAGGCCTCGGAATCCCAGTCGGTGTCATAGGTCGGGAATTCGATCGAGGTGAAGCCCTGCCGCGCATATTGCAGGATGCGGTTGGTATAGGTGTCGGGGATCATCGCCTTCTTGGCCGATTTGATCGCCGCCTTCAGCGCCGGGTTCTTGGCTGGATCAACCGAATCCTCGGCCGATCCATCCCACTGGCGGATCGCGGTGAAGATCTCGTTCAGCTTCACCTCATGCGCCTTGGAGCCAGCCACCAGCGAGGCGACCTTCTGCTCTTCGATCACCTTCCAATTGATGAACTGCTCGATATCCGGGTGATCCATGTCGCAGATCACCATCTTGGCCGCGCGCCGCGTGGTGCCGCCGGATTTGATCGCGCCCGCCGCGCGGTCACCGATCTTCAGGAACCCCATCAGGCCGCTGGACTTGCCACCGCCCGAAAGCTTTTCCCCTTCGCCGCGCAGGGATGAGAAGTTGGTGCCGGTGCCCGAGCCATATTTGAACAGACGCGCCTCACGCACCCACAGGTCCATGATCCCGCCTTCATTCACCAGATCGTCGGAAACCGACTGGATGAAGCAGGCATGGGGCTGGGGGTGCTCATAGGCGCTGTCGGATTTCGTAAGCTTGCCGGTCTGGTAATCCACATAGAAATGCCCCTGCGACGGGCCGTCGATGCCATAGGCCCAGTGCAGGCCGGTGTTGAACCACTGCGGGCTGTTCGGCGCGGCCATCTGGCGGGCCAGCATGAAACGCATTTCGTCGAAATAGGCGCGGGCGTCGGATTCGGTGCTGAAATAGCCACCCTTCCAGCCCCAATAGGCCCAGGCACCCGCCAGACGGTCAAACACCTGCTTGGCAGAGGTTTCGCCGATGAAACGCTCGGCTTCCGGCAGTTCGGACAGCGCGGCCTCATCGGGCACCGAGCGCCAAAGGAACTCGGGCACGCCCTTTTCCTTCACGCGCTTCATGCGGGCAGGAATGCCCGCCTTGCGGAAATACTTCTGGGCCAGAACGTCGGATGCAACCTGGCTCCAACCGTCGGGAACCTCGACCGCATCATTGCGGAACACGATGGTGCCATCAGGATTGCGGATTTCCGATGTTGTCTTGGCAAAGGCCATGGCTCCATAGGCGCCGGTCACCTCGGTCGTGAATTTGCGTTCGATCTTCATCTCTGCCCCGTCTCCAAAAACCTGGCAGGGCCTGCGCCCCGTCCGATGTTGCATCCATGCGGTTGACAACGCTTCGCCCGCCCCTGCCCCATGGGCACAGGATCAGGGCAACCCGTGGGCTGCCCGTTTCTGGGGGGTTTGAACCTAATTGTTGCTGACCACTAGATGTTGTGGCCTTCCCGCTCACTTCGTCAAACTGTCGTAAACCGATGGTCTGTTCAACGGGAATTTTGGGGGGTCAGAGGCGATTTTTCGCTTGACGATTTTCCTGCAACAGGCGGCTTCCAGACCCCCACCTGTGTGTAAAGCAGGGGAAAAGATCGGGACAACACAACCGCAGGCCCAAGAATATCACGCTTTTGTGCAGGCTTGGCGCAGCCTGTTCAACACAACTGTTAATCCTGCAATCACCCCTCGCCCGGCGGCTTCACCGATTCTGCAGGCGTGGGGGTGCGACGATTGATCAGCACAATGCCCGCTGCAACCAGCGAAGCTGCCCATAAAAGCGCCGGAGTCACCGACTCACCCAGGAACATCCAGCCCAGAAAAATGGCGAGGATCGGGGTCAGAAAGGAAAAGCTGGCCACCGTCGCCGCCGGATAAACCGACAACAGCCAGAGCCAGCCGATGAATCCGCCCGCCACAACGATAGACGACTGAAAGATCAACCCCACAATATGTAGTGGCGTCACCTCACGGATCAGCGGCCCGAAGAACGGTGCCGCCAGCAGCAGGATGGGGGCTGAGACGAGGACCATCCAATATAGCTGCATCTCCGGCCCCGCCGCCCGCAGGCGCGAGGCACGCGCAACAATGGCGGTGCCTGCCCAACCAAGCGCCCCTCCCAAGGCAAGCAGATCACCCGCAAGACTGCCCTCTGTCCCGGGACTGCGCGACAGGATCGCCCATGCCGTCCCGGTGAAGGCCAGCGCCAGCCCAGCCAGCCGAGTGAGTGTCAGTCTTTCCCCCGGCAGTAGGAAATGCGCCAGAACCGCAAACCATACGGGCATGGAATAGAAGATGACCGAGGCCCGGCTGACCGCTGTCAGGTCCAGCGCAAGAAACAGACACAGGAATTCGGCCGCAAAGACCGCGCCGATCAGCAGCCCCGGCCCCAAGTCTGCCCGCATCAACTGCGGCGGTCGCCCGCGCCAGACCAACCAGAGCGCCACAAAGCCGATCGCCAGCGCCGACCGCAGCCCTGCAAAGAACACCGGCTGCAACCCAGTGTTCACCCATTTCACAAGGATCTGGTTAAACGCCAACAGCAGCGTCACACCCAGCAGCGCCGTTCCGCCAAAGGCATCCAGCCTGTTTTTCCGGTTCATCGCGCCCTGCCCTTTTCCTTGTTCGAACGCAGCCTTTGGGCCAGCACCGCGCAGAGTCAACTTGCGACTCTTTCGCACTGGCCCCCTTTGGCCGGATCACGTAAATCCCGATGAGCGGATCGGGAACGAGGCAGAAGATGGCGGATATCATCGCCCGTTGCGAGGCCAGGGGCCTGCGCATGACAGACCAGCGCCGGGTCGTGGCCCGTGTCATCGGCGAATCCGAAGATCACCCCGATGTCGAAGAGCTTTACGCCCGGGCCGCGAAAGTGGACCCCAAGATCTCCATCGCCACCGTGTACCGCACCGTGAAACTGTTCGAAGAGGCTGGCATCCTTGACAAGCTGGAATTCGGCGATGGTCGCGCGCGTTATGAAGATGCCGAACGCGATCACCACGACCATCTGATCGACGTGAATTCCGGCGATGTGATCGAATTCGTCGATCCCGATATCGAGGAATTGCAAGAGCGCATCGCTGCCCGGCTGGGATACAAACTTGTCGGCCACCGGCTGGAATTGCTGGGTATTCCCATCAAGAAATCCTGATCTTGGACCAAGGCGCCGAACAGGCCCGGTCCAATCTGCGCGGCATCGTCCTGATGACGGCGGCCATGGCGCTTTTCGCGGTCGAGGACATGTTCCTGAAATGGGCGGCGGCGGACCTTCCGGTTGGCATGGTGATCTTTGTCGCCGGGGCCTTTGGTGCACCCGTCTTTGCGGTGATGGCGCGGATGGGCGGGCAGCGCGTGCTGACGCGGGCCGCGCTGCACCCTTGGGTGATCCTGCGCAATCTGGGCGAAATGGTGGGGACCTATGCCTATATCCACGCCCTCGCCCTTGTGCCGTTATCGACCGTTTCCGCCGTGCTTCAAGCCATGCCGCTGGCCGTGATGCTGGGTGCGGCGCTGTTCATGGGCGAAACCGTGGGCTGGCGGCGCTGGGCTGCCATCGCGGTGGGCTTTGCCGGGGTCCTGGTGGTGATCCGTCCGGGGCTGGAGGGATTCCGCCCCGAGGCGACATGGGTTCTGGTGACCGTGGCGGCGCTGGCAGTGCGTGATCTGGCCACGCGGGCGCTGCCAAGGAACTGCACAACCGCGCAGGTATCCTGCTGGGGCCTGATGTCAGTGGGGTTGCTGGGCGCGGTGATGATGGTGCCGGGGGGCGCGGTTATCCCTGACCACGGACAAATCGGCGTGCTGGTCTTTGGCACTGCGGGCTATTGGGCCGTGGTTGCCGCCAGCCGGACGGGCGAGGTGTCGGTCGTGTCGCCCTTTCGTTACGCGCGGCTGCTATTCGCCATTCTGATCGGGGCCTTCGTCTTTGACGAAATCCCCGATGCGCTGACGCTGATCGGGGCCGTGCTGATCATCGGGTCGGGGCTCTATGCGCTCGCCCGCGAACGGGCGCGCAAACGCGCCCTTTCCTTGCAGGGCAGCAGCGTTTAAACCACGGCGCGAGAGCACCATCGTTACGCTAGGGAGGCAGTTACGCCCATGAGCACGATCATCGACATCCACGCCCGCGAGATTCTGGACAGCCGCGGCAACCCCACCGTCGAGGTGGACGTCCATCTGGAAAGCGGCGCCATGGGCCGCGCTGCAGTGCCTTCGGGCGCATCGACTGGCGCGCATGAGGCGGTCGAGCGGCGCGATGGCGACAAGAACCGCTACAAAGGCAAGGGCGTGCTTGAGGCCGTGGCCGCCGTGAACGGCGAGATTGCCGAGGAAATCGTCGGCTTCGATGCGCTGGAACAGGTCGGCATCGACCGCACCATGATCGAGATGGACGGCACGCCGAACAAATCCCGTCTTGGCGCAAATGCCATTCTGGGCGTCTCGCTGGCGGTGGCCAAGGCCGCTGCCGAACATACCGGTCAGCCGCTTTTCCGTTACGTGGGCGGCACTTCGGCGCGGATCCTGCCGGTTCCGATGATGAACATCATCAATGGCGGCGAACATGCCGACAACCCGATCGACATTCAGGAATTCATGATCATGCCCGTCGGCGCGGATGATATCCGCGATGCCGTGCGGATGGGGTCCGAGGTGTTCCACACCCTGAAGAAAGAGCTGCAGAACGCAGGCCACAATACCGGCATCGGTGATGAGGGCGGCTTCGCACCCAACCTGAACTCTGCCCGTGACGCGCTTGATTTCATTCTGAAATCCATCGAAAAGGCGGGATACACCCCCGGCGAGGATATCTGTCTGGCGCTTGATTGCGCCGCCACCGAATACTTCAAGGGCGGCCGCTATGAGATGAAGGGCGAAGGCAAATCCCTGTCGATCGAAGAAAACGTCGCCTTCCTTGCGGGCCTTGCCGCCGACTATCCGATCATCAGCATCGAAGACGGCTGTTCCGAGGATGACTGGGAAGGCTGGAAACTGCTGACCGATACGCTGGGGTCCAAAATCCAGCTTGTCGGCGATGATCTGTTCGTCACCAACCCAAAACGTCTTGCTGAAGGGATTGCAAGGGGTTGCGCGAACTCCATGCTGGTGAAGGTGAACCAGATCGGCACGCTGACCGAAACGCTGCAGGCGGTGGAAATGGCCCATCGCGCGCGTTACACCAACGTCATGTCGCATCGCTCAGGCGAGACGGAAGATTTCACCATTGCCGATCTGGCCGTGGCCACGAATTGCGGGCAGATCAAGACCGGGTCGCTGTCTCGGTCGGACCGGCTGGCGAAATACAATCAGCTGATCCGCATCGAAGAGATGCTGGGCGAAACCGCCGAATTCGCAGGCCGGTCAATCCTGAAAGGCTGATTTGCGCGTGCAGCAGGCGGTGCAGACCGCTGTGCAGCACAACGTGCATACCAGAGCTGAACAAACCAAGGCGCGCGGGGCAACCGCGCGCCTTTTTCTTAAGCGAAGAATCGCGCCGGACGAAAACCGGCCAATGCGGCCTGCGGGCCTTGCCCCATCACCTCGGCGGCCAGCAAATCCGCCACATGGGGCGCCAGCGTCGCACCGGAATGCATCACTGCCATCGACAAGCCCGGCAGGACCGGGCCGATGGCGGGAAGCCCATCCCCGGGAACCGGGCGAAGGGCAAAGGTGATCCGGTCAGGGCGGATGTCTGCGCCGGGTAACATGTCGCGCAGACGGGCAAGGGTTGCGGCCTGAAGCGTAGCCGAGTCCGGCATCTCCTCGGCACTGTCGGACTGATGCGCCGCTGCAGCGGGCGCGATCAGCCGCCCTGTCGCGTCCTGCCGCACCTCCTGCTCTGGCGTGGCGAGGATATGGGTCAGCACGCGCGGCAGCGGCTGGCTGCGAAAGATCGCGCCGGGGCGGTGCAGCATCGGGAAAGTAAGCCCGAGGGGTTCGAGCAGCGCGGGCGTTCCGATGCCGGTGGCCAGAATTACATGATCTGCAAACAGCCTGTCCTGCCCACAGCGGATGCCCGTTACCCTGCCCTGCGTTGTGATCAACGCTTCGGCCTGCATGCCGGTGATGAGGCTTGCACCACGGGCGGCGGCGGCGGCCAGCAGCGCTTCGGTCAGGGGAACAAGGTCGACGGCGTCTTCGGTCGGGAACAGCAGGGCGCGGTCGGGCGGGCCCGCAAGATGGGGTTCCCGCGCGGCGATCCCGGCCCGGTCAAGCAGGCGCAAGGGATATCCCAGCCGGGAAAGCGCTGCGTGTTGACGGTCAAACCCCGCGCCGCCGTCTTCATACCAGATGCAGGATTGCGGCGTCGGGTCGAGGCCAAGCTCCCGCGCCAGCGCCTGATGCGCCTGCATCGCGTCATGGCGCAGGTGGAAATGCGGTTCTGACAGAAAGAAGCTGGCATTGACCCAACCGAAGCTGCGCCCCGAAGCGCCGCCCGCTGGAAGCCCCGCATCCACACAGGTGACCGCCGCGCCATAGCACGCCAGACGATGCGCCAGCGCCGCGCCCATGATGCCCGCGCCAAGGATCAGGATGTGGGGTTGCATGGCCTCTCCTTTGCGGCATGGTGGCATTGACACCGGAAAGAGGGAAGCATGGATCAGGCGGACCGCATCATCGCAGAACTGGATTTGCAGCCCCATCCCGAAGGCGGCTGGTATCGACAGACCTGGCAGGGGCCTGCACAAGACGCCCGCGCGGTTGGCACAGCGATCTATTTCCTGTTGCGTGCCGGGGAACGGTCACATTGGCACCGCGTCGATGCGGGCGAGGTTTGGCTCTGGCATGCCGGATCACCGCTGGACCTGCTGATGGCCGAGGCGGATACCGGGCCATTGGCCGTGCATCGGCTTGGCCCCGATGTGCTGGCTGGGGAAAGGCCACAGGCGGTGGTGCCGGCAGGGTGGTGGCAGGCGGCCGAAGCGCGGGAGGGCTGGGCCTTGGTCAGTTGCTGCGTCGCGCCGGGGTTCAGGTTTGACGGGTTCGAACTGGCGGCGGCGGGCTTTAGCATCGGGGGGCGGTGAGACAGGGAGAAAGCGAAGTTTGACGCAAACTTCGCGTCGATTTCTGGCGCAGAAATCGGTGCGGAACCGGCATCACGGGCGCGCTTCCGGAATTTGCTTCAAATTCCGGCACGATTTCTGCGTCAGAAATCGTCTTCCTGCATTGCTACCGTCACAATTCAGCATTGGTGCTTTGCCCCGCGCTTCGCTAGCAGGGGCGCATGAGCGATCCTGTCCCGACACAACCCAAGAATGAGGACAGCCCCAAAGGACTTGTCCTTGCCATATGCGCCTATCTGCTGTGGGGGTTTCTGCCGATCTACATGAAGGCCCTGTCGGATGTGCCGGTGCTGGAGGTGCTGGCCCATCGCGTGATCTGGTCGGTGCCTGTCGCCGGGGCGATCCTGATCTGGTTGGGGCGCACATCAGACCTGCGGGCCGCGCTGCGCAGCCCCCGCATGATCGGCATGGCCGCGCTGACGGCGGCGCTGATATCGGTCAACTGGGCGATCTATGTCTGGTCGATCCAGTCCGGTCAAGCGCTGGAAGCGGCGCTGGGATACTATATCAACCCGTTGTTTTCTGTGTTTCTGGGTGCGGTTCTGCTGAAGGAACGGCTCAGCCGCCCGCAATGGGGCGCGATTGCGCTGGCCGCGCTTGCGGTGCTGGTTCTCACCTATGAGGCGGGCCGTGTTCCCTTTGTTGCGCTGGGGCTGACCGTGTCCTGGGGCATCTATGCCTATTTGAAGAAACGCCTGCCGCTGGGCCCCAACCAGGGTTTCATGCTGGAGGTGCTGATCCTATCACCGTTGGCGATTGGCTGGGTAGCGTGGATCGCGGCGCAGGGGCAGATGGTGTTTCTGACAGATGGCAAGATCACGATCCTGATGCTGCTGGCCGGGGTGGTAACGGCGGTGCCGCTGATGCTTTATGCAAATGGGGCGAAACTGCTGCGGCTGTCGACCATTGGAATCCTGCAATATATCG
>CALRMS020000046.1:0-34934 GCA_943369275.1 Rhodobacter maris | reverse complement strand
ATGGCGGCTAGACCGTAGCCGAGGCCTGCGAGCAGACCCAAGGCGGCGGGGCGGGCGTGGAAGAAATGCCCCAGCGTGGGGCCGGGTTTGACCGACAGGATCAGCACCCCCGCCACGGCGATGGCGATGGCGGCGAAGGTGCCTGCGGTGAGGTGATCCCCCAGCAGGGCCGTGCCGAGCAGCGCCACGAGGACGGGTTCGGTTTTCAGCCAGGCGGTGGCGACGCCGAAGGATTGATCCCGCATCAGCAGCAGCATCAGCGCGGTGCCCGCAATCTGTGCCCATGCGCCGAGCGCCGTCCAGCCAAGGGTGGCGGGGCCGGGCAGGGGGATGGGGTCGCCGGACCATCCGGCATGGATCAGCAGGAACAGGGCAGCGAAGGGCAGGCCGAAGAGGAACCTGACTTGGGTCGCGCCGACTGTGCCGAGCGCGGTGGTCAGCCCCGCCTGCGTGGCGTTGCGCCCGGTCTGGGCTATGGCCCCCATGAGGGCCGCCCAGACCCAGAGCGGCAGCGTCATGTCAGGCCCCGCGGACCGTGTCGATCATCAGTTGCACATTGTCGGGGTTGGCGTCCGGCGTGATGCCGTGGCCGAGGTTGAAGATGTGGGGGCCGCCCCGGAAGGCCTGCACGACGCGGCGGGTTTCCCGCACCAGCGCCTCGCCCCCCGTGACCATATGTTCGGGGGCAAGGTTGCCCTGCACGCAGCCGCCCGGTTGCACATGTTCCGCGCCCCATTCAGGGGTGATGGAATTGTCCAGCGCCACGCAATCGGCCCCGGTCTTGGCGGCGAAGCCGATGTAGCCATCGCCCGCCTCGCGTGGGAAGGCGATGATGGGCAGGCCGGGGTGGCGGTCTTTGAGGGCGGAGATGATCCGCTCGGCGGGTTTGACGGCGAAATCTTCGAAATCCTGACCCTTGAGCGAGCCTGCCCATGAATCGAAGAGCTTTACCACCTCGGCCCCGGCATTCACCTGAGCAGAGAGGTATTCGACGGTGCTGTCGGTGATGCGGTCGATCAGCGCCTGAAAGGTGGCGCGGTCGGTGTTTTTCAGGGCATGGGCGGCGGCCTGATCCTTGGACCCCTGGCCCGCGATCATATAGGTGGCGACGGTCCAGGGGGCGCCGGCGAAGCCGATCAGCGTGGTTTCCGCCGGGAGTTCGCGGGCGAGGATCTTGACCGTTTCATAGATGGGCGACAGCGTGTCGTGGATGGCGTCGGTCGGTTTGAGCGCGCGCACCTGATCCATCGTGGTGGTGGTTTCCATCCGCGGGCCTTCGCCGGTTTCGAACCAGAGTTTCGGACCCAGCGCCTGTGGCAGCAGAAGGATATCGGCGAACAGGATCGCGGCGTCGAACCCGTAGCGGCGGATGGGTTGCAACGTCACCTCGGCGGCCAGTTCGGGGTTGTAGCAGAGTTTCAGGAAATCGCCCGCCTGCGCGCGGGTGGCGCGGTATTCGGGCAAGTAGCGGCCCGCCTGGCGCATCATCCAGATGGGCGGGGTGGGCAGGGTTTCCCCGGCGAGGGCGCGCAGAATCGTCTTGGCGGGTTTGGTCATGTGCTGGCTTTCGAACTGGTGTCGCCATTGGTGCGGTCGACTATGGATTGCAGGGAGGACATGGCAAAGCGCCATGCGCCCAGATGCCAGAGGGAAGAGATCAGGATTACCGCTGCCGCCCAAAGCGCACCCTGTGCCCACCATGTGATGGCGGCGACGGGAATCGTTGCGCTGGCCGAGACGATGAAGGCCACGAGAATGGTGAGGCCGTTCGCGCCGTTGATCCCGCCAAGGATCGCGCTGCGTTCCATCCAGAACGCGAGAGAGAGCAGCGCAGCAGAGGCGATAAGGGCGAAGAACAGGAACAGCGTCATGCTGTCATGGGTCGGCTGGCGACGCGGGCTTGTCAAGAGTTGTCAGGCAAAGATGACAGTTGTATGCCTTTGCTCATGACATATCCGCTTCCCTCCCCCGCCCAACCGCTGAAGATCGGCACCCGTGGTTCCCCCCTTGCGCTTTGGCAGGCGCATGAGGTGAGGCGTTGTCTGGGGGCGGCCTTTGGCCTGCCTGATGAGGCGTTCGAGATCGTGGTCATCAAGGTGACGGGCGATCAGATTCTGGACAAGCCGTTGAAGGAGATCGGCGGCAAGGGTCTGTTCACCCGCGAGATCGAGGAGGCGTTGATCGAGGGCGGCATCGACATTGCGGTGCATTCGATGAAGGACATGCCGACCTTGCAGCCCGAGGGGCTGGTGCTGGATTGTTATCTGCCGCGCGAGGATGTGCGGGATGGGTTCGTGTCGCCGGGGGTGGCCTCTCTGGCGGACCTGCCGCTGGGGGCGGTGGTGGGATCATCAAGCTTGCGGCGGCGGGCGCAGCTGGCGCTGCGGCGGCCTGATCTGAAGCTGGTGGAGTTCCGGGGGAACGTGCAGACGCGGATGCGCAAGCTGGAGGAAGGGGTGGCGGTGGCCACGTTCCTGGCGATGGCGGGTTTGAACCGACTGGGCATGGCGCATGTGGCGCGGGCGGCGATTGCGCCGGAGGAGATGCTGCCTGCGGTGGCGCAGGGCGCTATCGGGATCGAGCGGCGGCTGGCGGATGAACGGGTGGAGTGCCTGCTTTCGGCCATTCATCATGGCGAAACCGGGGTGCGACTGGCCGCAGAGCGCGGGATGCTGGCGCGGCTGGACGGATCTTGCGAGACGCCGATTGCCGGGTTGGCGGTGCTGGAGGGGGATCAGCTTTGGCTTCGGGGCGAGATCCTGCGGCCCGACGGCAGCGAATCGATCACCGGCGCGCGTCGCGGCACGGTTTCGGATGCGGCGGCGCTGGGGCGTGATCTGGCGGAGGAATTGCTGGGGCGTGCGCCGGCGGGGTTCTTTAGCTGGCGGTGAGCGGGGGCGAAATCTGACGCAGATTTCGCGACGTTTCCTGACGCAGGAAACGAGCGCCCTTTCGGGCGCGGCGCTGGGGCCGGGATCGGAATTAGCGCCAAATTCCGGCGCGTTTTCTGGGTCAGAAAACGCCTAGGCGCGGGCGCGGTCGACCCAGATCAGGGTGCCAGCAGCGGTGATGGCGATGGCTGCGCCGACGATGGCGGTGAAGGCGTAGCCGCCGACCACCACACCGATGGCGAAGGCAGCGGCGGCAAGAAGTTCCGACACCAGCCTTTGCAGCGCGATCATCGCGCCGGATGTGCCGGGCCGTCCGGCGAGCAAGTCCTGATAATAGGCGATGGGCAGGGTCAGGATGGCCGCGCCGCCGAGCCCTGCGAACAGGGTCAGCAGCCAGAGCCACGCGGTTTCCGTCAGCACCGGCATCAGGGCGAGATGGGTGCAATAGAGCAGCGTTCCGGCCCCGATCAGGGTTTCGCGGCGAAAGCGGTGGGTGATCAGCGGCAGAAGGAGCATGAACGGCACCTCCCACCCCGCGACGAGGCCGATATAGAGCGCCACATCGCCCGCATCGCGGGTGGGCGAGGCATCGAATACAAGCGCGGTCAGGATCATGTAGAGGTTGCCTGCCGAGGCGATGGCACCGAGCAGCAGCAATCGCAGCAGGATGGAGGGAGAGGCGACCTCTCCCAAGGCGCGGCGGAAGTTCAGGCCGGAGGGGCGATCTTCCCATGCGGTCTGCCCGTCGCGCGGCCAGTAGAGGTGCAGAAGCGCGGACAGGGCCACGGCGGCGAGGGTGGCCGACAGGTAGACCGCCATCACATCCAGCCCCGCGCCGAAGGCGAAGGTCCAGAAGATCAGCATGGCGAGGAAGCTGAGCGACAGCGCCGAGCGGAGGGTGGCGAGGATCGCGTCGCGGGCGGCGCCTTCATCAGACCGGGCAAGGCGGGCGAGGGCGAAAAGCTGGCCATAAAGCGAGGTGGCGACGGGGAACAGCAGGCCGTGGCACAGCGCGAAGGTCAGGGGCGAAGGCGCGGCATACATGAGCCCGACGCCCGCCGTGCCGGAGGCGGTGGTCAGAAGCGCGATGCGGCGGCGGCCTGCGCCTTGATCGGTGAGGATGCCCAGCAGGACGGAGGCCGTGACGGACACCGCAGAAGCGGCCACAAGGACGAGGGCGAAGGTCGTCTCAGTCATGCCGATGCGTTCGATGCCCACCAGCGACTGATAGGGATAGACCGAGGCGTTCAGAGCGCCGAGCAGCAGGAGCGCAATCGCGATCAGGCGCAGGGTCGGGTCGCGCAGCACGGCAAGCGAGGACATGGATCAGGCCTTTGCCGCGGGGATGACCTTGCCGGGGTTCATCAGGTTGTGCGGGTCTAGCGCAGCCTTGATGGCGCGCATGACATCGAGCGCGACCGGGTCTTTGCGGCGGTCCATCGAATTGAGCTTGGACAGGCCCACGCCATGTTCGGCGGAAAAGGAACCGCCGAGGTCTTGGACGATATCCTCGATCGCATGGATGACGCGGTCATAGACGGCCTTAGACGGATCGCCGGGATAGACCGAGAAATGCAGGTTGCCATCGCCCAGATGAGCCACGGTGACGGTATCTGCACCGGGGGCGATGTCGGCGAGGCGGGGGGTGATGCGGGCAAGGAAGGTGGCAACCTTGTCCAATGGGACGGCGATGTCGCTGTCGATCATGGGTTTGACCGCCGCGCCGATTTCGGCTGCGGCTTCGCGGCGGGCCCACATGGCGCTGCGCTGGGCATCAGAGCGGGCGATCTGGGCGTTCAGGATCAGGCCTTCGTCCATCAGTTGGGCGAGGGTGGATTCGAGCAGGTCGGCGAGGGGGATGGTGCCATCTGCCTGTGCGGTGGTCAGGGCGGGGGAGGTGGCGGCGAGTTCGACGAGGATGGTGCAGTCATGCGGTTCAGCGAAGGGCTGGCCGATATCGGGGCGGACCTGCATCAGGCGGCGCATGTAATCGGCGGGCATGTATTCAAACGCCTCGACCAGACCGCCGGAGGCGGCTTGCAGGCGGTTCAGGAGGGTGAGCGCATCCGGGAGCGAACGGGCGGCGAGGGTTGCCGTGGCCTGCGCGCGAGGGGCGGGGACAAGCTTCATTACCGCGGCGGTGATGATGCCAAGCGTGCCTTCGGCGCCGATGAAAAGCTGTTTCAGGTCGTAGCCGGAATTGTCCTTGTGCAGTTCGGACATGAGGTTGAGGACGCGGCCATCGGGGAGGACGACTTCGAGGCCGAGGCAAAGCGCGCGGGTGGAGCCGTAGCGCAGGACGTTGGAGCCGCCCGCATTGGTGGAGAGCACGCCGCCGATCATGGCCGAGCCGCGCGCGCCGAACCATAGGGGGAAGTAGAGGCCCTGGTCGGCGGCGGCGTCGTGGAGTTTAGAGAGGATCACGCCGGATTCAACGACGGCGATACGGGCATCGGGGCGGAGGTCGCGGATGCGGTTGAGGCGTTCGGTGGAGAGGAGGAGGCCCCCTTCGGTGAAGGTGCCGCCGGTCAGGCCTGTGTTGCCGGAGATCGGGATCACGGGGATTTGGTGTTCGGCGGCAAGCTTGACGGTCGCGGCGACTTCGGCGGTCGATCCGGGGCGGGCGATGGCGATGGGGGTGCCGTGGTAATTGCCCATCCAGTCCTGCGCATAGCGGGCCGTGTCGGGGCCGGTCAGGACGTTGGACACGCCCAGAAGGGTGGTGAGATCGGCGATGAGGGACATGGCACATGGCTCCGTCTGATGGCGGAGTGATCGGACGGGGGCGGGGGAGTTGCAAGGGGGGTGTGGCGGTTAACGGCCCGGCACGGATGCGTTGCGCGGGTGATGGGGGTGGAAATGGGTATTTGGGCCAAGATGAAGGGGCGGGCGTTGCTGCCGCGCGGTAAGGGCGTCAGGAGGGGGAAGCCTGGAGGATGCGCAGGATCAGCCAGGCGATGCCGGACAGGATCAGAATCGAAAAGCCAAAAGCACCTATCCATTGGCCTGCGCGGTTCAATCTGGATTGGCCGATGGTCTGGAAGCGTTTGTTCAAGAGTTCCGACTGTATGCGGACCCGTTCGGAGTACGGTTGAACGAGGCTGCGCCAGTAGGCCGGATCTGCAAAGATGCGAAATGTCGGCAGGAGCATGAGGACGAGGCCCAGCCAGACCGCGCTTAGGCCGATGAAGAAAGCGGTCTGGAGCAGGGGCTGGGCCAAGGCCGGTTCAATCCACCACGGTTTGCGTCAGTTCCAGGATGGTGGGGCCGAGGCCTGCGACGATCTTGGCGACGCCGTCGCGGTTGGGGTGGATGCCGTCGGGCTGCATCCAGGGGGTGAGGTCGGCGAGATTGGTGGCATCGGGCGCAAGGGGCGCGAAGAAGGGGACGGCGAGGCGCGCACCGTGGGCGGTGGCGATTTCGGGATAGAGGCTGTCGAAGGCAG
Organism: Rhodobacter maris; assembly: GCA_943369275.1. Classification (GTDB taxonomy): domain Bacteria; phylum Pseudomonadota; class Alphaproteobacteria; order Rhodobacterales; family Rhodobacteraceae; genus Paragemmobacter; species Paragemmobacter maris_A. Next base: position 28,598 of record CALRMS020000046.1, on the reverse strand, counting down.
CCTTGTATTCGGGGCCGTAATTGCCGGGGGCCTGCATCGGGATGACCAGCACATCCAGCCCGCGTTCGGTGGCGGATTTCACGATGGCATCAAGGTTCTTGCGAGTCTCTGATGGCGGTAGGCCGCGCAGCAGGTCATTCCCGCCGAGGGTGACGATCAGCGCATCGGTTTCGGGGGTGAGTGACCAATCCAGCCGCGACAGGCCGCCGGCGGTGGTGTCGCCCGAGACGCCGGCGTTGATCACGGTTGCGTCGGCCCCCTGTGCGGTGAGCCAGCTTTGCAGTTGGGGGACGAATCCCTCGCCCTCGGGCAGGCCATAGCCTGCGGTCAGGCTGTCGCCCAAGGCCACGATGGTGACGGGTTCGGCGCGGGCCGCGACGGGAGTAAGCGCGGCAAGCGTTACAGCCACTGTCGCCAATGTGATGTTGCGCCGCAGCGTGCGCGCGCCATATGTGGCTTTGGACAGAAGATTTGACTGAAACGAAAAGGCGATTTTCATGGTGGGTTCGGTTCTTACGCTGAGGGATGCACGGTTGACCTTGGCGGGAAATGCGGGGCCGGTCGATATCCTCAAGGGTATATCACTGGAAGTTCATGCGGGCGAGACGCTTGGGCTGATCGGGCCGAGCGGATCGGGGAAATCGTCGCTGCTGATGTTGATGGGCGGGTTGGAGCGTGCGACGGGTGGGTCTGTTCACGCGCTGGGGCAAGACCTGACCGCGATGGATGAGGACGGGTTGGCGCGGTTCCGGCGCGGCAAGATGGGGGTGGTGTTCCAATCATTCCATCTGATGCCCACGATGACAGCGCTGGAGAATGTGGCGGTGCCGCTGGAATTGATGGGGGTTTCCGACGCCTTTGCGCGGGCGGAGGCAGAGTTGCAATCGGTGGGTCTGGGCGCGCGGATGGATCACTATCCCAGCCAGATGTCGGGCGGCGAGCAGCAGCGCGTGGCGTTGGCGCGGGCGGCGGCGCCGCGCCCGGCGATCCTGCTGGCGGATGAGCCGACGGGGAATCTGGATGGGGTGAACGGGCAGGCGATCATGGATCTGCTGTTCGGCCTGCGCGACAAGCATGGCGCGACACTGGTTCTGGTGACCCATGCGCCGGAACTGGCGGCGCGGTGCAGCCGGGTGGTGCGGCTGGCCGATGGGCGTGTGGTGGGCGAGGGGCTGGTATGAACCTGGCTTGGACGATTGCCCGGTGGGAATTGCGCGGCGGGTTGAAGGGGTTTCGTGTGTTCCTTGCCTGTCTGGCGCTTGGCGTGGCCGCGATTGCCGGGGTGGGCATGGTGCGCGCCGCGATCCAGCAGGGGCTGGAGGACCAGGGTGCGGTGCTGCTGGGCGGCGATGCGCAGATGGAGTTCACCTATCGTTTTGCCACGCCCGAGGAACGGGCCTGGATGGAGGGCATCGCGGATCGGGTGTCGGAGATTGTGGATTTCCGGTCGATGGCGGTGGTGGGCGAGGAGACCGCGCTGACGCAGATCAAGGCGGTGGATGATGCCTATCCGCTGCTGGGGGCGCTGGAATTGGAGGCCGGAACGCTCGCCGAGGCGCTGGCGGTGCAGGACGGGGCACCCAGCGCGGTGATGGACAAGGTGCTGGTGGACCGGCTGGGGCTGGCCGTGGGCGACAGGTTCCGGCTGGGGATCAAGGATTTCCGATTGGGCGCGGTGCTGCTGCGCGAGCCGGACAGCGCCAATGGCGGCTTTTCGCTGGGGCCGCGCACGATGGTGCGGACGGCTGATCTGGAGGGGTCGGGGTTGCTGGAACCCGGATCACTGTTCGAGACGGAATATCGGCTGGTGCTGCCGCCGGGCACGGACCTTGCCGCGATGGAGGCGCGGGCAGAGGCGGAGTTTGCCAATGCCGGGATGGGCTGGGACGACAGCCGCCGCGCCGCGCCGGGGGTGGAGCGGTTCGTGGAACGGATCGGGTCTTTCCTTATCCTTGTTGGCATTGCCGGGCTGGCCGTGGGTGGCGTCGGCGTGCAGGCGGCGGTACGGGCCTATCTGGATGGCAAGGTGGCAACCATCGCCACGCTGAAAACGCTGGGGGCCGAAGGGCGGCTGATTTTCCGCATCTACCTTTTGCAGATCGCGGTTCTGGCGGGTGTGGGCGTGGTGCTGGGCCTGCTGTTGGGGGCGGGGTTGCCCATCCTGTTTGGTGGGGTGATCGAGGCGGCGCTGCCTTTCCCGGCGGAAATCGGGCTGTATCCCATGCCGCTGATCGAGGCGGCGTTTTACGGGTTGGTGACGGCGTTCTTGTTCACGCTGTGGCCCTTGGCGCGGACCGAAGGGGTGCGGGCGGCGGCGCTGTATCGTGGCTCAGGGCGGGCGGGATGGCCTGCGGCGCGGCATTTGTGGGCGATTGCGGGGCTGGCCGTGTTGTTGGTGGGCGGGGCGGTGTGGTTTTCGGGAACGTGGGCATTGACGCTTGGATCGGCGGGCGGGGTGATCGGGGCGCTGCTGGTGCTGACGCTGGCGGCGATCGGGCTGCGCTGGGGCGCGCGGGCTGCGGCGCGGGCCGGGCTGGCGCGCGGGCGGGTTCCGCTGCGCATGGCGCTGGCCGCGATTGGCGGGCCGCGTGAGGAGGCGGGGGCAGTAATCCTGTCGCTGGGGTTGGGGCTTTCGGTGCTGGCGGCGGTGGGGCAGATTGACAGCAACCTGCGGTCGGCGATTGCAACCGATTTGCCGGAGCGCGCGCCAAGTTATTTCTTTGTCGACATCCAGCCGGATCAAATCGAAGGGTTCCTTGCGCGGGTTGAGGGTGACCCTGCGGTGAGCAAGGTGGAAAGCGCGCCGATGCTGCGCGCGGTGCTGACCCAGATCAACGGTCGGCCCGCGAAAGAGGTGGCGGGCGAGCATTGGGTGGTGCGGGGCGACCGGGGGATCACCTATGCCGCCCAGCCGCAGGAAAACGCGCAGGTGGTGGCGGGCGAATGGTGGCCCGAGGATTACACGGGGCCTGCGCAGGTATCCTTTGCCGCCGAAGAGGCCGAGGAGATCGGGTTGAAGCTGGGGGATGCGTTGGTGGTCAATGTGCTGGGCCGCGATATCCCGGCGACGATCACCTCTTTCCGACAGGTGGATTTTTCCAGCGCGGGGATGGGGTTCGTGATGACGATGAACCCCACCGCGCTGCAAGGGGCGCCGCATACGTTCATTTCCACCGTCTATGCCGAGGAAGAGGCCGAAGCGGCGATCTTGCGGGATGTATCGAAGGCCTATCCCAACGTGACCGCGATCCGCATCCGCGAGGCGATTGACCGCGTGACCGAGGCGCTGGAGGCGATTGCCACGGCAACGGCCTGGGCGGCGGCGGCGACATTGGTGACCGGGTTTGTCGTGCTGATCGGGGCTGCGGCGGCAGGCGAACGGGCGCGGGTCTATGAGGCGGCAGTTCTGAAGACGCTGGGGGCGACGCGGGGAAAGATCCTTGCCAGTTTCGCCTTGCGGTCTGCCCTGATGGGGGCGGCGGCGGGCGTGGTGGCGATTGTCGCGGGGGGGATTGCCGGATGGGCGGTGATGGTCTTTGTGATGGAAGCGAGCTATCGGTTCGAACCGGTATCGGCCTTTGCCATCGTTCTGGGCGGGGTGCTGGCCACTATGGCGGCGGGGTTGTTGTTTGCCCTGCGGCCATTGGCGGCGCGCCCCGCGCAGGTGTTGCGGTCGCAGGAATAGCGGCGCGGTCCTGACGATCTTCGTCAAACCGGGGGGTTCTTGTGGAACATTCCGGTTGAACGGGGGGCTGAATGGAATAGAAGTTCCGTTTTGAGGGACATGCTGTTCCAAAGGGGGGATCATGCCGGATCATTCAAGGACGGTGGCCGTCATCACCGGCGGGGCGCAGGGATTGGGCTTGGCGATTGCCGAGCGGCTGGTGGCGGAGGGCTGCCGCAAGCTGGTGATATCGGGCCGCAACGTGGCCAAGGGTGAGGCGGCGGCCGAGGGGTTGCGCGCGGGCGGTGCCGATGTGCGGTTTTTTCCCGCTGACATGCAGGATGCGGGCGCGGCGGTTGCTTTGGTGGAGCGGGCGTTGACGCAGTTTGGGCCAGTCAATGCGCTTGTGAACGCGGCGGCATCCACGGCGCGGGGGTCCATTCTGGATACCACGCCTGAGGGGTGGGACGAGTTGATGGACACCAATGCCAAGGGTCCGTTCTTTGCGTTGCAGCGCTTTGCGCAGGCGGCGGTGGCGGCGGGCCATCCGGCAGCGGCGGTGAATATCGTGACGATGAGCAGCCATTGCGGGCAGTCGTTTCTGGCGGGCTATGCGGCCAGCAAGGCGGCGCTGGCCAATATCACCAAGAACAGCGCCAATGCGCTGCGAACCCATCGCATCCGGGTGAACGGGGTGAATGTGGGCTGGATGGACACGCCGGGCGAGGATGCCATTCAGCGCGGGTTCCACGGTGCGGATGAGGGTTGGCTGGCACGGGCCGAGGCGGCGCAGCCCTTCGGGATGCTGGTGAAGCCTGGCCATGTGGCGGGGCTGGTGTCCTATCTGCTGTCAGACGAGTCGGGCGTGATGACCGGGGCGATGGTGGACTTTGACCAGAATGTGAATGGGGCCTATGGGGAGTGATCCCCCTTGGGCACGGAAAAGGCCCTGAGCGGGCAAAGGAGTAGAAAGATGGCAATCAGATTCGGGCTGCTGGGCGCAGGGCGCATCGGCAAGGTGCATGCAAAGGCCGTGACAGGCGACGCGCAGGCAAAGCTGGTCGCGGTGGCGGATGCCATGCCCGCGGCAGCGCAGGCGATTGCGGATCAGTATGGCTGCGACGTGCGGACGATCGAGGCGATAGAGGCAGCCAAGGATATCGACGCGGTGGTGATCTGCACGCCGACGGATACGCATGCCGATCTGATCGAGCGGTTCGTGCGCGCGGGCAAGGCGGTGTTCTGTGAAAAGCCCATCGACCTGAGCCTTGCGCGGGTGAAGGCCTGCCTTGAGGTGGTGCGGGCCGAGAAGGGGACGCTGATGGTGGGGTTCAACCGCCGCTTTGACCCGCATTTCCGCGCGGTGCGGGCCGAGATCGACAAGGGTACCATCGGCGAAGTGGAGATGGTGGTGATTACCAGCCGCGACCCCGGCGCGCCCCCGGTCGATTACATCAAGCGGTCGGGCGGGATTTTCCGGGACATGACGATCCATGATTTCGACATGGCGCGGTTCCTGCTGGGTGAAGAGATTTCCGAAGTCGTGGCGACAGCGGCGGTCTTGGTTGACCCGGCGATAGGCAAGGCGGGCGATTTTGACAGCGTTCAGGTTCTGTTGAAAACAGCGAGCGGCAAGCAGGCGATGATTTCCAACTCGCGCCGGGCGACCTATGGCTATGACCAGCGGATCGAGGTGCATGGATCGAAAGGCGCGGTGTCGGCCGAGAACCAGCGCCCGGTGTCCATCGAGGTGGCGACGGGGGCGGGCTATACCCGCCCGCCGCTGCATGATTTCTTCATGACCCGCTATACCGAGGCCTATGCGGCCGAGATCGCCACTTTCATCGCGGCCATGGCCGGGACGGGCAAGGCGGAACCCACGGGCGAGGATGGGCTGATCGCGCTGGCGCTTGCGGATGCGGCGGTGCGTTCGGTGGCCGAGGGGCGCGTGGTGAAGATGGCAGAGATCCTCTGACATCTTCCTGACGGATGAAGGATGCCGCGCGGGAAACTGCGCGGCGTTTTTTCATGGCTGTGCGCCATCGCCCCAAACAGAGCGGCTGTGTGGGATTTTCCCCCTGCACTTGTGGCAGCGTGGAAATGGGTATTTGGGCCAAGGTGAAATAGGCGGGGTGAGTGCATTTTGCTGCGCAGCATTGCGCGGAAATGCTGCGGTTTTCGCTGCGCAGCAATTTTTATATTTCAAAGGGTTAATTGGTGAGCAGGCTGTAGGTTGCGGGGGCTTCGCTGCGGTTGGTGATGGTGATGGAAAAGGTTGCGTTCTCAGGCGGGGCAAAAGCACAGAGCGCGCGGTCGGAGGGGCCTGTGTCGAGGCAGATGGGGGTGCCATCTTGAGTTGTGACGGAGAGATCGAGGTTTGATTTTCGATCGCCCAGAAGCCCCACCTCGGCCAGGGATGCTGCGAAGAAGGCCAGAGGATAGACCTGCGCCGCGCCGCCCGCGATGCCGCGCGAGGAGCGGATCACGGTGAGCATTGGGGTGCGGGTCACCTCGGCTTGCGTCCGGGCGATGAGATCGGTGGCGAGGTCGTCTTCCTGTGCCAGAGCGCGGGCTGCGGTAAACATGAAATCGGTGCCCGGGTAGGCGGGGGGGACGGCTTCGCCCGCGAGATCGGGGAGGCGGTCGCTGTCGGTGGCAGCTATCCCTGCGGCAAGTCGGGCGGCGGCGAGGGTGGCCAGCGGATCCTTGCGCGCGAGGCCAAGATCGAAGAGTGCCTGCGCGGCCATGAATTGCGCGACGGCCCCGGCATCGCGCGGCAGTTGCGGCGCGGCGTCTTGCGCGGCGGCGGGGGTGGCGAGGGCGGCCAGAAGGGCGGCGGTCAGCAGGCGCATGGGAATCGCTTTCGTCAGGGTCTGGCCCCGTTTTGCACCGGGGTTGGTGTGGGGGGAAGGGGCGGCCCTTCCGCTTCACGCGGCTTTGCGGTTAGGTGACGCGGTGAATGGAGGGCTGCCTGATGGATGCGCGTGCGATACTGGAACGGCTGATCGCCTTTGATACGGTGAGCGACCGGCCCAACCGGGCGCTGATGGATTGGGTGGCGGGGCTGTTGGCGCAGGCGGGGGTGGAGGCGGTGCTGATCCCGGATGCGGGGGGCGGCAAGGCCAATCTTTATGCGACGGTGGGGCCGGATGCGGTGGGCGGCGTGATGCTGTCAGGGCACACCGATGTGGTGCCGGTGGAAGGGCAGGCCTGGACGCGGCCGCCGTTTGAGCTGACGCAAGCCGAGGGGCGGCTTTACGGGCGCGGGACGGCGGACATGAAGGGGTTTGTCGCCTGTGCGATTGCCGCGATGCTGGGGGCGGCGGAGCGGGAGTTGCGGGTGCCGCTGCATCTGGCGCTGTCTTATGACGAGGAGATCGGCTGCATGGGCGTGCGGTCGATGATCGAGATGCTGGAAGGTGCGCCGGTGCGGCCGCGGATGTGCATCGTGGGCGAGCCCACGGGCATGGCCGTGGCGACGGGGCATAAGGGAAAGGTCGCGCTGCGGGCGACCTGCGTGGGGCGCGAGGGACATTCGGCGCTGGCGCCGCTTGCGCTGAACGCGCTGCATCTGGCGGCGGATTTCGTGGGGGTGCTGCGCGGCGTGCAGGCCCGCGTGGTGGCCGAGGGGATGCGGGATGGTGATTATGACGTGCCCTACAGCACGCTACATGTGGGCAAGCTGAATGGGGGCGTGCAGGTGAACATCGTGCCGCAGACGGCGCTGGCGGATTGGGAGATCCGGTCACTGGCAGGGGAGGATGTGGCAGGGTTGATCGAGGAGGTTCGGGCGGGGTGCGCGGCGGTGGTGGCCCCGTTGCGGGCCGAGTTCCCCGAGGCGGAAATCCGGATTGAGCGGCTGTGGGATTATCCCGGGCTGGGGACGCCGTCGGATGCGGAGGTGGTGAATTTCGTGAAGGGCCTGACCGGGGCGAATGGCACGATCAAGGTGGCTTTTGGCACGGAAGGCGGGCTTTTCGACGCGCGCTTGGGGATACCCACGGTGATCTGCGGACCCGGGTCGATGGCGCAGGGGCACAAGCCGGATGAGTATGTGACGGTGGAACAGATGGCGCGCTGCGAGGCGATGCTGGCGGCGCTGGTCACGGCTTGCGAGGCGGGCTTCTGATGGTGGTGGTGCTGAACAGCCTGGCGGATGTGCTTGCACTGCGGTTCGATGACATCATCGATGTGCGCGCCCCTGCGGAATGGGCCGAGGACCATATCCCGGGCGCGATTTCACTGCCGGTGCTGGATGATGACGAACGGGCGCGGGTCGGGACGATCTACAAGCAGGTAAGCCCGTTCACCGCGCGCAAGGTGGGGGCGGCGCTGGTGGCGAAGAATGCTGCCGCGCATCTGGAGGGGCCCTTGGCCGACAAGCCGGGGGGGTGGCAGCCTTTGGTCTATTGCTGGCGCGGGGGGCAGCGGTCGGGGAGTTTTGCGTCGATCCTTTCGCAGATTGGTTGGCGGGTGGAGGTGGTGCAGGGCGGCTATAAAAGCTGGCGGCGGCTGGTGGTGGAGGCGCTGTATGACCAGCCTTTCGCGCATCGTTTGATGGTGCTGGACGGAAATACCGGGACGGCCAAGACCGAGGTGCTGGCGCTGTTGGCGGCGCGCGGCGTGCAGGTGGTGGATCTGGAGGGGCTGGCCAATCATCGCGGGTCGCTGTTCGGGCATATGGGGGAACAGCCCAGCCAGAAGGCATTCGAGGGGCGGCTGGCGCTGGCGTTGGCGCGGCTGGACCCGGGCCGCCCGGTGGTGGTGGAGGCCGAGAGCGCCAAGGTGGGGGACTGCCGTCTGCCGCCAAAGCTGTGGCGGGCGATGGTAACGGCGCCGCGGATTTCGATCGAGGCGCCGCGCCGGGCGCGGGCGGAGTATCTGGTCCGGGCCTATGCCGATCTGGTGGCGGATGTGGCGCGGCTGGACGGGGTGGTTGCGTCACTGGCACCCGCCCATCCGCGCGAGGTGATTGCAGAGTGGCGGGCGATGGCGGCGGCGGGGGACTTTGTCGATCTGGCCGAGGGGTTGATGGCGCAGCACTATGACCCGCGCTATGGCAAGCATCGGGCGCGGATGGACGCGCCCGTGACCGAGGTGACGGTGGAGGGTCTGGACGACCTGGGGGCATTGGCCGACCGGATCACCGGGCTGATCGCGGCCTATTGAGCGGCGCGGGCATGCGCCCGCATTGTTTTTGCCTCGCCTGCGCGCGTTCGCGCTTGGCTCAGGGTTTTTCGGGTATTTGCGCCAAGGTGAGGGGGCAGGATCAGGCCTTGCGGCGATGGGCGGGCGGGATGCCTTGCACGGCGCGGTATTTGGCGACGGTGCGGCGGGCGATCACTGCGCCTTCGGCGGAGAGGGCGCGGGCGAGGGCATCGTCGGAAAGGGGTTGGCTGCGATCTTCGCGGGCGATGAGCGTGGCGAGTTGGGCGCGCAGGGCGGCGGCGGAAAGATCGGGGGCGGCGTCGCTGCCCCGGCGGGCGGAGAACAGCGCGCGCAGCCAGAAGGTGCCGCGCGGGGTGTCGACACTGGTGCCGGAGACCACGCGGCTGATCGTGCTTTCGTGCAGGTTGAGGGCGGCGGCGATATCGGCCATCGTCATGGGCAAGAGGCGGGCTGCGCCATGATCAAGCGCGGCCTCTTGCCGACGCAGGATTTCCTGGCCGACGCGCAACAGGGTGGTATTGCGCGCCTCGACCAACCGGAGCAGGGCGCGGGCGGGGCCCTGACCTCTGCCACGGCCCGGTGTGACGGCAACGCTGGGCAGGGCGGAGCGGTTCAGGGCGACGGTCCAGCCCAGATCGCCCCTGCGGGCGATGAGATCGGGTTCGCGGATCGGGGCGGCGAGGGTGTCGAACTGTGCGCCGGGTTTGGGGTTCATCGCCCGGATCGCGCGGATGGCCTGAGTGATGTCCGCTTCGGTTGTGTCGAGCTTGCGGGATAGGCGGGCGGTGTCATGCGTCGCCACCAGATCGAGGTTGTCGATGACGCCCAGAAGGACCGGGTCGGCCATGCCTTCGGCGCGGGCCTGCAGGCGCAGACATTCGGCGAGAGAGCGGGCGAAGAGGCCTGCGGGTTCAATGCCGTGGAGGCGGGCGAGGACGCCATCGACCTGTGCCACGGTTGCGCCGGCGTCGGCTGCGATCTGGGGCAGGGGCTGGCCCAGCCAGCCGGAAGGTTCGAGTGCCTCGGTCAAGGCGAGGGCGATGCGGGCCTCGGTCGTGGATAGGGATTGGCGGGCGATCCAGTCGGTGACATGGGCCATCAGGCTTGGCGGGGCGGATTCGGCGCGGCTGGTTGGGGGATCATCGCTGCGGAACATGCTGTCCCAGCGGGGAAGCCAGTCACCGGCGGGCGGCGGGCCGAGTTGGAGGGCGGGGTTTTCGGCTGCCTGTTCTTCGAGATAGCGGGTCAGGCCGGCGGCATCGGCCTTGAGCAGGCGCAGCGAGGATTGCAGCGCCATGGAGAGGTGCAGGCGCTGGGTGGTGGTGACTTCGATCCGCTGGTTGGTGGCCATGTTGTTTATTACGGCGGGCGTCTGGGCGGTGCAACTGCGCTGCGCCGGGGGATGCAATGGGGCGATGCGGCGCGGGTGCCCCCCCCCTCGCCTTTCAGGGGGGCGGGGGGTAGGGTGCCGGGCGGATGGACATAGACAGGCAATACAGACGGGCGATGATGCAGGAACCGATCCCCCTTGTTCAGGATATTGTGCTGGTGGGCGGGGGGCATGCTCATGCGCTGGTGCTGCGGATGTGGGCGATGGACCCTTTGCCGGGGGTGCGGCTGACGGTGATCAATCCAAACCCGGCAGCGCCCTATACGGGGATGTTGCCGGGGCTGATCGCGGCACATTACCGGGCGGAGGAGATCATGATTGATCTGGTCCGGCTGGCGCGTTTCGCCGGGGCGCGGGTGATCCTGGACCGGGCGGTGGGGATCGACCGGGTGGCCAAGCGGGTGCTTTTGGCCGGGCGCGGGGCGCTGCGCTATGATCTGCTGTCGCTGGATATCGGGATCGGGTCGGACCTGCCCGACGTGCCAGGATTTGCCGAACATGCGGTGGCGGCCAAGCCTTTGGGAGATTACGCGCGGCGCTGGGCGGAGTTTGTGGCAACGGCCCCGGCGGAACCGAAGCTGGTGCTGATCGGGGCTGGGGTTGGCGGGGTGGAGCTGGCGTTGGCATCGGCGCATCGGTTGCGCATGGCGGGGCGGGCGCCGCAGGTGACGTTGCTGGAACAGGGCGAGATGGCGCTGCCCAATATCGGGGCGCGGGCAAGGGCGACCTTGCTGGCGCGGCTGGACGCGGCGGGGGTGGTGATCCGGACGGGGACGCGGCCAGTGGCCGTGGGGGCCGATCATGTGATGCTTTCGGATGGAGCGAGGCTGGCATCGGATTTCACCCTGTCGGTGGCGGGGGCGCGGCCGCAGGGGTGGCTGGCAGAGACCGGGCTGGAGGTGGAGGCGGGCTTTGTCACCGTGGACCGGCATCTGCAAACGTCAGACCCGGCAATCTTTGCGGCGGGCGATTGCGCCTTTCTGAGCCATGCGCCGCGACCCAAGGCCGGGGTCTATGCGGTGCGGGCGGCGCCGGTTTTGCTGAACAATCTCCGGGCTGCGGCGGCAGGGTTACCGTTGCGGCCGTTCCACCCGCAGAGGGACTACCTGAAGCTGGTTTCGCTCGGACCCCGTGAAGCAGTGGCGGACAAGTTCGGCCTGCGGTCTGGAGGGGCGTGGTTGTGGCGGCTGAAAGACCGGATCGACCGCAAATTCATGGCGAAGTTCGACGCCTATCCCGTGATGGCGCGGGTGGTACCTGTGCCCGGCGCATTGGGGTTGGCCGAGGCGATGGGGGAAAAGCCGCTCTGCGGTGGCTGCGGGGCGAAGGTGGGGCCGGGCGCGTTGACCGATGCGCTGCGAGGGTTGCCGGTGCCGGTGCGGGAGGATGTCCTGTCGGGGCCGGGGGATGATGCGGCGGTGCTGCGGCATGGCGCGGGCGTGCAGGTGGTCACCACAGATCATCTGCGGGCGACTTGTGCGGATGCGCGGCTGATGGCGCGGATCGCGGCGGTTCATGCGCTGGGGGATATCTGGGCGATGGGGGCTGCGCCGCAGGCGGCGCTGGCTCAGGTGACGCTGCCGCGCCTGTCTGGGGTGTTGCAGGCCGACATGCTGGCCGAGATCATGGCGGCGGCGGGCGAGGTGTTTCGTGCCGCCGGGGCGGATGTGGTGGGCGGGCATACGGCAGTGGGTTCGGAGCTGACGATCGGGTTCACCATTACGGGGCTGGCGTCGCGGCCTGTGACCAAGGCGGGGGCAAAGCCGGGGGATGTGCTGATCCTGACCAAGGCGCTGGGGTCGGGCACGATCATGGCGGCGGATATGGCGCTGGCGCGCATCCCGGGCCAGATTTTGGGCCAAGCGGTGGCGACATGTTGGGCGGCGATGGCCGTGCCGCAGGATCGGGCGGCGGCGATCCTTGCCCCCGTGGCCCATGCGATGACGGATGTGACGGGGTTCGGATTGGCGGGGCATCTGCTGGAGATGCTGGAGGCATCGGGTTGCGCGGCGCGGCTGTCGTTGGCGGCGGTGCCGCTGCTGGATGGGGCGGAGGCGCTGGCGGCGCAGGGGGTGGAAAGCTCTATCGCGCCTGCGAACCGGGCTGCCGTGGCGGGGCGGATGAGCGTGCCGGGCGGGCCGCGCGGGGCGCTGCTGTTTGACCCGCAGACAGCGGGGCCATTGCTGGCGGCGGTGCCGCAGGAGCGGGCAGAAGCCGTACTGGCGGCACTGGTGGACGCAGGGGTGCAGGCGGCGCGGATCGGGGTGGTGGTTGAGGGCGCGCCCTATTTGCATGTGGTTTGAAGGGGCGAAATCTGACGCAGATTTCGCGACGATTTTTGGATGCAAAAATCGCCTTTCCAACGTGGCGCGACGTGAGGGGGCCGGAATTTGCGTCAAATTCCGGAACGGTTTCTGCGTCAGAAACCGTTTTGGCGACCTGTTGGGTCGTCTTCGGGGGTGATCTTCGCACCGCTTCGCATTAGGTGCCGGGGCGGAACAGTCTTGCGGGCAGGTCATGGCGTATTTTCTGGGCGTGGATACAGGCGGCACCTACACCGATGCGGTGATCGTGGACGAGGCTGCGACACAGGTGATCGGATCGGCCAAGTCGCTGACCACGCGGGGGGATCTGGCGTTGGGGATCGGGCGGGCGGTCGACGCGGCGCTTGCTGGTGCCGGGGTGGCACCGGGGCAGGTGTCGTTGGTGTCGCTTTCAACCACACTGGCAACCAATGCGCTGGTCGAGGGGCAGGGCGGGCGTGTGGCGCTGGTCTTCATCGGCTTTGATGCCGCTGATCTGGCGCGCGGCGGGTTGGTCGAGGCGCTGAAGGGCGATCCGGTGATCCATCTGGCGGGCGGGCACAGCCATGCGGGGGCCGAGGTGGCGCCGCTGGATCTGGTGCGGCTGGAGGCGGAGGTGGCCGCCCTGGCCGATCAGGTGGTGGGATTTGCGGTGGCGTCCAGCTTTGCCACCCGTAACCCGGCGCATGAGGTGGCGGCGCGGGCGGTGATCCGGCGGGTGACCGGGCGGCCGGTGACTTGTTCGCACGAGCTTTCGGCCAATCTGAACGGGCCGAAGCGGGCGCTGACGGCGGTGCTGAACGCGCGGCTGATCGGGATGATCGACCGGCTGGTTGCGGCCTGTGAGCGGCATCTGGATGCGGTGGGGATTGTGGCACCGCTGATGGTGGTTCGGGGAGATGGGGCGCTGATTTCCGCGGCGATGGTGCGGGAGCGGCCGATTGAAACCATCCTGTCCGGCCCGGCCGCCAGCATCGTGGGGGCGCGGTGGTTGACCGGTGAGTCGGATGCGCTGGTGTCTGACATCGGGGGCACGACGACGGACGTGGCCCTGCTGCGCGGTGGCCTGCCGGAGATTGACCCGCAGGGTGCGCGGGTAGGCGGGTTTCGCACCATGGTCGAGGCGGTGGCGATGCGGACCACGGGCCTGGGCGGCGACAGCGAGGTGCATCTGATCACCGAAGGGCTGGAGGGTGGGTTGCGGCTGGGGCCACGGCGGCTGGTGCCGGTATCGCTTTTGGCGGTGGAGCATGGGCCGATGGTGCATGCGGCGCTGGAGCGCTGGCTTTCCGGCGATGCGGTGGGCGAATATGACGGAAGGTTCGTGATCCCGATGGGTGGGAATACGGGCGGGCTCGGGCCGCGCGATCTGGCGGTGCTTGCGCGGGTGACGGTGCCGATGCCGGTGGGCAATGCGCTGACCTCGCGGCTGGAAGTGGCGGCGCTGGAGCGGCTGGTGGCGCGGGGGCTGGTGATGATTTCCGGTGTGACGCCATCGGATGCGAGCCATGTGCTGGGGCGGCTGGAAGCTTGGGACAGGGCGGCAGCGGAAAAGGCGGTGCGCCTCCTGGCGCGGCGGCGCAACGGGCGGGGGGAGCGGTTCGCGCCCGATGCGGCGACACTGGCGCAAGCGATCGTGGACCGCTTGACGCAACAGACGGTGGATTGCCTGCTAGAGGCCGCCTTTGCCGAGGATGGGGCCTTTGCGGGCGAGGTGCCGGAAGCGCTGGCGCGGCACCGGCTGACATCGGCAGGGCTGTCGCAGCATCGCGGGATCGTCGAGATCACCGCGCGGTTGGGTGTGCCGGTGATCGGGTTGGGGGCCTCGGCCGGGTCTTATTATGGGGCGGTGGGCGAAAGGCTGGGTTGCAGGATGGTTTTGCCCGAACATGCGGGCGTGGCCAATGCCATCGGCGCGGTGGTGGGGCAGGTGAGCCAGCGAGTGACTGGCACGGTGACCTCGCCCAGTGAAGGGCGCTTCGTGGTGCATCTGGCCGACGGGGTGCAGCAGTTCGGTGAGCGGGAGACGGCGCTGGTGGCGCTGGAGGCCGCGCTGGTGGCAGAGGCGAGCGCGCGCGCGCGCGCGGCAGGGGCCGAGGAATTGCATGTGGCGGTCAGCCGCGACATTCGTGAGGCGGAAGTCGAGGGGCGCGCGATGTTCATCGAGGCCAGCGTGACCGCCACCGCATCCGGCCGCCCGCGCGTGGCACATGGCTGAGAAACGGGCGCGGATCGTGACTTGACGCCACCTGTGCTGCACTGTAGGCAGCGCGCCAATGGCTAGGTAGCTCAGTTGGTTAGAGCATGCGACTCATAATCGCAGGGTCGGGGGTTCGAGTCCCCCCCTCGCCACCACTTTCTCCCAATCGGTAGTTATTTTCTTTGTATACAAGCGCTTGAAGCGTTTTTCGGGATTTTTCGGGAAGCAATTCCTACCAACGATTCCTACCAATGAATTGCCTTGCAGATCACAGGCCGCTGCTCTCCTCAGGGAGCAATTCCTTCTCCTGCCCCGCCTTTCCACCTCGGGGCTTCGTAAAGTTGACCCGGTCCAAGCAGCACATCCTTCAAGCCATCGCGGATTTGCGCTGAGTCCAGGGCCTGTTTGCTCATCGTTAAGTCCATAGAAGCTGGCTTCGGTGCCGGCCTCATTGAACAGAAGTAATGCTCGTTTCGATTGTCGTTTGGCTGAGATTTGGCGGGCCAGTACGGGCCCGGTTTCCTTACGGCGCGCTGCAAGGTTCCTAGCTTTGGCGTAGTGGTCAATACAGCCCCCCTGAACAGGACCGTCTTCGGTCAATCTTGCAATGATCCGGCGCGCGTTGGTGATGCTGTCGGGAGTGTTGCCGGGATTGCGCAGGCCGGCAGGTGGGTGAGTTGATCCAAAGGAAACGGGCGCCCCCGAAGGACCGCCCGTTCAATCACCTACCGGGGTTTCATCTGGAAACCCGGAATCAACCGGTCCGTCCCTTAGAAACGGAAGCCGACACGCAGGTTGAACGTGGTCGCGTCCAGATTGATGCCCGATGCGGCGAAATCCTTAAAGCGATGCTCCAGAAGTTCCGCGCCCACCGTCACGCGGCCGGTGAGGGCGTAATCCACGCCAAGACCCATCGCAGTGCCGTTGTCGCTGCCGATCGAGCTTTCGGCCCGCACAGCGGCGACCGTGGCATAGAGCAGCGCCGGACCCAGATCGTAGCCACCGATCAGCTTAAGGCGCGCCACATTGTCCACGATCACGGCGCCGGCGTTCAGATTGAGATCGGTCATATCGTAGTTTCCTTCGATACCGACCACGATCTTGCCGAGGTCTGCACGATAACCGGCGAGCAGGCCCTTTGTGGAGGAGGTGCCATTAAAGGTCTTGTCCGATGCGACAACATCGACATTGCCAAGCTGACCACCGATATAGAACCCGCTCCAGTTCGCGTTTGCTGCGGCAACGGCCGCCGGCGCCAGGATCGCGGCCGGTGCCGGGGCAACGGTGGGTTCAGTGAATGCTTCCGCCAGGCCGCCCGCCAGTGCGGGCATCGCGCCAGATGCCATCACCGCAGCCAGCGCAGTTGCTCTACCAAGTTTCATTCGGACTTTCCCCATGTTGCCCCCCTGATTGGACGTTAACCTTTATGGAAAAGGCCTGAGGTTCAAGTGTTTCATGGGCCAAAGAGCGGTTTCCGCCGCTTGGTCTACCCCCTGAAGAGCTATCTTCGCTGGGGTATGCGGTTGATTGTCCATGAGAGATCGTCCGGGAAGGCGTATGGGCTGTGACCCTTCCGCCCGGCCCCCGCTTTTCCTTTGTGCACTCTGAAGGCGTGCGGGCCGCGTGCTGGGCGCGGGGCGGGCTCGGAATTTCCAAAGTCGGATTGTGGGCAGAGTGCTTGCCGGACCACCGTTCAGCGCCTTAGGTTTGGCTGTCGGGGTGTGGTTCCCGGCGGCTGTGGAGTGTAGGTGATGCGCGTTCTGTTTTACGGTGGGTGTCATGGTGCCGCGCTGCGCCGGATATTCGAACGCTTTGGTCAGGGTCTGACCCATGTCGACCACCTGACCAACTTTCAGCTGATACGGAAGAACCTGCCCGTCCCTTATGAACAGTTTGCTACATTTGATGTGGTGGTATTCAGCCCCATCCGGAACAAGGCCGACTATAACACCACCCATCTGGAGGACTACCTTTCCGGCAAAGACGTGCGCTTCATCAAGTTTCCATGGCTGCAATGGGAAGGATACTTTCCCGGCATGAGCCGCGTGAGTTTCCCTTGGTATAACGGGTGGTGGCCCACAGCGCTTGAGGCGTTGGGCGATCAGTTCGGAACCTTTGATGAGTTTCGAGCAGCGGTTTATGACGGTTCAGTTCTGCAGGAAGAAGCCCTTCGCAGCTTTGAGCTGACCACCGAGAGGTTGCGGATTGCGGAAGTGGACTGCGATGTTCGCGTGGCCGATTTCATCCTTGAGAATTTCCGAACCAGGCGGATGTTTCTGACCCCGGATCATGCGGGGGTTGAGCTTTACAAGCATGTGGCCCGCCAGATCGCGGACAGGTTGGGCTGTACGCTGGACCCGGCGTTTCTGGAATCGACCGTCGAAATGCAGGCGGGGATCAGCTTTCCCGTACTGCCTGCCGTGCGGCGGGCCTTGGGCATCGGGTTTCCGGGGGGCGAGTTCGAATCCAACCTGTTCTTCGGAACGACGCGGCTCTCCATGACCGAATATCTGCACATGGTGTATCACCGCAGGCAGCTTTTGGCGGCGGTTGCGGTTGCCAATACGCGAATCTATCCGGTTGCCGCGCCAGAGCCTGCTGCGGAGACGCTTGCGGTGGCAGGGTCACATGCCAAGGTGGGAACATCCATTCTTCTGCAAAAGACCGATCACCCGCGGGCCAAGGGTTTTGGCACCTATCGGCTTGTCGCTGTGCATCGCGGAAGCAAGGACACCGCGGGTCTTGGGATGAAGCTGGTGCGCCTGTACGCTCGGCATTGGAGCCTTGGGCAATCTGTGGAAGGCGCGGAGCCCGAAGATGAAAAGACCAGCTTTGATGGCAGCGCGATCCCGGCGGCCGTCACGCAGTGATCCCCGGATGGGGCATGCGGGCGGTTTGTCCCTGCGGGGGCGGTGGGGGGATGGGCGCGCGGTCATGTCCACGTGAACGGGAAGGGAGCGGGGTGGCGCTTGGCGCTGTGGCATGTCTTATGGTGATAATCATTATGACCGGAGATTTCCATGACACACCCGATGCTTACGCTGAACGATGGGCGCGCGATCCCGCAGGTGGGTTTTGGCCTGTGGCAGGTGCCCGCTGATGAAACCGCGCGGGTGGTGCGTGAAGGGCTGGCGGCGGGCTATCGCCTGATCGATGGTGCGGCGATTTATGGCAATGAGGTGGGGCTTGGCGAAGGGCTGCGGTCGGCGGATGTGCCGCGCGATCAGGTGTTCGTGACGACCAAGGTCTGGAATGACAGGCAGGGGCGCGATGAAACCGCGCGGGCGGTGGAGGACAGCCTGCAGCGGATCGGGCTGGCGCAGGCCGACCTTATGCTGATCCACTGGCCCTGCCCCGAACAGGGGCTGTTTGTTGACACATGGAAGGCGCTGATTGATCTGCGCGCGGCGGGGAAGGTGGCATCCATCGGGGTGTCGAACTTCCGGCAGGCGGATCTGGAGCGGATCATCGGGGAAACCGGTGTGGTGCCGGTGCTGAACCAGATCGAATTGCATCCGCGCCTGCAGCAGGTGGAGTTGCGGGCGTTTCATGCCAAGCATGGGATCGTGACGCAAAGCTGGACGCCGCTTGGACAGGGCCGGTCTTTCGAGGCCGCCCCGATTCAGGCCGTCGCCGCACGGACGGGGCGCAGCCCAGCGCAGGTGATCTTGCGCTGGCATGTGCAGCTTGGCTGTTCGGTGATCCCGCGATCCACCCGCGCGGCGGGGCTGGCCGAGAACCTGAACATCTTTGATTTCACCCTGACCGAGGCCGAGATGGCCGCCATCGCCACGCTGGATGCGGGCGAGCGGACGGGCCCGGACCCGGCTAAATTCAACTGACCTTGGGTGGTTTCGGCCAGTATTGCCGCGCGGCGGCCAGCGCGAACTGCAGCGCGAGGCCGCCCGCGATGATCAGCGCGTCCGTGGCGAAATCGTCCCCCGTGACATGCTTTACCCCCTGCAATCCGATGCAGAGCACAGAGCCGAGCGCAAAGACAGGAAGGGCCTGCCGTCCCAGCAGTTCGAACGGGGCGGCAATCCAGTGGGCGCAGGCGCGGCGGATGAAGCCGAAGGACGACAGGAAATAGGCCAGCGCAAGGATATGCAGCAGGCGCGGCGCGGTGACGTAAGTCTTGTCGAAGGCGGTCAGGTTCCAGGGCAGGTGAAAGGTTTCCTTGGCCAGCCAGAGCGTGTTGCCGGTGATCTTTGACACCGCCGGAAATTGCACCGACAGCGCGGCATAAATCAGGAAGATCCCCGTCAGAACCTGCAGCCAGCGGCGGATGGGAACGAAGCGCCGCCCGTCCTTCATCGCCACCCCGGTCAGCAGGCCGGTGATGAAGATGACTTGCCATGTCAGCGGGTTGAAGAACCACACGCCCGAGGTCGGATAGTTGGGCGGGCCGAGCCGCCAGATGCCCGCCGCGAGCCAGACCGCGACCGACACGGCCATCAGCCAGAGCGGATAGCGCCAGGCGAGGAAGAGCAGCACCGGCGCCACGGCCAGCAACACAAGGTAGAGCGGCAGGATGTTCACATAGCCGAACTGGTGGGTCAGGATCACCAGACCGATCAGGGTGCGGAGCGGATCGAGCCAGACCCATTTCATCTGGTTTTCGAACAGAAGTTCCGAATTGCCCAACCAGAGCGCCACGCCCCCTGCCGCAGCGAGGGCGGCAAAGGTGGTAAGGATATGCACGAGGTAAAGCGTCCAAACCCGGCGCCAGACGCGGGCGAGCCCAGTCCAGAGCCGCATGGAGGTGGCGCGGAAATCGGCGGAATAGGCCAGCCCCGCCGCGATACCGGACATCAGGACGAAACCTTCGGCCGCGTCGGAGAAGCCGAAATTGCGCGACGTGTAATCCTCGAACACCGTGCCGGGGACGTGGTTGAGAAAGATCATGACAAGGCAGATGCCGCGAAACACGTCAAGGCGGGGGTCGCGGGTCGAAGGCACCCGGACGGGGTTGGCAGAGTCGGGCATGGGTCACCGATTGGCCGGGTATCTCCGGGCTGGCGGGGGTCTTGCCCGCTCTGGCCGCGATCCGCAAGGGGCGCTGCGGTGCAGCGGCAGAATGCTGCGCGTGTGCGGGTCAGGCGGCGGCGCGGTCCGGCAGGTCTGCCTCCCACCGGGCGAGGATGCGGTCGTGCAGGGCCACGATGGCCGGAGGCTGCTGTTCAGTGGGGATGGTGAAGAGTGCCGTCCGGCTGGGGCGCGAGGACCATGAGATCAACGCCGGGGCAAGCACCATGGGCAGTGCCACGGGCAGAAGCCACGGCACCAGTTGCGGCGACAGGGCCTGCGCGCAGGCGAGCACGATGGCACCTGTGGTGACGATCCAGTGTGACGCGGCCCAGGCATCGCGGAAGGACAGCGTCCCGTCGCCGCGCGTCTGCGACGGCCAGCCGCCATCAGCCCCGCGCAGCACCTGAAGCACCGAGCGGGTCTGGAACATCAGGAAGATGGGCGCGGTGATGGAGGAGAACAGCAGTTCCGTCAGCGTCGATTGCAGGGCGCGGATCGTGCCGCCAAATCCGCGCACGCGGCGGCGCAGGGCGGCATCCAGCAGGATCAGCATCTTTGGCAGGAACAGCAGGCCACCCACGCCAAGCGCGAGCAGCAGCGCCTTTGACACCTGGCTGACCGGGATCACCGGAAAGGGCCAGTATTCGATGGGGAAATAGTCGATCGGCGGGGCAAACAGCGGCGCGGCGATGGAGGCGGCGAGGAAGGCCAGCCAGAAGACCGGGGCGATATAGGCAAGGATGCCCTGGAGAAAGACGAAGCGGCTCCAGCCTTTCAGGCCGGGGGCAAAGATCAGGCGGGAATGCTGCAGGTTTCCCTGGCACCAGCGGCGGTCACGCTTGGCGTGGTCGATGATGTTTTCGGGGGCTTCCTCATGGCTGCCCGTCAGATCGTCATCGACACGCACCGTCCAGCCCGCGCGGGCGAGGAGGGCCGCTTCGACATAGTCATGCGACAGGATATGG
The DNA here is from genome assembly GCA_943369275.1 of Rhodobacter maris. Classification (GTDB taxonomy): domain Bacteria; phylum Pseudomonadota; class Alphaproteobacteria; order Rhodobacterales; family Rhodobacteraceae; genus Paragemmobacter; species Paragemmobacter maris_A. The sequence goes on along the minus strand of CALRMS020000046.1, from coordinate 7,879 downwards.
CCGCCAAAGGGCGGTCGGCCCGACAGTTCCGGCAAACCGCAGCTTTGGGCAAAGGCATCCATGCGGACTATGGCGTTATGGCCCCAGAAGGGGCCGGTGCGGCCCTGCATCATGGCCAGTCCGCGCGCGAAGATCGGGGAATAGAAGGCCCCGGCGAATTGCATGGTGCGGCCAAAGCGTGATTTCGCGCGGATGATCGTGGGCAGGGTCTGCAACAGGCCAAGGTCGGGCGCGGCCTGCATGCGGCGGACCATTTCCACCATCGTCGCGCCTTCCATCAGGCTGTCGGCATCGAGAATGATGGCAAATTGATAGGCCGCCCCGGCGCGTTTGATGAAATCCTCGATATTGCCGGCCTTGCGGCCTTTGTTCTGGGTCCGGCGGCGATAAAAGATACGGCCTTCGCCATGCGTATCGGCGAGCAAACGCAGGAACCAGATGCGTTCCCGCGCCGCCACCTCATCATTGCGGGTGTCGGACAGGATGGCAAAGTGGAAGCGGTCGCCAAAGCCGGTGGCGCGGAGCGAGGCATCCATTGCGGCGATGCGGGCGAAGGTGGCGACCGGGTCTTCGTTGTAGACGGGGACGAGGATCGCGGTCATGGCACGGATCGGGCCGGGATCGCGCGGCACGGCGGGCGGGCGGGACGTCAGGCCAAGAAGCGCGGTGAATGCCCCCCATGCCAGCCAGAAGGTGGAGGCGAAGATCAGAATGGCGCGGAGCACATCAAAACTGTCAAACCCGTCTGAGGCACCGAATTGCAGAAAGACGATGAAACCAAGCCCGGCGGCAAGGAAGGAGGCCGTCAGGGTCAAGGTGCGCGTCACATGCACCCGGTGGTCAGGGGCGACCATGGCCCCCACGGCCTAGTGCCCGGCCTTCCGCAGGCGCGCAAAGCGCGGGCGAAGGGCAGCAAACAGGCCACCGGATTGCGGTGCGGCTTCGAGTTCCTGAACCGGCATGGCAAGCGGCGCGTCGGGAAGTTTTCCCAACTGCTCGGCCAGACGGTCGAGGTCGAACTGTTCCGGCTTCGCGACTTCCATCATTTCGCGTTGATCCACTGATAGAGCCAGATTTCCGTCAGGCGGCGGTCAAACCCCGCCAGATGGGCCGAAAGTTCGACAACGGCGTCGTCTTCGGCAGAGATGTCTATGACCAGACGCCAGATATCGGTGTCTGCGATTTTTTCCAGCACCTTGCTGGTCACTTCCCCGTTGGCGATTGTGACAACGGGTTCCAGTTCGGTGTCACCGGCCAGCGGGCCGATTAGCCCACCGCGATAGTCCACCACGAATTTGCGCGTGCCCTGCTGCACCTCGACCCCGGCAAAGCCGCCGTGGCCGGAGCGCGTTTCGAATACATAGGCGAGGGGTTCGCCCGAGTCATGGGCAAGGTCGCCCCAGTGCAGGCGATAGGCGAATTCCCGAGCATCGCCCGCCTTGGCCGGCGCTTCGGGCACCCAATAGGCGACGATGTTGTCGTTTGCTTCAAGATCCGACGGGATTTCCACAAGGCGCACGTTGCCCTTGCCCCAATCGCCCAGCGGTTCGACATCAAGCGAAGGACGGCGTTCATAACGGGCGCCGGTGTCCTGATAGCTGTCAAAGCTGCGGTCGCGCTGGTGCAGGCCGAACTTGCGCGGGGCGGTTTCGGCAAAGTAGCTGCCGGTCAGGCGCGGCGGGTTGTTCAGCGGCCGCCAGATCACATCGCCATCGGCGCGCAGGATGCGCAGACCATCGCTGTCATGGACATTGGGGCGGTAATCATCGAATTCCGCCCGGTTCTTTTCCGAGAAAAGGAACATCGAGGTAAGCGGTGCGATGCCCAGTTCGGCCACATCCTGACGGAAGAAGAGCCGGCAGGTCACGTCCATCACCGTCTCGGTCCCGGGGGTGATGACAAAGCGGTAGGCACCGGTCACGCTTGGGCTTTCCAGCGTGGCATAGACGGTGATGCTATCGCTGCCAGCCACGTCACGTTCCATGTAGAACCGCGAGAAGCGGGGGAATTCCTCGCTTTGTGCGGTGGCAGTGTTCAGCGCCAGACCGCGTGCGGATAGGCCATAGGCCGAGTTGCGGCCAAGAGCGCGGAAGTAGGACGCGCCGACAAAGGCCACCAGTTCATCCCATTTGTCGGGGCGATTGAGCGGATGGTTCAGCCGGAAGCCTGCAACGCCGGGCAGTTCTGCATGTTCGGGAACACGTGCAGCCAGATCGTTGAGGTATTCGAAATCATCGGTGGAAAACAGCATCTCGGACGCCATACCATCAGCGACTTCGAACAGGCGGACGGGTTCTGGGAACAGCCAGCCCATATGAAAGGCGGCAAGACGGAAACGGGTCTTTTCCCCGGCCCAGCGGGACCGGTCGTCGTTGAAGCGGATCAGGCGGTAGTCATCATAATCCAGATCCCCGAGAAACCCTTCGGGCGCGGCGGCGGTGACATGCGGCTGCGTGCTAAGGGCGCGCATCTCTTCGGTCAGCAGGTCAAAGGAAAATTGCTGCGCTGCCGCAACCGGGGCGGCGGTCGATGCCTTGGTCGTTTCTTGTGCAAAGGCCGTGTCGGGCAGGGCAACAAGGGAAACGGGCAGCAAGGCCCCTGCAACAGAGAGGAAGTCCCGCCGCGACAGCCCGGAGGTGGTGGTGCCTGTAATCTTCATAGAGGTCTATAACCCAAAGGTTTTTTCCCGCGCCTCAGACCGCGCGACTCAGCGGCGGATATAGGGGACAGGGGAAGCCGACTGCAAGGCGCGTTCAACTGGGCGTGAATTGGATGGCGTGAAATTGCCAAGACTCGCCGAGTAAACTGCACAGAAATTGAACAAAACCGATGCTGCGCCTGCAAAGAGCCGCGCCTTTCAGCTTTTCCGGAAGCGTGATCCGAAACTTGACCGCCGTGCAAAAGGCAGGCTTGGACATCCGTTTGTTGGCATTTCTTCCATGTGGACAAACAGGCTAGACTGATGTTCGGGCGGCGCGCGGATTAGGACAGGCAAGACATGCGGACAGGCAATGCGCCGGACCGAACCGGGCCGGAAGGGCTTTTTTCTGCCCTTGCGGATCCGCGGCTTGCCTTTTTCAGACAGTCGCTGATGCAGGCCCCATTGCGCGCGTCGCTGCTGTTCGGGGCAGCGATGCTGGTGCTGACCCTTTTTCTGGCACTGGTGCAGGTGCGGGCCGAGGATCAGGGGGCGGTGGTCGACCTGCTGCCGAGCGAGTCTGTCTTTGCGATCCTTCTGGGCATGGCGGTCTTTCCCCGGCGTTTGGTCTATGTGCCGATTGTGGCCTATGCGATCGGGTTCACGCTGGCCTTTTGGCTCCGTTTGCAGCTTGAAGCCGATCATCTGCCCGCCGGGCAGGGAGCGATGTCCTTTCTGTTTTGGGCGATGGTGCTGAATGCCATTCCGGCGGTACTTGCCGGGTTGGTCGGTCACGCTGTGGCGGCCCGATGGGCCAAGGGGGGCCTGCGCTACGATCTGGTCCTGTCCCTGTCGACAACGGGCGCTTACATCATCTTTGCCGGGCTGATGGTGGCGGGCGTTCTATCGCTGCTTTACGATCCGGCGTGGGACGTCCCGAGCGCGGGAACTTTGACAGCGCTGGAGGTTGGCCTGTTCCGCATGGTGCGGATCGCGCTGTGCGGAGCGGTTCTTACGCTTGTGCTGCTGGACCGGCCCAATCGGCGCAACCTGAGGGTGGCGCAGCTGGTGCTGCCGGCCTTTGTGGTGCTGGGTGTGCTGCGGGTGATGGGCTATTCGGTACACCCGACGCTGGATGTGGAATTGCTTGCCCTTGCTGTCACGTTGCTGGCCCCGGTCTATGCGGCAATCCTGGCCGTTGTGATCGGGGTGATCGCCTATGTTGCGATCACGGGCGAGTTTCTGGTGCAGATCCCCGTCACCTCGCCCGATGTGCTGCGGCTGGAAGTGATTTCGCTTTTGCTGCTGGCGCTGATCTATGTGCTGCTGCTGCAACGCCATCAGGCAACGACCGATCGTCGCGAAAGCCTTGCGACGATCGCGCGGATGGTCCGGGTGCATGCCCTGTCGACGATCGGGCACTTCGTGGTGAACACCGACACCGGTGCCACGCAGGTTGATGAGGTGGGGGCACAGATGCTCGGGATGCCGACCCGGTTCGACATGAAGGATCTGTTGGAACGCGTGGCGCCTGCGGACCGGCCAGACATGGAGATGGCCATGTCGGACCGGACAAGCCTGACGCGGACACTGACCTTTCTGTTGGCCGAGGCGAAGGTCTGGCAGGGCGATGCAGAAAAGAAATATCTCAGTGTGCACGCGGCCTATGATCGGCGGGGCGGCGACCGCCGCTTCGCCTATGGCACCGTGATTGACCTGACGGCGGATCATGTCCGCGAAGAGGCGCTGGCCAAGGCGCTGGCGCATTTGTCGGAACAGCAGGATCGGCAGACGCGGATGTTCTCGATCGTGTCGCACGAGTTGCGGACACCGGCCTCGGTGATTTCGATGCTGGTCGACGAGTTGGAAGGCGGCGCACGCTGGGAGGATATGGGGCCGCGACTGCGCGCCGTGAGCGAGCAGTTGCTGTCGGTGCTGGCGGATATGCGGCAGGCGGTGCGGCCAATGGAAAACCTGCCGGTGCGGATGGAGCCGTTCCGGCCAAAGGATCTGGCGGAAACGGTGCGGAACACCTTTCTTCTGATGGCCGAGCCGAAGGGGATCAAGGTCGATCTGGTCCTGTCGCCGGAGGCGGGATTGCTGCGGTTGTCAGACCGGGTGCGCCTGATGCAGGCGCTTTCGAATCTGGTGAAGAACGCGATCCTGCATGCTGGATGTCAGCGGATTACAGTGAGTTACAGCGAAATGTCCGATGCCGCCGGAGACTGGGGCCTGTGGCAGGTCAGCGACGACGGGAAGGGGATTTCGGATGCGATGCAAGCGCATCTGTTCGAAGCTTTTCGGCAAGGCGAAGGGTCGCGGACGGCGCAGGTCGATGGGTCGGGGCTTGGGCTTTATGTGACCAAATCCTCTATCGAACTTCTGGGGGGGACGGTGCAGCATCGCCGTGGCGATGCAGGGGGATCGGTGTTCTGCTTGAGCGTGCCGCTGGTTGAACCGCCGCCGCAGGAGGCGGTTGTGGGGCTTACCGCTGAACAGGTGGCGGACAAGGCGGCGGTGTGGCGGTCGCGGCGGGTGCTGATCGTGGAGGACAGCGATCTGATCGGTGAGCTTTTGGTTGCCCGCTTCCGCCGGGTGTTCGGGCATGTGGAATGGGTGCGCAACGGTGTGGAAGCGCTGACCGCGTATGAGGCTTTTCAACCAGATGTGGTGTTGACCGATCTGTTCATGCCCGAAATGGGGGGCGATGATCTGACATCGTTGCTGCGGACGCGGGGGGTCACCTGCCCGATCATCGGCATGACGGCGGCGGCCATCGGCGATGAGCGGACGCGGTTTGAACAGGCGGGAACGGACCGGGTGTTGACCAAGCCGGTATCGACCGGGCAGTTCCTGGATGTGCTGGAAGAGCTTGACCGTATCCGGGGGTGATGGGGTCAGGTGGAGGGGCGCATCGCCTCGGACCGCAGGACGGACATGAGCTCTGACAGGGTTTTCCGGCTGCGCTCATCAGTCAGCAAGCCATTGTCATCGAAGGCTTTTCTGGAGTTTGCAATCATCACTTCCGGCCCGGTTATCAGGCGGGGGCGGAAGGGGGTTAGGCAGAGGCGGAGGGAGTATTGCGACCGTTCCCCCCCGGCGCGGCCATCGGCGGCTGACATGATCGCCACCGGTTTGTCGCGCCACGCTGCGCCCGGAACGCGAGAGACCCAATCCAGCGCGTTTTTCAGCACGCCGGGCAGGGCCTTGTTGTATTCGGGTGTCGCGATGACGATGGCATCGGCGGCGGTGATCTGGGCGTGTAGGGTGAGCACGCCGGGGGGAAAACCCTCTGCAATTTCAAGGTCTTCGTCAAAGAGTGGCAGGCGAAGATCGGCCTCGGTATGATGCGCGTCGCCAAAGGCGCGGCGGGCCTCGGCCAACAGGAGGCGGTTGGTGGAGGCGGCGCGCAATGCGCCGGGAATACCGAGAAGGGTGAGCATGCGAGAACGCCTGTCCGTTGCTGTGGACCCGAAAGGTATATGGTTAACCTGCGGCTGCAAGGGCGCGATGGTGGGTTTGGGCGGTGCCGCTGGCGGTGCAGCGCGCGGTGCAGACAGTTGTGCATACGCAGCGGGCGGTTCCTGCGGAGACCGTTAAGGTTAACGCCCTGATCCGGAGCGCGGTGACAGGCCGTCAGACCGCGCGGCGGAAGGTGAGGGTGGTGGGGCGGGTGTAGCCGGGATGGGCGGTGGCCGCAGTCTTGACGAAACCCATCCGGCGGAAGGCGGCATGGTTGGCGATGAGTTCGATGCGGGCCTGAAGCTCTAGCGCCGGTAGGCCGAGGGCGCGGGCGCGCTGGGCGGCATGCTCTACCAGCAGGCGGGCATGGCCGCGGCCCTGATGGGCTGGGTCCACGGCGAGTTTGCCAAGATAGAGCGCGTCTGGCCTTCGGGTGAGAAAGACGCAGGCGACGGCAGGCTGGCCGATCACCCAGACCTCGCCCTTGCGGGCCTGTTCGGCAATGCCTTTGGCGGTGAGGCTGTGGAGCGAGGAGGGCGGGTCGATGATGCCCTCCATTCCGGAAAAGGCCCGGTGAAGCAGGGACAGCAGCGCGGGCCAGTCATGGGGATCAACCGCGCGCTGGGGTGTCATCGCTGCGGTCATGGCGGGGCAGGGTGTCGTTCAGGTTCGCCCAAGGGAGGTGTTCGCCGAAATGGACATGGGCGCCGGGTGCGTAAATGGCAGGGTTATCGAGAGTGCCTGCATAGAAGTGCTGTTCACCGGGAAAACGATCAGCGCGATAGCCCATGGGCGTGCCGCAGGTTGGGCAGAATTGCCGCGTCACGCCGGGGGAGGAGGCGAAGGTGGCGGGTGTGACGCCGGTCCAGACCCAGGCACCATCGGCCACGCCGAAGAAGGAGGCGAAGGCCGCCCCGGTTGCGCGGCGGCAGCTTTCGCAATGGCAGTGCATCTGCCAGAGCGGCGGGGCATCGCAGCGATAGGTGACGGCACTGCAAAGGCAGCGCCCGGAATAGGGTGGGGTCATGGGATGAGCTTAGTCCCGGGCGCGGGGTGCGCAAAGCCGATTTTCGGGGTTCGAGGACTGCCCGGCGGCGGTTCAGTTGTCCCTGGACGGATGCCCGGCTGTCGATGTGTTACGCGGCGGGCGATGCGGCCCGCCGCGCAACACGGGTCAGAGACCCATCGCGGTGGCAACCTCGTCGATGATACGGGCATGGATTGCTGCCCGGTCGGACCCTGCGGGATCATCGCAGATCGGGTCTTCGCCCACCTCTGCCAGTATGGCGGGGGCGTTGGGCGTGCAAAGGCCGAGGAAGGAGAAATGCCATGCTGGCGCGATCTCGCTGTAGCTGGCGGCGGGGATCTGTGCGGCAAGGTTGCTGCCATCGGGGCCGACGTTCACCTGAATGGGCGCATCGCCCAGAGTGACTAGATGCACGGGGATGGGGATGGCCGACAGGCTGGCATCGGTCATGGCATGGGTGAAGCCGGGATCGACGGCGATTGCCCCGGTGATGGCGGGCAGGCGCATGTCGGCCTCCCATGAGGCGGGAAGGTTGTGCCAGTCCACCCCGCCGCGCTGCATGAAGGTGCAATCGGTGGCGGCGGGGGCATGAGCATCGCAATAGGCGGCATAGGCATCGGCATCAAGCCGCGCGCCAGCGGCGGCCAGCACCGTGCCGCCCCCCAGCGAGAAGCCAAGCGCGGTGATGCGGGCAGGATCGACCAGCGGGGCGAAGGTCGGGTTGGTGGTCAGCCCGTCGATCAGCGCGGCCA
>CALRMS020000045.1:0-35228 GCA_943369275.1 Rhodobacter maris | reverse complement strand
CCCCCCGACCCCTTGATCCGTTCCGCCATCACGCACAGCAATTCGAACATGATCGAAATCCCCAGCCAGGCCGTCCCGCCAGACGGATCAAACGGCGGGCTCACCTCCACCAGATCGGCCCCCACCACATTCACCCCGCGCAAGCCCCGTACGACCTCCAACGCCTGCCAGCTGTTCGGCCCGCCCACCTCGGGCGTGCCTGTCCCCGGCGCAAAGGTCGGATCCACGAAATCGATGTCATAAGTGATGTAGGTATCGCCCGCGCCGACAATTTCCCGCGCCTCGGCCATCACATCCTCCACGCCGCGGCGATGGAATTCGCCAATGGGGATGATGCGGATGCCATTGGCGGCGGCGAATTCCCAATCCTCGCGCCCATAGGCCGTGCCGCGTATCCCGATCAGGCAATAGCGTTTGGGGTCGATCAGACCCTCCTCGACCGCCCGGCGAAAGGGCGTGCCATGGTTATAGCGGCTGGTCCCGAAATAGACGTCGTTCAGATCGGTATGGCTGTCGAACTGGATCATCCCCACCGGACGATGCTTCGCAACCGCCCTCAGGATCGGCAGCGAACACAGATGATCTCCGCCCCCGGTCAGCGGCAAGATACCCGCCGCCACCACGCGAGTATAAAAGGCCTCCATCCGCGCCAGTGAATCCATCAGATCGCCGGGATTGGGCGCAACATCCCCCAGATCCGCACAGCGCGCCAGCTCGAACGGCGCCACCCATGTGGCCCCGTTCTGCGCCCGGATCATGGTGGACAGATCGCGCAACTGCCGTGGCCCATGCCGGGGACCGGGCCGGTTCGTCGTGCCCCCATCCCAGGGCGCGCCAATCAGCCCGATCTGCACCTCGCCCAGCCGCGGGTCATCCAGCCCCACATGCGGCAGCCGCATGAAGGTCGGAATGCCCGCGAATCGCGGCAGATCGAACCCCGAAACCGGCCTGAAAAATCCCGTCTCTGTCATCGCATCCCTGCCCTTGCTCTGATTCTCGGCATCATTTCAGCCTCCTCATCCGCCTTTGTCAGGTCCACAACCGACATATCGCCTCACAACCTTGGGATATCAGGGGCGGAAATCCCGCCCTTCCTGCGGCCGCTGCCGCTCGGGTCTTGACCGCTGCGCCCGCTTCCCCCCTTATCGGCTCACATCCGGAGGACCCCATGTTCAGCAAGACCGACCCCGCCGCCCCCTCTGCCCCGCCGCCGCGCGCCCCGAACCCGAATGCCGGGAAATCGGTCCTCGCCTCGGATCTGCGGATCACCGGCGAAATCTCATCCACCGGCGCGGTCGAAGTCTTTGGCGAAATCGACGGCAACCTCGCCGCCCGCAGCCTGATGATCGGCAATGAGGGCAGCGTCAAAGGCTCCGTCTCGGCCGAAACGATCGAGGTGAAGGGCGCGCTCGACGGCCGCGTCAGCACCCAATCCTTCACCCTGCGCGCCTCGGCCCGGGTCGAGGCCGACATCACCTACACCGCCCTCGTCATCGAAAGCGGAGCCCAGATCGAAGGCCGCTTTACCCGCCCCAAAGGCTGATCCCAAGGCATCGCCGACCAAGGCCTCGCACGGCCCCCATCCGGGGGCCGTTTTCATGCGCCTTTGGCCACGATGCAGTCACGCCTGGCGTCAGGCCGCCACAACCGACCGTCCGTAAAAACCTTGCTGCTCTTTCGCCGTCATCATCACATCCGGACGGTCGAAGAAGGCCAAGATCGCGACCAGACGCTCGACCGGGCCCTTCACCTGCACCACGCGATGCAGCGTATTGACCCCGCGAAACACATTCAGCGCGCCGGGTTGCAACGCGGCCTTCCGCACCATCGGATCCTCTCCCCGCAACACAGCGGCGACACCGTCGAAATTCGGATCCTCGGCGCTGCGAAGGTCCTTGCGATACTCCAACTCGCCGCCTTCCTGTGGGGCCTGCAGCAAGATCGTGGTAGTAAATTCTGATCGGTCGAAATGCCAGTTCAGCGCTTCGCCGTGGCGGCTGGCCTGCACATTCACCCGCGCCATCGGATCTTGCATGCAATACAGCTTATCCTTGCCCATCGTGGCAGCAAGAAAGTTAACAAAGGGCTGCCATTCATACAGCGCGATGACCGGATTGCCCTGCAACTGATCGGCACAGAGCGTGTGGTTCACGGTTTCAACCTTGGCCAGCGCGGGATGATCCGGCGCCAAACCCTCGACGCTGTCGCGGAAATAGATGTTATGGCTGCGGGCGTGCCGAAAGCTTTCGCTTGCCATGGCCGGACCCACATCCGTTGCCGCCTTCTTCACCATCGCAGGGCGCATGAAGCCGGGCAGGTCAAACATGCCATCTACCGCCAGCCGCGCGCGGCAATCGGCAACCAAGGCGGCATAGGCCGGGCTGTCGGGTTGGTCGATGGGATAAGTCTCAAGATCAACAAGCTGCTCCATGGCGCACCCCTTTCCTTAAGGTAATGCGCAAAACGTGAACGCGGCAAAGGCCCTTGGCAAGGTCAGCAAAACTTATCGAGGGCCAGAAAAACTTATGCTATCCTCATGGGAAATTCCAAAAACATGCGCATAATCTGATCGAAGACAAAGATTCCGACCGAAAGCCTTCAACTTTGATTGCAGCAAGCAGGAACGTTCATGCACGACCGTTTGCCACTCAACGCTCTGCAGGCCTTTGAACGCGCCGCACGCGCAGGCAGTTTCGCCGCCGCCGCACAGGATCTGGGCGTCACCGCCACCGCAATCAGCCAGCACATCCGCTTGCTGGAAAGCCACTTCGGCAAACAAGTCTTCCTTCGCCGCCCCAATGGCGTGGAACTGACCGATGCCGGGCGCGAGTTGTTCCTGCGCGTCTCAGGCGCCTTTGCCGAACTGTCCGAGGCTGCGGCCCATATGAAGGCCTCAACCTCCCGGCCCCGGGCGGTGATCTCGGTCATTCCCTCGGTGGGCGAATTGTGGCTGCTGCCACGTCTGGCAGAACTTGCCGACCAGGCCCGCCTGCAGATCATCGAAGAAAACCAAGACCCGGTCGATTTCGCCAGCCGCGGGGTCGACATCCGCATCACCTATGGCGCGGCCGCCTATCCGCACCACATCACTGCCGCGCTGTTCCATGACCGCATGCTCCCCGTGGCCGCCCCCCAGCTCGCCGCCAGCCATCAGGATGGCGCGCTTCACGTGCCGGATGCGCAGCTGATCCACACCCAATGGGGCCCGACCTATGCCAACCCGCAATCCTGGATCGGCTGGCATCAGGCCCTTGGCAGTGCGCGCCGCCCCGATGCGGGCAAAGGCCTGTCAGTCGACCGCCTCGTGATCGCAGCCACAGCGGCGCGGCAAGGCTTGGGTGTCGCGCTCCTGCCCGAAACGCTCGCCGCCGCTGATCTTGCGCGCGGCTTGCTTGTGGCCCTTGGCCCCGCCGCCGCACGTATGCCGCAACCCTATGTGATGATCGCCCGCCCCGCCGCCCGCCACCGCCCCGGGGTTGATCCGATCTGGCAGCATCTCTTGCGGGCCAGCAGTGCAAAACCCATGCCCTAAGCGCCGGGTCACCCCGCCCGCGCGCCCGGCGGGATGGCATAAGTCAGCCCCGCCCGCGCCACCGGCTCTGCCATCTCGCCCGAAAACACCAACACATCCCCGACCGCCAGACTGCGTCCCAGCTTCAACACCCGCGCCTCGGCCCGCAGGTCCACGCACGCCACCGGCTTGCGCATGAAATCGATGGAACAATTCGTCGTCACCGCCAACGCCACAGGCCCGATCCGGCTCAGAATCGCCAGATACAGCGCCACATCCGCCAGCGCAAAGATCGACGGCCCCGACACCGTGCCCCCCGGGCGCAGATGCCGCTCGGCCACCCGCAGGCGCAAGGTAACCCCGGCATCATCGGCACGCTCCACCACGAAATCATCGGCCACCTGCCCGAAATCACTGTGCAGGAACGCGGTCAGCGCCGCTTGATCCATCACCACCGTCATCTGCTTCCCTCTCGCCCTGCCGCACCGTAAGGTTTCGCAAACCAAAGGGGGATGCAATGACCGACCCGATCCTGCTGCGCGACGATGATGGCGGCATCGCCACACTCACCCTCAACGCGCCCGGCTCGCTCAACGCGCTGTCCGACGCAATGCTGTCCGCCCTGACAGATGCCTTCACGGCACTTGCAGCAGACCGCTCCATCCGCGTCGTCATCCTGCGCGGCGCAGGTCGCGCCTTCTGCGCGGGCCATGATCTGAAAGAAATGCAGGCCGCCCGGCAATTGCCAGACAAAGGGGCCGCCTATTTCCAATCGCTGTTCGAACGCTGCGCCACGATGATGCAGCGCATCCCCGCCCTGCCCCAGCCGGTCATCGCACAGGTCCACGGCATCGCCACCGCCGCCGGCTGCCAACTTGCCGCCTCCTGCGATCTGGTCGTCGCCTCTGAAGATGCCCGTTTCGGCGTGAATGGCGTCAACATAGGCCTGTTCTGCTCCACCCCGATGGTCGCCCTTACCCGCAAGGTGCCCCCCGCCATCGCGTTCGAGATGCTGACAACCGGCGAATTCCTCTCCGCCCCCCGCGCCCGCGAGGTGGGTCTCGTCAACCGCGTGGCCCCCCCCGACGCGCTGGAGGAGCAGACCCGCCACCTCGCCGGAACCCTCGCCGCCAAACTCACCGCCGCCGTCCATATCGGCAAACGCGCCTTCTACGATCAACTCGGCCTGCCGCTGGATCAGGCCTATGCCCGCACTGGGGCCACGATGGTGGAAAACATGCTCTGGCGCGACACGGACGAAGGCATCAACGCCTTCCTTCAAAAGCGCAAACCGGATTGGGCCGACTGATCCCCGCGCGCCCAGGCTCTGACCCAGCCACCGGCCCCATCACTGGCCCAGCCACCGGACCAGCCACCGGCCCTCGCCAACTCACAAACCCCGCCCCCGGTCCCAGCCAACTCACGAAGTCCCGCCCCTGATGCGCCACCTCGCGCGGCAAATGCCGCTCCATCTGCATCACACCGACCAGGCCCTGGAATGGGCCCTGCCGCTTCATCTTGGCAAAAATACCCAAAACACGCCCCCGCCATCCCGCGCATCCGCAGCACGTTAGCGGCACGATCACGCAGCCCGCCGCCGCTCGCCTCATGCCCTTGAGCAGGAACGGTCGCCATCCGTCCCGTCTGCTTTGACAGGCGCAAAGACCAAGCCTCCGACCGCCTAAAGTCGCGGTCCCAAACAATACCCCCCTTCCGAACGGCACGCCAAAGGAACCCATGGCAAACCGACAAAGGCCATGGATCGATCTTCGCTTCCATACCCGCCCTTGCGCGCGCCCTCATCCAGAGCCCGCAGACCAAAGCCATCACCCAAAGCCACATTCTTCATCCCTCGCAACACCGCGCACCCAGAAGCTTCCCCCAGAAAACCTAACAAACTCTTTCCACCCGCCCCGCGCGCGCCCCCCACCGCCCCGATTCTTCCATTAACCTTAACGCCTGTTGACCGTGCGCCGCGTGCATACGCATGTCTGCACCACGCGTCTGCACCGCGCGCTGCACGCCCAAAACCCCCAAAACCAAAGGATTACCCCAGCGTTCTCAACGCCTTGCCGCCAGCGCCACACAGGCCGTAAGCGCCAACACGAACCCCGCCCCGATCATCACCCACACCCCGCCAAGCGCCATCAGCCCCGCCCCCATCATCGGGGCCACTGCCGTCGCCGCCAGCCCCGGAATGGCCATCATGCCTGCCACCGCGCCATAGCGCCCCTCGCCCAGCGTTTCGGCCACCAGCATCGGGCGCAGGATTGTCAGCACCCCCATCGCCGCCCCCTGACAAGCGGCAAAACCAAAGGCCGCCGCAGGAAATCCCGCGGCCAGCAGCAAAAACCCCGGCCCCACCACAAGCGCTGCCACCGTGGCCCATGTCGCCGCCCCCGTCCCGATCCGCGCGCCCATCAGCACCAGCCGCCCGATCACCTGCGCAGGCCCGATTGCCGCTGCCGCCGCAATCCCGATCTCGGTCGGCACGGCCAGCGCCTCCATCATCGGGCGGAAATGGTTCACCAGCATCCAATGGTTCAGGTTCACCAGCGAAAACACTGCCGCCAGCACCACAAACCCCGGCATCCGCAGCACATCCCGCCAACGCAGCCGCGCCACATCGCGCCCCACGGCAGCTGCCTCCGTCGCCCGCGCCACCACACGCGCCGCCCAGTATTGCAAGGGCAGCATCACACCCGCCGCAACGCCCGCCGCAACCCAGATCGCCACCCGCCAGCCCCAGGCATCGGCCAGCGCTGCCCCTGCCGGAAAGGCCAGCGTCGACGCCAATCCCGCCACCAGCGTCACCTTTGTGATCGGTCCCCGCGCCGCAGTGCCAAATCGCCGGATCAGCAGCCCGAAACACACGTCGTACAGACACAGCGCCTGCGCCACCCCAAGCCCGACCCAGGCCAGCAGCCAGACCGGCGCACTCGCCGACACCGCCAGCAGCACCAACGCCACCGCCCCGATCCCCGGCCCCGCCGCCATCATCCCCACCGCGCGGCCGCGGTCCACCGCCCGCCCCACGGCGGGCGCCAGCACCGCCGACACCAGGATCGAAATCATCGGCCCCGCCGCCAGCAACCCGTTGGAAAACCCGGTCTCTCGCTGCCAATACAGGATCAGCGCCGCAAAAATGTAAAAGAAACAGGCATATCCCAATGCCTGTGTCAGGGCGAGCGTCCAGACCGCCCGCCCCTCGCTCATCGCTGCACGCAGTCAGAGGTCATAGATCGCCGCAAACTTCGCCTCGATGTAATCCAAGAGCGGCCCCTCATCCGGTTCAAACCCGCAGGCATGGGCAATCGTTTCGCGCGGGGACCGCAACCCGCCATGGCGCTGCAGCCGCTCGCGCAGCCATTCGGTGGCCGGCGACGTATCACCCTGCGCCAGATGGGCGTCCAGATCAGGGATATCCGCGCGCAGCGCACGGTGGAGGCAGCCTGCATAAACATTCCCCAGACTATAGGTCGGGAAATATCCGAACAGCCCGACAGACCAATGCACATCCTGCAACATGCCCTGCGACGGGCGTTCGACCTTCACCCCGAAATCCGCAGCGAAACGGTCATTCCATGCCGCTTCCAGATCGCCCACCGCCAGATCGCCCGCAATCAGCGCCCGCTCCAGATCGAACCGCATCATGATGTGCAGGTTGTATTGCACCTCATCGGCCTCGGTCCGAATGAATCCGGGCGAAACACGGTTAACGGCACCATGGAAATCATCCGCATGGTTAATGCCGAATTCACCAAACCGCTCACGCATCTGCCCGAACAGCCAGCCAGTAAAGGCACGGCTCCGGCCAAGCTGGTTTTCATAGATCCGGCTCTGGCTTTCATGCACACCCATAGACACGCCCGCGCCCAAGGGCGATAGGCGATAGTCCGGATCTATGCCCAGTTCATAGCAGGCATGACCCACCTCATGGATGGTGGAATAGAAACAGTTGAACGGCTCGCGCTCCACCACCCGCGTGGTGATCCGCGCATCATCGCCCGACCCTGACGAAAACGGATGCACCGCCAGATCCAGCCGCCCCCGGTCCCAGTCATAGCCAAAGGCCGTGGCCAGATCCCGCGCCAGCCGCAATTGCCCCTCGGTTCCGAAAATCGCATCCAGAACAGGGGGTTGCTTGGCCGCGCCCAAGACCCGCGCCCGCAACGCCACCAACCTTGGGCGCATCCTGTCGAACATCGCGCCGATGCTCTCGGCCGTGGCGCCGGGCTCGTAATCGTCCAGCAGCGCATCATAAACATCGCCACCCTGCGCGAGGCACCCGCCTTCCTCCTGCCGCAGCCGGATCACATCCGCCAGCACCGGCAGGAAGCCCGGCACGTTCTCTGATGCCCGCGCCTCGGCCCAGATGCCCTGCGCCATGCTGGTCACCCGCGCAATCTCCTGCGCCAGCGCGCCGGGCACCTTGGTCGCCCGGTCATGGCTGCGCCGGATCAGCCGCAACTGCGCCGCCGCCACCTCATCCACCGCCACAGCCGCCGCCAGCCAATCGGCGATGCGCGGATCGGTACGCCGCGCATGCAGCACCCCCTCCATCGCCGACATCTCCTCAGCCCGCTGCTCGGCCGCGCCGCGCGGCATCATCGTCTCCTGATCCCAGCCCAGCCGCCCCGCCACCTGCGCCAGCGCCTCGGTCTCGCGCTGGAACGCCATCAGATCATCATAGGCCGTCATGCCGTTCCCTCCCGGATCGAACCCGCCACCGGATATTGCGCCAGATGCCGCGCCCGGATGATCAGCACCCAAAGGATCACCGCGCCAATCTGATGGGTGATTGCCACATGCACATGCGCCGCCGTCAGAACCGCCGCAATGCCCAGCACCATCTGCGCGACCATCATCGCCATCACGCCATGATAGGCCCCCCGCGTCACCGCATGGGCCGATTTGCGCCCCCGCAGCCAGACCACCACGCCAAAGGCAAACAGCAGATAGCCCGACATCCGGTGCATGAACTGCACCAGACCGGGATTCTCAAAGAACGCATGCCAGATGGGCAGGCTGCCCCCATTGCCATCCGGCACATAGAAGGCATCCGCCGGAAAGAACTGCCCGTTCATCAGGGGCCATGTCGGAAAGCCCCGCCCCGCATCGATCCCTGCCACCAAGGCCCCCAGCAGAATCTGCAAAAAGGTGAAATGCATCAGCCCCGTCGTCATCGAAAACAGCTTCGCCTCTCTGCCGCGCCGCGCCTGCATCAGCTCCGCCTCCGACCGCCCCAGCAAGAAGACATACCACGCGATCAGTCCCAGAATTATGAAGGCCAACCCCAGATGCGTCGCAAGGCGATAGGATTTCACATCCAGCATCGTCCCCGTCAGGCCCGATGACACCATCCACCAGCCGATCGCCCCCTGCAGCCCGCCCAGCGCACCCAACCCCAGCAGCCGCCCGGTCCACCCCGCAGGGATGTTCTTCGTCACCGCAAACCCGACAAAGCCCGCGAACCAGACCAGCCCGATCAGGCGCCCCATCTGCCGATGGCCCCATTCCCACCAGTAGATGACCTTGAATTCCTCAAGGCTCATCCCCTTGTTCTGCAACTGGTATTCCGGGATGGCGCGATATTTGTCGAACTCCGATTGCCAGGTCGCCGCATCCAGCGGCGGAATCGCCCCCGTCAAAGGACGCCATTCCGTGATCGAAAGCCCCGAATCCGTCAGCCGCGTCATGCCCCCCACGGCGATCATCGTGGCCACCAGCATAAACAGCGCCACCAACCACAGCCGGATGCCGCGCCGCGCGCCCTGTGCCTTGGCGGCGATCACGCCCCCTTGCGGCGGCGGAGCCGACTTCACCCCCTGCCCCACCTCTTCAAAGATGCTGCGCTTGCCTGCCATCGCGGTCTCCCTCATTCCGGCGCGGAGGGTATGCCCAGCCCCCGCCCCCTTCAAGGGGCTGCGGCGAATGGCACCGCCCGCGTCACGCCCCTGATGCCCATCTTCCTTGGCAAGCCAGCTTCATCTTGGCACAAATACCCTGGGGGTCAGCCAGCGGGTCGCCATCGGTTCAAGACCGCTGGCTGACGGGGAACCCCCCGGTCCGACGCCCGCCAAGCAAGACTCACTCCCCCATCTGGCGCAGCTTGTAGGCAATCTGCCGCAGCATCCCGTGGAACGTCTGCACCTCGGCCCGCGTCAGCCCCAGCCGCGCGAACATGTTGCGCAGGTTCAGCTTCATATGCGGCGCCTTGTCCGGCGGATAGAAGAACCCGGCCAGATCCAGCCGTTCCTCGAAATGGTCCGCCAGCTTCTCCACTTCCAGCCGGCTCGCAAACTCCGTCCGCGCCAACCCCATGATCTCTGGTGCCACCACCTCGGTCTGCCGCCGCCATTCATAGCCCAAGAGCAGCGCGCATTGCGCCAGGTTCAGCGACGGAAATTCCGGGTTCACTGGCACCGTGACGATGGCATTGGCCAGCGCCACATCCTCATTCTCCAGCCCCGCCCGCTCCGGCCCCAGCAGGATGCCCACCCGCTTGCCCTCCGCCACCATCGCCCGCGTCATCTCCATCGCGCGTTCCGGTGTAACCACGGGTTTCACCAATTCGCGCGACCGCGCCGTCGTGGCAAAGACGAAATCGCAATCCGCAATCGCCCCCGGCACATCGGCAAAGATCCCCGCCATATCCAGCAACCGCCCCGCCCCCGATGCCATTGCCACCGCCTTGGGGTTGGGCCAGC
This sequence comes from Rhodobacter maris, assembly GCA_943369275.1. GTDB lineage: Bacteria > Pseudomonadota > Alphaproteobacteria > Rhodobacterales > Rhodobacteraceae > Paragemmobacter > Paragemmobacter maris_A. The sequence continues at coordinate 25,007 of CALRMS020000045.1, read as the reverse complement.
CGTCGCGCGGGTCCACGATCCGCATCCGCTCCAGCCCGAAATTCAGCATCGCCCGCGCGGCGGCACCGATGTTCTCGCCCATCTGCGGGCGCACAAGAATGAAACAGGGCGGGATCATCTCGGTCACGGGCTCTGGCCTCTCCGGCTTGGACTTACCCGCGCCAGATACGCGCGCCCCCGCCCCACGGCAAGGCTGCTGCGGCATGGCCTTTGCCGGAAATCTGCGCTAATCAGCCCCAAACACCCCGGAGCGCCCCGCATGGCCGACCAAGACCGCCCGCAGATCTACCTCATCACCCCGCCCGAGCTGGACCTCGACACCTGGCCCGATCAACTGGCCGCCGTGCTCGACGGGGCGGAAATCGCCTGTTTGCGCATCGCGCTTGCCACCCGCGACGAAGACCGCATCCTGCGCGCAGGCGATGCGATCCGTCAGGTCGCCCATGCCCGCGACGTGGCCGTGGTGATCGAACGGCACATCCTTCTGGCCGAACGGCTGGGCCTTGATGGCGTCCACCTCACTGATGGCGCGCGCTCCGTCCGCAAGGTACGCAAGGACATGCCCGATGCCATCATCGGCGCCCATTGCGGCACCACCCGGCATGAAGGCCTGACCGCAGGCGAAAACGGTGCCGATTACGTCTGCTTCGGCCCCATCGGCACAACGCCCCTTGGCGATGGCAGCCGGGCGGAGTTTGACCTCTTCGAATGGTGGTCAGAAATCATCGAAGTCCCCGTCGTGGCCGAAGGCGCGCTCACCGCCGAACTGGTGGAAAAATTCGGCCCCGTCACCGATTTCTTCGCCGTAGGCGAGGAAATCTGGTCGCAGGACAACCCGACGGCCGCGCTCAGGGCTCTGCTCGCACCTCTGGGGTGATGGCACGGCGGAACCCCGCCTTACAGAAACCCGGCCATCCCCGCCCGCACCGCCGCTTCGCAATGCGCCGCCAGCGCCTTGCGGTCGGGGAACGCATCTACCGGCACCGGCTCATGAAAGATCACCTCCACCCGCCCCTGCCGCGCCTGCGCCAGCACCATCAGCAGATGGCCGGAGAACTCCATATCCCCCCACCAGCCATAGAACCGGGCATCCACCCCCTCCGGCGCACGATAGGCCAACGTCACGGGCTGCATCCACATCACCTCTTCCATCCCGTGGGTATAGAAGGCCGCGAACAGCGTTGATTTGAAAGGCAGAACCCGGATCGCATCCGTACTGGTGCCTTCAGGAAAGAACATCAAATGATGCCCCGCGCGCAGCCGGTCCTCGAACACCTGCTGCTGGCGCTTGGCCTCTGCGCCCTTGCGCGCAATGAACACCGTTCCCGTCGCTCGCGCCAGCCAGCCGATGGCGGCCCAATGCTCCACCTCGGACTTGGCCACGAAATAGCCCCGTTGCGCCGCGTTCAGCGCGAAGATGTCCAGCCAGGACGCATGGTTCGCCACCACCGCCCCCCGTTGCCGCATCACGCCGCCCTTCACCACCAAAGGCATCCGCAGGATGACAAAGGCCATCCGGCACACGAACTGCGTGATCCACGGCGTCCAGGGCCGCTGCAGCCCGAACAGCGGTCGCTCCACCAGCCGCAGGATCAGCAGCAGCACAAGACAGCCATAGGTCACACCCGCCAGCAGCAGCCCGCGCCAGATCACACGCAGCCACCCCGCTGCGGTGATCCGTGGCACCACCATCTGCGACTGCTTCCAGTCCTCCGCGTCCGAACCGCTCACCCGCGCCCCCGCGTGTAATACCCGCGATGCCGTTCCGACATCCGCGCCGTGTCCATCACCAGACAGACATCCGTGGTGTTGAACGCGCGGTCGATCCACGCCCCTTCGCCCACGAACCCGCCCAGACGCAGATAGGCCTTGATCAGCGCCGGTGTCGCCGCCATCGCGGCCTTGCGCTCCAGCGCCTCACGCGGCAGCAGATCCATACGCTGATACCCCGGCTCGCGCGCCCGCACCCGCAAGGCGGGCGGCGCCAGATGGTGATGGTGCAGATAGGCCAGTGACGGCGTCAGCCGCGCAATATCCGTGCCGTGAAAACTCGCCACCCCGAACAGGATCTCGATCCCCCGCTCCAGCACATAATCGGCCAGTGCATTCCACAGATGAAACATCGCCGTCCCGCCCCGGTGATCGGGATGCACGCAGGACCGTCCCAGTTCCAGCAATTTCCGCCCGCTCGACCGCAGCGCGGTCAGGTCATATTCGGCTTCCGAATAGAACTTCCCCTCCGGCCCCAGCCTGTCTGATGGCAACAGCCGATACACGCCCACCACATCCTCCAACGTTGCAGGATCGCGCCGCGTGTCGATCAGCAGCAGATGGTCAAATATGTCGTCAAACGCGTCGCGCTCCAGCCGCGCCGCGTGATCGACAAGGGGCCCATCCGCCCCCAACTCTTCGACAAAGACCCGATACCGCAGCCGCTGCGCCGCCCGCAGGTCGCGCGCATCCTGCGCCAGACGCAGGGTAAAGACGGTTTCATCGGCAATCATGCGGTCGATTTACCCTTGTTTCGGCCTGTCCAGCCCCGCGATGACATACGGCGCAGCCCGGCTCGATGCAACATCGCCCCCCGCCCGGCAAAGGGACGTCAACCCGGGGTTGCATTCCTTTTTGCCTGCGTCATCATTCGCTGGTATCAAAGACCATCCGCAAGGCCACCTGCTTGCCATCGATCACCACCTTGCCGCGATGTTCGAAATTCACCGTAACCCGCCCGCCGACATTCGATTGCACCTGCCCCAACCCCCAATCCGGCTCTTGCGGGTGCCGCACCAACATTCCAGGCTCCAGCAGTGAATTCATCCCCGTATCCTTTCCCAGTAACCGGAGCGTTCCATGCCCGCCCATCCCGACCTTTCGGCCCTGCTCGGCTCGCGCCTCTGCCATGATCTTATCGGCCCGATCGGGGCCATCGGCAACGGGGTGGAACTGCTTCTTCTCGCCGGCGGAGGGGGGCGCGGGGATGAGGTCGCGCTGATCTCTGAAACCGTCACCGCTCTGAACGCCCGCATCCGCTTCTACCGCGTGGCCTATGGCATCTCCCACCCTGACCAGTCCATCGCGCGGACCGAGATCACCGCGATCCTCGCCGACCTCTTCCCCTCGGGCCGTGTCACCGTCACATGGACCACCCCGCAAGACCTGCCACGGGCCGAGGTGAAGGCCATCTTCCTCCTCCTCCTGTGCGCCGAACAAACCCTGCGCAGCGGCGGCAAGATTGCGGTCCTGCGCGATGAGGTGGGGTGGTCCGTGACCCTCACCTCGCCCCGCCTGCGCCATGACCCCATGCTGTGGTCGCTGATCGAAAGCGCCGCCCTGCCCGCTGATCTGGAACCGGGACAGGTGCAATTCCCCCTCGCCGGTCAGGCCCTTGCCCGGCTTGGCCTCCGCGCAGATATCGAGCCCGGCCCGGAAACCCTGCGCATCAGCTTCTGATCGTCCCGTCCCCGGTCACCAGATATTTGAAACTGGTCAACTGCTCTGCCCCCACCGGCCCGCGCGCATGCAGCTTGCCCGTGGCGATCCCGATTTCCGCCCCCATCCCGAACTCGCTGCCATCGGCAAACTGGGTGCTGGCATTGTGCAGCAGGATCGCGCTGTCCAGCCGTTCAAAGAACCGCGCGGCGGTGGCGTCATTTTCGGTCAGGATACATTCCGTATGCTGGCTGCCATAGCGGCGGATATGCTCAATCGCCCCGTCCACGCCATCCACGATCTTGGCCGCAATGATCATGTCCAGAAACTCGCAGCCGAAATCCTCCGGCGATGCCGCCACCGTCCCCGGCACGGTCAACAGATCACCCTCTGCCCGCACCTCAACCCCCCGCGCCAGCAGGTCCGTCACCAGCACGCCACCATGCGCCTCCCAGAACCGCCGGTCGATCAGCAGGCATTCCGCCGCGCCGCAAATCCCCGTCCGCCGCGTCTTGGCATTGATGACCACGCGCCGCGCTTTTTCCAGATCGGCCTCGCCATCAGCATAGACATGGCAGATCCCTTCCAGATGGGCAAAGACAGGCACCCGCGCCTCGCGCTGCACCAGCCCAACCAGACCCTTGCCCCCGCGCGGCACGATCACATCAATCCACTCCACCGCGCGCAGCATGGCCTCCACCATCCCCCGGTCCCGTGTCGGCACCAACTGGATCGCCGCCTCCGGCAACCCCGCCGCGCGCAACCCCTCCACAAGGCAGGCATGAATGGCGGTCGAGGAATGGAAGCTCTCCGACCCCCCCCGCAAAATCACCGCATTCCCTGCCTTCAGGCACAGCGCGCCTGCATCCGCCGTCACATTCGGGCGGCTCTCATAGATCACCCCCACCACACCCAAAGGCGTGCGCACCCGCCGGATATGCAGCCCCGTCGGCCGGTCCCATTCCGCGATCACCTCGCCCACCGGGTCTTTCTGCCCCGCCACCGCGCGCAGCCCCTCGACGATTCCGCCGATCCGCCCTTCATCCAGCTTCAGCCGATCCAGCATGGCGGGCGAAAGCCCCTTGTTCACCCCGAATTCCATATCCTGCGCATTGGCCGCGATGATCGCGTCCCGCCGCGCCCAGACCGCATCCGCCGCCGCCATCAGCGCCGCATGCTTGCGCTCGGCGCTCGCATAGGCCAGCTCCGCCGCCGCGTCCCGCGCCGCCGCACCGATCCGGCGCATCATGCTGCTTGCGTCTTCCAGTGCCCCGTCCGCCATCTGCCTAACCTTCCGTTCTTCCACCAACCAGACCCCAACCCGTTACAGGGCGGGTGCCTCGGCCCTGTCCGTCAGACTGTAATCGCGCGACACCGCAAAGATGCGCACCTCTTCGGCCCCGTCTGCCTGCGCCTGCGCCGCAATCTCCCGCGCCACCTCGCCCAGCCCCGCCTCGGCCAGCGTCAGAAACCGCCCGGCCCGTGTCACGCTTTCATGCACCCGCCCCGGCCCTGCCGCCGCCGCCCCATAGGCCGCCACCACAAACCGCCCCGCACCATCCGACTGCACCTCAGGCCCCACCCGGATGCGATACTGTTCGAAATGCACCGCACGCCCCGCCGACTGGCTTTCGCGATGCGTCCCGTCACAGCGCCAGGCCCGGATCGCCGCCTCATCCGCCCAATGCTGATGCGACAGGATGGCATCCGGCGCGTCCAGCGGCCGGAACCGTTCCAGATACAAAAGCCCCGGATGCGCCGCCAACAGCGGCCGCAGCCGATCCACATGCGCAAAGTAATGCGGCAAATGTCCCGCCTTCGGCTGCATGTCGAAAAAAAGTGCATGCATCTAGATCACCATGTCATCCCGATGGATCAGTGCCGCCCGCCCGGCATAGCCGAGGATCCCCTCGATCTCACCCGACTTGTGACCTGCAATCGCCTTGGCCTCCACCGCCGTATAACGGATCAGCCCCTTGCCCAGCACTGCGCCATCCGGCCCCAGAATGGCCACAGGCTCCCCGCGCCCAAAAGTCCCCTTCACCGCCCGCACGCCGGCCGGCAGCAGCGATTTGCCTTGCCCCAACGCCGCCACGGCACCGGCATCCACCACGACCTCGCCCTTCGGCTTCATCGCGCCGATCCACCGCTTGCGCGCCACCTGCGGATCGGCCCCCGGCACAAACCACGTCCGGTTCGCCCCCAGGGCCAAGGCCTGCAACGGCCGCATCACCGACCCTTCCATGATCGCCATGGCGCAGCCCCCCGCCACGGCGGTCTTGGCCGCCATCAGCTTGGTCTTCATGCCGCCCTTCGACAGACCCGAAATCGGGTCCCCCGCCATCGCCTCGATCTCCGGCGTGATCGTCTCCACCACGTCGAACCGCACGGCGGTCGGGTCTTCCTTCGGATTGGCCGAATAGAACCCGTCCACATCCGACAGGAGGATCAACTGATCCGCCCCCGCCGTCACCGCGATCTGCGCCGCCAGACGGTCATTGTCACCGAACCGGATCTCATCCGTCGCCACCGTGTCATTCTCGTTCACGATCGGCACCACGCCAAGCCCCAAGAGCGTCTCCATCGTCGCCCGGCTGTTCAGATAGCGCCGGCGGTCGGTCGTATCCTCCAGCGTCACCAGCACCTGCCCCGTGGTGATGCCATGCGGCGCCAGCACCTCCTCATAGGCCCGCGCCAAGCGGATCTGCCCCACGGCAGCGGCAGCCTGCGATTGCTCCAGCGTCAACTCGCCCGCAGGCAGACCCAGCACCTTGCGCCCCAGCGCAATGGAACCCGATGACACCAGCACCACATCCGCACCACGCCCCTTCGCCTCCACCACATCCAGCGCAAGGGCCTGCAGCCAATCCTGCTTCAACCCCGTCGCTCGGTCCACCAGCAGCGCCGACCCAATCTTGATCACCAACCGCCGCGCCGTCCGCACATCGGGAATGGCGACACCCGCCCCACCCACGCCCGCACCCGTCACGGCTGCCACGGTCCCGTCTCCACCACGGGCGTCGCGCCCTGAATTTCACGATAGATCGCGCGCAGCACATCCTGCAGCCCCATCCCTGCCGCGCCGGAAATCACATGCACCGGCCCGCCCGACGCCTTTTCCAGCGCCTTCCGCCGCGTTGAAATGGTCTTGCCATCCAGCGCATCGCATTTGTTCAGGGCCACGATCCGCCGCTTGTCGCCCAGAATGTCGGAATAAGCCTCCAACTCCGTCACGATAGTGCGGTAATCCTTGGTGATGGTCGATGACGTCCCATCCACCAGATGCAAAAGCACCTTGCAGCGCTCCACATGGGCCAGAAACTGCATCCCCAGCCCCCGCCCCTCGGATGCCCCTTCGATCAGACCCGGAATATCGGCCATCACGAATTCACGCCCATCCACGGCCACCACCCCAAGGTTGGGGATCAGCGTTGTGAACGGATAATCCGCGATCTTGGGCCGCGCATTGGACACAGCCGCCAGAAAGGTCGACTTGCCCGCATTGGGCAGCCCCACCAGCCCCGCATCGGCGATCAGCTTCAACCGCAGCCAGATGGTGCGCTCCACCCCCTCCTGCCCCGGATTGGCCCGCCCGGGCGCCCGGTTGGTCGATGATTTGAAATACAGGTTCCCAAACCCGCCATTGCCGCCCTTGGCCAGAAGCACACGCTGCCCCACCCGGACCAGATCGGCGATCACCGTCTCCTCATCCTCATCCAGAATCTCGGTCCCAACGGGCACCTTCAGGATGATGTCATCACCTGTCTTGCCCGTCCGCTGGCTGCCCATTCCGGGCTGGCCGTTCTTGGCAAAGAAATGCTGCTGATAGCGGAAATCGATCAGCGTGTTCAGCCCGTCCACCGCTTCCGCCCAGACCGACCCGCCATTGCCACCATCGCCGCCATCCGGGCCGCCGAATTCGATGAACTTCTCGCGCCGGAACGACACGCAGCCCCCGCCGCCGCCGCCCGAGCGGATATAGACTTTGGCAAGATCAAGGAACTTCATCTGTCGCGCTTTCGTAAGGATTGGCTCTGGCGATAGTGGACATTGCCCGCAGGCTCAAGCCTCGCGCAACCCATGCCGCTTCATCTTGGCTCAAATACCCAAAAACCCCACCGCAAGAGCGGCGGGCGGGGGCTTGGAAAACCGGGGTGCGGGGGGCCGGATGGTCCCCGCCCTACCCGTTCAGTCCAGCTTGCGGATATAGGTCCAGGTCGGCACGCGCGCATTGCGCGCAACCGAGAAGGTCTCCGCATCGCCCAGATACTGGAACCCAGCATTGGTCAGCACCCGCGCCGATCCGGCATTGTCCTGAAACACCTCGGCAAAGATCGTGCGGTTCTTCTGCGGATTGACCTCGACCAGCGCCCGCACTGCCTCGGATGCAAAGCCCGCATTCCAGAAGGCCGGGGCCACCCAATAGCCGACCTCGGACTGCCCGCGATCATAGCGCGTCTCATCCATCCGCTTCAGGCTGATCACGCCCAGCACCTCGGCCAGACCGGTCGCCGATCCGTCCATGACCCAGACATCCTCATCCCCGCCCTGCAGCGTGGCGCGGGCCACAAAGGCCTCGGCCGCCCCGGGTGGCAGCGGATGCGGGATCGACCGGGTGGATTCCGCCACGCGCCTGTCGCCTGCATACATTGCAAACAGCCCGGCATCCGACCGGCGCACGGGGCGCAGGATGAACCGTCCGGCGGCAATGGCCCCTTCGGGCATTGCGGTGACTTTATCCAGCATCATGGCTTCCCTCCTCATGAAGCGCATGTCGGGGGCTGATCTGCCCCCTTCAAGTGGTTACGGCACGAATTGCGGGGAATTAGGCCTGCAGTCCGGCATTTTTGCGACCGGCCCCGAAGGCCCGGATCGCGCAACTCCCCCCGCCACCCCGGCCACAAGACCCGGAAATGACCAAGGGGACCGGCCTTTCAGCCGATCCCCCGTTTACAATCCAATTGTAAAGGTTCGGCTTACTCGGCTGCCTCCGCAACAGGGAGAACCGAAATAAAGGTGCGGCCTTTCAGGCCTTTCTTGAACGTCACCTTGCCCTCGGTCACGGCAAAGATCGTGTGATCCACGCCCATGCCCACGCCATTGCCCGGGAAATAGGTCGTGCCGCGCTGGCGCACGATGATGTTGCCCGGGATCGCGGCCTGGCCGCCATAGAGTTTCACGCCCAGACGACGCCCTGCGGAGTCGCGGCCGTTGCGGGAAGAACCGCCTGCCTTTTTATGTGCCATTTGGTACTCTCCTTATTCCGCAGCGGCTTCAGCGGCCTTCTTGGCGCGCTTCGGTTTCGCAGGCGCTTCAACCGCCGGGGCGGCCTCGGCATTGTGGGCGGCGCGGCGTGCATCGGCGGTGCCGGTCGCAGCGGCCACACCAGACTTGTCGGCGCCCGTGGCCAGAACCTCGGTCACGCGAACCAGCGTCAGGTGCTGACGATGGCCCTTGGTGCGCTGCGAGCTGTGCTTGCGGCGACGCTTGACGAAGTGGATGACCTTCTCACCCTTGATCTGGTCGATCACTTCCGCGACCACCGCCGCGCCCGCAACCATGGGCACGCCCAAGGTAACGGTCTCGCCGCCAACCATCAGAATCTCATTGAACTGGATCTTGTCACCAGCATTGGCAGCCAGCTTTTCAACGCGCAGCACGTCACCCGCCTGCACCTTGTATTGCTTGCCACCGGTCTTCAGGACCGCAAACATGGGTCGTCCTCTTCCTTGCTCCGCGTCCTGTGGCCCCCAAGCTTGGGCGTTCCGGGGTTTCCCCGCCTCAGACAGCGCGCCCTCTCGGGCGTCATGAAATATGAAACCCGCCAAGACTCACGCCTTGCCGGGATGCGCGCTTATCAGGGCATCCCGCCCCCAAGTCAAGCGCGATCACCAGCCCGAACCCAGCAGGCCGGGGTCAGATATCCTGCCCCGACATCTGCCGCGCAACCGCCACACCCAGCGCCCGCGAAATCGGGGTGAACACCTCGTCAAAGGCCACGAACAGCGCCGCATTCAGCACCTGCCCCTGAGCCGATTCCGAGAACGCGATATAGCTGTCCAATTCCTCATCCGTCAGCGGGCCATAGGCCAGCGTCAGATAGGGAAAAAGCCATTCCGTCGTCTGCTGCCGGACATCTGCCTCCTGACCCCAGACATCTGTCAGCATCTGCTCCTCGGTCATCTCGCCACCAAAGGCGCCGCCCTCCTGCATCCCCTGATAAAAGGCGAGAGAAGCGTTCAACGCCCCCATCACATTGGACTCGATCAGGTCATTCGACGCAACGAACCGTTCCAGCTGCTCAACCCGCGCCGTCTCGCCCGATCCCAGATCCTCCCAGGCAATCCGCGCCGCTTCCTCTGCCGCGTCATCCAGCAGGGTCCGCCGTGCCTCGATTTCCAGCTTCAGAACCTTCTGCCCCAGATCAGAGCCAAAGAAAGCCTGCATATCAGCAATGTCACCGGGCGATTTCGCCAGTTCCCGCGTCAGCGCCTCACCCAGCGCCGCCTCCATTCGGGGCGCGTCATAGATCAGCGCCATCGTGGCCTGCCAGCCCTGCCCGCCCGCACCGGGGAACATGTCCGCTTCCAGCTGCGTTCCGTAATCCAGCCCCTCCTGCCGCAGGATGCCGACCAGCTCGGCGAACTGCATTGTCTCGGTCAGGGCCTTAATGTCTGCGGCCACAGCGGGCGGCACGGCCCCGGCCTGCGCGGCCTCCTGCGCCACGGCAGGCAGCGGCACGCCCAGCGCCGCGACACCAGCCACGCCAAGGCCCAGCGCCAGCACAAGGCTGCGCCCCAGATGCCCGACGCTCCGGCCAGAGTGCTGCGCCGACATCGCCTCTGCCGCTCGGCCCCGCGCCCCAAGACTTACCATCCACCTGTCCATGTTCGCCCTCTTTCGCCCGTTCTGCATCCGCCATCCCGCCCCTTGCGACACCGGCGCGCCGATCTGGTCGCCCGCACCATGGGCCTTTGCCAGAAGGCCCCGAACGCCACGACCCCGCCTACAGATACCTTGCCCGGAACAGCTAGAGGCTGTCACCCCAAAAGCCAACCCGCCCCACCCCACAACTGCGCGAGCAACCGCCGCCCTCCCCGCCCGCCCGTTCTTTCCACGGCCGCCCTCTCTGCACGCCCGCTTTCTTTCCCGGCGCAGCCACAAAACCCGCTTGCAACCCCTGCCGCTCCCCGCTATTGACCCCCGCATTGATGACCCCCAAGCGCGGAGAGGTGCCGGAGTGGTCGATCGGGGCGGTCTCGAAAACCGTTGAGCGTGCAAGCGTTCCGTGGGTTCGAATCCCACCCTCTCCGCCATAATCATTGATCTGATAGAGTGAATTGACCGGTATCCCCTTCCTGCGCCGCGCAGAGTGGCGCAAGCCGGTGTCGGGCGCGCAGAAGAGACGTCACAGCACCCTCTCTGCGGTTCTCTGATCCGGGCAAGGTTTTAACCTCCTACTCGAAGAAAGAGGCTATTGCGCGTCGAGGAATGACTCGTCCCAGACACGGTCATTCTCGATCATCCACGACCATATCTGAACTGCCTCGACGATCTCCGCCGCTGCTGGAAGAGATGCGCGCCCACCAGCCTGCTCCTCATCAAACACGATGATTTCGGCCACTTCATCGGAACCTTTGGGGATCGTCATGCTTACCCCGCTCATGTCCAGTCTCGTGCCACCATTGCGAATGGCAAGCGCGCGCGGTGATCGTTCGGGATCGTTCGACAACAGGTTACGACCCAGCGCCATGGCCGGGCGCCAATCTCCCGAAATGGCAAGCACTGTGGAAGATATATCGGCATGGCTTGCCGGTTCGCGGCTTGCACGCGGCGGCCCAATGACCGGGTCACCGCCACTGACGATAGCCCCCGTGAACACCGTGTCATCGACCGGAAGCCCCGTCGAAATCGACTGATCCAGAAAGTTTGCGTGATCACCCACAATGATGACGACCGTATTCTTCCAACGCTGTCTTGATTTAAGAAAGTCAAAGGCACGCTTCAGTTCTGCATCGACTGCCAGAATGGAACGTGCGTAATTGTCGGCAAGGTTCGGTCCAGCGGTCCATATGCCCTCTGGCGACGTGTAAGAATAAGGCAAGTGTGGCTCAAGAGTGAGAAGTATTCCGAACAAGGGTCTTGCCGGGTCTTCTGCGTCTGATGTGGCCACCCATTGGTTGAATTGATCAACCGTGACCTTGTCCTTCACGTCCAATCCCAGATCCGTAGACGCCAATACGTCCTCGAACACGTCATAAACCCAATTCGTCTTGTCGTCATAGCGAACGTCATAGGTGATTATTCCTGTGCGGTATCCGTTGCTTTGAAGGCGCTTGCCAAGACGGTCAAAACCAGTGGAAGCATAGGCGCCATCCAGGCGTTTCACCGGATGCATCCATGCGCCCGAAGAGATGCCGACAAAGCCGGGGCCGGAAGGAAATCCATTGGACAGGAACCGCTGGAATACCACACCGTCGCTGGCCAGTTCTTCGATGGCAGGCACTGAGACAAGGTCTTGCCCGCTTGGATTGACATGGCGCAAACTGGCTCCGCGCATGCTTTCCACGACAAAAATGAAAATGTCGGGTTTGCTGGTCGGTTCCTTCGGCTGCGAATTCCAACGGTAGACAAGCGGATAGCGTTCGTCGACCCATGACGCACCCTCCGGCAGACCGACAAAGGCGCGAATGCGCTCTGCGGCCTTTTCCTCCGACATCCGCAATCGCGTTCCATCAACGCCCATCGCCTCTGCCACATAGTCGAACTCCACGGGGGGAAGCAGCGAACTCGAGGCAGAGTCAGCGCCAAAGGCAATTGCCAAGCCGATCGCTGTGCCTGCCGCGGGAAAAGACCAACGCAACGGCGTCAAATGCGGCTTCCGCCCGACGTTCCAAAACAGCAGCAGCATCCAGATCAAGTATGCAGCAAGCAGCGCCACCGCCGGAAAAACCGCATACCAGTAGTAAAAGACCGGTTTCCAGAAATAATCCGATAGAAACAGCCCGGGCCCTGCGAAATGGGCAAGCGTAGAAGGGGTAAGTCGCTCACCGATGATTGCGTCCAGAATGGGATCGGACAGGCTTAAAAACAGGCTGGCAGACAAAAGGACAAGCGCAATGGCCGTCACGCAGACCCGAAGAAATGTGAAGCTGACAACCCACCAAAGCAACAGAAAGCAACAACCGAGAGCCAGGGTGAAACCCAAATGCAAGAGCACGGTCAACAAGGCATTGGACGCAGTGTCGCCCTTGATGATCGCCGTAATTCCTAATGCGGCAACCCTGAATGTACAAAGCAGAACCAGCGCGATGGTGATCGGATGCTTGAAATTCATTTAGACGGGCTCTGACGGTTTGATGTCGTTTTGGGGCGCATAGATCAGATCAATCCTTCCTACGGGGTCACGCGACCTGTTTTGGAAACTCGCGGCATCCTCTGCGCGGACCACCTAAGGATCTTGGTTTTCTGACAAGCAACGGGTCCTTGACCCAACCGCGGCCGCAGCCTGGTGGCGACTGAAGGCTGTTCGCGCGGGTTAAGCAATCGCTTGGCATACCGCTTCTGGCGCGCGTTCTTCGGTTTTCGCCCATCAGCCGCGCCTTGCGATGCCGCCCGAACTCGTGCCCTTGATCCATCAGGTCGCGATGCATGCACGGGCACCCTCAGGTGCCATTCGACAGCGCGAAGGCCGTGCGGATATGCGCGCGATAGACCAGGTCCTGCTGCGGTTTCCTCAGTTGGTGCTCTCCACTTTTTCCAGGCAAGTTGACGAAGCTCTGGCCGCCAGTTGGCGTTCCAGCAGCTTTTGAAACCCCACCTCAAGGCTGGTGGAAGACCGCCAACCGAGCAAGTCATGTGCCCGCCCCGGATCCCCGACAAAGGATGAAACGTCAAATGAACGCGGCTCACTCACCTGCACAGAAACCGGGGCCTGCGCGTATGTGCGTGCAAGATTTGCCAGATCCCCAAGACTTGCCGCGGCGCCTGAAACGAAATGAATTGGCGGAAGGCACTTACCCTCACCTGTGGCCATGACCAGGCGCTCAAGTCCGTTCGCCACATCATCCACAAAGGTGAAGTCAAAGGCATTGCCTGGCCCTTCAACGCGGATGACACCCCCGAACGCCGCCGCATTTACAAAGGCAGGAACAACTCTGTCGAAATGGTCATTCGCCGAGCCGTACACGTTCGCGAACCTGCACACGTTCGCCACCAGACCATTCTCGCGCCCACCCTCAACGATCCGCTCACCTTCGGCCTTGCTTCTTGCGTAAACATTCATCGGTCTTTTTTCACTGTCTTCGTGCACCGGAAACGCACTCGCCTGACCGTAAACCTCGCGACTGCTGGCCGAAATCAACCAGGGACGGGTCTTCTGGGCCAAACACAGCCGGACGAGAGACCGGATTGAATCGACATTGGTTCTCCGGCAGAGTTCGGGGTCGTTCTGAGCCCAGACAACACGGGTAACAGCAGCCAGATGCAAAACACCTTTCACACCATCAAGCGCCTTCGCCAGTGACTCTGGGTTGCAAATGTCTTCGCTCGGATGGCGCTTGATGTCGAAACGCCGAACCTCGAGTCCCCGTGCAGACAGGCGCTGTGTTATTGCCCGACCAATAAGCCCTTCCGAGCCAGTTACAAGGATCACGTCTTGAATTTCCTCTCAGCGTGCCACGACCCGGCGCAGGATTTCGGACAGGCAAAGCGTTGCAAGCTTCGTTAATCTCTATCAATACTCTCGCGCCGCTTGCCTTTGCAATCACCACGCAACGCGATGCCTATCGCCGCCACTCGGAACCGGACGCCGTTCCTGACCGCCTCGGCAGATTGTCCGGATACAAGGCGTCTGTTGGCGGTCCGGGGCAAACATGTTTAGGGATTTTCCATGGATTTGCTGTCGCCACGCTTTCTTCTGAACGCAGTCCTTGATGAGATTGCCGAGAAACGTGGCGTCTACTGGAAAAGCCCGAGCCTGCATCGCACCCACTTTCTGGACGAATGTGCGCTGGCGCTGCAAACGGATGGGTTCGGGGGCCTTCCCTATGTGATGTGGGGAAAACACCGTGATTGGCGCGGCGATGCCTACCCTGCCAATGGTGGAAGGGTTCTCTGGGTACGGGTCGATTCACTGGATGATTTCGTCCGGCAGGTCCTGCCCCGGTTGCAGGCCCCGGTCGTGCTTGTGACGGGGGCGTCGGATTATTCGCCCCTGGAATTTGCACCCAAGGCCAGTGAGGCCCTTCTGCAAAGCGAAATGATAAGCCACTGGTTCTGCGCCCAACCCGATTTTCCGGTTCTTCCGGCAAAGGTCACGCCAGTCCCACTGGGGTTGCCCTACCCCTATCGCAATGACATTCACTTTGCCAAACCCTGGTATGCTCTGACCCGGCACATCACCAAACGCTATGACATTGCCGCCCATGACCGGCAGCTTGCGACGCTCGTCCGCAATCGCGTACCGCCGGGAAAGCGGCGGCCATTGGCATTTTGCGATTTTGCCTTGAACAATACCTCTCGCGACGGACGTCTTGGCGAAACCCGGGCCGGAGTGGCGGAGGTCCTGAAAAGATCGGGCTGCTGCGTTTTCCCGGAAAAGGCCATGCAACCGATACAACTTTACAAAACCTATGGCGAATACGCCTTCGTCATCAGCCCATTTGGTCGAGCCATGGACTGCTACCGCACCTGGGAGGCACTGGTGATGGGCGCGATCCCGATTGTCCGCCGATCACCATTGGAACCGATGTTCAAAGGGCTGCCAGTCGCGATTGTCGATGACTGGAGCGAAGTAACGAGCGAGCGGCTTGCAGAATGGGCCGCGCAGTTCAATGACATCTCGGACGACCATGCCGTTCTTGAACAGCTGACGCTGGATCACTGGTTAAGGCGCATTCGTGCGGCAGCGCGCCCGTAACAGGAACAGGCGGCAACAGGGTCTGGACGGACCTTTCGGTCAAAGCGTGTTGCCATCAGAACAGGACGCCACTAGCCTTTGCCCCTGACGGTCAGCTTCGCCCTCTCGATTGACCTGATCTTCGTCCACTTCGGTCAGGGGCCATTTGCTTGCACGGATCAGGGACCAAGGTTTGCATACTGATCTGCACCTGCGACAGGCCAAGCTATCTTCGGTCACTTCTTGAAGAGTTGACCAGCCAAGCGCCGGGTTACCCCATCGTCATCATAGACAATGGCGCGGTCCCATCCCGCCCTGTCGCCACCGAATTCGAGCACTGTCTGCGTATCATCTATGATCGGTTGCAAGACGCAGGCGTCGTGGCGGCACGCAATCAGTCAATCAAGCGCGCGCTGGAGCAGAGCCCGGAATACCTTGTCTTCGTCGATGACGACGAGGTTCCCGAACCCGGCTGGCTTGGACATCTTGTCGGATCCATCGAAATGACCGGGGCAGATTTCGCGACGGGGCCTGTTCACGCCAATTTTCTGGTGCCGCCGCCTGCTTGGGTCGTCAAGGGACAGTTCTTTGTCCGTGGGCCTGACATCGCGACCGGAAACCTCGTACTTCGCAGGTCTTGTTTGCCAAATGATCCGAACCAATGGTTCAACCCGAAGCTCAATTTCCTCGGGGCCGAGGACGAAGAGTTCCTGAAGCGCCTGATGGCGAATGGTGCCCACTACGCCCCTGCACAAAAGGCGATCGTGCGGGAATTTGTACCAGCCTCCCGACTGCGACGCCGTTACGTCTTCGGCCTTGGCCTTCGCGACGGCCTGCAGATCGTGCAGCTTGATGCACTGCGGGGCGGGTCCCGTCCGGGTCACGCGGCACGTATGGCCTGGGCTTTTTCCGCCAAGATAGGTTATGGAGGCAATCATCTGCTATGGGCCATCCGCACACCTTGGCGTGCCATTCTTGCAGGCAGGGATTTTTCAGCCGCGGCTGGAATCCTGCTGGGCAGCCTTGGATTGAGGGCGCGGTTCTATCGCCGTAAAAGCGCAGCCAAGACACTGGTAGCCGGAGTTGACGCCTGAACTCAGGCTTGCTTTGGCGAAACCGAAACAGGTTCAAGGAAAGCTCTGAAAGAATGTGGGACGCCGGCCAGCCAAATGCACAACCTGTTGTGCAGGAGTATCACAGGCCGCAAGTTGCGGTGATCATCCCCTATCACGACAACTATAGCGACTATGTCTTTGACGCGCTCCGGTCTGTCCAGCAACAGACCTATGCGCATTACACCTGCACGCTTGTGGACGACTGTTCCCGCCCAGAGAACTTCGAGGCAGCACAGCGGGCCATTACCGCAATTGCGGACGAACGCTTTCAATTGATCCGTGCCGAAGAAAACCGCGGCCAGATTCCGGCGGTCTTTCTTGGGCTGGATGCGACCGAGTCTGATTTCGTAACGGTGCTTGACCCGGACGACCGTTATGCCCCGACATTTCTGGAAAGGATGCTGGCGGTCCACCTGAACCCACGCCTGTTCTGTCCGATTGTCTCCTGCGACCAGTACTTTCTAAATCTGCAGGGCGGCGTCATTACGGGAACCAGTGCCGATGACGGTGCAGAGCGGTTTGCCCCTGAAGCGATCATGGCCGAAAAAGCGACCTTCGAGTCCTTCGGATTTCACCGCTTTGTTTCACCCGAGCAACCGGGTTGGCATTGGACATCCACGTCATCCATGATGTTTCGGCGGGCTGCCCTGAACCTGCTTCGCCCGGTGAGGGCTCTTGGCTACAAGAACGCGTTCGACGGCTACTGCGCCCAAGGCGCGCATATGATGGGCGGAAGCCTCTTCCTGCGCGAACCGCTGGTCTACCGTGGATTGCATGACCACAACGATTTTCTCAGATCATCGATCTTCTCGATGTACCAGACACGCAAGAAGGACGACCGCGCCTTTCCACTCTATGTCTATCGGATCGACGCTGTCGAAGCGTTCCTGAGCAATGGCGGGCTCGACGTCTTTGATGTCGAGAGCGTTCGCGATCTGCTTGTCGCACAGTTTCGCGGGCCGGAACTGCCGATGCTTCTGAAGGCGCTGCCGCAACTGGCCGATACGCTCGGCCTCAGTGCCGATGATTCCGGTCCGTCAGCGTGACGGTCCGGCCCCCGGTCCAGTCTGGCACAGCCATCTGCCCGAGAAATGGCGGATCACGATGCTGTTGCTGCGGTTTTCATCCCCACCTGGCCCGCGATTGATGAGGCCAAGGCTCGTCAGCCGATAGCGCCGACGCAAGAGTTTGGCCTGAAAGTTGGTGCGCCTTGCAGGGCAGACAAAGCGGGGGGCCCGGCAATGCGCCGCGAACCAGACGTCATCTACCAGACGCGCCGCCGCCGGGGCGCCTTCATAGTCCGACACGGCCGCAAGATCGAACTGATCAGGACGCACGATGTATCCTGAAAATCCTTGCAGGATATCAACCTGAACCGGTTGCCAAAGGCGTCGCGCTCGAATGGGTGCCGGGGCGCGCATCATCAGGTTCGACCAGACCGTTGTCGGCCTGTCTGTCAAATCTTCTGGAACGGACCACCCACTTAGCCCAAATGCAGCCTCAGGCCGCGCCCCCGCGGCGGCAAGCAGGTCGGCAAGCACCGATCGGTGATAGATCCTGTCGTCATCCACCACCAGAATGGGCTGCGACGGTGACAAGCCTTGGAGGCTGGGCAAAAGCTTGGTTGCCGGACCGTGATCCGGGCAAAGGTTTATCTCGATCGCGTCAAGGCCCTTCAGGAATTCGGGAATGACGTAGGGCACACCTTCGCGCAGGCTGACCGATGGAATATTCAGGATGATCTTCTGCGGTGCCACACTCTGCCGCAGAAGGCTCTTGATCGTTGGCGCGATGAAGGGCAACCGGCTTGGGATCGAGGTCAGGGATACGACAGCGACCGTGCGGTTGGGATTGGTGGCCCAGGCCCCATCAAGTTCGGGAAGCGACAGACGTGAAAGGCGGAATTCATCCGCAATGTCTGCAATCAGCGTTTCACCCTCCAGGAAATCGTGGATCGCCACGGCGACTGCCACCGCAGCACAGGCAATGATCAGAATGACTAGTGCGGTCATGTTTCCATCGACACATGAAATCCGGGTCCACATCCACGGCGCATGACGCCCGTCTGACCCAGTCCGCGTGTGGTGAGTTTCATTCGCGCGATGCCAGTTGGCCGGACGGCGCCTGATCGCTCCGGCCTGCCTCACGCGCGCGGCGATCCGCCGCCATCAGGATATCGCGGGCGCGCAGCATGCGCTGGACCGCCGTTGCATGGCACAGCAGCGCCAGCCCCCAAAGCCCGACGGTCATGACAGAATGGTTCCCAACGTCCAACACATCAGCAACCACAGGTCCCAGGAGCAAGAGGGCGCAAAGATAGATGATGCGCTCTTGTCGTTCAAACAGGTCCGGCCAACCGTTGTTGTCGACAGGCACTTCAATGGCGGTTCGCGCCTTGGCGTAGCTTGTCATCATCGCCCCCCAGAACGCGAGGAAGGCCGGCACCCAGGATGTCATGGTCAGGGCGAATGCAAAAAGGACAACAGCTTCCTGATAGCGGTCAATGACGGCATCAAGATATCCGCCGAAATACGACGTCTCGCCCCGCAGGCGGGCAACGGCGCCATCCAGCGAATCCGCGGCAAAGGAAATGGCGAGGCATATCCCCAGAAGGACCGGTCGTTCATGAAGCAGGAAGGCACCGCAACTTGCCAGCACCAGCACAAACCCGATCAGTGTCACCTGGTTGGCCGTGGCAACACGCGCCAAAGGTTGCGCGGCGCGGTCCCACATTCTGTCAAGATGCGCTTTGTACAGCCCGTCAATCATCTCAGATGTCCTTGGCCAAGGAATGGTACCAAGGCGCAAGCCGTTTATGGGCACGCTTGAATTGGTCAAACCTCTTGTCGAAATAGGCCGCCCGTCCGGGGTCTGCCCGAAAAACCCTGCCGCTTGCAGCAAGCAATTGGCTCACGGCACCAAGGGCTGAAGGGTACCATCCAAGGCTGACACCCCCAAGTGCAGCGACGCCGCGCAGGCCTGCCAGTGCAGGCTCTGGCAATCGGCACAAATCCATCTGAAGGCAGTTCGCAATGTCCTGCGCAAGGGCATCATCCTGCGTGGCGCCCCCGACAATGGGAATAGTGCCGCCGCGACGAACGCCGCGCTGCTTTTGGACCGGCTCCATTGCCCAGCGCAGATTCAGCGCAATCCCCTCGCGCACGCTGCGGGCAAGGCTTCCCCTGTCGTGGACAAGCTTCAGCCCCAGAAATGCCCCCGCCAGCCGGTTGTCGTCGACGGGCACGCGCTCACCGGCAAGCCATGGCAGGAACAAGGGCGGGTCATGCTCGACCGAGGTCAATGGGGTGTCGGCGCCACCAATGCTTGCATACCAATCAAGGCAGGCACCAGCACATTCCTGTGTCGCAATCAGAAGCGGCTTGTTATCCACCGGACTTGCAATCGTCGCAAATGACGCAAGGGCGTTTATGCGGCGGCTGTCGAAAAACCCCGCAATCCAGGCGCTGGTGCCCAGCGAAATATGCAACGCGCCGTCCTCCGTGGCACCGCTGCCAAGCGCCGCCGCGCAAATATCGCCGCACCCACCGATGACAGGTAACCCGGCAGGCAAACCCAGATCGTCGGCTGCCTGCTGGGTCAACCCACCCGCAATCGCATCACCGGGCAGTATCTCGGGCAACATCTCGCGCGGCACGCCATATCTGCGGGTCAATTCGTCTGACCAGATCGGTGCGCCACTGCGCGTATCGGCCATCCAGGTCAGATTGGCGCTGTCGGCTGTCGTGACGAATGCGCCGGTACAGCGATGAAGGACCCAATCCTTGACGTCCAGAAGCTTGGCCGTCCGCGCCCAGACATCTGGCTCGTGCTGCTTCAGCCACATCATCTTTGCGGTAGGATCCATTCCATTAAGCGAGGGGGCACCGTTCGTCAGTTGAACCGACCGCAGAAGCTTCAGCACCCCGAAACCGGCGACAGAGGGGAACCCCGCCATCTTGGCGCGGATCAGATCGCCCGCGCGCTTGTCGAGCCATGTCAGGCAAGGCCGAAGCGGCACCCCCGCAGCGTCAACCGGAACAACGCCGCACACTTGCGCGGCAAATCCAAGTGTTGCTGCCCGATTTGCCAGATCCGGAACCATCAAGGACAATTCACGCATCCCCGTGACAAGTGCCGACCACCAATCCTCGGGGAACTGCTCGGCCCAAAGCGGGTTGGGAAACTGGATCGGATGGGCAACAGCCGTGCTGGCAATCACGTTCATCTTTCGATCCAGCGCAGCGATCTTGATTGCTGACGTGCCGATATCAGCTGCAACAATCAAATCACGCGCCAACCGCTTCACCCTGTGCCTCGCTTGCCGCTTTCTGTTAAGAACCATTACCGGTCAAGTCAAATGGGATCAGCCGTGCCAAGGGGAAAGACCGTCGACGTCGTTTACACCTGGGTCGATGACCGCTGGCCCGGGTATCGGGACCAACTGGCGCAATACAGCGAAAAAGCTGCCGATCTGGATCCCGGCCGAACCCGCGACAACCTCGATCTGATGCGCTACAGCCTGCGCGGACTTGAAAAGACATTCCCAATGCTGGGCACGGTCTACCTGCTGACCTGCCGCCCGCAGGTGCCGGCATGGCTGGACAGATCGAACCCGCGTCTGCGCATTGTCCATCACGATGAAATCATGTCGGACAGCATCCTGCCGACCTTCAACTCGCTGGCGATCATCACCCACCTCCACCTGCTGCCCGGAATTTCGGATCAGTTCCTCTATGTCGAAGACGACATGCTGATACGTCCGGCGCTGAAACTGACCGACCTCGAGACCGGCGATGGCAGGCCCCGGATATACCCGTGGAAATACTGGACACCCCAGCTCTCCGAGATCGTCGACCCCATGCAGGAGTCAGCGTGGAATCTGGCACTGGCGATGTCAGACCATCTCGTGAACCAGCATTACGGGACATCAGGTCGGCGCAGGCAGATCTGCCACGCGCCGCTGCTGATTGACCGCGCGGCATGGCAGTCAGCCATGGAGGAATTCGCCGACAGCATTTCCCATACCAGGGCTTCACGCTTCCGGTCTGCCGGAAACGTCGATCCGGCAAGCCTGTATCTTTGGTCGCTCCTTGCCCAGGGCCGCGCCGTTCTGGAAGACCGAAAAACCGGCCGCCGGATTTCACAATATGTCCCGCTTGAGGATTTCTGGCCCGTAACGCTTCTTGCGCTGTTGCGATCCCGCACAGGCCTTGCAGGCTGGGTCAACCTGAATGACAATTTCGGTCCAAGACCATCACGCGTGACCGAATGGCTTGTCCGGCGCCAGCTTCAGGCGTGGTACCCCGAACCGTCGACCTTCGAACGGCGGGACTCTACCGCCTGATTATAGAGCCGTTCGAAAGCCTCGACATGGTTGGACACATCGAATTGCCGGGAATGCGCCCTGCCCCATTCACCCCAGGCTGACAAGCGATCGGGATCATCAAGCAGATTAATGATCCTGTCCGAAAGTTGTGCCGGATTGCTGCTGTCGAAAATCGCGCCTGCACCGCCGGGTCCCAACAGCTCGGTGAAACCGGCATTGTCCCCCGCCAGAACGGGCGTTCCGCTGGCCAGACTTTCAGCAAGCACAATTCCAAAGCTCTCGCCAAAACCGGCTGGAAAGACGCAGAGACGCGCCAGCTTCAGAAGACCAAGCAGACCTTGCCGGTCCTGGGGCGGCAGATGACGGATCACCCCGGGACCAAGCTCGCGGCTGGCCTCCCGCACTAGGTCGGCATCCGCTCCATCACCCGCGATGACAAAAAGCGGGCGCTGGCTTTCCGGTCGGTCTGCTGTCCGCTGCCGGATCAGACGCGCCGCCTCCAACAAAGCCCCAACATTCTTGCGACTGTCCAGCCGACCCCAATGCAGAACAACAGGCGGCCCCGAAACCTGTTCCTTCGCAAGATCAAGAAAATCCGAAAGATCAACCACCGGCGGCAAGATCGCGATGGTCCGCTGTGTCGATGCAGGCCCCAGATGCCCAAGCGGTGTCGTCGAAACTGCGACAACCGCATCGACCATGGCCGCGATCCTCTTGCCCAAGGGCCGAAAAACACTGCGCAGCATGGCCCCTGCCGGACCGGGTGCCGTTGTGTCGTGAAACGTCACGACACGCGCGGCCTGCAGGCGCGAGCACAGCTGCCACGGCATCAGGGGCACCCACAGACCATGAAAATGCACCACATCGGGGCGCCAGTCTGCAAGATCGTCCACCGCTTGGCGCAGCACTTGGCGGGGAACGTAACTCAATTCGAACTTGGTTCCGCCCAGACTGATGGTTCGCTCGTTCCCAAGGCCTTCGAAATCCACGACTGAACCGGTCGCCGGTGCAATGGCCGGGCCGGGGCTGATGCACCGCACCTCGTGACCACGCGACCGCAGCGCCGTTGCCAGGTCGCGGATGTGCGACTGCACACCGCCATAGCGTCCAAGTCCATAGGCAGAGACCTGCAAGATCCGCATGCGCAACCTCAGATGTCCGGTTTGCTGTCAATGACGGGGCGAGAGATGCTCGTGATCTTGCCATTCTCCAGACGGACAAGCTTGTCGCAACTCCGGTTCCAGGAAAGGTCATGCGTCGCGAGGATGACGGTTTTCCCCTTTGCCTTCAGCTCCGGCAACAGCTCGTTGAAGATGAAGGCGCGCTGGTTCGGGTCCTGATCAGAGGCGAACTCGTCCAGCACAAGGATCTCGCGCCCCTCCAGCAGGCTTACCGCAAGGGCAAGCCTGCGCTTCTGCCCGGCCGACAGTTCCATACGCGTGAAGATGCCCTTGATGATGCCGGTCTGTCCGGAAAGGTTGACCTTGATGATCATGTCGCTGGCTTCGCGGTCAGAGACATGAGCCAGCCCAAAGATCGACTTGAAGACGTGGTAGCGCGCAAAGATGGCCGAAATGCGCGACCGGTAGGTGGTCATCGCACTTGGTGGAACGTGATTTCCGTTCAGAATGACCTTGCCCGACGCAGGATCATGCAGCCCGGCAATCAGGTTCAGAAGTGTCGTCTTCCCTGAACCATTGTCTCCCACCAGAAAGACGATCTCACCACGCCGGATTTCAAGGTCGATCGGCCCCAGAACAAAACCCTGCCCCGATTGCGGCCGATGTGTCGCCGTGACGTCCTGCAGGACCAGGCTTTCGAACGGCTCGGCGGCGATTGGCTGTTCGTTCTCGTTGCCCAGTGCCTGAAGTCGTTTGTCGAGGTCTTCAATGCGGATGTAGGACACCATCGAGCCGATGAAGGTCGGGTAGCTTGAGACCAGTTGCTCAAACGGATTCATGCAGAACAAGATCAGCGTAAGCACTGAAAAAGTCACCACCTTGTCCGTCTGGTACAGGGCAGGTGCGAGAAAGACGATACCGCTCAGCAGCAGGAACTTCAGCAGGCTGACGCCCACCTCCCCCTTCTCATAGATCTTGCTGACACTGATCAGCGCCAGTCGCAATTGGGCCAGCGACGCGGTAAGCGCCCCGGTGAAATCTTGCCGCCGTGCCCGATGAAGTTTCAGCTCGCGGTGGCCGCTAAGCAGTTCGGAGACATTTTCGAAATAGGTCACTTCAAGCTTGCGGGCATCCAGCCCAAGGGCGGCCATGTTTTGCTGTTGACGGTAATAAACCAGAACCCCGCCCACCATCACCAGAACAGCCAATATGCCCGCGATCACCGAATAGAAAAACAGCTGCGGAATGGCGATCAGCAGGAAGATGAACAGGGGGAGCAGTTGCAGCAAGGTTGCCGTCGTACCGGCGACGATGGCCACATCCGTCGTCATGATGTGATACAGCAGCCCATGCTCGTAGGATTCAGTCACAGTCGGCTGGACGTTCAGAATCCTGTCGATCAACCGTACACGCACCCGGTTGATGACTTCGGTCGTCACCTCGGTCGTCATGACCTGATAGCTGAAGGACGCAATCACAAAGACGGCCAGGATAATGAGGAAGACCGGCAGCCAGAAACCATAGGTATCGCCAGGTTCACTGCCGGCAGCCTTGTTGATTGCGACCATGACCAGATCGCGCGTCAGCCCGGCAATCAGTGCCAGAGAGATCAGTTTGTACTTCAGCCGGACCGGCGCATGCTGCCAGAGAAAGCGGACAAGGCGTCCAAAGAGCCGGAGGCTTACCACCATCGGCACCTCTTGCATTTGGTCCGGTGGCGTTTCGTGCTTTGGCGAAGGCTCGTTCAGTCTGCCCCTGACGAAGTCCGAATGGCGCCAAAGAAACCAAACAAAAGCCGTCAGCAGCGCCACCTCCCAAATGGCCAGCGCAAGCCGCCGCCAGAAAAAGACCGTCTCAGATTCCTGGATCAGCGCCCCGCCGAAATACAGGATCCCATAGGTGACAGACATCAGGCCGATCACCCCGGCAGCCCGCGGCGCCCAGCCCAGCTTTTTCTCAAGGTCGCGGTCGGGCTCCGACATGGCGAGCCGGACCATGACACCGCTGATCGAAATGCCGACCAGATGCCCGAAGAAAAGCATGTAACTGCCAAGGTTGTGCTGGAACTGCCATTCCTCGGTTCGGAAAATCGCCAAAACAATCTGCCCGACAATGGC
>CALRMS020000044.1:0-36477 GCA_943369275.1 Rhodobacter maris | reverse complement strand
TTAGGGTTACGGTTTCTTAACGAAATCGGACCCAACAGTTGCGGGCGGTCTTTCGGGGCCGCCCGTTTTCCTTAGATCAGATCTGCCACGACCTGCGGAATGGTCATCACGTCAGCCTCGGTGCAATCGAACTGGCCGACCTGCACGCGGATCACAAAGCGGCCTGCGTGGCGGGTTTGGGTGAGGTAGATGCGGCCATCATCGTTGATGCGGGCGAGGAGCGCTTCGGTTTCGGCATCGGATCCAAGGGCAAAGGTGAAGAGCGACAGCGATGGTTCTGTGGTGATCGTCACGCCGGGCAACCGCGCCAGCGCATCGCGGGCCTGACGCGCCCAGAGCACATGGTTGCGGATGCGGTCGCGCAGACCAGACAGACCATAGGCGCGAAGGGTGAACCAAAGTTTAAGGGCGCGGAAGCGGCGGCCCAAGGGGACGGTCCATTCGTTGAAATTGGTGATTTCCTCACGCCCTGCGGTTTCCAGATAGGTGGGGCGCAGGCCGAGCGTGCGGACCTGTGGGCCGGGATCGGCGAGGAACTGGACGGCACAGTCGAATTGCGCGCCGAGCCATTTGTGCGGGTTGAACACGATGCTGTCGGCCCCGTCGACACCCAGCCACAAGTCACGGAATTCAGGGCAGATCATGGCCGATCCGGCCCATGCCGCATCGACATGGACGGGCAGATCGGCCGCCTTGGCCACAGAGATGCAATCAGCGATCCGGTCAAAGGCACCGACAGAGGTGCCGCCCGCGCAGAGGATCACGCCTGCGGGCAGGAAGCCTGCGGCGCGGTCGGCGGCGATGGCCCCGGCCAGAGCGCCCGGTTTCATTGAAAGCGTTGCATCCGATGGGATTTTCACAAGGTTTTCCTGCCCGATCCCGGCGATGCGGGCGGCCTTGTCGACCGAGGAATGGGTCTCCGCGCTGGCATAAAGCCGCAGACGGGGTTGGGCGGAGAGGCCCTGTTGCAGACCTGCCCATCCCAGCGCCTGTTCGCGCATGGTCAGCACCGCCGAGAGGGTGGCGGTGGTGGCGCTGTCGTGAATGGTGCCGGTGAAATTGGCTGGCAGGCCAAGGGCCTGGGCCAGCCAGCGGATCATCACCTGTTCCAGTTCTGTCACGGCGGGCGAGGTTTGCCACAGCATGCCCTGCGCGGCGATGGCATTGGCCAGCTGTTCGGCCAGCATCGAGGCGGGGGAGGCGTTGGCGGGGAAATAGGCGAAGAAACGGGGATGCTGCCAATGGGTCAGCCCACCTGGGATGATGCGGGCGAAGTCGGCGAAGATTTCCTCCATGTTTTCTGCATCTTCTGGCGGGGCAGGGGGAATTTGTGACGCTGTCGCGCCGGGGGTGAGGGGGGCACGAACCGGGCGGTCGCGCAGCGTGGCGTGATAGTCATGCGCCCAATCGGCGGCGCGTTTTGACCATTGGCGCAGATCATCGTGATCCATGATTTCCCTCCAGTGCAGACGGGTGAATTGAACAGGCGGGGGGAGTGGCCGCAAGGGGCGGCGTTCAGGGTGTTAATTCAGGGGGTTAGGCGGAAACGGCGGTGCAGCGGCCGGTGCAGACAGGCGGTGCAGACAGGCGTATGCACGCAGCGCACCGGCGTTGGGGCAAATCTTTAGGTTAACCATCGGGCGCGAATCGGAGGACGTGACCACGAAAGTTGCGCTTGGCAGGCCCCCGGATTGGTTGTAGCGATGGACCATGAGCATGAAGGGCATCATCGGCTGCTGCTGCATTACCCGCTGACCATTGGTCGCGCGGGCCTTCTTCTCGTTCCCATGAACAGACGAAGTTGATAGACCCGCGCCGGGAACGGCTTGGCGGGCCTTGGGCCGCATTTCGGGGTTTGGGACATGGTGACGATCCGGCTGCACAATACCAAGACGCGGGTGAAGGAGGTCTTTACCCCCATCGATGCGGGCAATGTGCGGCTCTATGTTTGCGGACCCACGGTCTATGACCGCGCGCATATCGGCAATGCGCGGCCTGTGGTGGTTTTTGACACGCTGTTTCGGTTGCTGCGCCATGTCTATGGCGCGGACCATGTGACCTATGTGCGGAATTTCACGGATGTGGATGACAAGATCAACGCGACCGCCTTGGCGCGGAAGGACGCGGGGGCGGTCGGCTCGCTGGAGGAGTTGATCGCTGAGCGGACGGAGGAAACGATCCGCTGGTATCACGAGGATATGGATGCATTGGGGGCGTTGCGACCGACGCATGAGCCGCGGGCCACGGCCTATGTCGGCCAGATGATCGCGATGATCGGAACGTTGATCGACACTGGCCATGCCTATGCCAAGGACGGCCATGTGCTGTTCCGGGTGCGGTCCTATGCCGAATACGGGCGGCTGTCGGGGCGGGCGGTGGATGACATGATCGCAGGCGCCCGGGTCGAGGTGGCACCCTTCAAGGAAGACCCGATGGATTTCGTGCTGTGGAAGCCATCGGATGCGACCCTGCCGGGATGGGACAGCCCCTGGGGCCGGGGGCGGCCGGGGTGGCATATCGAATGCAGCGCCATGTCCTTTGCACTGCTGGGCGCTTCGTTCGATATTCACGGCGGCGGGATCGATCTGCAATTTCCGCATCACGAGAATGAGGTGGCGCAAAGCTGCTGCGCCCATCCGGAAGCCGAGTTTGCGCGGGTCTGGATGCATAACGAGATGTTGCAGGTGGAGGGGAAGAAGATGTCCAAATCCTTGGGCAACTTCTTTACCGTGCGGGATCTGCTGGATCAGGGCGTGCCGGGGGAGGTGATCCGGTTCGTGTTTCTTGGGACGCATTATGGCAAGCCGATGGACTGGACGGCGGAGAAGGCGGCAGGCGCGTCGTCCAAGCTCGATGACTTTGTCAGGCTCATTGCTCAATTCGGAAATCTTGATAAGGCTAAAGACCTAAAGCCAGATGACGTGATCGTTGCTGCACTAGCGGATGATCTGAACACGCACGCTGCCCTTGTGGCGTTAGAGAATTTGGCCAACACGGCGCGGTACGATGAACTCGCCAGGAACTTGGATTTCCTTGGCATCTTGAGCTTCGCGCAAATCGAACAGCGTATCGGAGTGAGGGACTCGGCAATCCAGCTTTTGATGCCCTATGCGGCCAAGTTGGCCGCGTTGCGGGAGGCAGCGATGGTATCCAAAGACTTTGCCCCGGTTGACGCGATGAAGGCGGCACTGCTTGCCGCCGGTGCGGAAGTGCGGATGTCGAAGGCGGGGGTAGAGGTTTTGCCCGGCCCCGGTTTTGATGCGGCGAAGTTGGAGGGGTTGGTGTGAACGATTTTTCTGCGAAAAATCGGGGGGGCGCTGCCCCCGCGCCGCGCGTTGCGCGGCTTACCCCGGGGTATTTGGGCCAAGATGAGGGGGCGGGGGTATGAAGGAACGGCTGTATCTGTTCGACACGACCCTGCGCGATGGGCAGCAGACGCAAGGCGTGCAGTTCTCGACGCCGGAGAAGCGGGTGATCGCCTTGGCGCTGGATGCGCTGGGGGTGGATTACATCGAAGGGGGTTGGCCGGGGGCGAACCCGACCGATAGCGAGTTCTTTGCCGATCCTGTGCAGACGCGGGCGGTGATGACGGCTTTTGGCATGACCAAGCGGGTGGGGCGGTCTGCGGCGAATGATGATGTGCTGGCAGCCGTGCTGGATGCGGGGACGCCGGCGGTTTGTCTGGTGGGCAAGGCGCATGAGTTTCATGTGAGAACCGCGCTGGGATGCACGCTGGAGGAGAATCTGGAGGCGATCAGCGCCTCGGTCGCGCATTGCGTGGCGCGGGGGCGCGAAGCGGTTCTGGATGCCGAGCATTTCTTTGACGGTTACCGCGCCAATCCCGGTTATGCGCTGCAGTGTCTGCGTGCGACGCTGGAGGCTGGGGCACGGTGGGTGGTGCTGTGCGACACCAATGGCGGCACGTTGCCCGCCGAAGTGGGGCGCGTGGTGGCCGAGGTGATCGCTGCGGGGGTGCCGGGGGAGCGGCTGGGCATCCATTGCCATGATGACACCGGAAATGCGGTTGCCAATTCGCTGGCCGCTGTGGATGCGGGCTGCCGGCAGATTCAGGGTACGTTGAACGGGCTGGGCGAGCGGTGCGGCAACGCCAACCTGACGACGATCATCCCGACGCTGTTGTTGAAGGAGCCCTATGCAAGCCGCTTTGAGACTGGGGTGAGCCGTGAGGCGCTTGCAGGGCTGGTACGGGTGAGCCGGCAGTTGGATGACGTGCTCAACCGGGTGCCGCTGCGCAGCGCCCCCTATGTGGGGGCGAGCGCCTTTGCGCATAAAGCGGGGCTGCATGCGAGTGCAATTCTGAAGGATCCATCGACCTATGAGCATGTCGACCCTGCGGTGGTCGGCAATGAGCGCGTGATCCCGATGAGCAATCAGGCGGGGCAGTCGAATCTGCGGGCGCGGCTGGTGGCGGCGGGGATCGAGGTGGACCCGAAGGATGCGCGGCTGGGGCGTATTCTGGAGGTCATCAAGGAGCGCGAGGATCAGGGCTATGCCTATGACGGCGCGCAGGCGAGTTTCGAGCTGGTCGCGCGGGCGGAACTGGGGCTGTTGCCGGAGTTCTTTGAGGTAAAGCGCTATCGCGTGACGGTGGAGCGGCGCAAGAACAAGTACAACCAGATCGTCAGCCTGTCGGAGGCTGTGGTCGTGGTGAAGATCGGCGATCGCAAGATGCTGTCTGTCAGCGAGTCGATGGATGAGACGGGGACGGATCGGGGGCCGGTGAACGCGCTGGCCAAGGCCTTGGGCAAGGATCTGGGACCGTATCAGGCCTGTATCGACGATATGAAGCTGGTCGATTTCAAGGTGCGGATCACGCAAGGCGGCACCGAGGCGGTGACGCGGGTCATCATCGACAGCGAGGACAGTCAGGGGCGGCGCTGGTCGACCGTGGGCGTCAGCGCGAATATCGTGGATGCGAGTTTCGAGGCGCTGCTGGACGCGATCAACTGGAAGTTGATCCGGGATATGGGGCGGCCGGTGGCCCTGGCATGAGATATGAGGTGCTGTTCGACGGGCTGGAACGGGCGGGGCCGGGGGATGCTGAAAGCCTTGGCTGGGCGGTGACGCTGGCCGGGGTGCCGGAGGCGGGGCGAATTCTGGATGCCGGTTGCGGGTTGGGGGCGGACATTGCCACGCTGCGGCGTCTGCGGCCCGGTGCACGGATCGTGGCGGTCGACCTTGTGGAGGCTTTCGCGGCGCGGGTGCGGGCAGCGCATCCGGGGGTGGAGGTGCAGTGCGCCGACATGACTGATCCGCCGGGTGGGCCGTTCGATTTCATCTGGTGCGCGGGGGCGGCCTATATGCCGGGCGTGGCGGCCTGTCTGGCGGCGTGGCGCGGGCATCTGGCACAAGGGGGCGCGGTGGCCTTTTCCGATCTTTGCTGGCGCGTTGCAGAGCCTGCGGCTGCGGCGCGGGATTTCTGGGCCGCGGAGGGATTGGAGATGCGTGATGCGGCGGAACTGGAGGCCGTCGTTGCTGCTGCGGGATATAAGGTGATGGGGTCATGCTGGCTTCAGCCTGAGGCCTGGGCTGCCTATTACGAGCCGATTACGCAGCGGCTGCCGGAATTGCCGCAGGATGATCTGACGCTGGGCTTTGAGGCAGAGATCGCGCTTTGGCAGGAACATGGTGGCGATTACGGCTATCGTCTGATCGTGGCGAGGCCTGTATGAGCGTTGATGCCTGTGCTGATCTGGTCGCGCGGGGGGATCCGGATCGCTTTGCCGCGGTGATGGCGGCCCCGCTGGCGGCGCGGGGGCGGTTGCTGGTGATCTATGCGTTCAACCTTGAAGTGGCGCGCGCGCCCTGGGTGACGGCGGAACCGATGATTGCGGAGATGCGGCTGCAATGGTGGCGCGATGTGGTGGCCGAAGCGGAAGCGGGCCGTCCGGCGCGGGCGCATGAGGTGGCGGCGCCCTTGGCGGGTCTGATCGGCGCGGCTGGCTTGCCGGTTGAGGTAATGGACCGGTTGATTCTGGCGCGGCGCTGGGATGTGTACCGGGATGCCTTTGCCGATGAGGCGGCGCTGGAAGCCTATCTGGAGGAAACGGGGGCCGGTCTGATGTGGCTGGCCGGGCGCGCGCTGGGGGCCGGGGCAGAGGATGAGGCGGCGCTGCGGGCCTTTGGCTGGGCGGCGGCGCTGGCTGGATATCTGCGCGCAGTGCCGGAACTGGAGGCGCGCGGGCGGATCCCGTTGCTGGATGGCAGACCGGAGGCCGTGGCGGCGCTGGCCGGGCGGGGGTTGGCACGCGTTGCGGCGGCGCGCGCGGGCCTGCGCCGATTGCCCCGGGCGGTGCGGCCTGCCACGCTGGCAGGGTGGCAGGCGGCGCCCTTGTTGCAGCTTGTGGTGGACGAGCCAGCCAGGGTGGTGGAGGGACGGGTGCAACTGTCGGAATTTGCACGGCGATTCGGGTTGTTGCGGGCCAGCCTGCGGGGTGGCGCTTTTTGACGGTGATCTGACCGGGACAGCCCTGCGTCCCGGGATCATTGTGGCCGGTTTGGCGAAGTTTTTCTTCTATCGGGGCAAATGCCCCAGAAAATCCTGATTTGTGTCCGTTTCATAACAAGGATGCCCGGCACTGTACCAAGGTAAGGGGTCAATTCTGGCCCGCCCTTTGAGCCGCTTGCGGTGGTTTGGAACGGCTATGAGTATTGTTTCTACAATTGTACCTGCCGATGTGGACGTGATCGCGTCGCCGAAGGGATTTCTTCGGGGAACGCGACTGATGACGCCTGCCGGATGGCGCGCTGTGGAAGAACTCAAGGCCGGAGATATCGTAAGCTGCTGCAGGGAAGAACCGGTGGTTGTGACGGCGATTGAACGCCGGATGGTGGCGAATATCGGGGCAAAGGTGGTTTGCGTGTCCGGCGAAGCGCGGGGGCGGGGCCGTCAGGCCACCCCTTTGCTGCTTTCCATCGATCAGATGATCGTGGTGGCGGGTGATCGGCTTGCAGCCTATTTCGGCGTAGAAGAGGCGCTGGCGCCGCTGGGTGCGCTGGTCAACGGCACGGATCTGCGCCTGATAGATGCGCCCCCTGCCGACATGTGGTTTGACATTCAGACCGAAACGGCCTGTGCCCTGGTGGCCGAGGGGCTGCAGGTGGCCGTGGGTGTTGCGTCGCGGGACAATCGCCCGACGCTGAGCGCGGCTGAGGCGCGGCTGCTGTCTTTGGCCGGTTAAGACTTTTCGGCGATCAGGCGCTGGTATCGCGCGGGCGCAGGGCGAGCCAGATCAGCGCCCCCCCGGCAAGCACGAGGAAGGGCAGCATGGCGAAGTTCACCGCCTGCCAACCCGCCTGAACCGAGCCGCCGGAGCAGTTCATCAGACCCCCGGACGAGAAGGAGGCGACCGTCACGCCCCCGAAGACCACCAGATCGTTCAGGCCCTGAAGGCGGCCTTTCTCTTCTGGTGCGGGATGGGCGGTGAGCATTGTCGTGGCGCCGATGAAGCCGAAATTCCAGCCGATGCCGAGAAGGACGAGGGCCACGAAGAAATTGGCAAGGTCCACCCCGGCGATGGCCACGGCCCCGGCGGCGGCCAGAATAACGAGGCCGATGGCGACGATCTTTTCCGCGCCGAAGCGGGCGATCAGATGGCCGGTGAAGAAGCTGGGCGCATACATGGCAAGGACATGGGCGGTGACGACATCCGCGGCATTCCCCGCCGTGAAACCGCAGCCGACAACGGCAAGCGGGGACGAGGTCATTACAAGGTTCATCAGGGCGTAAGAGACCGTGGCGCAGATCATCGCCACGGCGATGGCCGGGGTGCGGATCAGTTGCGCACGGCTGCGCCCTTGGGATGCGCCTGCTGCGGCGGGTTTGGGCTTGGGGATATCGAGAAGCGTGAACAGGAAGACGCCGATTCCGTTCAGGCAAAGCACCGCGATATAGGTGCCGAGGAAGGGCACGGCCATGGATTCAGCGGTGAGTTTGACCAGTTGCGGGCCGATGACGGCAGAAAGCAGTCCACCGGCCATGACCAGCGAAATGGCCTTGGGGCGGTAGCTGTCTGAGGCCGTATCGGCGGCCGCAAAGCGGTAGAAGCCCTGCGCCGACATGTAGACGCCGGTGAACAGCGCGGCGATCACGAAGAGGGCGAAGTTCGAGGTGGACAGGGCATAGGCACCAAGCAGCCCGCCGATGCCACCACCGAGCGCGCCGATGGCAAAGCCTGCGCTGCGGCCATAGCGCTGCATGAAGGCCGAGATGGGCGTGGCGGTGAGCATGGAGCCGATGACGGCAGCCGTGATGGGCAGCGTGGCCCAGCAGATATTGGGCGCGAGGCTTTGTCCCGCCAATCCGGCCACGGTAAAGATCATGGGCATCTGAGCACCCAGGATTGCCTGGGCGGCAACAAGGACGAGGACGTTGCGCTTGGCGCGGCTGTCGGTGGGGGCGGCGAGATCGGTCATGGCGGAAGGGTTAAACTTTGGCACGGCGGGGGCAAGGGACAAATACGCCCGAGGGAATGTGTTGCGCGGCGCGGGGGGGGGCAGCCCTCCTCCTGCGCGCCTCTTCCGGTCTGAGTTCGTACTGGGCAGGTTTTGGGGATGGTGCGGATTTGGGTATTTGGGCCAAGATGAATGGGCAGGGTTGGGGGGATGAATGTCGGTCGGTCGGATCATCGTCAGTGAGGATTGTGTGGCGGAAGGCGCGGACTGGCTGGCGGCGCGGGAAGAGCGGTTTGCCGGAGCGCTTGCCTTGACCGGGCCTTTGCCTTTGCGCCGGGGAAAGGAAGGGTTTGGGGCGTTGCTTTCGGCCATTGTGAGCCAGCAGGTATCTGTCGCATCGGCCAATGCGATCTGGGGGCGGATGGAGGCGGCGAGGCTGTGCGATCCGGCGCGGATGGCGGCTGCATCCGACCAGGAGTTGCGGGCGGTGGGGCTGTCGCGGCAGAAGGCGCGCTATGGGCAGGCGTTGGCGGTGGCGGGGATTGATTTCGACGCGCTGCGCGAAGCGCCGGATGACGAGGTGGTGGCGGTGCTGACAGCGGTGCCGGGGATCGGGCGCTGGACGGCGGAGATCTATGCGATGTTCGCGCTGGGGCGGGCGGATGTGTTCGCGCCCGGCGATCTGGCCTTGCAGGAGGCAGCAAAGGTGCTGTTCGGGTTGGAGGTGCGGCCATCGGAGCGGGCAATGCGGGCGATGGCGGAGGACTGGACGCCTTGGCGGGCGGTTGCGGCGCGGCTTCTGTGGGCCTACTACCGGGTGGCAAAGGAACGGGAGGGCATCCGGTGAGCGACGGGTTGAAGTTTGGGCGGAAGGCGGCGGCGGGCGGGCGGGCCACGTCCATGGTGGTGTTCGTGCATGGCTATGGGGCGGATGGCAGCGATCTGCTGAGCCTCGGCGATGTGCTGGCGCCGCATTTGCCAGGGGCGGTGTTTCTGGCCCCCGATGCGCCGCAGCCCTGCGTTGGCAATCCCTTTGGGTTTCAGTGGTTTCCGATTCCGTGGCTGGATGGTTCATCCGAGGAAGCGGCGCGTGAGGGAATGGCGGCATCTGTGACGCTGTTCAATGCATTCCTGGATGCGCGGCTGGCGGAGGAGGGGTTGGGGCCAGAGGCGCTGGCTTTGGTCGGGTTTTCGCAAGGGGCGATGATGAGCCTGCATGTGGCCCCGCGCCGCGATCGGGCGATTGCCGGGGTGGTGGCGATTTCCGGGCGGTTGCTGGTGCCGGAGCGGCTGGCGGTGGAAGCGGTGGTCAAGCCGCCGGTGCTGCTGGTGCATGGCGATCAGGACCCTGTGGTGCCTTTTGAAGACATGGGGCTGGCGGGTGATGCGCTGGTGGCGGCGGGGTTCGATACCTTTGGCCATGTCATGCAAGGCACGGGGCATGGGATCGCGCCCGACGGTCTGGGTGTGACCTTGCAGTTCCTGAAAGAGCGACTCCCGGGATAGGGCCGGGGAGGCGCCTCAGGCGGATGTTGCCTGCAGGAAGGCCGCGCAACCGGTGAGGGCGGCGAAATCATCCTCGACGACGGTGACGGAGAAATCCTTTTGCAGCAGGTCCACGCGGCGGGCTTCGCGGAAGGTTTGCGTCAGGCCGAATCGCGAGAAATGCGGGGTCATGGCGCGGGACATGCCGCCGATGAGGAAGATGCCGCCATAGGGCAGGTGGATTAGCGCGAGATCGGCCAGCACCTGCGCCAGAATATGAGTGTAGAGCCGGGCGGCGTGGGTGGCGGTGGGCTCGGACGCAGCAAGGGCGGTGAGAACCTCGGCTGAGGTGGCCTCGGTCGGCTGACCGGCCTCGGCTGCGGCGAAGGCGTGCAGATTGGCAAGGCCGCGACCGGCAAGCACCTCTTCCACGCCGCAATGGGGGACGTCGCCCTGCGCCGTGAGACGGGCTTCGATGAAATGCAGAAGGCGGAGGTCTTCTTCGCTGCGGACGGGCATGTTGACATGGCCACATTCGGACGGGGGCACGACGCGGGAGGCGCCCTGACCATGCACAGGGGCGGCATTGACGCCGGTGCCGAGGCCCACCACCAGCATGGGCGCGCCGGGATGGGCCGGGCCGGGGATGACGGGGCGCAGGTTGGCGGGGGCGATATGGCCCAGTGCGTGGCCCTGTGCCTGCAGGTCGTTGAGGATGGCCACGCGACGCGCGCCGGTGGCGGAGGACAGCTTTGCGCTGTCCATGACCCAGTCGAGATTGGTCATGGTGGCGGTGCCGTCCTGCACCGGGCCTGCGGCGGCGACGCAGACGCCATCGGGGCTGGCCCCGGTGGTGGCAAGGTAGTCGCGCAGGATATGGGCGATGTCCTGACCGCGTGCCTTGTATTCGGCGTTGGAGAAGCGCGCGATGCTGCCTTCGCGCACGGTGGTGCCATCGGCCAGGGCGACCCGTGTATTTGTGCCGCCGATATCAGCGAGAAGGGCGAGGGTCATGGCGGGCTCTCCGATCAGTCGTTCCGCGCCAATGCGCCGGCGAGGGCGTGATAGGAGGTTTTCGGGGTGCGCTTCAAGCTGTTGAAGTCGACATGTACGAGACCAAAGCGTTTTTCGTAGCCTTCGGCCCATTCGTAATTGTCCAAGAGCGACCAGTAGAAGAAGCCCTTCACATTGGCCCCATCGGCAATGGCGCGTTTGGTTGCGGCGAGATGGGCGAAGAGGAAATCTTCGCGCACCTGATCGGGCAGGTCGGGCAGGTCGGGATTGGCCATGCCGTTTTCGGTGACGTAGAGCGGCAGGTCGCCCACATAGTCGCGCGCCATGCGGGTGAGGAAGTGGTGCAGACCGTCGGGGTAGATTTCCCAGCCCATCTGGGTTTTGGGCAGGGGACCGGGAATATCGCGGATCGAGGGCCAAGGGGTGCCGGGGGCGGCCGCCTGAATGTGGCGGGTGTAGTAGTTGATGCCCAGCCAATCGAGCGGCTGGCCGATCATTGCCATGTCATCCTGCCAGTTGGCGGGCATGTGAGGGGCGAGGCCTTCGAGAACGATGTCCGGATAGGTCTGGCGGGTGATGCCTTCGATATACCAGCGGTTGAAGATGCCATCAGCGCAGGATGCGGCGCGGATGTCATCGGGGCTGTCGGAGGCAGGTTGGGCGTAATCGAAGTTCAGCACGATGCCGAGATTGGGCTGGCCCATGCTGCGCAGGCGGTCCACGGCAAGGCCATGTGCGAGGCAGATATGGTGCATGGCGCGGGCGGCAGCGCGGATATCGCGCAGGCCGGGGGCATGGGCACCGATGAAATGCGACAGCCAGGCCACACACCACGGTTCGTTGATCGTGGCGATGGAGGCCACGCGGTCGCCCAGCCTGCGGGTGATGGTTTCCGCGAAATCGGCAAAGCGGTGGGGGGTGTCGCGGTTTGTCCAGCCGCCCTTGTCAGCGAGAGCCGAGGGCAATTCCCAGTGGTAAAGGGTTTGAAACGGTTTCAGGCCGCGTTCCAGCATTCCGTCGACCAGCCGGTCATAGAAGGCCAGCCCTTCGGGATTGACGGTCACGCCATCGGGCATGACCCGCGCCCAGGATGTGGAGAAGCGGTAGGCGTCCATGTTGGCAGTGCGCAGCAGATCGAGGTCGGCGGGCCAGTGGTGGAAGTGATCGCAGGCGGTCCCACCATCTTCGGCGCGTTTCACATTGCCGGGGGTGGCGGCGAAGCTATCCCAGTGGCAGGGCCCGCAGCCGCCAAACCGCGATCCTTCGATCTGATATGCGGCGGTGGCGGCCCCGAACAGGAAACCTTCGGGAAAATCAAAACGCGACAGCGACATGGGGATCAGACCTTGTGGGAAGCAGGGGGGCGGGGGGCCGGTCCTGTGGACTGGCCGATGATGAGCTCCGCCTCGAGCAGGCGATGTTCTGGATCGCCGCCGGGATTGGCGATGATGCCCAGAAGCATTTCGGCGGCGATGCGGCCTGCATCGCGGACCGAGGAGCGGGTGGCGGTGAAGATCGGCACGTCACCGCCATTCTTCATGTAGGAAAGATCATCGTCATGGATGATGACCGAGATGTCGCGGCCCATCTTCAGGCCGCGTTCCTCGATCGCGCGGCGCACGCCCATGCCGGAGATCATGGAGGCGACGAGAAAAGCAGTAGGCGGCGCGGGCTGATCGAGCATAGTGCAGGCCGCGCGGTAGCCCGACACTTCGGTCATTTCATCCGAGGACATCAGTGTCGGATCCAGCGGCAAGCCGCGCGCGGCGAGGGCGTCGGTGTAACCGGTGCGGCGGCGGATGGCGAAATCCATGAATTCCAGGCCGTTCACAAGGCCGATGCGGAGATGGCCCAGATCGAGCAGGAATTCCGTGGCGCGCTGGAAGGCACGGCGGTTGTTCACATCTACCCACGAATAAGGAAGCCCGGTTCCGGTGGCGCGGCCATGGACAAGGAAGGGGATGCCGATTTCGTGCAAGAGCGGAATCCGCGGATCGTTCATGCGGGGGGCGTGCAGGATGACGCCATCGGCGGTGCCGCGCGATTTGAGATCGCGGTAGGCCTGCTCCTCGGCCTCGTCGGGGACGACGGACATGATCATGTCATAGCCGTTGCGGGAATAGGTTTCACCCGCGCCTGCGATGAAATCGGCGAAGATCGGGTTCACGATTTCATGCCGGGTTGCCAGCGGGATGACATGGCCCACCGCCAACGCACGGCCGGTGGCCAGCCGGATGGCGCGGGTGTTGGGGCGATAGTTGTGGCGCTTGGCCGCTGCCATGACGCGTTCACGGGTGGACTCATTCACCTCGGGGTAGCCGTTCAATGCGCGGCTGACGGTCGTGGGCGAAAGACCCAGTTTCGTGGCCAGTTCCTTGAGATTCATGGCAGCGCGCGCATCCAAAACGGTTTCAATTCGGGCACAGGTTAGACAAGCCATCTGTCAAGGTCAAAGCTTAACGAAGCCTTTGAGAAAACGTTTTCGCGGTGGGAGGGGGCAAAAAGGGGGCGAATTGACCGTATCCAACGCGCTTTGAATTGACTTGAGATTCGGGATCGGCAAGTGTGCGCCATCCAAAGCGGTTTGGGATTGATTCTGACTGCAGTTGGTCAAAGCCCCGCGAGAGGGCGGGGAATCGGGAGGATGAAATGAAAGCAAAGTTTATGGCAAGCGCTGCTGCGCTTGCGCTTCTGTCGGGTGCGGCTTCGGCGCAGGATCTGAAGTATCCCATCGGCGAGGGTGCCTTCAACTGGGCCAGCTACACGGCGTTCGATGAGAAGTACAATCTCGACGGGCAGAAGATCACCGTGCTGGGGCCGTGGTTGAGCGTTGACCAGGAGCTGTTCCAGAGCGTGATCGCCTATTTCGAGGCGGCGACCGGGGCGGATGTGGAATACATCGGTGCCGAAGGGTTCGAGCAGCAGGTGGTGATCGACGCGGAAGCGGGATCGCCGCCGGACGTTGCGGTGTTCCCGCAGCCCGGCCTGATGCGCGGAATGGCGGCCAAGGGGCAGGTTCTGCCGATGTCGCCGGAAGTCGTGCAATGGACCAAGGACAACTATGCGGCCGGCCAGTCCTGGGTTGATCTGGTGACGTTCCCCGGCACCGATGGTGCGGCGAATACCTTCGGCTTTTTCTACAAGGTCGATGTGAAATCGCTGGTCTGGTACGTGCCCGAGAACTTTGAGGATTCGGGTTATGCCGTTCCCACCACGATGGAAGAGCTGAAGGCGCTGACCGATCAGATCGTCGCCGATGGTGGCACGCCGTGGTGCATCGGCCTGGGTTCGGGCGGTGCGACGGGCTGGCCCGCGACCGACTGGGTCGAGGACATGATGCTGCGCACGACCACCCCGGAAAACTATGACAAGTGGGTGTCGAACGAGCT
This sequence comes from Rhodobacter maris, assembly GCA_943369275.1. GTDB lineage: Bacteria > Pseudomonadota > Alphaproteobacteria > Rhodobacterales > Rhodobacteraceae > Paragemmobacter > Paragemmobacter maris_A. Next base: position 22,174 of record CALRMS020000044.1, on the reverse strand, counting down.
GAAGTTCAACGATCCGGTCGTGGTCAATGCCATCGAGCAGTTCGGTGCATTTGCCAAGAATGATGCCTATGTGTCGGGTGGGGCGGGTTCGGTTGCATCGACCGATTTCCGTGACAGCCCCAAGGGCCTGTTTGCCTCGCCGCCGCAGTGCTACATGCACCGTCAGGCGTCGTTCATTCCGTCCTTCTTCCCCGAAGGCACCGTGATCGGTGAGGATGCCGACTTCTTCTACTTCCCGGCGTTTTCCGAGCAGGATCTGGGCCAGCCGGTTCTGGGTGCGGGCACGACCATGGGTCTGATGAAGGAATCGGAAGCGGGTCGGGCGTTCATCGACTTCCTGACCACGCCGATCGCGCATGAAGTGTGGATGAACCAGACCGGCTTCCTTACGCCGCACAAGGGCGTGAACACGGAGCTATATGGCGACTCGACCCTGAAGAAGATGGGCGACATTCTTCTGAACGCGACGACCTTCCGCTTTGACGGATCGGACCTGATGCCGGGTGGCGTGGGTGCTGGCGTGTTCTGGACCGGGATGGTCGACTATGTCGGCGGCAAGTCGGCACAGGAAGTGGCTGACTCGATCCAGTCCACCTGGGACTCGCTGCAGTGATCTGAAAGGCCCGCCGCGTGAAGCGGCGGGCCTTTTTCTTTCCGGCAGGCAGTTCCATTTTGACGCGGCCCATTGCGCCGCGGCGGTGTTCTTCATGTCGGATGCATTTTCTTGACGCTTTGGGAGGAGGGTCTACCCGTGGAACAGTTCTTTGGTGCTGCCACGACCATTGTGATTGGTGTGGGGGGCTGCCTTCTTTACTTTTTTCTGAGCAACATCCTGCTTGACCGGATGTTGCCGGCCTCGGGGCCGAATATCAGCCGCAACATCAATCGCGCCAATGCGATACGGCCGTGGCTGTTTCTGCTGCCTGCGCTGATCCTGCTGGCGCTTTATCTGGTCTATCCGCTGATCTGGTCGATCTACCTGTCGGTGATGGATGCGGGCGGGCAGCGGTTCGTGGGCGCGGCCAACTATGTGTGGATGGTGAACGACCCGAAGTTTCTGGAATCCATGCGCAACAATATCCTGTGGCTGATCGTGGTGCCGGCATTTTCCACCTTCTTCGGGCTGGTGGCGGCGGCCGTGACGGACAGGATCCGCTGGGGCAATTTCGCCAAGGCGATGATCTTCATGCCGATGGCAATCTCTTTCGTGGGTGCATCGGTGATCTGGAAGTTCGTCTATGATTTCCGGCCCGAGGGGCAGAACCAGATCGGGTTGCTGAACGCAATCGTGGAGGCGTTCGGTGGCGCGCCGGAGACGTGGTTGACGCATGACATCGTGAACTCGTTTCTGCTGATGGTGGTGCTGATCTGGATCCAGACCGGGTTTGCCATGGTGATCCTGTCGGCGGCGCTGCGGGGAATTCCCGAGGAGACGATCGAGGCGGCCATTCTGGATGGCGCGACGCCGTTGCAGTTGTTCTTCAAGATCAAGGTGCCGCAGATCTGGGGGACGATCCTTGTTGTCTGGACGACCATCACGATCACAGTGCTGAAGGTGTTCGACATCGTGCTGACCATGACCAACGGGCAATGGGGCACGCAGGTGCTTGGCAATTACATGTATGACTGGCTGGTGCGGGGGCAGGATAGCGGCCGTGCCTCGGCGATTGCGATCGTGATCATGCTCTTGGTGCTGCCGATCATGATCTGGAACATCCGGAATGCCCGCAAGGAGATGCGCTGATGGACAATATCGTTGGCCAGAAGTCGAGCCTGACATGGGCGGTGAACCTGTGTGCGGTGGTGCTGGTGCTGCTGTGGACGATCCCGACATTCGGGCTTTTGGTGTCGTCCTTCCGTGACCGGGATCAGATCCTGACCAGCGGGTGGTGGCAGTCGATGTTCGAGCAGGAGGCGACGCTGCAGTACCGCGCGGGCGACCCGGATACGGCGGTGCAGGAGGGCGGGGTTTACGTCATTTCCGGCAATGTGTTTGAGGGCGCCGAGGGGTTTGTCAGTGCCTTTGGCACCACTGCGCGGGAGCCCGCGGCGGTGGAAGCTGGGGGGGTGGCGACCACGAGTGACGGCTATGAGTTGTCGGTGCAGGAGGATGGCAGCTATCGCCTGTCATCGGCCGCGCCGTTCGAGGGGACGCGGGGTGAGCGCATCTTTGTGACCACGACGCAGGCGCCCAGTTTCACGACCGAGAATTTCGTTCGGGTGATGAATGCCGAAGGGTTGGGGCGCGGGTTTCTGAACACGCTGACGGTGTCGATCCCGGCGACGGTGATCCCCATTCTGGTGGCGGCCTTTGCGGCCTATGCGCTGGCCTGGATGGATTTTCCGGGGCGTGCGCTGCTCATTGCCACAGTGGTGGGATTGCTGGTGGTGCCGCTGCAACTGGCGCTGATCCCGCTGTTGCAGTTGCATCTGAAGGCGGGGATCGGGAAGAGCTATCTGGGCATCTGGCTGGCGCATAGCGCCTTTGGCCTGCCATTGGCGATATATCTTTTGCGAAACTACATGGCCGGGTTGCCGCGCGACATCATCGAAAGCGCGCGGGTTGATGGGGCGACGGATTTCCAGATCTTCCTCAAGATCATCCTGCCGCTGTCTTTCCCAGCGCTGGCGTCATTCGCGATCTTTCAGTTCCTGTGGACGTGGAATGACCTGCTGGTGGCGCTGGTGTTCCTTGGGTCCACGCAGGATCAGTTGGTGATGACAGGGCAGTTGAAGGAATTGATGGGGTCGCGTGGTGGGGATTGGGAGATCCTTGCGGCATCGGCCTTTATCAGTATCGCGGTGCCCTTGGCGGTGTTCTTTGCCATGCAGAAATATCTGGTCCGCGGCCTGCTGGCCGGATCGGTGAAGTGAGAAAGACGGAAAGCATGACGGATGTGATCGGCCATGATGCCGACTGGTGGCGCGGAGCGGTGATCTATCAGATCTACCCCCGCAGCTTTCAGGACAGCAATGGCGACGGCATTGGGGATCTGGGGGGTGTGGTGGAGCGGCTGCCGCATATCGCGGCGCTGGGTGCGGATGCGATCTGGATCAGCCCGTTCTTCACCAGCCCGATGAAGGATTTCGGCTATGACGTCAGCGATTATTGCGACGTTGATCCGATGTTCGGCAGCCTTGGGGATTTCGACCGGGTGGTGGCGCGGGCGGGCGAGTTGGGCCTGAAGGTGATGATCGATCTGGTGCTGTCGCATACGAGCGACAAGCATCCCTGGTTTGCGGAAAGCCGGAAGGACCGGGGGAACGCCAAGGCGGATTGGTATGTCTGGGCAGAGCCAAAGCCGGATGGCACGCCCCCTAACAACTGGCTGTCGGTATTCGGCGGGAGTGCCTGGGCCTGGGACGGGCGTCGGGAACAATATTATCTGCACAACTTCCTGACGAGCCAGCCCGACCTGAACCTGCATCACGCGCCGGTGCAGGAGGCGCTTTTGGATGTCGCGCGGTTCTGGCTGGCGCGCGGGGTGAACGGGTTCCGGCTGGACACGATCAACTTCTATTTCGCCGACAAGTATCTGCGCGATAACCCGTCGCTGCCCAAGGAATTGCGCAATAACAGCATCGCGCCAAGCGTGAACCCGTATAATCACCAGCTGCATCTGTTTTCAAAGAACCAGCCCGAGAACCTTGATTTCCTGAGGAAATTCCGGGCGGTTCTGGAGCCATTCGGCGCGGCTGCGGTGGGCGAGGTGGGCGATGCCCAGCGGGGCCTTGAGATCATGGCCGAGTATACCTCGGGCGGGGACAAGGTACAGATGTGCTACCCGTTCGAGATGCTGCAGCCCGCGCGGTTGACGGCGGGCCTGGCGGCGCGGACTTTTGACCGGCTGGCCGCGGCGGCCCCGGATGCCTGGCCCTGCTGGGCCTATTCCAACCATGACACTGTGCGCCATGTCACGCGCTGGGGCCTGTCGGATGCAGGTGCACGGGTTTACGCGACGATGCTGATGTGTCTGCGCGGATCGGTCTGCCTGTATCAGGGCGAGGAATTGGCGCTGCCCGAGGCCGAGATTGCGTTTGAGGAGTTGCAAGACCCATACGGGATGGAGTTCTGGCCGGAATTCAAGGGCCGGGACGGGTGCCGGACGCCGATGGTCTGGGCCACGAATAATGCGTTGTGCGGGTTCTCCGGCGCCGAGCGCGCTTGGTTGCCGGTGACCGCGCCGCATCGCCCGCTGTCGGTGGCGGCGCAAGAGGCGGACGCAGGGTCGATGCTGCACCACTATCGCGCGGTGCTGGCGTTCCGGGCTGGACATCCGGTGCTGCGCGACGGCGAGATGACGGGCTGGGCCGCGACGGGCGAGGTGTTTTCCTTTGTCCGGTCGGGCGCGGAGACGATATTCTGCGCGTTCAATCTGGGGGAGGCGGCGGCATCGCTGCGTTTGCCAGAGGGGCGCTGGGAACAGATCGGGGAGGCCGTGGGCAGCATCGCTGCGGCGGCGGGAGAGGTGCGGTTGCCGGGTTGGGGCTGCTGCATCGCACGCAAGGTTTAATGGGGAGGATGGGCCATGGCGGAACTGAAGCTGGTCAATGTCGAAAAGGCCTATGGCGAGGTGAAGGTTCTGCGGGACATCAACCTTGATATCAAGACGGGCGAATTGATCGTCTTTGTCGGGCCGTCGGGCTGTGGGAAATCCACGCTTCTGCGGATGATCGCAGGGTTAGAGCGGATCACGGGCGGGGATTTCTCCATCGACGGGGTGCGGATGAACGACATCCCGCCCGCCCAGCGCGGCATTGCGATGGTGTTCCAATCCTATGCGCTTTACCCGCATATGACGGTGCGCGACAACATGGCCTTTGCCCTGAAGATCGCCAAGAAAAGCGTGGCCGAGATCAACGCCGCCGTCGACAAGGCGGCGAAGATTTTGCAGCTGACGCCCTATCTGGACCGGTTGCCCAAGGCGCTTTCGGGCGGGCAGCGGCAGCGGGTGGCGATCGGGCGGTCGATCGTGCGCGATCCGAAGGTCTATCTGTTTGACGAGCCGCTTTCGAACCTTGACGCCGCGCTGCGGGTGGCGACGCGGATCGAGATTGCGCAGTTGAAGGAGCAGATGCCCAATTCCACCATGATCTATGTGACCCATGACCAGGTGGAAGCGATGACGCTGGCCTCACGCATCGTGGTGCTGGCAGGGGGCGGGATCAGCCAGGTGGGCGCGCCGCTGGAATTGTATGAACGGCCGCGCAACGAGTTTGTGGCGCAGTTCATCGGCAGCCCGTCGATGAACCTGCTGCCCGGCGAGGTGATCGCGACCGGGGCTGAAACCGTGGTGCGGTTGGCCAATGGCGGCCTTGCACGGTCCACTGTGCCGACGCAGGCCTCGGACATGGGATTGAAGGTCAATATCGGCGTGCGGCCTGAGGATTTTCTGGAAACCGCCGCCGAGGGTATCTTTACCGGCGAGGTGGAGTTCACCGAGGCGCTGGGGGAGGTCACGCTGCTGTATTTCAAGAAGCAGGGTGAGGCAGCGCAGGTGGTGGCCAAGCTGCCGGGTATCCACGCGGAGCTGCGGCGCAAGACGGTGACTCTGTCGGCGGCCGCCAACAAGGTGCATTTGTTCGCCAACGGGGAGTCGCTTCTGTATCGCTAAGCCTCAGGTCGGTTGACAAGGGGCGGTTGCGGGGCGCAGAGCAGGGTATGGGACAGCGGCGGGTGCAGATCATTGCCCCCGCAATCTGGCGCGCGCCCTTGCCGATCTGGTCACAGGACCATCCCGGCTGAGCCGGAGAGGATGGGCCAATGGCCAAAGGACAGATGCGTTCCAACAAGGAAATCAAGAAGCCGAAAAAGGAAAAGCCCAAGGCCGCCGTGGTTGTGGTGGCCAATTCGGCATCGCGGATTTCTGCATCGCAGGACAAGAACAAGGGCTGATTGCCCTTGTTTGTCCGGATCTGACGGTTCGGCTCAGCCCCGCAGCCTGCGGGCGTGGAAGATGAAGCCCAGGAAATTCAGCAGCACTTGCGCGGCAAGGATCGCTGTCGTTCCGTCACGGTCATAATCGGGGGCAACCTCGACCAGGTCGATGCCGACGATGTCATGGTCGCGGGCGACCTGTTGCAGGATTTCCAACACCTCGTAGTAGAGGAACCCGCCATGGCTTGGCGTGCCGGTTCCGGGCGCGATTGAGGGGCAGAAACCATCGATGTCGATGGTGACATAGACCTTCGCGCCGGGCGGGATGCGGGCGGCGGTGGCCTCTGGCCCCAGTTTGCGAACCTGACGGACCGACAGGATGTCATCGCCCATCGCGCGGGCGGCGTCATAGCCTTCCTTGGTGGTGGAACTGACGTTTCGGATGCCAAGCGCGGTGATGCCGGTGACATACTCCTTTTCCGCCGCGCGGCGCATCGGGTTGCCGTGGCCGTGGCGCACGCCGTGGCGGATATCGACGAAATCCAGATGTGCATCGATCTGCAGGATGTGGATCGGACCCTGATCGTCAAAGGCGCGGATGCAGGGGATGTTGATCGAATGATCGCCGCCGATGGTGACGGGCAGCGCGCCCGCCGCAAGGATGGCGCGGACGCCGGTTTCGATATTGGCGTGGCTGGTTTCCGTATCGGTATGGACGATGTCTGCATCACCGATATCGACGATAGTGACATCGGGGCCCAGATACATGCAGTCATCTTCATGGTCATAGGCGCCGGCATGGCCGAAGGAGAAAAGCGTCGATGCCTCGCGCACGGCGCGGGGGCCGAAGCGCGCGCCGGCCCGGAACTGCGTGCCGAAATCGAAAGGCGCGCCAAGGATGGCGACATCGGCATCAATCGCGGACCAGTCGGCGATATAGGGCCGTTTGCCGAAGGTGGAGATTCCGACGAAGGGAAGGTTCAGGCGGCCCGTGTCATAGGTGTTCGCGCTCATGGGTCAGGAGTCCGATTCTTGCTGGTCTGGATCAGATTGGGTGAGCAGGGCCGGGATAAGATCGGCCAGGCGTGCGGCAGGCGGGTGCAGGGCATTGCCCGCCATCCGCGCGAGAACGACAGGTTCCGTTCCGGCATCGAGGATGGAGAGGGTGGCCATCCGGGCGCCATCATGGCTGCGCCGCCCGGCGGGGCGGGTATAGCTGAGCCCGATGCCAAGGCCGTTGGCCGCGAAACTGCGCATCAGATCGAGCGTGGCGGTGCGATGGGCAATGGTGAAAGGCAGGCCGCGCGCGGTGAACAGCGCCCGCATATGGCCAAGCGACAGGCCCTGATCGGCAAGGATCAGCGGATGTTCAGACAGGGATTGCAGGGTGATGCCCCTGCGTCCTGCCCGGGCAAAGGGGTGATCGGCCGGGGCGATGGCATGGGGGGCGACCTCCATCAGCACGCTGCGGTCACAGGTGGCGTCCAGGCCCAGATCCCAGGTGATGGCAAGGTCGATCCGGCCTTGCCGCAGGCCGTCGGCGATGGCTTCGAACGACAGGACCATGGGTTCGATTGCAATTTCGGGGGAAATGTCGCGGAGTTTGCGCAAGAGGGGCGCGAGGAGGGTGGGGGCAAGATCCTCGAAACAGGCCAGACGCACCGGCGCGGCGGGTGTTTCGCCTGACATCAGGCGCGTGAGGGCATCGAGTTGCACCTGCGCCTCGGCCAGCCAGCCACGGCCGAAGGCGGTGGGTGTGATGCGGCCACCGGGGCGGCGCAGAAAGAGGGGTTGGCCGAGGGTGGCCTCTAACTGCGCCAAGGCGACCGAGAGGGCGGGCTGCGAGATGTGCAGCGCCTCGGCCGCGGCGGTGACCCCGCCGAAGCGGCCGGTGGCGGTGGCATATTCAAGCTGACGGATTGTGGCTGGGATCATGGCTATGACTGGTATCGGAACATATTATTGGAAGCTATCGCCGGGACATGGCAGTTGTCGAGGGGGATTGCAGACGGAGGGGCGATATGGCGGCGGTGGTGACAAAGGCGATGGTGGCAGACTATCAGCGCGACGGGGTGGTGCTGGTGAAGGGGCTGTTTGCCGATTGGGTGGATGTGCTGCGCGCGGGCGTGGAAGAGAACATGGCCAACCCCAGCCCGCAGTTGATGGCCACGCTGAAGCCGGGGGAACAGGGGCGGTTCTTTGACGATTACTGCAACTGGTCGCGGATCGGGGCCTTTGAACAGGCGATCCGGGGATCGGGCGCGGCAGAGGCTGCGGCGGCCCTGATGGGATCGCAGCGCGTGCAACTGTTCCATGACCATTTGCTGGTCAAGGAACCCGGCACCAACAAGCCGACGCCCTGGCACACGGACGGGCCTTATTACTTCGTCGAGGGGCGGCAGACGGTTTCCTTCTGGGTGCCGCTGGACCCGGTGAAGGAGGCCAGCTTGCGCTGTGTGGCAGGTAGCCATCTGTGGGAAAAGGATGTGCTGCCGACACGATGGGTCAGCGAGACGAGTTTTTATCCCGGCGAACACGACTACATCCCGGTGCCGGACCCGGAGGCCGAGGGGATGCGTGTGCTGGAATGGGAGATGGAGCCCGGCGATGCGGTGGCGTTCCATTACCGCACCCTGCATGGCGCGCGGGGCAATACCAGCACGGCGCGGCGGCGGGCCTTCAGCCTGCGTCTGGTGGGCGATGATGCGCGCTATGTGGAACGGCCGGGGCCGACATCACCCCCGTTTCCGGGCCATGGGATGCGGCCGGGCGAGACGTTGCGCGAGGACTGGTTTCCCTATCTGCGTTGAACGGGCCGCTTGAGCGATCCCGTCCCGGGCTTAAGCCGGGACCGAATGCCGGGTGTGTGTTGCGGGTGAAGCAAAGGTCGTGCGTCCAGCTGCTTTTGCGGCTGCGGTGATCTGGCACGGGGCGCGGGCTTTGCCTGCGCCTTCGGCATTGGATAGGGTGGCGGAATACAGCGAGGGGATCCACCATGGCCGAGCGTGTGCAGAGGCGACCGAAGATCTATCCGCCGCCGGAATTTCCGCCACGCCAGCCTGCGCGTTTCGCGCGGACGCCGCCTGCGGTGTTTCCCGTTATCCTCGGGCTGTTCGGTCTGGGGCTGGCCTTGCGGCGCGGTTTGGATGCGGCGGGGTTGCCGCAGGAGCCCGCGGATCTGATGCTGGGCGCGGTGGCGTTGCTCTGGGCTTATGCAGTCTTTGCCTATGGGGCAAAGATGGCGCGGCGGGTGTCGGTGGTGCTGGATGACCTGAAGGTGCTGCCGGGGCGGATGGGGCTGGCCGCGATGACGATGGGGGGTATGGCCTTGGCCGCCGCACTTGCGCCTTTTGCGGTGGGGTTGGCGCAGGTCGTGCTGGCCGTCGCAGTTTTGGCGCATCTGGTGCTGGCGGGTCTGGCAGTTCTGGTTCTGATGCGGTTGCCAAGTGAGGCGCGTGTGGTGAACCCGGGCTGGCATCTGAGCTTTGTGGGGTTCATCGTGGCGGGAATTGCTGCACCTTGGGTTGGTTGGCCGGGGTTGGCGGTCATGCTGGTCTGGTCGACGGGCGCGGTGGCGCTGGTGATCTGGGGGGCGAGCGCGGTGCAGCTGGTGCGGCGCATTCCGCCCGCGCCGTTGCGGCCGCTGTTGGCGATCCATCTGGCCCCGGCGAGCCTTTTGGCGACGGTGGGGGCGGGGGTCGGGATGCCTGTTTTGCCCATGGTGGCGTTGGCGCTGGCGACGGTGATCTTGGTGGCTTTGGTCATCTCGGCCCGCTGGGTGCTGGAGGCGGGGTTCAGCGCGATGTGGGGGGCCATGACCTTTCCGCTGGTGGCCTATGCGTCGGCTCTGTTCGCGGTGGGGTTTGATCTGCCGGGGATGGGGGTGCTGGTGGTGGCGCTGGGGGTGGTTCCGATGATCGCATGGCGGGTGATCACGTTGTGGGGCAGCGGGCAGTTGGCGGCGAAGACCAACGCGGCAGAGGCCTGAGGGGCGGGGGCCAGGAAGCGAAGTCTGACACAGACTTCGCGGCGGAATTTGACGCAAATTCCGTGGGGTGCGCGGGTTCTTTCCGTTTTCTGCGCCAGAAAACGGCGCGAAATTTGCGTCAAATTTCGCTTCGCCCCGTCAGATCAGTGCCACCCAGGCGCGAGCGATGGCAAGGCCCGCGGCATCGGCATCCGGGCCGATGCGGGCGGCGTGGGCCGGGTGTTGCCGTTCCAGCCAGCCGGGGCAGTTGCGTTCCACGGCATCCGGGAATTGGCGGTTCCAGTCGGCGACAACGGCGCGCGAGGCTTCGAAATGAAACTGCATGGCATAGGTGGCGCGGTTGAGGCGAAAGCATTGATGTGCGGCGACGTCCGAGCGGGCGAGGTGTGTTGCGCCTTGGGGCAGGGTGAAGGTGTCGGAATGCCATTGGAAGGTGGGAAAGCGGGGCGGCAGATGCGTCAGAACGGGATCGGCCTGCCCGGCCTCGGTCAGGGTGACATCGCACCAGCCGAATTCCTTGGCCGTGCCAAGGTGGTTTTCCGCCCCCAGCCCCCGCGCGAGGAGTTGTGAGCCGAGGCAGATGCCAAGGACGGCATGGCCTGCCGCGCCGCTTTGGCGCATCAGATCGGCGAGCGCGGGCAGGTAGGGGTGGGTGTCATCATCGCGCGCGGATTGTTCGCCGCCAAAGACCGCCAGCGCATCAAAGCTGCCGGGTTCGGGCAGGCGGCCATCGGCGAAGGGTTTGTAGAGGTCGATGGTGGCCGCAGCCTCATGCAGGGCGATGCCGACCTGCCCGTGATGGGTGACGCGGGTGTTTTCAATGATGGCGACGCGCATGCAGGGTCCTGTTCCGGTTACGCGACACTCTGCATGCTTGCCAGACAGGTGCAAGGGGCGCAAGACGGGGATTTGCCCTTGCATCCCTGTCTTGCGCGTGAAAAGGGGAACCGCCAAACGGACATTTCCATGGAGACGGTGATGGAGATTCGCGAGGCCCTTACCTTTGATGATGTCCTTCTGGTTCCGGCCGCGTCGAGCGTGTTGCCGAGCGAGGCGGATACGTCGACTTTCGTGACCAAGTCGATCCGCATGAACATCCCGCTGCTGTCGAGCGCGATGGATACGGTGACCGAGGGGCGGATGGCGATTGCCATGGCGCAATCGGGCGGGATCGGGGTGATCCACCGAAATCTGGACATCGCGGCGCAGGCGCGCGAAGTGCGGCGGGTGAAGCGGTTCGAAAGCGGTGTGGTTTATTCGCCCATCACGCTGACGCCGGATCAAACGCTGGCTGATGCGAAGGCGCTGATGGAGCGCTACAACATCACGGGCTTTCCGGTGGTGGATGAGCAGGGCCGCGTGCTGGGCATTGTGACCAACCGCGACATGCGCTTTGCGAGCGATGACAAGACACCCGTCGCCGTAATGATGACGTCGGAGAATCTGGCGCTGCTGCGCGAACCGGTGGACCGGGATCAGGCGATCAGCCTGATGAAGGCGCGGCGGATCGAAAAGCTTTTGGTGACGGATGGGACGGGCAAGCTGACGGGTCTGCTGACGCTGAAGGATACCGAAAAGGCCGTGCTGAACCCGCAGGCCTGCAAGGATGAGTTGGGGCGGCTGCGGGTTGCAGCGGCGTCGACCGTGGGAGATGCCGGGTTTGAACGGTCGCAGGCATTGATCGATGCGGGCGTCGACATGGTGGTGATCGACACCGCGCATGGCCATTCCGAGGGCGTGGCAATCGCGGTGGAGCGGATCAAGAAGCTGTCGAACACCGTGCAAGTGGTGGCAGGCAATGTTGCCACGGCCGAGGCGACGCGCGCGCTGATCGGCGCGGGCGCGGATGCGGTGAAGGTGGGTATCGGCCCGGGGTCGATCTGCACCACGCGCATCGTGGCGGGTGTGGGTGTGCCGCAGTTGACGGCGATCATGGATTCGGCCCGGGCGGCGGGGGATATCCCGGTGATTGCGGATGGCGGGATCAAGTATTCCGGCGATTTCGCCAAGGCGATCGCGGCGGGTGCGTCCTGTGCGATGGTCGGCAGTGCCATTGCCGGGACGGACGAGTCCCCCGGCGAGGTGATCTTGTGGAATGGTCGGTCGTTCAAGGCCTATCGCGGCATGGGTTCGCTGGGTGCCATGGCGCGGGGGTCGGCGGATCGGTATTTCCAGAAGGATGCCGCTAGCGACAAGCTGGTTCCCGAAGGGATCGAGGGGCAGGTGCCCTATAAGGGCAGCGCGGCGGCGGTGATTCATCAGATGGTCGGCGGCCTGCGCGCGGCGATGGGATATACCGGCAATGCGACCGTGGCGGACATGCGGGCCAAGTGCCAGTTCGTGCGGATCACCGGGGCAGGGCTGAAGGAAAGCCACGTCCATGACGTACAGATCACGCGCGAAAGCCCGAATTACCGGGTGGGATGAACGCGCGACGGTTGTTGAGAAATGAGGGGCGGGGCTAGGATGCCTGCCCCTTTTTCATGAAATCAACAAAAGTTAATGATTGGCTGGAATAGGATGCGTGTCATGGCGTTAAAGGTTCAGGCCCATTCGCCTTGACCCTGTCTAGCCAGAGAACGGAAGCTCCAGATGACCCAGCGCATGATGACGGCTTTGCTGTTGTCCTCCCTCATCCTGCCGATGCCTGCCCTTCTGCCCCCAGCGGAGGGCCTGCCTGACGGGGCGGCGCTGGCACAGGATAACGGGGGCGGATCGGATGACAATGGAGGGGCTTCTGACGATTCCGGGTCTGGCTCAGGTTCCGGGAGCGGGGTCAGCAATGGCGGCGGGTCCGATGACGCGCCGCGCCGCCAGCAGCGGCAACGGGCGGGTGCAACGTCGCTGCCGCCTCCACCGCTGGCGGCACCGGATGAGGTGGTTGTGAGCGATCTTTCGCCCGAAGCGCTGACAGTGCTGCAAGGCGAGGGGTTTGAGGTGATCTCGGAAGAGGATCTGGCCAGTTTCGGGTTGCGCCTGACGCGGTTGCGGGTGCCCGGCGTGCTTGGGCTGGAGGCGGGGCGCGCGCGGGTGCGGGCACTGCCGGGTGGAGAGGATGCGGATTTCAACCACTTTTACCGCGCCGGGCAAGGGGCAGAGATGCCCGATGCGGAAGCGGCCTGTGGGCATGAAAACTGCCCGGCGCTGGACCTTGTCGGCTGGCCGGTTGAGCGGATCGAGGCCTGCCGGGTGCAGGTGTCCATAGGGGTGATCGATACCGGCGTGAATGCAGGGCATGACATTCTGACCGGCGCGCGGCTGGAGGTGGTGCGGCTGGCCGATGACGCGTTAGACCCTTCGGCGGCGGTCCATGGCACGGCGGTGACATCACTGCTGGTGGGGGCCGAGGAAAGCCGGGTGCCGGGGCTTATCCCTGAGGCCGAGGTGATCGCGGTGGATGTGTTTTCGGACGTGGCCGGGGATGAGCGGGCCGATGTGCCGTCGCTGTTGCGGGGGCTGGATCTGCTGCGCGGGCGGGGCGTGCGGGTTATGAACCTGTCGCTGGCCGGGCCGGAGAACGGGGTGTTGCAAGCGGCGCTGGATGCCATGGCGGGTCCGGAAGGCGCGGTGATCGTGGCGGCGGCGGGGAACGCCGGGCCGGATGCTCCGCCCGCCTGGCCCGCGGCGCATCCTTCTGTTCTGGCGGTGACGGCAGTGGATGCACGCGGGCGTGTCTATCGCGGGGCGCAACGGGGTGAGCATATCGATCTTGCGGCACCGGGTGTGGGGTTGCTTGCAGCAACGTCGATCAAGGGGGCGCGGGGCAAGACGGGCACATCCTATGCTGTGCCCTTTGTCACGGCGGCGGCGGCGGTCATGCTGTCGCAGAACCCGGCGTTGACGCCTGATGAAGTGGCCGCGGGGTTGAAGGCCCAGGCCCGCGATCTGGGGGCGGAAGGGCCGGATGATGTATTCGGCGCGGGTCTTTTGGAGGCTTCGGCGATCTGTGAATTGCCGATGAAATAGCAGAGTCGGCTGGACGGAAATACAGAAAGGCCCCGCCGGAACGGTGGGGCCTTTTTCAACTCGGGAAGCGTGCAGGTCAAGGTTGTGGGCGGTTTGGGTGCCTGACACTGCGCGTCAGATCACGAATGCACCCGCGTCGGTGGATTGGGGGAAACGCCGGCCCGATGGGCCGGCGTTTCCTTGTCCTTCTTGCCTGTATCGATGCAGAAATCAGCTGTCGCCGCCGTTGCTGTCGCCGCCATTGCCGCCGCTGTTGGCACCGTTGCTGTTGCCGCCGTTCGAGCTGCCGCTGTTTCCACCATTCGACCCGAAGCTGTTGCTGCCATTGCTGTCGCCGCCGTTGCCATCCCGGCTGTTATCGCCGTTGCTGTCGCCGCCGTTTCCACCCCGGCTATTGCCGCCATTGCCGCGCAGCAGGCGCAGCATGTCGGCTTCGACCTGAGACAAATCCAGGAAAACGGGCTGCACATCGCCTGTGTGCTGCGACAGCGCCGTGGGGGCGATCATCGACGGGGCCGCAAGGCCCGCCTGCGCGGTGAGGGGGGCCAGAGCGGCGAAAGCGGCTGCTGCGGTTGTGGTGATGGCTTTCATGTCTCTCTCCTGAAGTTCGGGCCATTTGGCCGTTTCGTATAGAGACAACGAAAAGGGGCGGGTTTTATTCCCGCCCCCTTGCAACCTCACGCGCCTGTGACTGTGGGCGCATCATTCGGCCCAGCCTTTGGCGATCAGATCCGCCTCTGCCTCGGGCGAAAGCGCAAGGCCTGCGCCGCGCTGGTCAAGAAAGGAGGAAAGCCCCTGCGCCGCCGCGCCTTCGGCAGTCGTAAATCCACCTTGCCCGTCAGCCGTGGGCAGCGCTTCCTTCAACACCACCTCGATCTGCCAGCCGGTGTTCTGATTGTGGCAAGCGAGTGCGATTTCGATCTGGGCGGCGCTGCGATCGATGACCTCGACCTCGCGGCAGGGGCCGGTGTCGGTGGGCAGCGTGGCGAGGATCATCAGATCGCGGCTATCCGTTTCGGTGAACGGGGAGCCGGAGGGAAGGGTGTCGAGCGCCTGTGCGAGGGGTGAGCCTGCGGTCACCGGGCCGAGGGCAAGGGTCAGCGGTTCAGCCGGGCGAAACAGCACGAGCGCGGCAACCAAGCTGGCGGCAAGGGCCGCGCCACCCGCGATCAGGGCCGGGCGCGCGCGTGGTCGAAAGGGGATGACCTGCGCCGGGGCAGGGTCTGCCTGCAGCACCGCGCGTATGGCGGTGGGAACGGGTTCCGACAGGGGGGCCGCGAAAGCCTTTGCCAGCGCCGCGTTGGTGGCGAACAGATCATCGACATAGGCCTGATCGGCAGGATGATCGGCAAGGTGCATCACCACGGCGGCGGCCTCTTCCGGCGACAGTTCCCCATCGACAAAGGCGGCAAGGCGGGTGCGGTCAATCTGGGGTTGGGCGGTCATTGACGCGGTCCATGGCTGAGGCCGAGTTTCGGCAAAAGCGCCTCACGGGCGCGGGACAGGCGGCTCATCACGGTGCCGACAGGGATATCAAGCGTTTCGGCAGCTTCGCGGTAGCTGAGACCTTCGATGGCGACCAGCGCCAATACGGCGCGTTGCGGCTCTGGCAGGTCGGCCATGGCGGCGCGGGTCTGGGCCAGCATCATGCGGTCTTCCGGCAGGCTGGCGGCCTTTCCCTCATCGCTGAGATGGGCGTCATCGGGATCGAGCGTTGTGCCCCGGCGGCTGGCGCGGCGGCGATCATCGATCCAGAGCGTCTGGATGATGCGATACATCCAGCTGTCCATCCGGGTGCCATCTTGAAACTGAGCGGCATTGCGCAGGGCTTTTTCGCAGGCCGCTTGAACCAGATCGTCGCCATCTTGCCGGTTGCCAGTCAGGCTATAGGCGAAGCGGCGCAGTTTCGGGACAAGGTTCACGAGGTCCTGTCGAAAGCGTTCGGTCATGCGGCATCCTTTCGGCAAGGCTCTTGATCCGGCACGACAACGTGGAAGGGAAGCGGTTATTCCGGGCTTTTTCGGGCTGATGGCAAATTTTTTCCGGAGATGGCGTTTGGTCTGTTTCTTAGTGCTTTTGTCAACTTTACAAAACCTACGAAATCACTAAGGTAATGGGGCGGCGGTAGTACAATGCCGCGCGCCATGCATCTTTTCCTGATCCAGACCCGTGATGACCGAACGCCCGCACCCGACCAGCCCAGACACACCCACCGATGTGCCCGTCCATGACGTGCTGTCCCTGACCGCTGGGGGAAGTCTGGCGCGCCTGATGCATCAGGGAGAGGTCTATGTCCTGCGCATCACGCGGCTGGGAAAACTGATCCTGACGAAGTGAGGCAGCCCGCATGATCGTTTGTCACTGCACCGGAATTTCCGATCACGATATCCGCGCCGCCATTGATTGGATGCGCCGCGCCGACCCTGACACGATCATCACGCCCGGGAAAATCTATCACGCGCTTGGCAAACGTGCGGATTGCGGCGGGTGTATGCCGCTGATGCTTGACACCATGCGCCACTGTGCCAGCCTTGGGGTACCCACGACGCCGCCGCTGCTGCGGGCGAAGTCCAGGCATATCAATCCAGATTTCAGGCAAGGACAGCACCATGAAGGGCGATCCCAAGGTAATTGAGTTTCTGAACGCGGCGCTTCGGTCGGAATTGACGGCTGTCAGCCAATACTGGCTGCATTTCCGGCTGCAGGAAGATTGGGGATATGGGCATCTGGCCGCCAAATCCCGCGCGGAAAGCATCGAGGAGATGCACCATGCCGACAAGCTGATCGCGCGGATCATCTTTCTGGAAGGGCATCCGAATCTGCAAAAGCTCGATCCGTTGCGGATAGGGCAGGATTTGCGCGAAACGCTGGAGGCGGATCTGGCGGCCGAGCATGAGGCGCGCACGCTGTATATCGAGGCGCGGCGGCATTGCGATGCGGTGGGCGATTTCGTGACGCGCAGCCTGTTTGATGAGCTGATCGCCGATGAGGAGGGCCACATCGGTTTTCTGGAAACACAGATCGGGCTGTATGACCGGCTCGGGGCCGAGAAATACGGGATGTTGAACGCGAAACCGGCGGATCAGGCGGAGTAGTCCGCAGCCACATGTGAAGTGACAATCTGGCGGCCGGGTTCTGGTGAATCCGGCCGCCTTTGCCTATGGTCCGCGGCGAACGGGCGTGGAGGCAGGGCATGACAGGGCAGCGCAAGGTGCTGGTGACCGGGGCCGAGGCGCCCGGGGGGATCGGCTTTGCCACGGCGCGGCGCCTGGTGCGCGGCGGGGCGCAGGTGGCCATCTGTGCCACAACGGGGCGTATACATCTGCGTGCGGCGGAACTGATTGCCGAGGGGCTGAACGTCACGGCCCATGTTGCCGACCTTACAGAACCGGAACAGGTGGCGCGTCTGGCCGATGCGGTTGGGCCGGTCGACGTTCTGGTGAACAATGCCGGTATGGGATCGGTGGAGGCCCCGGCAGAGCAGGTCAACTTTCTGGACATGGACCCTGATCAATGGCGACGGGCTATGGATGCATCGCTGACGACGGCTGTTCTGGTCACGCGGGCCTTTCTGCCCGGAATGGCGGCGCGCGGGTATGGCCGGGTGGTGATGATGGCCAGCGTGACCGGCCCCTATGTTTCCAACCCCGGCGAGGCGGCCTATTCCACGGCCAAGGCCGGAATGGTGGGGCTGACCCATGCGCTGGCGCTTGAGGTGGCGCGGGCGGGGGTGACGGTCAATGCCGTGGCGCCCGGCTGGGTGGCAACAGAGGCCGCGACCGATGAGGAGCGTATCGCTGCGCGGGCAACCCCGCCGGGGCGTGCGGGAACCCCGGATGAGGTGGCGGCAGTGGTGGAGTTTCTGGCATCTGATGCGGCGTCTTACGTGAACGGTGCTGTGATCGTGGTGGATGGCGGCAACATCCTGCAGGAGCGCAAGGCATGACGCCCGGTGCACGGTTGGCGGCGGCGATTGGCGTGCTGGACAAGGTTCAGGCCGGGCAACCGGCAGAAGTGGCGCTGACGAACTGGGGCCGGTCCAGCCGCTATGCCGGGTCGGGGGACAGGGCGGCTGTGCGCGACATCGTGTTCGATGTGCTGCGGCAAAAGCGTTCCTGTGCGGCGTTGGGTGGGGCGGATACAGGGCGCGGGCTGGTTCTGGGCTGGGCGCGGAAGGCCGGGCAGGCGGCGTTGTTCGATGGGCAGGGTCATGCGCCCGCGCCGGCCCAGTTGGACGAAGCGGGGCAAGTGCCGGAGGGCAATGCTGCGTTAGACTGTCCTGACTGGCTTGCGCCACCGCTAAGCGCGGGATTGGGCGCGGATTTTCCGGCGGTGATGCAGGCCATGCAGGCGCGCGCACCGGTTTTCCTGCGGGTCAATCTGGCACGGACCACGCGGGAGGCGGCCGTGCAGGCGTTGGCAGAAGAAGGGGTGGAGGCGGTGGCGCATCCGCTGGCCAGTTCGGCGCTGGAGGTGCGGGCCGGGGCGCGGCGGGTGCAGGCCACGGCGGCCTATCTGGACGGGATGGTTGAGCTGCAGGATGCAGCCTCGCAGGCGGTGGTGGAAATGCTACCGCTGCGCGACGGCATGGCGGTGCTGGATCTATGCGCGGGGGGCGGGGGCAAGACCTTGGCCATGGCCGCGCGAGCGCGGCTGCGGCTGTTTGCACATGATGCCGAAAGGCGGCGCATGGCCGATCTGCCCGCCCGGGCCGGGCGTGCAGGCGCGGCGGTGAGCATCGTGGATCATCCAGAAAAAACAGGCCCTTATGACCTGATCTTGACGGATGTTCCCTGTTCTGGTTCGGGCAGCTGGCGACGCGATCCGGAAGGGAAATGGGCGCTGACCCCGGCCCGGCTGGAGGCCTTGCTTGAAATGCAAGCCGCGATCATGGATCGGGCGGCGGGCATGCTGGGGCCGGGCGGGGTGCTGGGCTATGCGACCTGTTCTATGATCGAGGCAGAGAACGGCGCGCAGGTCGCCGCGATGATGGCGCGGCAACCCGGTCTGCGCCTTGTGGCGGAGCGGCGGTTCACACCGCTGGAGGGTGGTGACGGGTTCTATTGTGCGGTTATGCGCAGGGTGTAGGGGACCTTTCACCGATCCCGGCCGCATTAGCGATTTCTTAACGTTTTGGCCGCACTTTGCGTGGAATGCAGAGTATTCGCGCCCAGATTGAAGTGTTTGCGCATTGGTCGGCCCAACTGTCGATGGCGGCGCGGTTGCTGCTTGTTGTGGCGATTGTCGCATTGATTGCAGGGCTTCTGGCCACTGCCCCCCCAGCGTTGTTCGGCGCGGGTTTGCTGTTGGTGGTTGCGGCGGCGGTTGTATCCGCCGTGATCCGCATGCGGCTTGTTCAGCGCAGGAAAAAGCTATGGTCCGCCGCACCCGCCATGGTGGATTCACCGCCCGGTCCGGGTTTGCGGATCGACGGTCTTGCCGTGCCTTTGCTGCAATTCAATGCCGAAGGCGGGTTGGTTCAGGCCAATCCAGAGGCGCGCAGTCTGCTGGATCTTCGTCCGGGTGACCTGCCCGAACCTTCGCGACTGTTTGTTGATCTCGGCCGCCCGGTGCGGGACTGGATCGTCGACGTATCCGCCGGGCGCCTTCCCGGAGGGTCTGAAATGGTGGGCCTGCGTGGGGACGTGCGACCTGAAGAGGGTGAGCGTTTCCTGCAGGTGACGCTGCAGCCGGACGGGCAGGGGGGCGCACTGGCCATCCTGCAGGACACCACGGCGCTGAAACGGCTGGAGGCGCAGTTCGTGCAGGGCCAGAAGATGCAGGCCATCGGTCAGTTGGCGGGTGGAATTGCGCATGATTTCAACAACCTGTTGACGGCAATTTCCGGTCATTGCGACCTGCTGCTGTTGCGCCACAGAAGCGATGACCCAGACCACCCGGACCTGATCCAGATCCGCCAGAACGCCAATCGCGCGGCGGCACTGGTATCGCAGTTGCTGGCTTTTTCGCGCAAGCAGACACTGAAGCCTGAGCGGATAGATTTGCAGGACACGCTGGCGGAACTGACCCATCTTCTGAACCGTCTGGTGGGCGAGAAAGTGGGTTTGGACCTGATTCATGCACGCGCGCCGGCCGCAATCCGGGCTGATCGGCGACAGCTGGAACAGGTAATCATGAATCTTGTGGTAAATGCCCGCGATGCCATGCCCGAGGGGGGCGTCGTTCAGATCGAAACCCGGATCGTGACGCTGGAGCAAGAGGTGCATCGCGCGCGCGCCGTGGTGCCGCGCGGACGGCATGTGGTGATTTCCGTCCGTGACAGCGGCACTGGCATCCCTCCGGAATGGATGGACAAGATTTTTGAGCCTTTCTTCACCACAAAGCGGTTGGGTGAGGGGACGGGGCTGGGTCTGTCGACCGTCTATGGAATCGTGAAGCAATCGGGTGGGTTTGTCTTTGTCCGCTCCACACCGGGCGAGGGGACGGAGTTCGAACTGTGGTTCCCGCTCTGCGCCGATGCGGGTACGGAACGGCCCGCTACAGCACCACGGCGCATGGCGCGGCGATCGGATGCGGTGGTCCTGCTGGTGGAGGATGAGGCGCCCGTGCGCACCTTTGCCGCCCGCGCCCTGCGGCTGCGTGGTCATTCGGTACTGGAAGCCGCCAGCGCAGAGGAAGCGCTGGAATTGTTGCAGGATGCGGCGCTGCATGTGGATGTCTTTGTCACCGATGTGGTGATGCCCGGTCTGGACGGCCCCGGATGGGTGCGCCAGGCACTGCAGCAAAGGCCCGCAGTGCGGACGGTGTTCATTTCCGGCTATGCCGAGGAGGCGCTGACGGATGTACAGGCGCGAATCCCGAACTCCGTCTTTCTGCCCAAGCCGTTCTCGCTTGCCGAGTTGACAGAGACAGTTCAGGCGCAAATCGCAGCCTGACAGATGCGCCCGTCAACCCGGCAACGGTTGCAACGTCTCATAGAGCGCAAAGTCCCGCGCCGCGGCCTTGCGCAGACGTGCCTCGGTCGCGGGGGAGAGGTCCATCGCTGCGGTGGGCGAGACATTGAGACGGGGCAGGATGATTTCGCATCCCAACCGATCCTCAAGGAAATGGACGAAGGTTTCGATCTCTTCATAGCGAAACAGATGATCGACGCCCTTTTCCGCCTTTGGCTGCAGAAACCGCGCCTGAGAGCCTACCGCCGCAAAGTCTGGTTGCGGATCGTCGCACCACGCGTTGACGAACTGATCGAAGCTTATCCCGCGCGTCGAATTCGCGTGATCGGCGATGTCATCGCGCTGCCGATACCGATACCACGAACCCAGCCAATCGCGCGGCTCGCGCATCAGGGCCACGACCGTGAAGGAATGGCCCGATGTCGCCTCGAGATACGGGCCGATGAACCGATGAAAGCGTTGCACCGGAGTGTGTTTCAGAACCGGCGGGCGCTGGATCGACATGGTGGCCATCGAATCGAGCGCGGCCTCGATCGCTGTGGACCCTGTCTTGGGTGTGGCGAGAATGGCTAAACGTTGTTCCCAGAAAACCAGCATGAAACACCCCTGACCTTGGCTCGGGCCTTCTACACAAGGGCGCGCCCGTAGGCGAGACCCCTGCGCATCCGGTAACCTGACCTTAACTTTTGGCTGAGAGAGTGGGGGAGTTCGAATTTGATTGAAATGTTCTTCCTTTGTGCTCATAAACATGAGAACACTTGGGGAACAAGCGCAGCAATTGCCGCCCGGTCGCGGCTGTGAAATAAGGAGACGGACATGGCGGTGGCGAACCTCCTCGATTTGAACGGGAAGCGCGAAATGGACAAGGCAAAGGCGCTGGAAAGCGCGCTGGCACAGATTGAACGCCAGTTCGGCAAGGGTTCGATCATGAAGCTGGGCAAGGACAGCCCGCAGATGGACATCGAGGCGACGTCGACAGGATCGCTGGGTCTGGACATCGCGTTGGGAATCGGTGGGCTGCCCAAGGGGCGGATCATCGAGATCTTTGGGCCGGAGTCTTCGGGCAAGACGACGTTGACTTTGCATGTGGTGGCGGAAGAACAGAAGAAGGGCGGCGTTTGCGCATTTGTTGACGCAGAGCACGCGCTGGACCCGCAATATGCCAAGAAGTTGGGCGTGGATCTGGACGAATTGCTGATCAGCCAGCCAGACACGGGCGAACAGGCGCTGGAGATCGTCGACACGCTGGTCCGGTCGGGTGCGGTGAGCCTGATCGTGGTCGATTCGGTGGCGGCGCTGACGCCGAAGGCCGAGATCGAGGGTGACATGGGCGACATGCAGATGGGCAGCCAGGCCCGCCTGATGAGCCAGGCCATGCGCAAGCTGACCGCCAGCATCGGGCGCAGCAACTGCATGGTGATCTTCATC
>CALRMS020000043.1:0-37308 GCA_943369275.1 Rhodobacter maris | reverse complement strand
TTCGCGGGGGGGGTCAAGGAGGGTGGCGAGCATGTGCGGTTCCGGGGGAGGACGGGTGCCGCCGTTCCACGACAGGGCGCGCAGGACGGCCGCGGCATCGTCAGGCAGGCGGTCCGGGATTTCAAGGCTGTTGAGCGTCGCCCAGAGCGCCGTCCAGCACCGCCCCACGGACCACGGGTTGTAGCCGCCGCCGCCTAGCAGCAGGAGGCGGGGGGAGAGGGGGCGGATTTCGGTGAGCGCCTCGACATAGGCCCGATTGGAAAGGGCGAGGCGGGAGAGGGGATCTTCGAGCAGGGAGTCGGCCCCGGCCTGAAGGACGATGGCCTGTGGGCGGTGGGCGGCGAGGCGGGGGAGGATCAGGCCGTGGAGCGCCGCGCGGAATTCGGTGTCGTTGAAGCCGCGGGGGACGGGGAGGTTGAAGGCATTGCCGCCCGCATCATCGGTGAGGGCCCCGGTGAAGGGCCAGCGGTTTTCTTCATGGACCGAGATCATCAGCATGTCAGAATCGCCCGCGAAGGCGGGTTCCACGCCATCGGGATGATGGGCGTCGATATCGATATAGGCAACCCGTTGCAGCCCGGCATGGCGGAACGCCATCAGCGCGAGGACAGGGTCGTTGAGGTAGCAAAAGCCGTTGGCGCGGTCTGGCAGGCCGTGATGGGTGCCGCCGCCGGGAACATGGATCGCGCCTGCTGCATGGGTTGCGAGCAGTTCGGCGGCAAGGATGACGCCCCCGGCGCCTGTGGCGGGGCGGCGGAACATTTCCGGGAAGATGGGGTTGGAGGTGGTGCCAAGATGGTGGCGGGCGCGGGTTTCGGGATCGACCTGCCCCGTTTCTTCGGCCCGCTGCAGGGCCGCGACATAGGCGGGGGTGTGGTAGGTGGTCAGCGCGGCAGGCTTGGCGCGGGGGCTTTGGCGGAAACGATCGGGCGGCAGCCAGCCAAGGGCGCGGGCGAGATCCATCACGGTGGAGACCCGGGGCACGCGGAGGGGATGGGTCGTCCCGTAAGAGGAGCCGCGATAGATGCCCGAGCCGAGAAAGAGCGGCCCCGGCAGGGCCGCCGGAGCGGGTGGTGTCACGGCAGCAGGGCTTCGATCTTTTGCACGACGGGGGCGGCGGTCGGACGCATCACGCTGCCCCAGGTGGCGACGACTGCACCGTCGCCATCGAGCAGAACCTTGTTGAAGTTCCAGTTGGGTTCGAACCCTTCGGTTTGGGCGAGCCATTGATAGAAGGGATGCGCCGCAGCGCCACGGACAGGGGTGATGTCAGTCATCGGGATGGTCAGATCAAAGTTGACGGCGCAGAATTCCTTGACCTCTTCGGCGGAGGCAAGTTCCTGGCGGAAATCGTCCGACGGCACGGCAAGGACGACAAGGCCACGGGTGGCGTATTCGTCATGCAGCGCCTGCAGATCATCGAATTGCGCGGCAAAGCCGCAGAGTGAGGCGGTGTTGACCACCAGAACCGGCTGCCCCTTGAAGGCATCAAGGTCGATCGTGCCGCCGTCGATCGAGGGAAAGCTGAACCCGGCCAGCGCTGCGGCCGGCAGCAGGGCCAGCATGGGGAACGCGAGAGCGGCGGATCTGGCACGGCGGAAAAGGCGCATCGCGGCTTCCTGAAAATGGCTGGGCTGCAAGTGGTCGTATGCAAGATAAGGCGGGGCGGGCAGAGGTCAACGCAGCGCTGAGCGCAGGTTAGTGGCGGCAAGGGCGCGAAATGCTGTCGTAAGCGGCATGGTGCCGACAAAATCACTAGAAAACCATGTAAAATCCGCAAGAAAACCACTGTCCTAATGGAATTTCCAGGGGCGCGGTGCCATATAATGGAACTAAGCAGCGATCCGGGGGTTCAACCGGGTTGAAAAATCGGGCGAGCAGATGAAACGGAGCCAGACCAGCCAATTCCTTTCCATGGGGGAGGACGGACCGCGCAATCAGTTTGCTGCGCTGTGCTGGCGCATGCATCGCGGGCGTGTCGAGGTTCTGCTGATCACCAGCCGCGATACCGGGCGTTGGGTCATTCCGAAGGGATGGCCTGTGGCGGGAAAGAGCCCGGCGGAATCGGCCGCGCAGGAGGCCTGGGAAGAGGCTGGGGTGCGCGGGCAGGAAGGGCAGGACGCGCTGGGCCTGTACACTTATGACAAGCTGCGCGGTGCAAAAGCGGCGTTGCCTTGTGCGGTTTCTGTCTTTCCGTTGCGGGTAGAGGCACTGGCCGCGCGGTTTCCAGAACGCAAGGAACGCCGCCGCCGCTGGTTCGGGGCTGACAAGGCCGCGAAGTTGGTGGCAGAGCCGGAATTGCGTGCGCTTTTTCAGACGCTGGCGCATGATCCTGCAATGCTGACCCAGGCCACGGCAGGGACCGGGGCCTGAACGCGCGCCGTGACGCGTGGCTTGATTTCCGGACCGATCTGCATAGGTCGAATGGATGAGACGAGACTGCACCTTGAAACCCGGTGATCTGCGATGATCCGCTTCAGCCTGAAATGCGCCAAGAACCACAGCTTTGACAGCTGGTTCCCGTCGGGCGGCGCGTTTGACACGCTGAAGGCGGCGGGGCATGTGGCCTGCCCGGTCTGCGGATCGTCGGAGGTGGAGAAGGCGCTGATGGCCCCGAGCGTGGCGGCCCCACGGGGCGAGCCGGGCGTGCCTGCGCGGCCTTCGCTGGACGCGCCTGCCACGGAACTTGAGGCGGCGCTGGCGGCGCTGCGGCGGCAGGTCGAGGAAAACTCTGACTATGTGGGGATGAACTTTGCTGCCGAGGCGCGGCGCATGCATGCGGGCGAGGCACCGGAACGCGCGATCTATGGCGAGGCGCGGCTGGATGAGGCGAAGAAGCTGCTGGAGGACGGGGTTCCCGTGGCCCCCCTGCCCTTTTTGCCGGCACGCAAGGCCAACTGATACCGCTGCATTGCTGCACAATTGTCCGGATTTGTTTACAATCTACCCTGCGGAGGGTGCATAGTTGCCCTATTGAGAACACATTCGAGTACGAAATCTTGGGTGTGTGGAGTGAATAGGTGGTGTGATGTGTGTGACGCGGGTGGATGCGGCGCTGGCCGTGGCCGAGCGGGTGTTTCAGAATACGAAACTGGCCTGTTTTGCGCAGGGGACGCGGGTCGAGACGGCGGCGGGGTTTGTCGCGGTTGAGGATCTGCGCGACGGCATGATGATCGAGACGATGGATCATGGGTTGCAGCCGGTGCGCCGGGTGCTTTCCAAGGTGGTGGACGGGCGCGGGACGCTGGCCCCGGTGGAGTTTGCGACCGGCGTGCTGGGAAATATGCGGCCTGTGCGGGTGTCACCGCATCATCGGATGGTGATATCGGGCTGGCGCGCGGAATTGCTGACCGGAGAGCCGGAGATTCTGGTAGCGGCGATGGATCTTGTGGACGTCGATCAGGTGCGGGTCGTGCCGATGGCGCGGGTGGAGTATTTCCACCTGTTGTTTGACCGACATCAGATCATCTTTGCCGAAGGCGCTGCGACCGAGAGCTATCACCCCTTTGCGCAGGATGCAGAGGCGCTTGCGCCCGAGACGATGGCAGAACTGGCGGTGGTGTTTCCGGATATAGGACGTGCCTTCTGGGAAGGCACGCTGCTGGGCGGAACCGCGCGGCCCTGCGCAAGCCGTGACGAGGCGGCGCTGCTGATGCTTTGACCGGGCCGCGCCTTGCGCGACCCGGCCGGGTCAGGGCTGTTTTGTCAGATCTGCTTTTCTGGCATCTGCACGCGCAGACCATCCAGTGCGTCGGACACTTTCAGCTGGCAGGTCAGGCGCGAGCGGGCCGGATCGGGGTTCCAGGCGAAATCGAGCATGTCTTCTTCCATGCTGTCCTTCTTTGGCAGTTTGTCCACCCAGGCCGGATCGACATATACATGGCAGGTGGAGCAGGCGCAGGCGCCGCCGCAATCAGCCTCGATCCCCGGGATGCCGTTGTCGCGGGCGCCTTCCATAACGGTCAGGCCATTCGCGACCTCGACCACATGTTCCTTGCCGCCGTGTTCCACATAGGTGATCTTCGCCATTCTACCCTGCCCGTTGCGCCAGATGTGCGTTGCTGACCGCTGACATAGGCGATTTCGGGGGCCTTTGCCAGTGGGGCGGATGACGCGGCGGATGGGAACGGGTGGCTTGCCAAATCCGGCAAATGTTCTATTTTTGTTCTTATGTCTTACCCTGCCCCGCGATCCCCTGATCCTGCCCTGCGCGCGCTGTCGGATTGGCTGGTGCCCACGACGCGGCCCGGCACATGGCCGCGCCCGCCTGCCGCGCTGGTGGCGGCGCGGCTGGATGAACCGCCTGTGGGTGCGCGGGTCTGTGTGGCGGGGCTGGTGCTGCTGCGGCAGCGGCCCGGCACGGCGAAGGGGGTGATCTTTGTGACGCTGGAGGATGAGACCGGCACCTGCAATGTGGTGGTTTGGGCCAATGTTTATGAACGCTTTCGCCGTGCGGTGATTGCCGGGCGGATGCTGCGGGTGACGGGCAAGTTGCAGCGCGACGCAGGCGTGGTGCATGTGGTGGCCGAGGTGATTGAGGATCTGTCGCCGATGCTGGACCAGTTGCTGCGCCCCGATTTCCGCCATGACGGGGTGCGGGCGGGCGATCAGCCCTGAGCGCGGGGTTTCGGGATACGGGGTTTCGGGGCGGGGTTTCGGGGCGGGGTTTCGGGGCGGGGGAAATGCCGCTATGCTGCGCCGTGATCCGGGCAAACCGGGCGGGCAGGACATGAGGCCTATGCAGAGAACAGCCATCGCGACGGGTCTGATGCTGGTGGTGCTTTGTGCCTGCCAGACGGCGGGTGTGCCAAAGGCCCCCCTCAGCAGCGACCTTGCGCGCGAGATCGTGCGGCTGGATCGGCCCGGACCGCCCGCACTGCCCGAAGGCGCCTGCTGGGAAAGCGACGTGACGCCTGCGGTGATCGAGACGGTGACGGAACAGGTGGTGGTGACACCTGAAGCGCGGGCCGAGGATGGCACTGTGCTGGCCCAGGCCAGCTATCGTACCGATACGCGCACCCGCATCCTGCAGGACCGCGAGGAGGTGTGGTTCCGCGCGCCCTGCCCTGCGGATTACACGGTGGGTTTCGTGGCATCGCTGCAGCGGGCGCTGAAGGCGCGGGGTTATTACACGCTGGAAGTGACCGGGCAGATGGATGCGGGCACGCGCGATGCGGTGCGGCGGTATCAGACCGAGCGGGGGCTGGACAGTGCGCGCCTGTCGCTGGCGGCGGCGCGGGAATTGGGGCTGCTGCCCACCGCGCTGGAGGAGTTGTGAGCGTTTGGGCGGGCCGGGCCCGCGAGCGCATGGCCGCGCTGTGGGAGGGGGCTTCGGACGGAGCGCATGATCTGGGCCATCTGGACCGGGTCTGGAAGAGTTGCCGGCTGATCGCACTGGACGAGCCGGGGGCGGATGGCGATGTGCTGGCAGTAGCGGCCTATTTCCACGATGCGGTGAACCTGCCAAAGGACAGCCCTGATCGTGCGCAAGCCTCGCGCCGATCGGCCGATCTGGCGGTGCGGGAACTGGCCGCGATGGGGTTTGACGAGGGGCGTTTGGCGGCGGTGCATCATGCCATTGCGGCACACAGCTTTTCCGCCGGGATCGCACCGGAAACGGTTGAGGCGCGCATCCTGCAGGATGCGGATCGGCTGGAGGCGCTGGGGGCGATTGGCCTTGCGCGGATGTTCCTGATTGCAGGGCAGATGGGGGGAGCGCTGTTTGATGCCGTCGATCCGCTGGCGACGGAGCGGGCGCTGGATGACCGGCGGTTCGCACTGGATCATCTGGAGGTGAAGCTGTTCCCCGTGGCCGCCGCGATGCAGACGGCGGCGGGGCGGCGGATCGCGGCAGAGCGGGCGGAATGGATGGAAAGCTTTCGCACCCGGCTGCTGCACGAGATCGGATAGCAAAGGGGCGGCAGGTTGCGCTGCCGCCCCTCAGGTTCACGGTTTGCGCTGATTATTGCTCGGCGGGCGCGTTTTCTTCGGCTGCTGCCTCATCGACCGAGAGCGCGACGAAACGCGGATCGCCCGCGCGCCGGACCAGCAGCAGGAGCGATTTGCGGCCAGCATCGCGCGCCTCGGTCACCCGATCTTCGAGATCGGCAAGGCGTTCCACGGGCTGTTGCCCAGCCTCGGTGATCACGTCACCTTCGCGCAGGCCTTTGCTATAGGCCTCGGACAGGGTGTCGACGGCGGTGACGGCCAGACCTTTGGCATCATCCGGCATGCCGAGTTCGGCAGCGGTTTCCGGCGTCAGCGGCGCAAGGGTGAGGCCCAGAAGTTTCAGCTCGGCCGGGTCTTGCTGCGGATCTGCGGCAGCGGGGACAACCTCGGCCGCCTCGGCCTCTTCGCGGCGACCAAGGGTGATGGACAGGGTCGTGGTTTCGCCGTCGCGCAGGACGATGACCGGGACGGCAGCGCCGACCGGGCTGTCGGCCACCTGACGGGTCAGGTCACGGACCGATCCGATTTCCTTGCCGTCGAAGGTGGTGATCACGTCACCCGCCTGCATGCCGCCATCCTTGGCGGGACCGTCCGGCACATCGGTGATGAGCGCGCCTGCGGCAACCTCAAGCCCCATTGCCTCGGCCACGTCGGGGGTGACATCCTGGATGCGCACACCCAGCCAGCCGCGGCGGGTTTCGCCGAATTCGCGCAGTTGGTCGACGACCTTGGTCACCACGTTGGAGGCCATGGAGAAGCCGATCCCGATGGAGCCGCCGTTGGGCGACAGGATGGCGGTGTTCACGCCGATCACCTGACCGTCCATGTTGAACAGCGGACCGCCCGAGTTGCCACGGTTGATGGCGGCGTCGGTCTGGATGTAATCGTCATAGGTGCCCGACAGTTCGCGGCCACGGGCCGAGACGATGCCCGCGCTGACCGAGAAGCCCTGCCCCAGCGGGTTGCCCATCGCCATGACCCAATCACCCACGCGCATCAGATCGGAATTGCCGAACTGCACGAAGGGAAGCGGTTCGTCGGATGTGACCTTGAGCAGCGCGATGTCGGTCTTGGGGTCGGTGCCGACGAGTTCGGCTTTCAGGCGGTCGCCCGAAAAGAATTCGATCTCGATCTCATCCGCGCCTTCGATGACGTGGTTGTTGGTGACGATGAAGCCGTCCTCGGAGATGACGAAGCCGGAGCCCAGCGCCTCGGACCGGCGGGGTTCCTGCGGGCCGCCTTCACCGTTCGGGGGCATGAAATCGCGGAAGAAATCCTCGAACGGGGATCCTTCGGGGACCATGGGGCCGTTGCCAGTGGGGGCGGCGACCACGGCAGAGGTGGTGATGTTCACCACCGAGGGGCTGATCGTCTGTGCCAGGTCGGCAAAGCTGTCGGGGGCAGATTGGGCACGGGCGTCAAGCGCCGAACCCAGCGCAAGCGACAGGCCGAGCGCAAGGGCCAGAAACACACGGGGGATTGGGCGCTGCGCGGTTTGGGCGCGGGCCTGTGGGGACAGAACGGTGGGATGCACTCCGAACTCCTTTCGTTTGGCGGTGCCGCGCTGCCATTGGCCGGCACGGCGGAGCACGCTTGTGATCATCAGGTAGGTGGTGCGGATTGCAATGCAAACCGCGTCGCGCCGTCTCAACAGCATGTGAACCCTTTGGGCGGATTGTTTCAAGAGGCGCAGGGACAGGCGCAAGGGGCGCTAGAAGGTGTCTGTCAGCCGCCGCGCCGTCCAGACCAGCAGAACGCCTGTGGCAATGGCGGCGAGGCCAAGGTTGCGGCGGCGTTCGGGGGAGAGGGTGGCAAAGAAGGCCAGCAGTTGTTCTATGCGGGAAGGGGCCAGCGCAAGCGCCAGCCCCTCGATCACCAGAACCAGGCCGAGGCCCAGCAGAAACCAGGTCATTCCGTGACGGGAACGGCTGGAACGGGAATGCCCGGATCCGTCGCGTTGCCACGCCCGGCGTCAGAGCCCAGATAATCGAAGAATTCGCTGTTGGGCTGCATCACGATCGAGGAATTGCCCGGCTGCAGCGCGCGCTCATAGGAGGTGAGCGAACGGGTGAAGGCGAAAAACTCCGGATCGCGACCGAACGCTTCGGCGTAGATGCCGTTGCGTTCGGCGTCGGCCTCACCGCGGATGACGTCGGCCTCACGGCGCGCGTCGGAGGTGAGTTCCACCACCGTCCGGTCCGCAGAGGCGCGCACGCGCTGTGCCGCTTCGTTACCGCGGGCGATTTCATCGGCGGCCTCGCGTTCGCGTTCGGCCCGCATCCGGGCGAAGGTGGCCGAGAGGTTCTGATCCGGCAGGTCGGTGCGGGTGAGGCGGACGTCGATGACCTCGATCCCCAGATTTGCCGCCTGACGGCGGGCGATATCGCGGATCTGGTTCATCAGGGCGGTGCGGTCCTCGGACAGGACGCGGCTTGAATCCACCGAACCCAGCACCTGCTGGATGGCCGGGTTGATGATGCCTTCGAGGCGGCGCAGGGCCTGCGCCTCGCCCCCGGCGCCGACCGCTTCGCGGAACTGCACAAGGTTGGCGATCCGCCAGCGGGCGAAGGCGTCGACGACCAGACGGCGGTCGTCGAGCATGGTGACTTCGACCGGGGTGGTGGGCAGGCCGAGGATGCGGCCGTCGTAGCGGACGACTTCCTGGATCAGCGGGATCTTGAAGCCCAGACCCGGATCTTCCTTGACCTGCTTGACCTGGCCGAATTGCAGGACCAGCGCCTTTTCGCGTTCATCGACGATGAAGAGCGAGGAAAGCGCGGTTGCGCCGATGATGGCTGCGATGGGCAGAAGGATTGCGCTTTTCATCAGTTGGTTCCCCCGGTCGCAGCGGCCGCGCCTGTAGCGGGTGCCGGACGGTTAAGCTCGTTCAGCGGCAGGAAGGGCACGACGCCCTGACCGCCGCCTTCGCCGCTGGCCACGCCATCAAGGATAACCTTGTTCATGCCACCAAGAACTTTTTCCATCGTTTCCAGATACATGCGGCGGCGGGTCACTTCCGGCGCCTTGATGTATTCCTCATAGACCGACAGGAAGCGGCTGGCTTCACCCTGGGCCACGTTGACGACCTGGGCGCGATAGGCCTCTGCCTCTTCCAGCAGGCGGGCCGCTTCACCGCGGGCACCGGCGGTGACGCGGTTGGCGTAGGCGTCGGCCTCATTCTGGAGGCGTTCGCGTTCCTGTTGGGCGGCCTGCACTTCGCGGAAGGCGTCGATCACCTCGCCCGGAGGAGAGGCGCGCTGCAAGTTGACGCGGATCACGTTGATGCCGGCCTGATAGCTGTCGAGTGTCGCTTGCACATTGGCCTGAAGGTCGGTGGCGATCACGCCCCGGTCGCGGTTGAGGATGGGCGACAGTTCCGAGCGGGCGATGATGTCGCGCATCGCGGATTCGGACACCGCGCGGATCGTGTCATCGGGATCGGCGAGGTTAAAGAGGAAGGCCGAGGGATCGGCCACGTTCCAGACCACCTGAAAGCCGATATCCACGATGTTCTGGTCGCGGGTCAGCATCAGGCCATCGCCGATGGCACCATCGCCCACGGCACCGATATCGGTGGTGCGTTCGCCGGTGACGGACACGATTTCCGCCGTGATCACGGGCCAGGGCGCGAAGTTCAGACCGGGATTGCCGACGCTGGAGAATTCACCCAGAAACAGCTCGACCGAGCGTTCTTCCGGCCGAACGGTGTAGAAGGACATGAAGGCCCAGAGACCGACAGCGGCAAGAGCACCCAAAAGCAGGCCCTGCTTGGTAACCAACGGGCTGTTCGGATCGCGACCACCGCCGCCGCCGCCCGTGGGGCCACGGCCACCACGACCACCCATCAGGACGCGCAGCTGTTCCTGACCTTTTTTCATGATCTCGTCGATTTCGGGAATCTGAGGGCCGCCCTCACCCGGGCGGCGCGCGCCGCGTCCGGGATCACGTCCGCCATTTTCGCGTCCGTTGTCGCGTCCGCCGTTCCGGTCATCATCGCCCGGGCCGCCGCCGCCGCCCCAAGGACCACCGCTTCCTGCCATTGATCGTACCCTTTTTTTGCCGTCCGGCTTTAACTGTGTATGTCTGCGCCAAATTCAAGCAGTTGAATGCCCGCGTCTAGCCTTTTCGGGTTGGTTTGCGCATCGTGACCAGTTCTTCTGACATAGTTGGATGAACCGCAACGGTGCGGTCAAAGTCCTCTTTCGTGGCCCCCATGCCGATGGCGATGGCGGCAAGCTGAATCAATTCGCCCGCATCCGGTGCGACGATATGGCAACCCAGAACCTTTCGCGTAGCGGCGCTGACGACAAGTTTCATCAGCACGCGGTCCTGCCGCCCTGCGAAAAGTGTCTTCATCGGGCGGAAGGTGGCGGCGTAAACCTCGATCTCTTCCTGGTCGCGGGCGGCCTCTTCCGACAGGCCGACGCTGCCAAGTTCGGGCTGCGTGAAGACGGCCGAGGCGATCAGGCTGTGGTCGAACCGGGTGGGGATGCCGCGAAAAACGGTATCGGCGAAAGCGTGACCTTCGCGTATGGCGACGGGGGTAAGGTTGACGCGACCGGTGACATCGCCCACGGCAAAGATCGAGGGGACGGCGGTCTGCGAATAATCGTCGACGAGGATCTGGCCATTGCGGCCGAATTTGACGCCCAGGTCTTCGAGGCCAAGGCCCTTTGCATTGGGGTTGCGGCCTGTGGCGTAGAGGACAAGGTCGAACTCGCGTTCCGTGCCATCGGTGGCCACGGCACAGATGCCAGTGGCGGTTTTCTCAAGCCGGATGACATCGGTGCCGCAATGGATAGCGATCCCGCGCATCTGCATGGCGTTGGCGACGTGACCGCGGGCTTCGTCATCGAAACCGCGCAGGATCTGTGCGCCGCGGTAGTATTGGGTGGTTTCCACGCCGAGGCCGTGCAGGATGCAGGCGAATTCCGACGCGATATAGCCGCCGCCGACGACAAGCACGCGTTTGGGCAACGCATCAAGGTGGAAGATTTCGTTCGATGTGATGGCCAGCTCGCGGCCCGGAATTTCGGGGATGAAGGGCCAGCCGCCCGTGGCGATCAGGATATGTTTTGAGGTGAATGTCTCGCCCGTGGAGAGCCGGACGGTATGGGGATCGACCACGGTGGCGCGGGCGTCGTGGATCGTGACGCCTGCATTGGTGAGCGTGTTGCGATAGGCGGCCTCGAGACGGTCAAGCTCGGATTCGAGCGCAGTGCGGAAGCGGGGCCAGTCAAAGCTGCCTGCCTTGACCTGCCAGCCATAGGCGGCGGCATCTTCGAGCATATCAGGGAAGCCGGAGGCGAAAACCATCAGCTTTTTCGGCACGCAGCCCCGGATGACGCAGGTGCCACCCATGCGGCTTTCTTCGGCCAGGCCGACGCGCGCCCCGCCTTCACCTGACGCGATGCGTGCGGCGCGGACGCCGCCGGAGCCGCCGCCGATGACGAAAAGATCGTAGTCGAAGGTCATTCGATATCCGCGAAGATGTTGTCGGTGGGTGCGAATTCGACGAAATCTTCGCCTTCGGTTCCCTGATTGATATCGCGCACCGTGACGCGGCCATCGCCGTGGCCGATCACAACGACATCGCAGATGTCGATGAACAGGCCGTTTTCCACCACGCCGGGGATCTGGTTCAGCACCAGCGCCAGCTGGCGGGGGTTGCCGATGCGTTTCAGGTGCAGGTCGATGATGAAATTCGCCTCATCCGTGACCAGAGGGCGATCGCCATTCATGCGCAGGGTGCAGTCGCGGTTGAGGACATCGAGGCTGACAAGCGTTTCTTCGATCAGCGCCTTGGTGGTTTGCCAGCCGAAGGGGATCACCTCGACCGGGAGGGGGAAGGCGCCAAGCTGGGTAACCTCTTTCGCGGCGTCGGCGATGACGATCATCTGGTCGGATGCGGTGGCGACGATCTTTTCCTGCAAGAGCGCAGCGCCGCCGCCCTTGATGAGCGCGAGGTTGGGATCGAATTCATCGGCCCCGTCGATGGTGAGGTCGAGCCATTTCACCTCATCCAGCGTGGCGATGGGGATGCCGAGGGAGGCGGCAAGTTCCGCCGTGCGTGAGGAGGTGGGAACACCGACAACCTTGAGCCCGTCTTCGCGGATGCGTTCGGCAAGGCAGCGGACCATCCAGGCGGCGGTGGAGCCTGTGCCTAGGCCAAGCTTCATCCCGTCTTCGACGAATTCCGTGGCGCGCTTGGCGGCGACGAACTTGGCCTTGTCGATGGGGGAAAGCTCTGCGGGCATGGGGCAACTCCTTCGGACCTTGCCCGCTTATAGGCAAAGCGCGCGGGTCGTGTAAGGGTGAATTGCCACCCGTTGCCTTGCCCGGCGGTCAGTCTGTGGCGGAAAGCGGTTGAAGGGCGCGGGTGAGTTCGGCGAGCGCCGTCTGCCCATCGGCATCCACATCAAAGGCGGCGGTGGCGCGCATGAGCCCCTCGTCCAGAGGGCGGGAGGCGCGGGCGACCTCTGCCTCGGCATGGGCGCGCAGCTCGGGGGGCGAGAGGGTGCCGTCGGCATCCGCGTCGGCAGCAGCGTGATCGCGCATCAGCCGCGCGCGGGCGGGGGGTGACAGGGTGGCGGCGCGGGCCGTCACTTCGGCCGTGGTGAGCGTGCCATCTGCGTCGAGGTCGGACTCCAGGAAGGGGCGCAGGGCGCGGGTCCGGAAAAAGGCGCGGTCCAGCGCTATGGCCGTCTCAATCGCGGTGGGAGTGATGGCGCCAGCCGTGCCATGGCCGTGAATCAGGTCGGTTGCCATGGTGGAGAAACGGTCGGGGCGGGCGAGGATGGCCTCTGTCACTTCGGGCGGGAGGGAGGCGGGGAGGATTGCCGCCTCCTGCGCGGCGACGGGGGCCGTGAGGAGGAGGAGGAAGGGATAGAGGGCGCGCATGACTGCTCCGTTCTAGAGGCTCACACAGGGCAGGATGGGGGCGTGGAGTTAACAGGCGGTGAATATCTGCGGGCCGTTGTGCGGATTATGCTTTCCGGATGTCGCTTTCCGCAGCACGTGGCATGGTGGCGCGGCGCATTCTGGCGCGGCATTCAGCGGGGGGACGCATGTACAGGCTTTTCGGTGTTCAGGATTTCGCGAATCTGGCGGTGCATGTTGCGCTGGAAGAGGCGGGCGTGCCCTACGAGGCGGTGTTTCTGGATATGGATGCGGGCGATCTGCAATCGCCGGAGCATCTGGCGCGGCATCCGATGGGGCTGGTGCCTGCGATGCAGACGCCAGAGGGGATGATGTTCGAGACGGGGGCGATCCTGCTGTATCTGGGCGAGCGGCACGGGCTGGCGCCCTTGCCGGGCGTGGCGGAGCGGGGGGCGTTCCTGTCGTGGTTCGTCTTTGCAAATAATGGCTTGCACACGGCGGTGATGGACCTGATCCATCCCTACCGGATCAGCGAGGAGCATGCCCGGATCGTGGCCGAGGCGGCGCGGGTGCGGTTGATGGAACGGATGGCGGCGCTGGAAGCGGTGGCAATGACACGGCCAAGCTGGCTGTCGCCGGATCATGCGGGGGTTCTGGGGATTTACATTTCCATGCTTTTGCGCTGGATGCGGGCCTTCCCTTATGCGCCCGATCTTGCCATTTCCGCACAGGAATTCCCCGCGCTGCATGCCGTTGCCGCCGCCTGCGAGGCGCGTCCTGCCACGTTGCGCGCGGCAGAGGCGAACGGGCTGCGCGGACGTTTCTTTACCGATCCAGAGGTGTGATCCCATGTTCCTTTCGGTCTTTGACATGTTCAAGGTGGGGGTTGGCCCATCTTCCAGCCATACGATGGGGCCGATGGTCGCCGGGGCGCGGTTTCTGGAGAAGATGCGCGCCTCGCCCTTTCATTTCAGGGGGCTGAGGGCTTCGCTGCACGGGTCGCTGGCCTTTACCGGGGTGGGGCATGCAACGGACCGGGCGACGATACTGGGATTGGCGGGGTTCGAGCCTGCGACCTATGACGCGGCCCGCGCCGAGGCGGTGCTGGCGGATATCAAGACGCGCAAGGTGATCGACGTGCCGGGGATGGGCGAGATGGCCTTTGATCCGGGTCGCGATCTGGTGTTCGATTATGGCCCCGCCCTGCCCGGCCATGCCAACGGGATGATCCTGCGCGCCACGGATGCGCAGGGCGATGTGATCATGGAAGAGACCTATTATTCCATCGGCGGCGGGTTCGTGCTGACGGCGGGGGAGATGGCCGAGGCGGGCGGCGCAAAGGCGCGGGCGCGGGCGGATGTTCCCTATCCGTTTGAATCGGCAGATGAAATGCTGGCGATGGCCAAGGCGTCAGGGCTGACGATCGCACAGATGAAGCGGGCGAATGAGGTGAAGTTTCGCAGCAACGCCGATCTGGACAAGGGCATGGATCGCATCTGGCAGGTGATGAATGACTGCATCACGCGCGGGATGGCGGGGGAGGGTATCCTGCCGGGCGGGTTGAAGGTGCGCAGGCGCGCGAAGGGCATTCATGATGCGCTGATGGCCGAGCGGGGGCTGAACATGACGCCGCCGCATGTGATCAACGACTGGATGTCGCTTTATGCGATGGCGGTGAATGAGGAGAACGCAGCGGGTGGGCAGGTTGTCACGGCCCCCACCAATGGTGCGGCGGGGGTGGTGCCTGCGGTGATCCGCTATTGGCTGGACCATGTGCCGGGGGCGTCTGCGTCGAAGGTGGGGGAGTTCATGCTGACGGCCGCGGCCGTGGGCGGGTTGGTCAAGCACAACGCCAGCATTTCAGGTGCGGAATGTGGTTGTCAGGCCGAAGTGGGATCAGCCGCGGCGATGGCGGCGGCGGGATTGGCCGCTGTGCTGGGCGGCACGCCGGAACAGGTGGAAAACGCGGCAGAAATTGCGCTGGAGCATCATCTGGGCATGACCTGCGATCCGGTGAAGGGGCTGGTGCAGGTGCCCTGCATCGAGCGCAACGGGCTGGGCGCGATCAAGGCGGTGTCGGCGGCCTCGCTGGCGCTGCGCGGCGATGGGATTCATCTGGTAAGCCTTGATGTCTGCATCGAAACGATGCGCCAGACGGGCCGCGACATGCATGAGAAATACAAGGAAACCAGTCTGGGCGGGTTGGCGGTGAACGTGCCGAACTGCTGATCAGTCGCCTTGCGTGATCAGGTGGCCAGTCGCGGCGACGCGGTCATAGAGCGCGAACTCCTCCGCATGGGCGGCGCGAAAGTGGCGTTCCAGACCCGGCGGCAGGTTGGGAGTGGCGCCGGGATCGCGGGACGACACATTCTTGTGCCGCAACACGAGATCAGCGCCAAGGCGGGCTTGAACAAAGGCGAGCAGCAGGTCTAGCCGGGCGTAATCGAAGACATGCGTCACTGGGGGGCCGCCGTCGAGAAAGCCCAGGAAACGATCTTGCCGGCCCAGCGCGGCATAGGGCGGGGGCGAGTCGGACAGGCGGGCCTCGACGAATTCGGTAAAGGTCAGCCCTTGGGTGGAATTGGGCCGGCCGGCGAGGCTGTCGCGCTGGCGGTAACGGAACCAGCTTTCCATCTGTTCGACCGGTTCGCGCATGACGGCGAATGTTTCCGGCGCGCGCCCCAGTTCCCCGGTCAGGAAGGGGGCCCAGCGGCGGGCATAGACGGTGGCGTTCATATGTGGAAACTGGCGCGCGGTTTCCGGGGTTTCGGCATAAGGGGCGAGCATCGCCCGGATTGCCTGAGAGGCCGTCTTGGGCGTGGCAAGATAGACAAGACGGGCCTTTGCAAGAACCAGCACACCACACCTCCTTGGGCACTGATGTGAGATTGGGCACGCGGCGGGGGCAGAGCAAGGGGGGATGGCGCATCGAATGTCGCTTTTGCGATGGACGGGGGCGAGGGCCGGGGTTAGCCAAGCGGGTATGACCCGCCCGCCTGACCGTATCGCCCCCGGCATCGTGCTGATGCTTGCCTTCTGCGCGCTGGCGCCGCTTCTGGACGTATCGGCAAAGCTGGCGGCGGAGAATGGCATCCCGGTGGGGCAGATCACCACGGCGCGCTTTGTGGTGCAGGGTGCGTTGATGCTGCCGGTGCTGTGGTGGATGGGCCTGCCCTGGGCGATCAGTCCGCGCGTGCTGGGGTTTGTCTTTTTGCGGGCTTTGTTCCTGATCCTGTCGACCTTTTCCTTTGTGTCCGGGATCGCGGTGATGCCGGTGGCGGATGCGCTGGCGATTGCCTTTGTGGAACCGTTCATCCTGCTGATACTGGGCAGTCTGATCTTTGGCGACGAAGTGGGGCGGCGCCGGATTGCGGCGAGTGCGGTGGGCTTTGGCGGGGCGCTTTTGGTGATCCAGCCGTCAATCGCGGCTTTTGGTTATGTGGCGCTGTGGCCGTTGGGGACGGCGTTCTTTTTCGCCTTCTACATGCTGGTGACGCGGGCGATGGCGGCCTACATGCACCCGGTCACGATGCAGGCGCATACATCCTTTGCCGGGATCGTGATCTGCGTGCCGCTGATGATCGCCTTTGACGGCACGGGCTGGGCGCAGCTGGACCCGGTGATGCCGGGCGGGTGGAACTGGCTGTGGCTGTTCGGCGTGGGGTTCTGGGCCGGTGTCAGCCATATGTGCATGACCTATGCGCTGAAATTCGCGCCTTCGGCGACGCTGGCCCCGTTGCATTATTCCGAAATCGTGGCGGCGGTGGCGTTGGGTTATCTGATTTTCGGCGATTTCCCAAATGCGATGACCTGGGTCGGAATCGCGGTGATCGTGTCATCGGGGCTTTATGTCATCCACCGCGAGCGGATCAGCGCGCGGGCAAAGCGGCAGGCGGCTGCCATGCCGCCCCCAGAAGCGATCTGAGCGCGGCATCGAGCCGCGCGCGGGGCAGGATCACCAGCATGCCGGGGCCGTCCATATCCAGTTGCACGATTGAGGCGGTAACGCGGTTCGATGTGCCAATCAGGCCTGCGGGTGCGAAGGCCAGCCCGTCGATGGGCCATTCCAGCCCGGTGCTGCGTCCTGTGACGGGGGCCATGGGAAAGAGCGACAGCCGGTCGCCGTGTTTCAAGGTCAAGGTGAGGCGGGGCGGGGCGTGAAAGATCACGTCGCGCGGGCCGATGACAAGGCAGCGCCGGTCGCCATGACGCACAAGGCTGTTGAACACGGCAAGCCCGTGATCCACCCGCGCACCGGTGAAACCCAGCGCAAGCGTGAAGGGCGCATCCACCGAGCGCAGCGCCTTGTCGAAATCCGTGGTCATCTGTTCGCGAATCGGGAACAGTCGCGCTGCACCCAGCGTGGCCTTGGCGCGGTCGGAAATGGAATCGAAATCGCCCACCACCGCCTCGGGTGTGTAGCCTGCGGCAAGCGCACGGTCGGCCCCGCCATCTGCGGCAAGAATCCTTGGCGCGCGGGCAGTTGCGAGGCGCAATTCCGCCTGTGAAACCGGGCCGCCGCCCACAAGGGTGACCCCATCGGTTGATTGGACAATGGGGGCATTCATTGTGATACTGTTTTCCGAATTGAGGCAGGTCGAGCGTTCATGGGCCATAATCAATCCTTCAAATTACCCCTATCTGTCCATGAAAACGATCAGCAGCGCGGTAATTTAGCGTAGTCGAACTGGCGGAAAGCGAGCATCCGAATGAACGGTGCGAGTAAGATTCTAACGGTCTCCTACGGGACCTTCTCATGTACCCTCGAGGGTTTTGACGATCCCTTCAATACGATGAAGGCGATTGCAGAATACTTCCGCGATCTTGCGGCGGGGGACCGATATTTCGGAGCGGAGCCTCCGACGCCGGATGCAGCCATGCTGCATCAGATTGCGGAGCGTGAGATTCAGCGCCGGGTCGAGGCGAAGATTCAGGATAACGGTGTGGTGCTGCGGGCATCGGATCAGCCGGAGGCAGCGCCGATGTCGGCGACGCCTTCGCAGCTGTCCGCGCCGATCGTGGCCGAAGTTCCTGCACCCGCCGTGGCAGAGCAGCCGCCAGTGCAGACCCCAGTACAGACCCCAGTACACACCACGGTGCAGCCCAGTGTGGCGCCGGCCAGTGCGCCGGCGACCGAGTCGGTTGTAGAAAAACTGTCGCGCCTGCGGTCAGAGATTGCAGCGCAACCCGCCGCCATCGCGCCAGCGCAGACCGTGCCGGTGGTGAGCTTTGCGATCCCGGATTATCTGGAAGATCAGGACGCCGAAACGCTTGAGGCTGCGGCGCTGGTTGATTTCCTGCCGGAAGATCTGGCGTCTGATAGCGGGGCGTCGGATGACGTGATGGACCTGCCCGAGGATGCGCCCGAAGAGGCCCCTGTCGACGAGATGCTGACCGAAGCGCCGATGGGCGCCGAGGTGGCTGGCTATGAGGAAGAGCCTGCCGATCTGGTCGCTGAACTGCCGGAAATCGACTTCGCTGCCGTGATGGCAGAGGCAGAGCCTGTCGCAGTGGAAGACGCGTCGGAGACGGATGGAATCGATCTGGCGTCGGTGATGGACGCGGTTGAAGCGACGGTTGATGCGCCGGCTGAGGAGACCGTGGTTGCCGAAGAACTGCCTGTGGTGGTGGCTGAGGCGGAGCCGGATCACGGGGACGACCTGCCCGAGTCGCTGATCGCGGCGCTGTCGCATGAGACAGACGCCGTTGCCGAGGCGGTGCAGGACGCGGAGTATGAAGTCGAGGCCGATATCTGGGCCGAGGCTGCGGCAGAAGACGTTGCAACGCAAGCGCATGCGGAGGCGGGTGAAGACAGCCTGATCGCATCCCTGGACGCCGTGATGAATGCGGCACCCGAGGCCGAGCCGGTGGTGGACACCGCCACCGAGGAAGCCATCGCAGAGGAAGAATCGGTCTGGGCCGAAACCTGGGCGGAAACAACCGAAGCTCCGACGGAAGAGCCTGTCGAGGCTGTGGTGGAGCCGGTGGTTGCAGCAGACCCCGAAGACGAGGCCCTGCGCGCGGCGATGATTGCGGACGAGGTCGCTGTCGAGCCGGGCGCAAATGAACAAGTCGCAGGCGGGCCTGCGGCGGTGGCCGAGGATACTGCCGGCGGCATGGAACTGCGCCCCGGTTCAGCGGAAAAGCTGCAGCGGGCCCGGGCACGAGTCATCCGCATCCGCCGCAACGAAGAGCCCGCCGCCCCTGTCGCCGACCCTGCCGCCGACCCTGTCGCCGCAGCGGTGGCAGAGCCGGAAGCGACGGTCGAAGATGCCCCGATCTCTGCGGCAGCCTTTGCCGAAGTGGAGGAGGCGGCGGCCTTTGCACAGCCCCCCCTGCTGTCGGCCGAAGACGAGGCCGAGTTGCAGCGCGAGCTGGCTGCCCTGCGGCGGGGCGAAGCCGACCAGGATGCCGATGTCATGGCCAGCCTGTCGCATCTGACGCAGCAGCCGGACAGCCGCCGCGGCTTTGACGGGCCCTCTGCCGATGAGGCGCTGAGCCGTTTGATGAAGCAGACCGACAACGAGATGGAAGGCAGCGAAACCAAGCGCCGCCAGTCGGCCATCCAGCATCTGAAGGCCGCCGTGGCGGCCACTGTGGCCGATCGCAAGGTGACGGGCGAAAAGGCTGGCGAGACGGAAACCGTGTCGCGGCTGGCGCGCTATCGCAACGATCTGGCAATGGCGGTCAAGGCTGCCCTTCCGGGCGGACGCAGCGGGACGGCAGGCGACCGCCCTGCCCCGCTGGTTCTGGTGTCCGAGCAGCGGATCGACAGGCCCCGCCAGTCCAGCACGCCCAGCGCCAGCGTGGCACCCGCGCCGATCCGTCCGCGCCGCGTGACATCGGCCGGGCTCGGCATGGCGGCGGCAACTGATCTGGACCTGTCGGACGATGAAGAGGATGACGACGATCTGTCGAACGTGTTCGGCGACAGCAAGGGGTTTGCCGAATTCGTCGAGAAGATCGGGGCATCCAGCTTTGAACAGATCCTTGAAGCATCGGCGGCCTATCTGGCCGGTGTCGAGGGACGGCCGCATTTCAGCCGCCCACAGCTGATGCGGCACCTGACGGAGGTCATTCCGCAAGGGACGTTCCAGCGCGAGGACGGTCTGCGCAGCTTTGGCACCCTGCTGCGCGACGGGCGCATTGCAAAGGTGCGGCGCGGGCAGTTCATGCTGTCGGAAGAATCGACCTATCTGGCCGAGGCGCGCAAGATCGCGCAGTAACGAGATCGCGGGTCGAGAGCTGCCACTCAGACCCCAAGGGGGAAGGCGGACCGGGAACGGTCCGCCTTTTTTCCATTCTGGAGGCTCTATTCGCCGTGCTTGGCGTTCGGATCATCCGGGTCGGCCTGACCCACGCCGCGGAAGATGGACCGGAACGGCAAGGCCCAGACGATGCCCAGCACGACATATACGATGAATTCCAGCCAGATCGGCGGGCGGTCAAACAGGCTGACTGTAAACAGCGCCGCCGCGATATAGAGGGGCAGCCCGACCACAA
The DNA here is from genome assembly GCA_943369275.1 of Rhodobacter maris. Classification (GTDB taxonomy): domain Bacteria; phylum Pseudomonadota; class Alphaproteobacteria; order Rhodobacterales; family Rhodobacteraceae; genus Paragemmobacter; species Paragemmobacter maris_A. Next base: position 16,977 of record CALRMS020000043.1, on the reverse strand, counting down.
GGATCAGGAGCGACAAACGGCGGCGGGTCTTGTAGGGCAGCGGCATTGTATTCCCTGGATCAATCCTCGAACGGGTCGGTCACGAGGATCGTGTCGTCGCGTTCCGGCGACGTGGAAAGTAGGGCTACCGGGCAGTGGATCAACTCTTCGATCCGGCGGACATATTTGATTGCCGCCCCCGGCAGGTCGGCCCAGGAGCGCGCGCCTGCGGTGGATTGGGTCCAGCCTTCCATTTCCTCATAGATCGGGGTGACGCGGGCCTGAAGATTGGCGGCGGTGGGCAGATAGTCGAGGCGCTGACCATCAAGTTCATAGCCCACGCAGATTTTCAGCGTGTCGAACCCGTCCAGCACATCGAGTTTCGTCAGCGCGATGCCCGAGACGCCCGAGGTGGCGCAGGTCTGGCGCACCAGCACGGCATCGAACCAGCCGCAGCGGCGCTTGCGCCCGGTGACGGTGCCGAACTCATGTCCGCGTTCGCCTAGGCGCGCGCCGTCGGCATCGAACAGCTCGGTCGGGAAAGGGCCTTCGCCGACGCGGGTGGTATAGGCCTTGACGATGCCGAGGACGAAATCCACCGCTGTGGGGCCAAGGCCGGTGCCGGTGGCGGCCATGCCCGCGAGGGTGTTGGAGGATGTGACATAGGGATAGGTGCCGAAATCCACGTCCAGAAGCGCGCCCTGCGCGCCTTCGAACAGGATGCGCTTGCCCGCGCGGCGGGCATCGGTCAGCACCTTCCAGACCGGTTTGGCATAGGGCAGGATCTTGGGCGCGACCTCCATCAGCTGCGCCTTGAGCGCGACGGGATCGACCGCGTCGAGGCCAAGGCCCGCGCGAAGGGCGTTGTGATGGGTCAGCAGGCGGCCGATGCGAAGGTCCAGCGTCGCCTCATCGCCCAGATCGGCCACACGGATGGACCGGCGACCGACCTTGTCTTCATAGGCGGGGCCGATGCCGCGCCCGGTGGTGCCGATCTTGGCCACCGCAGTCTGGCCTTCACGGGCGCGGTCCAACTCGCCATGGACAGGCAGGATCAGCGGCGTGTTTTCCGCGACCATCAGGTTGTCGGGGGTGACATCGACGCCCTGCCCGCGCAGTTTGTCGATTTCCGACAGCAGCGCCCACGGGTCCAGCACCACGCCATTGCCGATGACCGACAGTTTGCCGCCGCGCACGATGCCGGAGGGCAGCAGGGACAGCTTGTAGACATTGCCATCAATGACCAGCGTATGCCCGGCATTGTGGCCGCCCTGAAAGCGGGCGACGATATCGGCACGCTCAGAGAGCCAGTCGACGATCTTGCCCTTGCCCTCGTCGCCCCATTGGGCGCCCACGACAACCACATTGGCCATGACAGCGGTCCTTTCCCGGTCTGGTGAAACCGACTGTGCTATAGCGGGCTGTGCAGGGGATGGGAACGGCAAATGGTCGGCAACAGGCCCGAGAGGGCCAAATTCGTTTCCACGGATTTGCACGTTTCTTACATGAGATTTGTTCCTTGCAGCGACAGGCGGGGCGCGGCACGGTGCGGGGCATGTTCCTGTACATCACTCTTGGCACGAATGACCTGACGGCGGCGATCCGGTTTTATGATCCGGTCATGGCCACGCTGGGGCTGGTGCGTGCCCGCACGCTGGAGACGGAGGCAGGATATGCCGCGCCGGATGACAGCCGGTGCAGGTTATGGGTGACGCAGCCTTTTGACGGGCGGCCCGCGACGGTGGGCAACGGGTCGATGCCTGCGCTGGTGGCTGCAAGCCGTGATGCGGTGGATGCCTTTCACCGTGCGGCGCTGGCGAATGGGGGCAGTGACGAGGGCGCGCCGGGGTTGCGGCCTTTTGGACCATCCTTCTATGCCTGCTATGTGCGCGATCCGGATGGCAACAAGCTGTCGGCCGTTTGCGAGGGCATGCAGGGGGTGTGACGCAGCTACTTGCGCCCTATCCGGCTTGCGCCTAGATAGGCGCGTCAGCCTAGGGAAGCGCCTGCATGGAAAATGTCGTCCTCACCATCCACCTGATCCTTGCGCTTTTGCTGGTTGGCATCGTGCTGTTGCAACGGTCCGAGGGTGGCGGTCTGGGCATGGGTGGTGGTGGCAACAACACCGCCGGGCGCAGTGCCACGACGGCGCTGCAGAAGCTGACATGGTTGCTGGCAGCTGCGTTTATCGTGACATCGCTGACGCTGACGATCCTGGCGGCGCGCGGCGCGGATTCGGGTTCGGTGATCGATCAGATCGGGGCGGAACAGCCTGCCGATGCGCCTGCCAGCCTGCCGGCCGGGTCTGAACTGCTGCCGCCTGCGCCCACGGATGCACCGCTGGCCCCGCCGCCTGCAGATGCCCCGGCCACGCCGCCTGCGGCCAGCGAGTAACCACCACTTCTTGACGTATGAACCACGGTCCGGACTGCATCTTGCGGTCTGGTTGCACGCGGGCGCAAGCTGCGTTAAGGCTTAACCCCCGTGATGATGCGATTCCCTGCGGGCGAATCGTGTTGGACTTGAACAACGAAATCGCGGGAGGCCAACCATGGCGCGCTACATCTTCATCACTGGCGGCGTGGTTTCGTCCCTTGGCAAAGGGCTGGCATCGGCTGCGTTGGGGGCGTTGTTGCAGGCGCGCGGATATACGGTGCGGTTACGCAAGTTGGACCCCTATCTGAACGTTGATCCCGGCACGATGTCACCCTTTGAACATGGTGAGGTGTTCGTCACCGATGATGGGGCCGAGACCGATCTGGATCTTGGGCATTACGAGCGATTCACCGGCGTTTCGGCGCGGCAGAGCGACAGCATTTCGTCGGGGCGCATCTATTCCAACGTGCTGGAGAAGGAACGGCGCGGGGATTATCTGGGCAAGACCATTCAGGTCATTCCCCATGTGACGAACGAGATAAAGAATTTCCTGCGCATCGGCGATGAGGAAGTGGATTTCATGCTGTGCGAGATTGGCGGCACGGTGGGTGATATCGAAGGGCTGCCCTTTTTTGAAGCCATCCGCCAGTTCATCCATGAACGCCCGCGCGGCCAGTCGATCCTGATGCATCTGACGCTGCTGCCCTATCTGGCGGCGAGCGGCGAGTTGAAGACCAAGCCCACGCAGCACAGCGTCAAGGAATTGCAGAGCATCGGTCTGGCCCCGGATGTGCTGGTCTGCCGGTCGGAGCATCCGATCCCGGAAAAGGAGCGCGAGAAGATCGCGCTGTTCTGCAATGTGCGCAAAGAGCATGTCATCCCGGCCTATGACCTGAAGACGATCTATGAGGCGCCGCTGGCCTATCACCGGGCGGGGCTGGATCAGGCGGTGCTGGATGCGTTCGGCATCACCCCGGCGCCGAAGCCCAACCTCGCGCGCTGGGAAGATGTGATGGACCGGTTGGTGCATGCCGAGGGCGAGGTGCGGGTGGCCATCGTAGGCAAATACACCCAGCTGGAGGATGCCTATAAGTCGATCGCAGAGGCGTTGACGCATGGTGGCATGGCCAATCGCACGCGGGTGCGGGCGCAGTGGATCGATGCCGAGATTTTCGAGCGCGAAGATCCAGCGCCTTACCTTGAGAATTTCCACGCCATTCTGGTGCCCGGCGGTTTTGGCGAGCGGGGGACCGAGGGCAAGATCAAGGCCGCGCAATTCGCGCGGGAGAAGAAGATCCCCTATCTGGGCATCTGTCTGGGCATGCAGATGGCGGTGATCGAGAGCGCGCGCAATCTGGCGGGGATGAAGAATGCCGGGTCGGAAGAGTTCGACCACGAGGCGGGGGCGAAGCGGTTTACCCCTGTCGTCTATCACCTGAAGGAATGGGTGCAGGGCAACCATGTCGTGGCGCGCAAGCTGAGCGATGACAAAGGCGGCACGATGCGGCTGGGAGCCTATACGGCGACACTGGCCGAAGGGTCGAAGGTGGCGGGGGTTTACGGGACCACGACGATTGAGGAACGCCACCGCCACCGTTATGAGGTGGACATCCAGTATCGCGACAAGCTGGAGAAATGCGGGCTGATCTTTTCGGGCATGTCGCCCGATGGCCGCCTGCCCGAGATCGTGGAGGTGAAGGATCACCCCTGGTTCATCGGGGTGCAGTTCCACCCGGAACTGAAGTCGAAACCCTTTGCCCCGCATCCGCTTTTTGCCGATTTCGTGCGGGCGGCGGTGGAGATGAGCCGGTTGGTGTGAAAGGCGAAATCTGACACAGATTTCGCGACGTTTTCTGCACGCAGAAAACGGATGGGTGCCGGGGTACCGACCGGAATTTGCGTCAAATTCCGGCGTGTTTTCTGCGTCAGAAAACGCCCTCGGGCCGTGCGTGGCGTTGCGTGCGGTGCCTTTCCCGGCTAGGCAGCGGCATGCTTTCCTATCAACACAGCTATCACGCCGGGAACCTGGCAGATGTTCAGAAGCACGCACTGCTGTGCTGGGTGCTTGAGTATCTGACGCGCAAGGACAAGCCCCTGTCCTATATCGAAACCCATGCCGGGCGCGGGCTTTACGATCTGGGCAGTGCCGAGGCCAGCAAAACCGGCGAGGCGGCGCTGGGGATTGCGCGGGTGGAGGCAGCGTTTGACGCGGATCACCCCTACCGTCGGTCGCTTGCGGGGGTGCGGGCGCTGCATGGGCCACGGGCCTATCCGGGATCTCCGTTGCTGGCCGCGATGGCCCTGCGCGAGGGCGATGTGATGCATCTGGCGGAATTGCATCCGCAGGAACATGCGGCGCTGTCGGCCCTGCTGTCGCCCTGGGGCGCACATATCCAGAAGCGTGACGGGTTCGAGATGGCGCTGGCCGTGACGCCCCCGACCCCGCGGCGGGGCATGATGCTGATAGATCCCTCCTATGAGGTGAAGGCGGATTACCAGACCATCCCCAAGCTGATCGGGCAGGTTGTGCGCAAGTGGAATGTGGGGATCATCGCGCTGTGGTATCCGATTCTGACCGAGGGCGCGCATGGGCCGATGCTGCGCGCGCTGGAGACTGCTTATCCCGGCAGCCTGCGGCACGAGTTGCGCTTTCCCCCGGTGCGGGATGGGCATCGGATGATCGGCACGGGGCTGTGGATGCTGAACCCGCCTTTTGGCATCGACGCGGAATGTGCACGACTGGACGCGATATTTCGGGGATTGGGCCATGCTTGAGTTTCGCACGCTGGACGTGTTCACCACCCTGCCCTTCACGGGCAATCCGCTTGCCGTTGTGCTGGGGGCGGATGGGCTGACGACGGCGCAGATGCAGACAATCGCGCGGGAATTCAACCTTTCAGAAACGATTTTCGTGATGGCGCCGCGCGATACGGCCCACCGGGCGCGGGTGCGCATCTTCTTTCCGACGGCCGAAATTCCCTTTGCCGGCCATCCGACCATCGGTTGCGCCATCCTGCTGGCATCCATGGATGCCGGGCTGGAGGTTGCAGGGCTGGAGGATGCAGGGCTGGGCGCTTTCGAACGGCATCTGGTGCTTGAGGAAGAAGCGGGGCTGGTCCCTGTCACCGTCTGGCGCAAGGATGGGGTGATGGAGGCCGAGTTCACCGCGCCTGTCGTGCCGCATGGCACGGACGGGGTGGTGGCCGGGGACAGGCTTGCCCCCGCGCTGGGGCTGCTGCCCGAGGACATCGGCTTTGGCGCGCATCAGCCGGGTATCTGGCAGGGGGGGCCGCGGTTTCTGTATGTTCCCGTTTCCTCGCTTGCGGTGCTGGGCCGGGCGCGGGCGATGCAGCCGCATTGGGATGCGGTGATCGCGGCGGCGGGGGTGGACAGTGCCTATCTTTACACGCCGGGGTCCGAATGTGATTTCCGCGCCCGGATGTTTTCGCCCACGGCGGGCATTCCAGAAGACCCCGCCACGGGATCGGCAACCGCGATCCTTGCGGCGCAGTTGTGTGCAAGCGGGGTGCTGGCAGATGGAATCAGCCGGTTCCATCTGCGGCAGGGGGTGGAAATGGGGCGGGCGTCAGACCTGTTCCTGACGGTCGATGTTGCAGGCAGCGCGGTGCAGGCGGTGCGCATCCGGGGGGCGGCGGTGTCCCTGTCCGATGGCAGGATCACAGTGCCGCAGGCGTGAAAGCCGGGCGACTTGCCGCCGCCCGTTGCGCCGCCTATTCTGCCTGCCATGTTGCAAGCGATCCTGCGCGCGCTGAGCGCCCCCGAACCCACCCGCCTGCCCGAACCCGATGCCCGCCTGGCCTTGGCGGCGCTGCTGGTTCGGGTGGCGAAAACCGATGGCCTGTATTCGGCGGAAGAAGCCGAGCGGATCGACCGCGTGCTGATGACGCATCATCGCATCGGCCCGTTCGAAGTGGCCAAGCTGCGGGCCGAGGCGGAAGAGTTGGAGAGCATTGCCCCCGACACGGTCCGGTTTACCCGCGCGCTGAAGACCGCCACGGCGCTGGAGGACAGGGCCGCGCTGATGGAGGCGCTGTGGTCTGTCGCCCTGGCCGATGGGGTGCGGGATGCCGAGGAAGACCGCCTGCTGCGGATGGTGGCATCGCTGCTGGGCCTGACGGATGTGGAATCCGGTCTCGCGCGGCAGCGGGTCGAACGGGGCTGAGGCACCGCTTATACCGTCTGACCATTCGAGGGTGAAAATGGGGATGCTGGGCATCGCCCTTGCCGTTGCTTGAGGTCTTGCTATTTATCGTTCGATAGATAATCCTCCGGGACAGCGGGATTGGGGGCGGCGGCATGAAGGCTTCACACTTCGACTATGTCCGCGTCCAATCGGTCGAGGATGCGGTCCGGGTGATGGCGGATTCGGACGGCGAGGCGCGGTTTCTGGCGGGTGGGCAAAGCCTGATTCCGGCGTTGAATTTTCGGCTGGATCGCCCCGGCCTGCTGATCGATCTGAATGCGGTGGCCGCGCTTTCGGGGATCCGGCTGGAAGAGGATCACATCGTGATCGGCGCGCTGACCCGCCATGCCGAGGTGGAACGTAACACGCTGATCGCCACCCATTTGCCGCTGCTGGCAGAGGCCGTGCAGCATGTGGCCCATTCCGCCATCCGCAACAGGGGCACCTTTGGCGGCAGTCTTGCGCTGGCCGATCCTGCGGCGGAAATGCCGGCCTGCGCGCTGGCGCTGCGGGCGGTTATCCATGTGCAAGGTCCACAGGGGCGGCGCAGCGTTCCGGCCGATGCGTTCTTTGAGGGCAGCTATGCCACCGCCCTTGCGCCCTGCGAATTGCTGACCGAGGTGCACATACCACTGCCCGATCCAGCGGCGCGGCATGGCTTTGCCGAACTGACCCGGCGGCGCGGCGATTATGCCATGGCGGGGCTGGCGCTGGTGGTGGGGCCACAGGCGCGGGTGGTCTGGTTCGGTCTGGCCGACAGGCCACTGCGCGATCCGGGGGCCGAGGCGGCGCTGGCGCAGGGACCCCGTGCCGCGGCGGCGGCGGCGCTGGATGGGGTAGAGGTCTGGGGAGACCTGCACAATTCCGCCGAGACCAAGGTTCATCTGGCAAGGGTGATGATCCGACGCCTGCTGGAGCGCGTGACATGAAGGTTACCTTCCGCCTGAATGGCGAAGCCATGTTGATCGATGCCGAACCGCGCCAGAGCCTGGCCGATGCGGTGCGCGCCGCAGGGTTCACGGGCACGCATCATGGCTGTGAGCATGGGGTCTGCGGGGCCTGCACCCTGCGGGTGGATGGCGTGGCGGTGCGGGGTTGCCTGATGCTGGCGGTGCAGGCGGAAGGGGCCGACGTGGTGACGGTCGAAGGGCTGGATGCGCCCGATCTGAAGGCGGCCTTCGTCCGCCACAACGCGCTGCAATGCGGGTTCTGCACGCCGGGGATGCTGATCACCGCTGCCGAATTGCTGGATGCGGGGCATTTGCCGGACCGGGCGGAAATCCGCGACCACCTGTCGGGGAACTACTGCCGCTGCACGGGGTATCAGGCGATTGTCGATGCGGTGGAAGAGGTTGCGAAGGCGCGGGCCGGGGTAAAGCCATGACCCAGATCGGCCGCGCCCTGCCCCGCCCCAATGCGCGCCGTCTGGTAGAAGGCGCGGGCCGCTTCGTGGGCGATCTTACCCCGGCACGGATGCTGCATGCGGTCTTTGTCCGGTCGCCCCATGCCCATGCGGTGATCACGGGGATGGATCTGGAAGCGGCGCGCGCCGCGCCGGGGGTGGTGGCGGTCTATGACGGGGCCGATATGGCCGCACAGATCACGCCTTGGGTGGGGGTGCTGACGCATATGGTGGGCATGCGCTCACCGCCGCAGCCCGCATTGGCGGTGGGGCGCACGCATTGGCAGGGTGAGCCTGTGGTGATGGTGGTGGCCAGTAGCCGCGCGCTGGCCGAGGATGCCGCAGAATTGGTGACGGTGGACTATTCCCCTCTGCCCCCGGTCACCGACATGGAAGCGGCCCTGGCCCCCGACGCGCCACTGATCCATTCCGAATTGGGGACGAACCTCTGCTGGGAAAAGCGCATCGACGTGGGCGCGGTGGATACGGCCTTTGCCGATCCGGCGAATACGGTGGTGGAACGCCGCTTCGTCTTTGGCCGCCATACGGGCGTCACGCTGGAGCCCCGCGTCATAACGGCAGATTATGACGCGGCGCAGGACCAGTTGACGGTCCATTATTCGGGCCAGGTTCCGCATATGATGCAGGAGGTGCTGGCCACCCATCTGCGCCTGCCGCTATCGCAGGTGCGGATCGTGGCGCAGGATGTGGGCGGCTCCTTCGGGATCAAGATCCACACCTATGGCGACGAGGTGGCTGCCTGCGCCGCTGCGCGCCTGTTGCGCCGCCCGGTGCAGTTCGCCGCTGACCGCTATGAAAGCTTTCACAGCGATATTCATGCCCGCGATCACCGGGTGACCGCCCGCGCGGCGATGGCACCTGACGGCCGGTTGCTGGCTGTGGATGTGGATGACATCACGGGGATCGGCCCATATTCGGTTTATCCAAGATCCTCGGCGATCGAGGGTAATCAGGTCATCAACCTGATCGGCGCGCCCTATGCCCTGCCCGCCTATCGCGCCCGGTTGCGGGTGGTGTTCCAGACCAAGGTGCCAACCTGCCAATACCGCGCCGTGGGACACCCAATCGCCATGGCGGTGATGGAAGGGTTGATGGATGATCTGGCCGCCGCCACGGGCCGCGATCCGGTGGCGCTGCGGGCGCTGAACCTGATCCCCGATGATGCCTATCCGGTCCGTTCGCCGCAGGGGATGCTTTATGCCGATCTGTCGCATCAGGCCTGCCTGATCCGGCTGAAGGAGCTGATGGGCTATGATGCGCTGTGTGCCGAACGCGATGCACTGCGGGCGCGTGGTGTGCATCGGGGGGTCGGTTTGGTCAGCATGGTGGAGATCACCAACCCGTCCCCGATGTTCTATGGCGTGGGTGGCGCGCCGGTTGCGGCACAGGATGGGGCGATTGTCCGGCTGGATGCGTCGGGCGCGGTGCATCTGTCGAGTTCCGTCACAGAACAGGGTCAGGGGACGGAAACCATCCTTGCACAGATTGCCGCTGATGTGCTGGGCCTGCAGGCCGAGGACATTCGCGTCCAGACCGGGGATACGGCGCATATGCCTTATGGCGGGGGCACCTGGGCCTCACGCGGGGCGGGGATTGGCGGCGAGGCGATGCGCGCGGCGAGCGCGGCGCTGCGGGACCAGATCCTTGATCTGGGTGGCGCGGTGCTGCAGTGCAGTGCGGCGGAGTTGTCATTGTCGGGTGGCAGCATCGTTGACGCGGCCACTGGAAGCCCGCGCATGAGCCTGCGGGATCTGGCGCGGATGGTGTATTTCCGGGGCAATGAATTGCCCGCCGGGCAGGCGGCGGAACTGATCGCCAGCCGCCATTTCCGGGTCGAGGGGATGCCCTTTGTGTTCAGCAATGGGGCGATGGCATCCTATGTCGAGGTGGATGTCGAAACCGGGCTGGTCACGCTTTTGAACCACTGGGTGGTGGAAGATGTGGGCACGATCCTGAACCCGAAGCTGGTGGATGAACAGATCCGGGGCGGCGTGGTGCAGGGCATCGGTGGGGCCTTGTACGAGGAATGTCTGTTCTCTGACGATGGCCAGCTTCTGACCGCGACGATGGCCGATTATCTGGTGCCGATGGCGGGCGAGATGCCGGATATCGAGATCGCGCATGTGGTCACGCCCACCCGCACCTCTGCCCTTGGGGCCAAGGGTGCGGGAGAGGCCGGGACCTCGGGCGCGCCCGGGGCGGTGATGAATGCCGTGAACGATGCGCTACGGCCGCTGGGCGCACAGATCAGCCAGATGCCCATGACGCCAGAACGCATTTTGCGCAGCCTTGGTCTGGTGCCATGATGCGACCTGTCAGGAGAGAACGCCGATGATCATGGACACAGATGGCGGCACCCTCCTTGGCGTGGCGGCCATGCTTTTGGTGGCGGGGCTGGCCACTGGGGTTCTGGCCGGGCTTTTCGGTGTGGGGGGCGGGGCGATCCTTGTGCCGGTGCTGTTTTTGTCTTTCACACTGGTTGGGGTGGAGGAGGCGATTGCCATGCCGCTGGCGGTGGGAACATCGCTGGCCGTGATCGTGCCGACCTCGATCAGTTCGGCGCGGGGACATTTCGCCAAGGGCATGGTGGATATGGCTTTGGTGCGGGTCTGGGCGCTGCCGATCCTTGCGGGTGTGCTGGGCGGGGCGGTGTTGGCGCGCTATGCGGCGCCGTGGGTGTTCCAGTTGGTCTTCATTCTGGTGGCCGGGACCAATGCGACCAAACTGTTGCTGGGCAAGGCGAACTGGAAGATCGCTGACGATCTGCCGACTGGCTGGCTGTTGCGGTTTTACGGCTTCATGGCGGGGCTTTTGTCGGCGCTGATGGGCATTGGTGGTGGGGCCATCACCAATCTGGCGATGACCCTGCACGGGCGGCCGATCCATCAGGCGGTGGCGACATCTGCCGCCATCGGCGTGGTCATCTCGATCCCCGGAGCAATCGGTTATGCGTTGGCGGGGCTTGGCAAGGCCGGGCTGCCGCTTGGGTCCATCGGGTTTGTGTCGGCCCTTGGATTTGTGCTGATCGTGCCGACTACCCTGCTGACCACTGCAATAGGCGTGCGGCTGGCGCATGCCATGTCGCGCCGGACGCTGGAAAAGGCCTTTGGCATCTTCCTGCTGGCGGTAAGCCTGCGCTTTCTCCATTTGCTGCTGACCTGAGAGAGGCTGATCCATGCCCCGCCTGAATGACCTTGAAGAAGACCGGCTCAGCCCTGAGCAGCGGCGCATCTTCGATGCCATCCGCTCCGGCCCGCGTGGCGTGGTCGAGGGGCCACTGCGTGTCTGGCTCACCAGCCCGGGATTGGCGGATACGGCGCAGGCGCTTGGCGCATTCTGCCGCTACGGCACGTTGCTGCCGCCGCGATTGTCGGAACTGGCGATTCTTGTGACCGGGGCATTTTGGGCATCGGGCTTTGAATGGGCCATCCATGCCCCGATTGCGTTGAAGGCCGGCTTGTCCGAAGCGGTGGTCGAGGCGATCCGTATCGGCGCCACGCCCGAATTCATGCAAGAGGATGAGGCGATCATTTACGCCTTTGCCAGCGAGTTGCACCGCGCGCGCAAGGTGCAGCCCGCCACCTATGCCCGCGCCACAGCCGCCTTTGGCGAACAGGCGGTGGTCGAGCTGGTGGGAATCCTTGGCTATTACACGCTGATTTCGATGACCATCAACGCCTTCGAGGTGCCATTGCCCGCAGGCGCCCCCGATCCCTTTCCGACGCAGGAGACTGTCTGATGCTGAATGCCGCAATCATCGGTCTGGGCTGGTGGGGCAAGACGCTTGCCCGCGCTGCCCGTTCCGGGGGCGAGATCGCCATTGTTGCCGGGGCTACGGGCCGCCGTGCGCTGGCCGAGGATTTCGCCGCCGAGCAGGGGTTTGACCTGCTCGACAGCTACGAAGAGGTGCTTGCCGATCCGCGGGTTCAGGCGGTGATCCTTGCCACACCGCATCTGGACCATGAGGCGCAGATGATTGCCGCCGCCCGCGCGGGCAAGCACATCTTTGCCGAAAAGCCCTTTACGCTGACCAAGGCGTCGGCCGAGGCGGCGGTTGCGGCGATCCGCGCCGCTGGCGTGACCGTTGGTCTGGGCCACAACCGCCGCTTTCACCCCCATATGGCCGATCTGCGCCAGCGCGTCCGGTCTGGGTCCTTGGGCACGATCCTGCATGTCGAAGGTACGATGACCGCCCCAAACGGGCTGTTCCTGAAGCCCGACAGCTGGCGCGTTGATCCGCGCCAGTCGCCAGCGGGCGGCATGGCGGGCCTTGGCATCCACATGGTTGACGGGATGATCGACCTGTTCGGCGAGATCACCGAAGTCACCTGCCAAAGCCTGCACCGCGCAACGCCTGCGGGCACGCAGGACACGACGTCGATCCTGCTGGCTTTTGCCGAAGGAATGACGGGCTATGTGTCCTGCATGACCGCCACCTCGCCCAGCTATCGGTTCTGCGTCTATGGGTCTGCCGGGATCGCCGAGATCCGGGGGCAGCATCTGGATGAGTTCACCTTTGCCCCCGCCCCGGATGCGCCGCTGTCGGGCCACGCCACGGCGAAACCGGTGGAACGGCACAGTCTGCCCGGTTTCGATACGGTCGCGGCGGAGCTGTCCGCCTTTGCTGCGGCTGTCGCGGGGCGCGCACCCTTTCCCATCACACCCGAGGAGATGATCCACGGCGCGGCGGTCTTCGAGGCCATCGCCGCATCGGCGGCGGACAACAGCAAGGTGCAGGTCCAGCGTTGAGCGCGAGTTTTGCTGTTGCCCTTGCGGGGCTGATCGCCGCTGGCGCGGTTCTGGCCATGCAGGCCCCGATCAACGGGGCGCTGGCGCGTGCGGCGGGGGATGCGACCTTTGCCGCCTGCATCAACTTTTTGGTGGGATTTCTGGTGATGGCCTGCGTTGTCGTGTTGCGCGGGGCATGGCCTGCCACGGGCTTTATCGCCAATGCCCCGTCATGGGCCTGGATTGGGGGGGCGCTGGGGGGGTTCTATATTACCATGATGGTGATGATGATCCCGATCACAGGGGCGCAGACAGCCGCCATGGCGGGCATCCTTGGCCAGTTGGTCATGGCGATGCTGCTGGACCATTTCGGGGCCTTCGGCCTGCCCGTGCAGCCGATCACATGGCAGCGGATCGCGGGTCTGGCGATGGTGGCAGGCGGAGTGCTGCTGTCGCGGGCTTAGAGCGCCATTGCGCCGCGATACCATGCGGCGATTTCCTCGCCCGTCATCCAGGCCACGCCATCATGCCCGCGGATATGGTCAATCGCGCGTTCCAGATAGCCGATGCGGTGTGGCACGCCGGAAAGATAGGGATGGAGGCTGATCGCCATCACGCGCGGCTGGGTTTCGCCGTCCTGATACAGCCGGTCGAACTGATCGATGCAGCGGTTCATGAACCCGTCCGACGGCAGGTGCTGCACCGCATGCACCACGATGTCATTGGTTTCCACCGTATAGGGCACCTGCAACATCGGCCCGTGCTTGGTGTGCAGCACCGAGGGCAGGTCATCGATGGGCCAGTTGGCCACATATTCGATCCCCGCAGCGCGCAGGTGATCCAGCGTCGATTCCGTTTCCGTCAGACCGGGGCTTTCCCAGCCCACGGGGGCCTTGCCGGTAAATCCCTTGATGGCCGCAACGGTTGCATCGATCGCCGCGCGCTGATCGTCCAGCTGGTGCATCGGGCGCTGCACGAAGCCGTGGCCCATGAACTCCCACCCGGCATCGCGGGCGGCCTCGGCGATGCGCGGATAGCTGTTCACGATATTGCCGTTCAGCGCCATCGTCGCCCGCAGCCCGCGCGATTGCAGCGCGTCCAAGATACGCCAGAACCCAACCCGCATCCCGTATTCATGCCAAGCCCAGTTGGGCAGGTCAGGCTGCAACGGGTTGCCCATCGGCGGGGTCAGCACCTGCCGGGGCATGGGGCGTTCCAGCGCCCATTCCTCGATGTTCACGATGAACCACACCGCCACCCGCGCCCCGCCGGGCAGGGTCAGTTTCGGCCGATCGGGGAACGCCTCATAGGGCGCGCGGTCGCTCATGCGCATGGTGCAGGTCTTTCTTGGTCAGGTCTCAAGGAAAAGGGCCGCCAGCCAATCAGGCCGGCGACCCAAGGGGGTTACAGCGTCAGGCCAAGCAAGCGCGCCGCCGTGCCGCCGGCCACCTTGGCCGTATCCTCGGCCGAAAGCCCCGCGCTGATCACATGTTCCACGGGATCGTAGTCACACATGTCATAGGGGTAGTCGGTCCCCATCACGATCTTGTCCGCGCCGTAAACCTTGACGAGGTATTCGAGCTGATGCGGGGTGAACACCACATTGTCGAAATAGACCTTGCGCAGGTAATGCGTCGGCGGATGCGGCAGGTCGGCATGGCTGTCCTTGCGCGCGCCCCAGGCGTGATCGATCCGGCCGGAATAGGACGGCAGATAGCCCCCGCCATGCACGGCAAGGATCTTCAGGTCCGGCATCCGCTCCAGCGTGCCCGAGAAGATCAGGTGGTGCAGGGCAATCGTCGTTTCCAGCGGGTTCCCGATCACGTTTGAAAAGTAGTAATCGTGGAACCGATCCCCATGGGTGAACCCGTTGGGGTGGATCATCACCAAGGCTCCCAGTTCTTCTGCGCGCTTCCAGAACGGCGCGAATTGCGGGGCGGCGAGTTCGGCGCCGTGGACATTCGTCAGCACCTCCACGCCTTTGAAGCCCAGCGTGTTCATGCAGTAATCAAGTTCCTTTACCGCCTCGGCAGGATCCTGCAGGGCGACAGTGCCAAGACCTGCAAAGCGATCCGGGCGCTTGGCCACAAAGCCCGCGATGCCTTCGTTCACCATGCGGCTGGCCTTCACGGCATGCTCAACAGGGACGGAGTAATAGCATTGGAACGGCGGCGGGGCGACGACCTGAAAGTCGATCCCCATCGCATCCAGCACGGCCAGACGGTCATCCATATCAACCATGGCAACCTTGCGGTCGGCATCCTGCGTCATGTTGATCGACTTGGTTTCCGCATTGGAATGCCGAACCATCGCGATATCGGTCATCACCAGATGGGGCGCGATATAGGCGGCGGCTTCGGGCACAGCGACATGGGCGTGAATATCCACCGTGGGGGTTTTCAAACGCTTTGCGCTGTCGGGCCGGGTGCGGGCAGCGGTCGGCCCGTAACGGTTTACGTATTCGCCGCGATCGGCCGTATCTATCGTGCTATGAGACATGGAACAGTCCTTTTGAGGGTCGGAGTAATGCCAATCGGACCGCCTGAAGGCGCAATTCCGTGGTGAAGAGCGGGATGGGTGCCGGGCAGCCCCGGTGGGGCTGCCCGAACGGGGGGTTACTTGTTGGCTTCAAGCCAGGCTGCGGCCTCGGCCTCGACCTGCGCGCGGTCGAAATCATTGGCGGCAGCGATGTAGGTATCGTTCAGGAAGGTGGAGACATCGACCTGTTCGGCGATGGCCCCCGATGACAGAAGGCGCGGCTGCAGCGCGGTCCACACACCCGCCTGCAGATCACCCAGACGCTCGGTCGTGGACACGTTCATGCCGATGGACATGTCGAGGAACAACTGACCCGCCGCCTCATTTTCCCATTCTGCCGGCACGCCCTTGCGGAGCGCTTGCGCTACCATTTCGGGGTTCACCGATGCCACATACATCCCCTTGTTCCACGCCCGCAGGAAGCCCTCGATGGCCGCGCGCTTTTCTTCGACCATGTCGGCGTTCACGGCAAAGGTGTTGGCCGGGCTGGCCAGCATTTCCTCGGGCGTGATCAGGCGCACGTTGATGCCGTTGGCGTTCAGCGAAATCCAATCGGGCGCCGCGCCGGAAATGGCCGAAACCTGACCGTCGCGGATGGCTGCGGCAAGCGTCGGCCCGCTTTCGCCCAAGACCACGGTTTCCACGTCGTCAATCGACTTGCCCACCACATCAAGCGATGCCTGCAGGAAGGCGCGGTCACGGTCCGAGACAAGACCCACGGTCGTGCCAACCAGATCGTCGACCGAGTCATAGGCGCTGGTATCCAGAACGCCGATGGCTTCGGGCGCGTTCTGCATCACTTCGAACACGGTGTTGATGTTCGCACCGGCCAGGCGGGCGTTGATCGTTTCAACCGGGTCCAGCATGGCCAGATCGGCCTGACCGTTCTGGACAAAGGCGACATAGGGAATCGAGGTATCAGACGGCAGCAGGTTCACCTCGACCCCTTCCGCCGCGAAATAGCCCAGCGCTTCACCCACAACCAGCGGGAAGAAGTTTGTTGACCGCGGTAGCGGGTTGATCATGTTGACCGGGGTCAACTCTTGCGCAACTGCGGGAACCGTCATCACCGCCAGCGCAGTGCTCAGCATCATCGTCTTGAAGATCGTCATTGGTCGTTCCTCCCAGAATCTTTGTTGATTTTTCGTGACTTGTTTTCGCCCCTTACTTTTCCGCGTCCGATTTCCATGCCCGGGCGCGGGCGCGCGACACCGCCGACAAGCGCGCTTCCCGACGCCAAAACACCACCCGGTCGTCGAGGAATTCCATCGTGTAGAACAGCAGCAATCCGATCAGCGTCATGCTGAGCAGCGTGGCCAGTGACGACGCCATATCCAGAGAAAACGAGAAGCGGGCCATCAGCACGCCGACGCCGGCCGTGGCCTGCGCAAATTCGGCCACCACCGCACCGATCAGCGCCGTGGTCAGCCCGATCTTCAACCCGGCGAACATCAGCGGCAGCGCAGCAGGTACCCGAAGTTGCAGAAAGACCTGCCGCCGCGTGGCGCCGAAGGAGCGGAACAGTTCTTCCCGGTCGGCATCGGTCTGGCGCAGGCCGGTTAGCGTGTTCACAAAGATCGGGAAGAAGCAGATCACCGCCGCAAGGGCGATCTTTGACCCCATGCCATAGCCGAACCAAGCGATGATGATGGGCGTGAGCGCGATCCCCGGCGTCACGTTCAGGACCACTGCGTAGGGCGATACATAGCGTTCAAAGCTCTCCGACAGC
>CALRMS020000042.1:0-37343 GCA_943369275.1 Rhodobacter maris | reverse complement strand
CGGCGGCGGCGGCGACGATCTTGTCCGCTATGACCGTGACGCGCGCTGGGGCGGGATGATGGGGGTCAATGTGAACCTCGCCACGGGGTTTGCCACGGATGGCTGGGGCAATACGGACCGACTGTTGAATATCGAAAGTGTTTTGGGCTCCGGCAGCAGCGATACGATTGTTGGCAATTCGCAGGACAACTGGATCATCGGCGGGGACGGGGTCGATGTCATCAACGGGGGGCTGGGGCGTGACACCCTAGAGTTCTGGGATGACGAGGTGTTCAACGGGGCTGTCGTCAACCTGTCCCTGTCGACGCAGCAGGTTCAAAATGACGGCTTCGGCAATATGGAGACGCTGGTCGGCATCGAAAACCTTTTCGGCACCTTCCTCGGGGACACGCTGACGGGCAACGGATTTGCCAATGACCTTTACGGCGATGGGGGAAACGATTCGCTTTCCGGCGGTGGCGGCAATGATACGCTGAACGGTGGTGTGGGGGTGGATACGCTGACTGGCGGCACCGGTTCAGACGTCTTTGTTTTTGACAGTTGGGATGGTGGAAACCCCTTTGGTGACCGGATTTCGGATTTCAGATCGGGCACCGACACGCTGGCCTTTGCCTTTGATGATTTCGCCGGGATGGACGGCACGCTGCGGTTCCGCAACGGCACATCGGCGGGCGGAACGGGGGAATCGTGGTTCTTCTTCAACACGGCAACAGATCGGTTGTTCTGGGACCGGGACGGTGCAGGGGGAGCCGCTGCGGTGCTGGTGGCAACGCTGGTCGGGGTGGACAGTCTGACGGCGGCGGATTTCGATCTGTACTGATGCCGGCGTGATCCGGGATTTGGGGGCGGCCCATCGGGCCGCCCCTTTGCTTTTGCGAGGGCAGGGCTGGACAGTCGGCACGGTCTGCGGCAGATATGTAATAGTATAACATATTGGAGCCATGCCGTGCCAAGCCAGATCGGGGACCAACTGACCAATGACATCCTGTTCCGCGACGGGCAGTCGCGCGATGGACGCTTGCCCGTTACCGTCCTGTCCGGCTTCCTTGGGGCCGGGAAGACCACGCTCTTGTCCCATGTCCTCAACAACCGCGATGGGCTGCGGGTGGCGGTGATCGTCAATGACATGGCGGAGGTGAACATCGACGCCGACCTGATCCGCGCGGGGGCCGAGATGCATCACGCCGAGGAAAAGCTGGTGGAAATGACCAATGGCTGCATCTGCTGCACCTTGCGGGATGATCTGTTGGTGGAGGTGCGCAAACTGGCCGAGGCGGGGCGGTTCGATCATCTGCTGATCGAATCGAGCGGGATATCGGAACCCCTTCCGGTGGCCGCGACGTTTGATTTCCGTGATGCAGAGGGGATCAGCCTGTCGGACGTGGCGCGGCTGGATACAATGGTGACGGTGGTTGACGCCATCAACCTGACGCGGGATTTCGCGAGCCATGATTTTCTGGCCGCGCGGGTGGAAACGCCCGAGGGGGATGGGCGGGCGCTGGTGAATCTGCTGACGGAGCAGATCGAGTTTTCCAATGTGATCGTGCTGAACAAGGTGCGAGATGCGGGGCCGGCGCGGGTAGATGCGGCGCGCAAGATCATCGCGGCGCTGAACCCGGATGCGCGGGTGATCGAGGCTGATCAGGGGCGGGTGCCGCCGGGCGCCATTCTGGGGACCGGGCTGTTCGATTTCGACCGGGCGGCAGAGCATCCGCTGTGGGCCAAGGAGCTTTACGGTTTTGCCAGCCATGTGCCGGAGAGCGAGGAATACGGGATCGCCAGCTTCGTCTATCGCGCGCGGCGGCCCTTTGATCCTGCGCGCATCCACGCGGTGCTGAACGGCGATCTGCCGGGGGTGATCCGGGCGAAGGGGCATTTCTGGCTGGCCACGCGGCCTGACTGGGCGGCGGAGTTTTCACTGGCCGGGGCGGTGTCGTCCGTGTCGCCCTTGGGCCGCTGGTGGGCGGCCGTGCCCGAGGGGCGCTGGCCCAAGCATCCGGACGCGCTGGCCGATCTGCGTGCGCATTGGGCAGAACCCTGGGGTGATCGGCGGCAGGAGATCGTATTCATCGGACATGGGATGGAGCGGGCAGCCATCGTTGCGGCGCTCGATGCGGCGCTGGTGCCCGCTGAGGGGTTCGCGCCCGGCGATTGGGCGGGGATGGCGGATCCGTTCCCTCTGTGGAAAGCGGCATGAGCGGCAATCTGGCATCGCCGCTGGCCCGGCGGCGTGAGGGCTGCGCGATGCGTGCGCATGACCGTCTACCCGCACCGCTGCGACTTTGGCTGAAAGGCGCGGCGCTGCCCTGGAGCGCAGAGAGCGCGCGGCGAATCTGGGAGCGCGAGGTGCGGCGGAGCGGGGTTGAAGGCGCATTGCAGCGCCTGGCCGAGGTGGAGGCGGCAACGTTGGCGCGAGAGCGAAATTTGACACAAATTTCGCGCCGATTTCTGACGCAGAAATCGTTGCTGCGCTGATGCGCAGCGCGCCTTAGCCATGCGGATGTCGAGTGTGGCGATGGGCGCCGGAATTTGCGTCAAATTCCGACGCGGTTTTTGCGTCAAAAACCGCTTTACCCGCGTTGCAGCTTGACCGGTTCTGTGCGGCCCAGCCGCAGGAAATGGGCCATGAAAGGTTTGGCGGCATCTTCATCCCGCGTCGCGGCATAAAGGCGGCGGGTGATCGTCTTGGGGCCCAAGGGGCGTGTGATGTAATCGGCATGGCTTCGCACATCGCGCAGCACCCAATCGGGCAGCACGGCCACGCCGCGGTTCGACCCCACCAGCATCAGGATCACGGCGGTCAGTTCCACAGGACGCTGGCCGCGGGGTTCCACCTTGGCCGGGGTCAGCAGTTCGGTGAAGATGTCCAGCTTGTCGCGGCTGACGGGGTAGGTAATCAGCACCTCATCGCGGAAATCCTCGGCCCCGACCCAAGGCTTCGCGGCGAGCGGGTGGTCTTTGGCAGCAACGAAGGTGGGGTGATAGTCGAAAAGCGGGTTGTAGATCACGCCATCGAGGCGAAGGGGATCGGACGAGATTACCAGATCCACCTCTTCGCGCAGCAGCGCGGGGATGGCGTCGAAGGCAAGGCCCGCGCGGATGTCGACATCGACATCGGGCCAGGCGTGACGGAACTGTTCCAGCACCGGGAAGAGCCAGTCAAAACAGGCGTGGCATTCGATGGCGATGTGCAACCGCCCTGTCTTGCCGGATTTCAGGGCGCGGAATTCTTCTTCCAGCGCGTCGATCTCGGGGAGGATGCGCTCTGCGAGCTTCAGCATCCGCAGGCCTGCCGCCGACAGGCGCATCGGTTTGGAACGGCGGACGAAAAGTTCGACCCCGGCCTGATCCTCCAACCCCTTCACCTGATGCGAAAGGGCGCTTTGCGTCATGTTCAGGATATCGGCCGCACGGGCGAGGCCGCCCGCCTGATGGATGGCGCGGATGGTGCGAAGGTGGCGGAATTCGAGATGCATGATAATGCGCCAGATTCATGTTGATGATGAGTATTATGAATTTGTCTCACATCATGATTCCTGAAACAAGAGGGCAAGACATCAGGAGTTTCGTGCCATGACCGCACCGCGCATCAGCTTTGAATTCTTTCCGCCGCAGACGCTGGATGCGTCGTTCCGGCTGTGGGAGACTGTGCAGGTTCTGGCCCCGCTGCGGCCCAGCTTTGTGTCGGTCACCTATGGCGCGGGCGGCACGACCCGGAAGCTGACGCATGAGGCGGTGGGGGCGATCCATCGCAATTACGGGCTGAACGTGGCGGCGCATCTGACTTGCGTCGATGCAACCCGGGCAGAAACGCTTGAGATTGCAGAAAGCTATGCCGCCGCGGGTGTGACGGAGATCGTGGCTCTGCGCGGCGATGCGCCCAAGGGCGCGCAGCGGTTCACCGCGCATCCCGAAGGCTTTGCCTCCAGCGTGGAACTGGTCGAGGCGCTGGCCAAGACGGGCAAGTTCAAGATCCGCGTCGGCGCCTATCCGGAGCCGCACCCGGATGCCAAGGACAGCTTTGCAGATGTGGATTGGCTCAAGCGCAAGATCGATGCGGGTGCCACAAGCGCCATCACGCAGTTCTTCTTCAATGCCGATACCTTCTTCCGTTTCCGCGATGCCTGCGTGAAGGCCGGGGTCAACGCGCCGATCATTCCGGGCATCCTGCCGATTACGTCGTGGGAAGGGGCAAAGAAATTCGCCCATCGGTGTGGAACGCAGGTTCCCGGCGCGCTGGACGAGGCGTTTCGCATTGCTGCCCGTGACGGGCGCGAGGAATTGCTGGCGCTGACCCAGTGCACCTCACTTTGTGCGCGGCTGATCGGGGGCGGTGTGGAGGATTTGCATTTCTACACGCTGAACCGTCCGCATCTGACTCAGGCGGTTGTCCGCGCGCTTGGGATTTCCCCGGATGTGGCGCTGGAGAAGGTGGCCTGAGACGACGAAACTTCTCTGTCCCCAGAGGAGTGGCTGACTGGGCGTCCGACCCTGATTCGAGATTGCCTGCCTGCACGGCTCCCGCAGGTGGTGACCAAGGATCGTAATGGGGGCGGGCGCCTATTTTTTCCGGGTAAACCCTTGGCCCGCTGTGTTCATCTTGGCCAAAATACCCTGGGGGTTTGGGGGCGAAGCCCCCATCAGCCGAGCCGAAGCGCGCATGCGCGCAGGCGAGATAGAGGCGTGCGGGCGCATGCCCGCGCCGAAAGATTGAGGCGGCTTTTGGGTAGGCATTACGCGCAGTGGTTGCGGGCGGGCCGGGCCGGGCTTAACGTCCCTGCAAACGCATCCAAGGAGCCGCAGCCGTGGCAAAGCCCATCTACATTCTGAACGGCCCCAATCTGAACCTGCTGGGGTTGCGACAGCCTGAAATCTATGGCCGCGCGACGCTGGAGGATGTGGCTGAGGATTGCGCGTCACTGGCCGAGGAATTGGGCCTGACGATCCGGTTTCACCAGTCGAACCATGAGGGCCAGATCATCGACTGGATCCATCAGGCGCGGGCCGAGGGGGCGGGGGTGATCATCAATCCCGGTGCGCTGACGCATACGTCCATCGCCATTCTGGATGCACTGAATGCCTTTGACGGGCCGGTGATCGAGGTCCATATCTCAAACATCCACAAGCGCGAGACGTTCCGGCATCATTCCTATGTATCGATGCGCGCCGAGGCGGTGATCGCGGGTTGCGGGGTCGAGGGGTATCTGCTGGCCTTGCGGCGGATGAAAACGCTGGTGCTTGTGTGATGCTGCCCCCCAACCGTTTCAAGCGGGCGTTGAAGGACGGTCGGCAACAGATCGGGCTGTGGAATTCCCTGCCCGGAACGGTGGTGGCCGAACTGCTGGCGACCTGCGGGTTCGACTGGGTCGTGATCGATACCGAACACTCGGTGACGGATGTTCCTGATACGCTGGCGATGATGCAGGCTATGGCACCCTATCGCACGCAGGTGGTGGTGCGGCCGGCGTCGAATGATGTGGTTCTGATCAAGCGCATCCTTGATCTGGGCGCGCAGACATTGCTGATTCCCTATGTGCAGAATGCCGATGAGGCGCGGGCAGCGGTGGCGGCGATGCGCTATGCGCCGCGCGGCATAAGGGGCGTCGCCGGGCTGACACGGGCCAGCGTCTTTGGGCAGGTGGCAGGCTATCACAGCCGCGCCGAGGAAGAGCTGTGCCTGATCGTGCAGGTTGAAACTGCCGAGGCGCTTTCGCGCATCCCCGAGATTGCTGCGGTGGATGGGGTGGATGCGCTGTTCATCGGACCGGCCGATCTGGCGGCGAGCATGGGGCATGTCGGCGACATGCGGCACCCGGATGTGGTGGCGGCGATCGAGGCGGGTGTGCGGGCCATCGTTGCAGCGGGCAAGCCGGCGGGTATCCTGACGCTGGACCCGGATTTCGCGCGGACCTGCATCGGCTGGGGCACCACCTTTACCGCCGTTGGCATGGATATCGCACTGCTTGCGCAGGGCGCGCGGGCGCTGTCGGCGCGGTTCCGGCCGGAGTGACCGCCGTGGCGCGCGGGGCCGGTGTCTCGGATCGCTTCTGCCGCCATCCGGCGGCGCGGATCTTCGGGCCGGATGGCGCAGAGGCGACGGGCATACCCGATGCGGATGCGGTGGTGATTGCCGATGTTCCCTGCGAGATCGCGGTATCCGTCGCTCTGAAGCGGGGTGCATTGGGCTTGCCTTTCCGGGTGGGCGTAGGGGGCCTGCCGCCGCCCGAGGCGGGCAAGCAGCCGGTTTTCGAGACGTTGACATCCGGCTCGACCGGCGTGCCGCGCCGAATCCGGCGAACGCAGCGCAGTTGGTGCGCGAGTTTCGCGGTGAATGCGCGGCTGTTGGGCATCGGGCCAGGCCGCCGGGTGGCGGTGCTGGGCCGGATGGACCATTCGCTGGCGCTGTATGGGGCGTTGGAAGGGGCCTGTCTGGGGGCTGAGGTGCATCTGCTGGCCGGTCTGCGCCCGGATGCGCAGCATCGCGCGCTGGCAGAGCGGCGGGTGCAGGTGATCTATGCCACGCCCGCCCAATTGCGGCTGCTGGTGGAAAAGGGGCCGGGGCCTTTGCCCGATCTGGAACTGGTGCTGGTGGGCGGGTCGAAGCTGGACCATGCCCTGCGCGCCGCTCTGGCGGTCTTGTCGCCTGCGCTTGTTGTGCGGGAATTCTATGGCGCGGCAGAGACGAGTTTCGTGACCCTGACCGATGCGCAATCGGCTGCTGAGGGTGTGGGGCGGATCTATCCCGGCGTGAAGCTGGAAATTCGCGGGGCCGATGGCACGGTGCTGGGGCCGGGGGGGCTGGGCGAGGTTTGGGTCAAGTCGCCCTATCTCTGCGCGCGCTATGGCGACCGGCGTGGGATGCCGCCGCTGAAGCGGCGGGGCTGGATGTCGGTGGGCGAGATGGGCTGGATGGAGCGGGGTGAGCTGCATCTGGCAGGGCGCGCGGGGCGGATGGTGACGGTGGCGGATCAGAACGTCTTTCCCGAGGAAATAGAGGCCTTTCTGGCAGGTCTGCCCGGGGTGCGGCGTGCGGTCGTGCTGCCGCGCGCCGACCCGATGCGGGGGCATGTGATCGTGGCGGTCCTGCAGGGTGATCCGTCCGAGGAGGCGGCGATCTTGCGAGCGGCGCGGGCGCGGCTGGGGCCGATGAAGATGCCGCGCGCGGTGATCTGGCGCGATGCCTGGCCCGAGACGGCCTCGGGCAAGGTGGACCTGACGCGGCTTGCGGCGGAGGTGGGGTTGTGAGGGGCGCATCCCGGCGGGTGTGGCGCGAGGTGGCGCTGTCTTTTGGGTATTTGGGCCAAGGTGAATGGGCAGGCGGGTGCGCGTGCCGGGGGGCGGGCGGATGCAGGCCTTTGTGATCGCGGCGAAGCGCACGGCGGTGATGCCGCGCGGCGGAGTGTTCCGGGCGCTGAGCCTTGAGGAGCTTGCCGCGCCAGTGTTGCGGGCGCTGCTGGACGCTGCGGGGATTGGGGCGGATGAGGTGGATGAGGTCGTGCTGTCGAATGTGCTGGGCCCCGGTGGCAACCCGGCGCGGCGGGTGGCACTGGCGGCGGGCCTGCCCGAGCGGGTGGCGGGGCTGAGCATCGACCGGCAATGCGCGGGCGGGCTGGATGCGGTGCTGATCGCCCGGGGGATGGTGATGGCCGGTCTGGCCGAGGTTGTGGTGGCGGGCGGGGTGGAAAGCTATTCCCAGCGGCCTGAGCGGCGGATGCCGGGGGCGGCGGCACCCTATGACGAGGCACCCTTTACCCCCTGGCCGGACCGTGATCCGGGCATGGCCGAGGCGGCGGCGGCACTGGCCGCGCGGTTGGGGATTTCGCGCGAGCGGCAGGATGCCTGGGCGGTGGAGAGCCATCGAAAGGCGCGGGCGGCGAAATTGTTAGGCGAGATCGTCGGGGTTTGCGGTGAGACGCGGGACGGGTTCACGCGCGATCTGACGCCTGCGCTGGCAGCGCGGGCGCCGCTGGTGGCGGGCAGTGTTACGGCGGCCAACGCGGCGGTGGCGGCCGATGGCGCGGCGCTGGTTCTGGTGGTGTCGGAACGCGTGGCGGCGCGGGCGGCGCGGGCTGTGCGGATCGCCGGCGGGATGACGATGGGCGGCGTTCCGTGGGAGCCTGGGCTGGCCCCGGTGGCGGCGATTGGCCGCGCGCTGGGCGCGGTGGGGTTGCGGCCGGAGGCGTTGGCGCGGGCAGAGGTGATGGAGGCCTATGCCGTGCAGGCCATCGCCTGTGTGGAGGGTGCGGGGCTGGATCCGGCGCGGGTCAACCTGGGCGGCGGGGCGTTGGCGCGCGGGCATCCGGTGGGGGCATCGGGGGCTGTGCTGGCGGTGCGGCTGTTTGCGGATCTGGAGCAGGGTATGGGGCTGGCCGCGATCGCGGCGGCGGGCGGGATCGGGACAGCGCTGTTGCTGGAGCGGTGACGACTTCCTTAGGGAGGGCGATCTATCTGCCAAGAAACGGGATGTCGTCGGAGGAGATCAACGGCGGAACGGGGCGGGCAGGGCGAAGGCCGTGGTGGCGCTGCCGGTGCGGAGGGCGTCGGTCCAGCGATCCTCGAGCGTGAGTTTGGCGCGGGCGGGGGTGAGGCCCGCCTCCCAAGTGGCTGGGGGCAGGCAGACGAGGCCATCATCATCGCCGAGGATCAGATCGCCCGCCTCAATGGTGATGCCGCCGAAGGTGACCGGGCCCATGACTGCGCCCTGATCGGCGCCGGTCGGGCCGCGCGGGGTGATGTGGCGGGAAAAGACCGCAAAATCATCCCATTGGCCAAGCGTACCCGTGTCGCGCACGGCACCATCCACGATCACACCTGCCACGCCCTTGTTGCGCAGATGGCCGGAAAGGATGTCGCCGATCATTGCATGGTCGCGATGGGCGCGGGCGGCGATGACCAGCACCTCGCCTTTGCCAATGAGATCAAGCGCATGGAGAACGGCCCCGAAATCCGGGGCTGCGCAATCCACCGTGACGGCGCGGCCCATCAGGCGGGGTTGCTGGCCCGGTGGGCGGAGCGGACGGATATCCGGGTCGATCTGGCGCGCGCCGGGGACGGTATCAACGGCGACGGGGACGGGGATATCGGCCCAGGCGGACAGATCGGGTGCATCGGGCAGTTTGGTGCGGTGCAGCGTGACGGGCATGGCGCGGGCTTTCACATATGGGATTTAAGGCAGCGGCCGAGGGATTCGATGCCCTGACGGATGCGATCCTCGGACGGGGCCGAGAAGTTGATGCGGGCGTGGTTGGGCTGGGGTGTATTGGCGAAGAAGCTGCCGCCGGGGACATAGGCCACCCGCGCCTGTGGCAGGGCGTGGTCGCGCATGAAGGCGGTGGCGTCGAACCCATCAGGGAAGCGCGCCCAGGTGAACAGGCCGCCTTCGGGGTCTGTCACCGTCACCTCTTGCGGGAAGTGGCGGCGGATGGCGTCGAGCATGACCTCTTTCTTCCGGCGGTAGGCGTGGCGCAGGGTGGCGATATGCGCCTGCAGATCGTGGCGTTCCAGAAACAGGCTGGCGGCGGTCATGTTCAGGGTGGAGGTCTGGGTGTCGGATGCGACCTTCAGCAGGTCCATCTTTTCAAGCAGTTGCGGTGCGGCGACCGCCCAGCCAAGGCGCATGGCGGGGACGAGGATCTTGGAAAAGCTGCCAAGATGGATGACGCGGCCTTGGGTATCGAGGCTTTTCAGCGTGGGCAGCGTGTCGCCCGCAAAGCGGATGTGGCGATAGGGGGTGTCCTCGATCACCGTCAGGTCATGACGGTTGGCAAGGTCGATCAGACGGTGGCGACGGGCGAGCGAGAGGGTCACGCCGGTGGGGTTCTGGAAATCGGGGACGGTGTAGATCATCCGCGCCTGCGGGGTGGTGGCGAGGGTGGCCTCCAGCACATCCATATCCATGCCTTCGGCATCGACAGGGATGGGGGCATAGCGCGGCTGGCTGGGGGCGAAGGCGATGAGGGCGCCGAGGAAGGTGGGGTCTTCGACGATGATCACTTCGTCGGGATTCACCAGCATCTTGGCTGCGAAATCAAGACCTTGCTGGGAGCCTTGCAGGACCAGCACATCATCGGGGCCGCAGGGTGTGCCGTCATCGGTCATGAGGGCGGCGATTTGTGCGCGCAGTTTGGGCAGGCCGTTGGAGGGTGCGTATTGCAGCGGATCGCCGGAGGGATCGCGGATGGCGTCGCGGTAGACCGCTTCAAGCTGGGCGCGAGGAAAGAGGCTGGCATCGGGATAGCCGCCGCCGAAGGAGATGATCGACGGGTCTGCACCGAGGGCGAGCAGATCGCGGATGGCAGAGGGCTGGACCATGTCCATCCGGGTGGCGAAGCGGGGGGGTGCGGGGTGGGCCATGGGGTGAGGTGACACCGGATTGTCAGCCTTTGCAAGGGTTTGGGAAGGGCTGCAGTGGCACGGTCGCCTGCTCCTGCGCTGTGGGAAGGGGGCCTTTCCCTTTTGCCTTGCGTCCCCTATCCCTTTGGCTGGAAGACAAGGCAGGAGGGTGCTGATGATCCCGGTGGTTGGATATGCGGGCCGCAAGGTGGCGGTGCTGGGATTGGGGCGGTCTGGCCTTGCCACGGCGCGGGCCTTGCAGGCGGGCGGGGCGGAGTTGCTGCTGTGGGATGACAGCCCGGAGGCGCGCGCCAAGGCCGAGGCGGAGGGGTTCGAGGTTACCGATCTGGGCCGACACGGGGCGCTGGAAGGGGTGGCGGTTCTGGTGGTTTCACCTGGGATTCCAAACCTTTACCCGGTACCGCACAAGGTTATCGGACGGGCTTATGAGGCGGGGATTCCGGTCGACAATGACATCGGGCTGTTCTTTCGCAGCTTTGCCACGCGCGATTGGGACGGGTTCGACGTAGTGCCGCGGGTGGTGGCGGTGACGGGGTCGAACGGGAAATCCACGACGACAGCGCTGATCCACCATATCCTTGAGGAAGCGGGTCGTCCGGTGCAGATGGCGGGCAATATCGGGCGGGGGGTGCTGGACCTTGATCCGGGGCTGGATGGCGAGGTGGTGGTGCTGGAACTGTCGTCCTACCAGACGGAGCTGGCGCGGGCTCTGACCCCGGATGTTGCTGTTTTTACTAATCTTTCCCCAGATCACCTTGACCGGCATAACGGCATGGGCGGCTATTTCGCGGCCAAGCGGCGGCTGTTTTCCGAAGGTGGGCCGGATCGGGCGGTGGTGGGCGTGGATGAGCCGGAGGGGCGGTATCTGGCCAATCAGTTGGCCGAGGGGCCGGAGGATGACCGGGTGATCCGGATTTCATCGGGAACCAAGCTGGAAGGGTTCGGTTGGGCGGTGTTTGCGCGCAAGGGATTCCTGTCGGAATGGCGCAAAGGGCGGCAGGTGGCGAGTGTGGACCTGAGGGAAATCAAAGGTTTGCCCGGCGCGCATAACCATCAGAATGCCTGCGCCGCCTATGCCGCCTGCCGGTCGCTGGGGGTGGGGCCGAAGGAGATTGAAAAGGCGCTGCGGTCCTTTGCAGGCCTGCCGCATCGCAGCCAGTTGGTGGGGGAACGGGGCGGCGTCCGGTTTGTGAATGACAGCAAGGCCACGAATGTGGATTCGGCGGCCAAGGCGCTGCAAGCCTTTGAAAAGATACGCTGGATTGCCGGGGGCATGGGCAAGGAGGGCGGTATCGCCGCGCTGGAGCCGCTGCTGGGAACGGTGGTGAAGGCCTATCTGATCGGCCATTCGGCGCGGGATTTTGCCTTGCAGATCGGGGACTTGCCGCACGAAATCTGTGAGACGATGGAGCGCGCGGTGGCGCGGGCGGCGGAGGAGGCGGAACCGGGCGAGGTGGTGCTGCTGGCACCAGCTGCGGCGAGTTTCGATCAGTATCCCAATTTTGAAAAGCGGGGCGAGGATTTCATGGCGCGTGTGGCGGCGGTTTTGGGCCAAACCCCTGCGGACGCAGGATAAATTTTCGGGCTTTGCGGCTTTTGGCCGTGCAGCGGCTGGTGCAGCCGCACAGTGCAGACGGCTGTGCATACGCGCGGGGGGCTCACGTGCCGTTAAGGTTAACGGGGTGTGAAGGGGGCGGGGAGATCCGGCGGGGAGAAGCAGGGGCGCAAAGGCCTTTGTCGCGGTGCTGAAATGTCGTGGTGGCGTGGCTGGGTTGTGAGGTTCAAGCCTTGACGGTACATGCCCGAGTTACGGGGGGGCGGGTTCTTGCACGGGCCGTCCGGGTGACCGTGGAAGTGAACAGCGGGAAATGAACGGCATGGCCAAGGTGGCAACCTCGCGCGTGGACAAGTTGTTGTCGTCGATGGGCTATGGCTCGCGCAGCGAAATGGCGCGGTTGGCCAAGGCGGGCGGGATCGTGCTGGATGGGGTGGCGCTGGTGGATGTGTCGCAGCGCATTCCGGTGACGCCGGATCTGCCGGGGCGGATGCGGATCGACGGGGAGGCGCTGGACCCGGTGGCGGGGCTGGTGGTCCTGCTGAACAAGCCCTTGGGGATGACCTGTTCGCACAAGGAGGAGGGGCCGCTGGTCTATGACATCCTGCCCCGGCGGTGGCGGCGGCGGGACCCGGCCATTTCGACGATCGGGCGGTTGGACAAGCAGACATCGGGGCTGCTTCTGTTGACGGATGACGGCGGATTGCTGCACCGGATCATCAGCCCCAAGCGCCATGTACGAAAGACCTATCGCGCGCGGCTGGCGCGGCCCCTCGCGGGGGGGGAGGGCGACCTGTTCGCATCCGGACAGTTGATGCTGGAGGGAGAGGAGAAGCCGCTGGCGCCTGCCGTGCTGGAGGTGGTGTCAGAGACGGAGGCGCTGCTGACGGTGACGGAGGGGCGATACCATCAGGTGCGGCGGATGTTTGCGGCGACCGGCAACCATGTGGAGGCACTGCACCGGGAAAGCCTGGGCGGGTTGGCCGTGCCGGAGGGGATGGGTCCGGGTGAGTGGCGGCTGTTGTCGGCGGGGGAGATCGCGCGGGTCTTTGATTAGGGGACGGCGTGTTCACCTTGGCGTGAGGGCGGAGGTGCTGACGGGCTGTGCAGGGGGACACGCGCCGCAGCCCGGCGCGCAGGGCGCGGCGGACCTGCGGCGCGTTTGGGCCAATGGGGCAACGGGGGCCTTGCCCCCGCGCCGCCTGAGGCGGCTTCCCCCAGGGTATTTTCCGCCAAGATGAAGGGGCGCGGAGGGAGCCGGAATCAGGGTGATTCGGGTGAGTCGCGGCGCGTGCTTTGGGCTGGATTGATTCGCGGACTTGGGCTAAACTCGGCCCCAAGCCCGGACAAACGGGCATCGAGCAGTTCAGGCGACAGGCGTATTACCCATGACAGAGATGGTCTATGGCTCCATGCCCTCACGGGTGACGGAGCCGGTGCTTCCCCGTTGGTGGCGGACAATCGACAAGTGGTCGATGACCTGCATCATGATCCTGTTCGGCATCGGGTTGTTGCTGGGTCTTGCGGCGAGTGTGCCGCTGGCGAGCCGGAACGGGCTGGAGCCGTTCTATTACGTGCAACGGCAGGCCTTTTTTGGCGGGCTGGCGCTGGCGGCGATGGTGGGGGTGTCGATGATGCCGCCCGCCATGGTGCGGCGATTGGGGGTGGCGGGCTTTGCGCTGGCCTTCGTGGCGCTGGCGCTGCTGCCGTTTTTCGGGACGGATTTCGGAAAGGGCGCGGTGCGCTGGTTCAGCCTTGGGTTCGCGTCGGTGCAGCCGTCGGAATTCCTCAAGCCCGCTTTTGTGATCGTGGTGGCCTGGCTGATGGCGGCGAGTTTCGATCTGAACGGGCCGCCCGGCAAAACGGTGAGTTTTGTGATCGCGCTGGTGGTGGTGGCGCTGCTGGCGATACAGCCGGATTTCGGGCAGGCGGCGCTGGTGTTGTTTGGCTGGGGCGTGGTGTATTTCGTGGCCGGGGCGCCGATGACCCTGATCGGGGTGGTGCTGGCGCTGGTGATGGTGGGTGGTTTTGCCGCCTATGAGAGCAGCGAACATTTCGCGCGCCGGATCGATGGGTTCCTGACGCCGGATATCGACCCGCGCACGCAGCTTGGCTATGCGACCAACGCCATCCAAGAGGGCGGGTTCTTCGGGGTGGGTGTCGGCGCAGGGCAGGTGAAATGGTCGCTGCCCGATGCGCATACCGATTTCATCATTGCGGTGGCGGCCGAGGAATACGGGCTGATCCTCGTCCTGGTCATCATCGCGCTTTACACGACGGTGGTGGTGCGGTCGCTGATGCGGCTGACCAAGGAGCGTGATCCGTTCATCCGGCTGGCGGGCACGGGGCTGGCCTGTATCTTTGGCGTACAGGCGATGATCAATATGGGTGTGGCGGTGCGTCTGTTGCCTGCGAAGGGGATGACGCTGCCGTTTGTGAGTTACGGGGGGTCTTCGGTGATTGCGGCAGGGATTACGGTTGGGGCGCTTTTGGCGATGACGCGGATGCGCCCGCAAGGCACGATGGGCGACATCTTCGGGCGCGGAGGGCGCTGATGGCGCAGGGTCCGCTTCTGCTGATCGCGGCGGGAGGCACGGGGGGGCATATGTTCCCCGCGCAGGCGCTGGCCGAGGCGATGGTGCGGCAGGGCTGGCGGGTGAAGCTGTCGACCGATGCGCGCGGTGCGCGCTATGCGGGCGGGTTTCCGCATGTTGTCGCGGTGGAGGAGGTGGCAAGCGCCACCTTTGCGCGCGGTGGGGTGGCGGCCAAGCTGGCGGTGCCGTTCCGGATTGCGGGCGGGGTGCTGTCTGCAGTCTGGGCGATGCTGCGCGACAAGCCTGCGGTCGTGGTGGGGTTTGGCGGCTATCCCACGATCCCGGCGCTGGCGGCGGCCTGGGTGCTGCGGCGGCCGCGGATGATCCATGAACAGAACGGTGTGCTGGGGCGGGTGAACCGCGTCTTTGCGCGCCGGGTGGACCGGGTGGCTTGTGGCACCTGGCCCACGGACCTGCCTGATGGCGTGGCGGGGGTGCATACCGGCAATCCCGTGCGGGCGGCGGTGCTGGAGCGGGCGGCGGCGGGGTATATTCCGCCCGGCGATTATCCGATGAGCCTGTTGGTGATCGGGGGAAGTCAGGGCGCAAGGGTGCTGTCGGATGTGGTGCCACAAGCCGTGGCGGCGCTGCCTGAAGGGATCCGGCGCCATCTGCGCGTGGCGCATCAGGCGCGGGAGGAGGATCTTGAGCGGGTCGTTGCGGCCTATGCGGCGGCGGGGATCATGGCCGAGGTGGAGCCGTTCTTTCGCGACATCCCGCGCAGGCTTTCGGAGGCGCAGTTGGTGGTATCGCGGTCGGGCGCGTCATCGGTGGCAGATATTAGCGTGATCGGTCGGCCGGCGATCCTGATCCCCTTTGCGGCTGCGACTGGCGATCATCAAAGCGCCAATGCGCGCGGGCTGGTTGATGCGGGCGCGGCGATCCTGATGCCGGAAAAGCTGCTTGACCCCGCGACGCTTGCCGCGCAATTGGGGGCGGTGCTGGGCCAGCCGGATGCGGCGGTGGCGATGGCGCAGCATGCGTTGGGTCAGGGAAGACCCGATGCGACCGGCCGTCTTGTGGCGCTGGTCGAGGAACTTGCGAAGGGGAAAACAGCATGAACGCGGCGACAAAGCTTCCCATGGAGCTGGGCCCCATCCATTTCGTGGGGATTGGCGGGATCGGCATGTCGGGGATTGCCGAGGTGCTGATGACGCTGGGCTATCGGGTGCAGGGATCGGATGCCAAGGCCAGCAAGATCACCGACCGTCTGGTGACGCTGGGGGCAGTGGTCTTTGAGGGACAGCGGGCCGAGAATATCGGCGAGGCGGCGGTCGTGGTGGTCTCAAGCGCCATCAAGAAGGGGAACCCGGAGCTGGAAGAGGCGCGGCGCAGGAAGCTGCCCGTGGTGCGGCGGGCCGAGATGCTGGCCGAGCTGATGCGGTTGAAATCGAACATCGCGATTGCCGGGACGCATGGCAAGACAACCACCACGACGATGGTGGCGACGCTGCTGGACAAGGGGGGCTTTGACCCCACGGTGATCAATGGCGGTGTGATCCATGCCTATGGATCGAACGCGCGGGCCGGTGCGGGCGAGTGGATGGTGGTGGAGGCGGATGAAAGCGACGGGTCGTTCAACCGGCTGCCCGCGACCATCGCCATCGTGACCAATATCGACCCTGAGCATATGGAGCATTGGGGATCGTTTGACGCGCTGCGGAAGGGTTTCCTCGATTTCGTGTCGAACATCCCGTTCTATGGGTTGGCGGTGTGCTGCACCGATCATCCCGAGGTGCAGGCGCTTGTGGGCCGGGTCACGGATCGGCGGATCGTGACCTTCGGGTTCAATGCGCAAGCGGATGTGCGGGCGGTTAATCTTTCTTATCGGAATGGAATCGCGGTGTTCGACGTTCTTCTTCAGAACGAAGGGGAGGGCGCGATGATCGAGGGGTGCACGCTGCCGATGCCGGGGGACCATAACGTGTCCAATGCGCTGTCGGCGATTGCCGTGGCACGGCATCTGGGGATGAAGAAGGATGAGATCCGCGAGGCTTTGGCCGCGTTTGCAGGGGTGAACCGCCGTTTTACCCGCGTGGGTGAAGTGAATGGGGTCACGATCATTGATGATTACGGCCACCATCCGGTGGAGATTGCCGCCGTGCTGAAGGCAGCGCGGCAGGCGGTGGCGGGCAATCCGGGTGCGCGCATCATCGCGGTGCATCAGCCGCATCGCTATACCCGGCTGGCGAGCCTGTTCGACGATTTCTGCACCTGTTTCAACGAGGCGGATGTCGTGGCGATTGCAGAGGTTTATGCAGCGGGCGAGGACCCCATTGCCGGGGCGAGCCGGGATGATCTGATATCCGGGCTGATCGCGCATGGGCATCGCCATGCGCGGGGGATCACGGATGAAGCCGATCTGGCGCGGCTGGTGAAGGAACAGGCGCGACCCGGTGACATGGTCGTGTGCCTTGGCGCGGGGACGATCAGCACCTGGGCGAACAACCTGCCCGGCCGGTTGATGGGGGCGGCGGCATGACCTGGGCGCTGGCGGCGGCCTTTGTCTGGCTGATCGTGGCAAACGTGGCGGCGATTCTGCCAAGCCGGGATCACCATTGGCGGCGGGCGTTTGCTTTGATCGCGGTGGGGATTCCGATCCTGGGCTGGGTGACCTGGACGGCGGGGCCGGTCTGGGGGATGATCCTGCTGGCGGCGGGGGCGAGTGTGCTGCGCTGGCCGGTGATCTATCTGGTGCGCTGGTTGCGGCGCAAGGGCGCGGAGCCTGCGGAATAGGGGCGGGGGATCACCCCGCCTTTTTTATTTCTCGGTTTCGGCGCGGCCCTGATCGACGGCTGCGGGATAGGGTTCGGGGCGATGGGGGTTGACGGCGCGGGCGGCAGCGTCCGGGTCCATCGTGGGGCTTTCGGGCCGCGTGAGGGGCGGGGCGGCGCGCATGCGGCCCACGCTCCACAGCCCCGCAGGCACCCCGACGGCAAGGCCGATGGCGATGGCGGCGGCGAAGAGTTTCCAGCTGTAAACCCCTGCGGTGAGCCCGGCGATCACGACGGCGCCTGCGATGCAGCCGACTGTGAGGGGCAGGATGGTGGAGCGCAGATAGGGAAAGGTCATGGCGTGTTCCTTGAATTGCAGGGGAAACGCGTGACGGGGCAGGGGCGTTCCCTGACCGGGGTGTGATGGGCGTTGTTTCGCCGGGACTGGGGGCGGGATCGGCGGTTCTGTGCAGAGCGGGGCAGGGGCAGGAACCCCTGCGGGCGCGGGACGTTGATCCGACATCAGGCAAGCAGCCGGCCAGGGTGGCCCTGTTTGCGCCATGATGGAGGACGACCCATGCAGATGCAGAATACCGGTGCAGCAACTTCAACCATGCCCAAGGACGGCAACAGCGCCTTGATTTCGGGGCAGATCATTCAGGGCACGCGGGTTTTCAACCCGGCGGGCGAGGAGTTGGGGCAAATTGACGACGTGATGATCGACAGCGCTTCGGGGCGGGTGGTCTACGGCGTGTTGCAATTCGGGGGCTTTCTGGGGATCGGCAGCGCGTTCCATGCCATTCCCTTCGGCAAGCTGCGTTATGACGCGACCCGAGAGGGCTATGTCACCGAGCTGACGAAGGAACAGCTGGAGAACGCGCCAAAGCAGGATGAGACCTGGCTGAAGGACCGCGACTGGCAGCAGCGCAGCCACGAGTATTATGGTGTGGCGCCTTACTGGATCTGATCCGGGCTTCGGGCGAGGGGCCTTTGTCCCAAACCCCTGATGCCCCGGCCCGCGAGGGCCGGGGCATCTTGCATTCCGGGGCGGGGCGCAGATATGACGCGGCATGGCGCAAGACTATCCCCAAACCCGTGGTACCCTGACCGAGCGGCGGCCCTTGGCCGATCTGACATGGCTGCGGGTGGGCGGGCCTGCGGATGTGTTGTTCCAGCCTGCGGATGTGGCGGACCTTGCGGCGTTTCTGCGCGATCTGGACCCGGGTGTGACGGTGTTTCCCATGGGGGTGGGATCGAACCTGATCGTGCGGGATGGCGGAATCCGGGCGGTGGTGATCCGGCTGGGGCGGGGGTTCAACGGGATTTCGGTTGAGGGCGACACCGTCACGGCGGGGGCGGCGGCGCTGGATGCGCATGTGGCGCGGCGGGCGGCGGAGGCGGGGCTGGACCTGACCTTTCTGCGGACGATCCCCGGCAGCATCGGCGGCGCGGTGCGGATGAATGCGGGCTGCTATGGCAGCTATGTTGCCGATCATCTGGAAAGCGTGCGTGCGGTGACGCGGGCGGGGGATGTGGTGATGATCCCTTCGGCAGAGCTTGACCTGCGCTATCGGCAATCGACGCTGCCTGAGGGATGGGTGATCGTGGAGGCGACGTTCCGGGCAGGGCGGGGGGAGCCTGCGGCGCTGGAAGCGCGGATGGCAGAGCAGATCGCCAAGCGCGATGCGAGCCAGCCCACAAAGGAGCGTTCGGCGGGGTCGACCTTCCGCAATCCGCTGGGGCGGTCGTCGACTGGCACAGCGGATGACACGCATGAATTGAAGGCCTGGAAGGTGATTGACGACGCGGGTATGCGGGGCGCGCGGCGGGGCGGCGCGCAGATGAGCGAGATGCATTCCAACTTTCTGATCAACACGGGCGGCGCGACTGCCGCCGATCTGGAAGGATTGGGCGAAGAGGTACGAAAAAGGGTTTTCCAAGCGAGCGGGATCACGTTAGAGTGGGAAATCATGCGGATCGGCGAACTGACCGCAGATTAATGACAAAAACGGGCGCAAGACCCGGCTTGAGGCGAAAATGGCGGGCGGTTCTGGCAGGAGCGTCCCCCTTGTGGCGGTGATAAAAGGTGGGCTTTCCGCAGAGCGGGAGGTTTCTCTTTCAACAGGGCGCGAATGCGCCGGGGCACTTCGCAAGGCGGGATATGACGTGATCGAGGTCGATGCCGGCCTCGACCTTGCCATGCGTCTGGACGAGATCAAACCTGATGTCTGTTTCAACGCCCTGCATGGCCGCTGGGGCGAGGATGGCTGCGTGCAGGGCATTCTGGAATGGATGCGGATTCCCTATACCCATTCGGGCGTGCTTGCCTCGTCTCTGGCGATGGACAAGCAGCGCGCGAAAGAGGCTTACCGCGTGGCGGGGCTGCCCATCGTGGAGAGCGTGGTGGTGCCGCGCGAGGTGGTAGAGGCCGGGCATGTGATGGCCGCGCCCTATGTGGTGAAGCCGGTGAATGAGGGGTCTTCGGTCGGGGTCTATATCGTGCATCCCGGATCGAACGCGCCGCGACTGGCGGCCGAGATGCCCGCGACCGTGATGGTCGAGGCCTATGCGCCGGGGCGCGAGATGACGGTGAGCGTGTTGGGGGACCGGGCGCTGTGCCTGACCGATATCGTCACCGATGGCTGGTATGATTATGACGCGAAATACAAGCCCGGCGGCAGCCGCCATGTGCTGCCCGCGCAGGTGCCCGACGAGATTGCGGCGGCCTGCATGGATTATGCGTTGCGCGCGCATCGCGCGCTGGGGTGCCGGGGGCTGAGCCGGACGGATTTCCGTTGGGATGAGGCGCGGGGTTTGGCGGGGCTGATCCTGCTGGAGACGAATACCCAGCCCGGGATGACGCCCACCTCGCTGTCGCCGGAACAGGCGGCGCATGTGGGGATCACGTTCCCGGAATTGTGCCGGTGGATTGTGGAGGATGCGTCATGCAACCGTTGAGACCGGAGCCGCGCGTCTATTCCCGTTCGCCCCGGCGTGATCCGGCGCCGTCGCGCTGGGCTTACCGGATGCAGCGGCTGTGGCTGACGCCTGTGTTCCGCGTCATGGCGCGGGTGGGGGTGCCGGTGTTCGTGCTGGCGATGGCGGTTGGGCTTTATGCCGGGAATGCCGATCGCCGCGCGGCGGTGTTCGGGGTCTATGAGGAGTTGAAGGACAAGTTCCAGAACCGGCCGGAATTCATGGTGGGGCTGGTATCGGTCGAAGGCGCGTCGCCCGAATTGGCCGAGGCGATCCGGGGGCGGGTGGATCTGAAGCTGCCGCTGTCGTCGTTTGACATTGATCTGGACGCTGTTCGGGCGCGCGTCGAGGAGCTGGACGCGGTGGCGCAGGCCGAGTTGCGGGTGCGGTCGGGCGGGGTGTTGCAGGTGCAGATCACCGAGCGGATGCCTGTGCTTTTGTGGCGGCAGGGCGAGCGGTTGGAGATGCTGGATGAGGGCGGCGTGCGGGTGGCGGGGCTGGCCGCGCGGACAGACCGGCCCGATCTGCCGCTGATTGCGGGCCTAGGGGCGGATCAGGCCACGGGCGAGGCGCTGGAACTGTTCGCCGCCGCGCAGCCGATCCTGCCGCGCGTGCGCGGACTGGTGCGCATCAGCGAGCGGCGTTGGGACATGATCCTTGATCGCAACCAGAAGATCATGCTGCCCGCCCATGACGCCGTGGCGGCCATGGAGCGGTTGGTGGCGCTGGACAAGGCCGAAGACCTGCTGGCGCGGGATGTGCTGAGCGTCGATCTGAGAAATGACAAACGACCCGTCCTGCGGTTGGCGCCATTCGCGCTGAATGAACACCGCAAGGAACAGGGCATTGATGTGAGCGGGAGCGAATTATGACCGGGCTTTATGAAACCCAGCGGGCGATGCGGCACATGCGGCGGGCGGCAATGCAGCGCGGCGTGGTGGCCGTTCTGGATGTGGGGACATCGAAGATCGCCTGTCTGATCCTGCGGTTCGACGGGCCGGAGCGGCTGCGCGAGGCGGATGGCGTGGGGCCGATGGCGGGGCAATCGTCATTCCGGGTGATCGGGGCGGCAACCACGCGGTCGCGCGGGGTGAAGTTCGGCGAGATTGCCGTGATGAACGAGACGGAGCGTGCGATCCGCACGGCGGTGCAGGCGGCGCAGAAGATGGCCAATGTGCGGGTGGATCATGTGATCGCCTGTTTCAGCGGGGCCGAGCCGCGCAGCTATGGGCTGGCGGGTGAGTGGGATTTGCAGGATTCGGTGGTGACCGAGCAGGACGTGGCCAATGTGCTGGCCGCCTGTGACGTGCCCGATCTGGGGCCGGGGCGCGAGGTGCTGCATGCGCAGCCCGTTAACTTTGCGCTGGATCACCGCACGGGGCTGGGCGATCCGCGCGGGCAGATCGGCAACCGGATTGCCTGCGACATGCATCTTCTGTCGGTGGACGGGGCGGTGGTGCAGAACCTGCTGTACTGCATCAAGCGCTGTGATCTGGAATTGGCGGGGATTGCGTCATCTGCCTATGTGTCGGGGATTTCCAGCCTGGTCGAGGATGAGCAGGAACTGGGCGCGGCCTGCATCGACATGGGCGGTGGATCGACGGGCATTTCGATCTTCATGAAGAAGCACATGATCTTTGCCGACTCGGTTCGGCTGGGCGGGGATCATGTGACATCCGACATCTCGAAGGGTTTGCAGATCCCGATGTCGATGGCGGAAAAGATCAAGACCAAGCATGGCGGCGTCTATGCCACCAGCATGGATGACCGCGAGATGATCGAGACCGGGGGCGAAAGCGGCGACTGGGAAAAGGACCGCCGCCAGATCAGCCGGACGGAGTTGATCGGGATCATGCGGCCCCGGGTCGAGGAAATTCTGGAAGAGGCGCGGTCGCGGCTGGATGCGGCGGGGTTCGAATATCTGCCGAGCCAGCAGATCGTGCTGACCGGGGGCGCGAGCCAGATTCCGGGGCTGGACGGGTTGGCGGCGCGGATACTGGGCCAGCAGGTTCGGTTGGGCCGTCCGCTGCGGGTGCAGGGGTTGCCGCAGGCGGCGACGGGGGCGGCTTTTGCGAGCGCGGTGGGCCTGTGCCTGTTTGCGGCGCATCCGCAGGATGAGTGGTGGGACTTTGAGATCCCGAGTGAGCGGTATCCCGCGCGGTCGCTGAAAAGGGCCTTCAAATGGTTCAAGGACAACTGGTAACGACCACATGCAGTGTTGCTGGCGAAATCCCGCTTAATGCGGGACACATTTCCCCATATTTTGTGGCGTTAACGTGTTTTTCGCGTGACCTGAGGGCACCTTGTGGATAGAATCGTGGATAAATTCGGATTCCTGCGCCCGGGACAGGCGCGACTGACAGCCGGAAGACAAAAAACGGCGAACCAACGTACAGCAGGCGGAGTGGCAATGACCCTTAATCTGATGATGACCTCGCAGCAGGAAGAGCTGAAGCCGCGCATCACCGTCTTTGGCGTTGGTGGGGCGGGCGGCAATGCCGTGAACAACATGATCGACAAGAACCTGGAAGGGGTCGAGTTTGTCGTGGCGAACACGGATGCGCAGGCGCTGAAGCACAGCCGGGCACATTCGCGCATCCAGATGGGTCTGAAGGTTACCGAAGGTTTGGGCGCGGGCGCACGGCCGCAGGTCGGCGCGGCAGCGGCAGAGGAGACGATCGAGGAGATCGTCGATCATCTGGCGGGCGCGCATATGTGTTTCATCACCGCCGGCATGGGCGGCGGCACCGGGACCGGCGCGGCCCCGATCATCGCGCAGGCGGCGCGGGAATTGGGCGTGCTGACGGTTGGCGTGGTGACGAAGCCCTTCCAGTTTGAAGGCGCCAAGCGGATGAAGCAGGCCGAGGACGGCATCGAGGCGCTGCAGAAGGTGGTCGACACGCTGATCATCATCCCGAACCAGAACCTGTTCCGTCTGGCCAATGAGCGCACCACGTTCACCGAGGCCTTCGCGATGGCCGATGACGTGCTGTATCAGGGCGTGAAGGGTGTGACCGATCTGATGGTGCGCCCCGGCCTGATCAACCTGGACTTTGCCGATGTGCGCGCCGTGATGGACGAGATGGGCAAAGCCATGATGGGCACCGGCGAGGCGATGGGCGAAGACCGCGCCGTGCAGGCCGCCGAAAAGGCGATTGCAAACCCGCTGCTGGACGAGATTTCACTGAACGGCGCCAAGGGCGTGCTGATCAACATCACCGGCGGCTATGATCTGACGCTGTTCGAGTTGGACGAGGCGGCAAACATCATCCGCGAGAAGGTGGATCCCGAGGCCAATATCATCGTGGGTTCGACCCTGGACGAGACGATGGAAGGTGCGATCCGCGTGTCGGTCGTGGCGACCGGGATCGATGTCAGCCGCGCCTCGAAGCAGGAAGCCCCGGTGGCGCGCCGCAGCATGGCAGCGCCATTGCAGCATGCCGAACCGCGCCGCGAAGTGCCGCTGACCGTGCAGCAGGTGGCCCCCGCGCCGATGCCTGCGCCCGCGCCGCAGCCGGAACCGATGATGATGCAGGCCGCTCCGGAGCCGTCCTTGTTCGATCCGGCCCCGTCTTTCGGGGAAGATCGCGATATGGATATGGCCGACGATATGCCGCCGCCGGCCTATCGCCCGCAGCCCGCCCAGATGCCTGCGCCGCAGCCCGCGATGCAGGCGCGTCCGACCGCGCCGCTGGATCAGGATGCCGGCAGTTTCATGGCACCGCGCCCGCCGCGCGCACCCGGAACCCCTACGCCCGAGGCTCTGGCGCGGTTGCAGGCCGCAGTGAGCAAGGCGCCCGGGATGCAGGGCCAGTCCCGCCCGGCAGCGCAAGCGCCGCGTGTGCAGGCCCCGGCAGCCAAGCCCGCCGAGGCGCCGCGTCCGCGCTTTGGCATCGGGTCGTTGATCAACCGCATGGCCGGTGGCCAGGGCGAGACACAGGGCAATGCCGTGCGGCAGCAACCGCAGGTGCAGGGCTATGACGATGAGCCGGAAATGAGCGCCGATCAGGAACGGATCGAAATTCCGGCATTTCTGCGCCGTCAGGCGAACTGACAACCCGTTGCAGGGGTTGTAACAAAGATGGAAACCCGGTCCGACGTGGCCGGGTTTTTTCTTTGCGGAACAGGCGCTTGGATTGTTTCCAATCCTGTCACACTCCGTCACAAAGAGTGAGTTGAGTTTGCAGGTGCAGCAACTTAACTAACACAAGCGGCGCCTTGTGAGGTGCTGCTGCGCAGACGGGCCCCGCCCGAAAAGCAAAAAGAAACGAGACCGGGACGAACCGACCTTGCAACGCACGTTGAAAACAGCAGTCACCTTTGCCGGGCTTGGCCTTCATGGCGGCAAGCCGGTGCGGATGACGGTTCGCCCGGCGCAGGCCGGGCACGGGATCGTTTTCCTGCGGACGGATGTGGCCGAGGGTGAGGCAAGAGTGGCGGCGCTGTGGGATCAGGTGATCCCGTCGAAGCTGTGCACGCTGGTTGCCAATGCGGATGGGATTTCCGTCTCCACCATCGAACATGTGATGGCGGCACTGTCGGGCTGTGCGATCCACAATGCGCTGATCGAGATTGACGGGCCGGAAGTGCCGATCCTTGACGGGTCGGCCATGCCGTTTGTTGAGGGCTTCCTTGCGGCCGGGATCACCGGGCAGGACGCCGTGGTGCGCGCCATTCGTGTGCTGCGCCCGATCGAGGTGCGCGACGGTGATGCTGTGGCGCGGCTGGAGCCTGCCGATAATCTGGAAATGAATTTCGCCATCGAGTTTTCTGAGGCGGCCATCGGGCGGCAGGAAAAGCGGATGAGTCTGGCCAATGGGGCCTTTGTGCGGGAACTGTCGGACAGCCGGACGTTTTGCCGGCAGTCGGATGTGGACCTGATGCGTGCCAATGGCCTTGCGCTGGGTGGGACGCTGGAGAATGCGGTCGTGTTCGACGGCGATCAGGTGCTGAGCCCCGGCGGGCTGCGCTATAGCGATGAGCCGGTGCGACACAAGATGCTGGATGCGATGGGCGATCTGTTTCTGGCGGGATCGCCGATTCTCGGCCGTTATACCGGGATCCGCGCGGGCCATGCGCTGACCAACAAGCTGCTTCGGGCCCTGTTTGCCGCCCCGGATGCATGGACCATGGTTGAAGTCGGCGAGCAGACCGGCTGCAAACTGCCGGGTGTGGGCGTCCATGAGGCGGATTTGCCGAACCGCGCCTGACGGTTGCGTGAAGCGCGAAAGCCGTTTTGCGCCCCGGATTTTTCTGTGCTAGGACGACTGCAAGAACACGGGCGCGGCGGGCAGCCCCCGGCGCGTGCAAGGAATGGCGTGGGGTAGGCGGAAGATGGCAGTCGTGAAATCGGGCGTGAAGTCGGGCGCGCGGTTCCTGGGCATGGCGGTGCTTGCCTCTGCTCTGGCCGCGTGCGGCGGGCAGCGGGAGGCCCCTCTTGACAGCTTAACCGCCGAAGAGATCTTCAAGCAGGGCGAGTTGCGGCTGACGAATTCGCGGCGCCCGGATGATGCGATCCGCTATTTCCAGGAAGTGGAACGGCTGTATCCCTATTCGGAATTCGCCAAGCGGGCGCTGATCATGCAGGCGTTCAGCTATCACAAGGCCAAGAAGTACGAAGAATCGCGGGCGGCGTCGCAGCGGTATCTGGATTTCTATCCGGGTGATGAGGATGCGCCCTATGCGCTGTATCTGATGGCGTTGAGCTATTATGACCAGATCGACGATGTGGGCCGCGATCAGGGCGTGACCTTCCAGGCGCTGACCGGTATGCGCGACGTGATCGAGAATTATCCCGACAGCGATTATGCGCGGTCGGCGATGCTGAAATTCGAATTGGCCTTCGACCATCTGGCGGCCAAGGAAATGGAAATCGGGCGGTTCTATCTGAAGCGCGGGAACTACACGGCGGCGATCAACCGATTCCGCAGCGTGGTGCAGGATTTCCAGACCACGACGCATACCGCCGAGGCGCTGCATCGTCTGGTGGAGGCCTATCTGGCGCTGGGCTTCACGCAAGAGGCACAGACGGCGGGGGCGATCCTGGGCTACAACTATCAGGCGTCGCCCTTCTATGATGACAGCTTCCGGCTGTTGAAGGGCCGTGGGTTGAACCCTGAGGCAGTGGGCGACAGCTGGCTGCGGCAGGTCTATCGCCAGATGGTCAAGGGCGAGTGGTTGTGACGGGCTGAGGCCCGTCAACGGGGGCAGGCGCGTGCTGCGGACGCTCGAGATTCGGGATGTTTTGATCATTGACCGGCTGGACCTTGAGTTCCGGCCGGGCCTGAACGTGTTGACCGGTGAGACGGGTGCGGGGAAATCCATCCTGCTGGACGCGCTGGGGTTCGTGCTTGGATGGCGCGGGCGGGCGGAATTGGTGCGGCACGGCGCCGATCAGGGCAGCGTGACGGCGGTGTTTGATCTGCCCGGCGGCCATGCGGCGCATGGGGTGCTGGAGGCGGCGGGGATCGAGGCCGAGGATGGCGAATTGATCCTGCGGCGGGTGAATGCGGTGGATGGGCGCAAGACGGCCTGGGTCAATGATCGCCGGGTGTCGGGTGAGGTGTTGCGCGACCTGTCAGAAACCTTGGTGGAATTGCATGGGCAGCATGATGACCGGGGGCTGTTGAACCCGCGTGGGCATCGGGCGTTGCTGGATACCTTTGCGGGGCTGGACCTTGGACCGCTGCGCGCCGCGTGGCGGGCACAATCGGCGGCGCGCGGGGCCTTGGCCCAG
This sequence comes from Rhodobacter maris, assembly GCA_943369275.1. Lineage (GTDB taxonomy): Bacteria > Pseudomonadota > Alphaproteobacteria > Rhodobacterales > Rhodobacteraceae > Paragemmobacter > Paragemmobacter maris_A. The sequence goes on along the minus strand of CALRMS020000042.1, from coordinate 10,415 downwards.
GCAGAGGCCGCGCTGGCGGCGGCGCGAAAGGAAGAAGAATTCCTGCGCCATGCGGTGGCGGAGCTGGACAAGCTGAACCCGCAAGCCGGCGAAGAGGCCAGTCTGGATGCGCGGCGGCGCATGATGCAGGGGGCCGAGAAGATCCGCGCGGATATCGCGCGGGCGCATCAGGCGCTGTCGGATCAGGCGGCGGAAGGGATGATGCGGGATGCCGTGCGCTGGCTGGAAGGCGCTGCGGACCGGGCTGAGGGGCAGCTTGAGGGGGCGCTGGCGGCGCTGGACCGGGCGCTGATCGAATTGGGCGAGGCGCAGCAGGGGGTGGAGGAGTGTCTGGCGGCGCTGGACTTCAACCCGGCGGAGTTGGAGGCGCTTGAGGAGCGGCTGTTCGCCATCCGGGCGCTGGCGCGCAAGCATGGGGTTTTGCCCGATGAACTGGGCGGGTTTGCCGATGATCTGCGGGCGCGGCTGGCGGCGCTGGATGGGGGTGCGGCGGGGATTGCGGCCAAGGCCAAGGCGGTGCTGCAGGCGGAAGCCGCCTATGCAGCCGAGGCAGGACGGGTGACGGCGGCGCGGGTGGCGGCGGCGCGGCGGCTGGATCTGGCGATGGCGGCGGAACTGGCGCCGCTGAAGATGGAGCGGGCGGTGTTTGCCACCGAGGTGACGGCGGGGGAGCCGGGGCCGGAGGGGGTGGATGCGGTGACGTTCACGGTGGCCACCAATCCGGGCGCGCCGTCGGGGCCGCTGAACCGGATCGCGTCAGGCGGGGAATTGAGCCGGTTCCTGCTGGCGCTGAAGGTGTGTCTGACGGGCGATGCACCCGGCCTGACGATGATCTTTGACGAGATTGATCGCGGTGTGGGCGGGGCCACGGCGGATGCTGTGGGGCGGCGGCTGAAGGCGCTGGCGGAAGGCTGTCAGGTGTTGGTGGTGACCCATTCGCCGCAGGTGGCGGCGCTGGGTGGGGCGCATTGGCGGGTGGAAAAGCGGGTGGCGGGCGAGATGACGTTGTCCACCGTGACGCCGCTGGATCCGGCGGCGCGGGTAGAGGAAGTGGCGCGGATGCTGGCGGGGGATACCGTCACCGAGGCCGCGCGTGAGGCAGCGCGGGCGCTGCTTTCGGCCTGAGCGGCCGGGGCCGGGCTTTGCCATGAAATTCATCACTGAGGCATGACGTGAGTGCATGGCGGGTTTCGCGGTTGCGGCGCTACTATGCTGCGCTGCGGCATCCTATCTTTCTTTCATCGGCAGAAGGAAAAAGACGATGTTTGAACGTGTGAAGAACTTTATCAGCGCCTTTCACCTCCCCACGGCGGCAGAGCTGGAGCGGGAATATCTGAACGGGGCTGCAAACCGTGTTGATCTGGAATTCCGTCAGCGGCAGATCGACCGGGGGATGTTCCGCCGGTTTGACGGCTAATCTGCAAGGACCGACAGTTGCGCGGCTAGTGCCTGCCAGCCCGAGGGTGTGGCGGCGACTGTCGCGGTCAGCACAAGCGCACAGCGGGGCAGGTCTGCCCCGCTTTCATTTTGGGCGCCGGTCACCACATAACGTTGCGTGATCAGCGCGGCACCGGGGCCGAGCGCGCGCAAGCGCAGCTTGCCCTTCACCAACCGGGCAGTGCGGAAGACCCCTGCGAATTCCGACGCGAGGGCGGCTTCTATCGCGGGGCGGCCTTCGGCATGTTGGCCAGTGGGGGTGATGAGATCGGCCCCTTCCTCCATCAGCGCGGCGAGCGCGGCGGCATCCTGCGCCGAGAAGGCGGTGGCGAAGGCGCGGGGGAAATCTTCGGGTGTCATCGGCCCATTCTGCTTTGGCGATCCTGCTTTTGCCGGCAGGATAGGGGAGGCGCGCGTCAGGGGCCAGCCACGCGGGCAAGGCTGGTGGCAAGATCGCCGTAACCGGTCAATCTCCGCTCATAGGCGAGGCCGAGGCGGGCGGCGCAGTCGCGGGCCTTTGCATCCAGTGCAGGATCGTCAAGCTGGGCCTGATAGACGAGCTTGGTGTAATTGCCGAAATACATGTCGCGCAGTTCGGGATGGCGGTCGAGGCCCATCGGTTTCCAGACGAAGGCATCGAACTGCCGGACGAGGAAATCGGTCAGGTAGAAGGCGGTGAATTCGGTTTCCGCCTTTTCGGCAAAGGCGGCGTTGCCTTCAAAAAACGAATAACAATGTGGGCCTTCGACCATGTCGACGCCCAGATCCTTGCACTTTTGCTGCAAGAGGCCGCCAGTGCCGCAATCGGCGTAGACGATGAAGATGTCATCATAGGCGGCGCGGTGCTGGGTGACGGCGGCTTCTACCGCTGCGGGGATGCGGTCGGGCCAGAGATGCAGGTTGGCGGGCAGGCATTGCAGATCGAGGTGGTCCCAGCCGTTCATCCGCTTGAGCGCCAGAATTTCATGGGCCAGTGCGCCGCAAGCGATCAGCAGGACGCGGCCCTGCACTGCTGGGGCGAGGCCATGTTCTGTGAGTGCCGTGTCGTCGAGGACGGCGGTATCGCCAGTCAGCGCCATTTCAGCGCCATTGCCGGGCGCCGAGGATCAGGCTTCCGGCGAGCGCGGCAAGGCCGAGGGCCACAAGGGGCAGATCGGCCCAGACGGCAAGGCCGATGGTCGCCCCGGCGGCGAGGATCACGAAGGTGAGAAGGGCAAGGAAATGGGTGAGCGGCATCATGGGCGGCATCCTTTCCCCGTAAAGATGAGCCCGAAAGGCAGAAAAGCCAAGGGGCTGTCGCGGAAGGGTGATGGGGACAGACTGACTTGATGCTCGGACAACTGCCCCCATCAGAACCCTCCCCCGCGGCGCGGGGGAGGGGGAAGGCGCGTCAGGCGCCGATCTGGTTGTGCTTCCGGGCGACGAATTGCTTGGCGGTTTCCACTGCAACGGCAGCGTCGCGGCAATAGGCATCGGCCCCGATGGCCTTGCCGAATTCTTCATTCAGCGGCGCGCCACCGACGAGGACGATGTAATCCTCGCGCAGGCCTTTTTCCTTCATCGTGTCGATCACGACCTTCATGTAGGGCATGGTCGTGGTCAGCAGGGCCGACATGCCGAGGATATCGGGCTTTTCGGCCTCGAGCGCGTCGAGGTACTTTTCGACCGAGTTGTTGATGCCGAGGTCGAGCACTTCGAAGCCCGCGCCTTCCATCATCATGGCGACAAGGTTCTTGCCGATGTCGTGGATGTCGCCCTTGACGGTGCCGATGACCATCTTGCCCATGCGCGGTGCGCCGGTTTCCACCAGAAGCGGCTTGAGGATGAACATCCCGGCCTTCATGGCGTTGGCGGCGAGCAGCACTTCGGGCACGAAGAGGATGCCATCGCGGAAGTCGGCGCCGACGATGGTCATCCCGGCGACGAGGGCCTTGGTGAGGACATCATAGGGGGTCCAGCCGCGGGCGATGAGGATGTTGACGGCTTCCTCGATCTCTTCCTTCAGGCCATCATAGAGGTCGTCATGCATTTGCAGGACAAGTTCGTCATCGGAGAGTTCGGAAAGGATGATCTCGTCTTCGTCGGCCATGGTGGCGTTCCCTTTGGGGTATTCAGTCCCAGCCTGCATGATCCGAAAGCGGCATGCAGACTTATCGGATAGCGACATGCCCCGAATGAAAGCCGACAGCAAGGGGTCGCAAAGCGGTTGCCAGTGAATTGGGCGTGACATTTGTTCCCAGTTTGTTCTATTTTGGGGCATGGAAAAAGCCGATGGGATGTTGCCGGGGTGCAGGGTGCGGGCGCGGGGGGTGCTGTCGAATGCGGCAGGGCGGTTTGAGGCGCATGGAGTGGCAGGCTTTGCCGATGGGTGGGAGCCGGGGGAGGAGCGGTTGGTCCGCACCGAAGTGCGGGTGGAGCGGGCGCGGTCGGCCTTGAGTTACAACCGGTCGCCGGATTTGCCCTTTGACCGGTCGATCAACCCCTATCGGGGCTGCGAGCATGGTTGTGTGTATTGTTTTGCGCGGCCGACGCATGCGTTCCTGAACCTGTCACCGGGGCTGGATTTCGAGACGCGGCTGATTGCGCGGCCCGGGATCGGGGCGGTGCTGGCGCGGGAGTTGCGGGCCAAGGGCTACGCTTGCGCGACGGTGGCGATCGGCACGAATACCGACCCCTATCAGCCCTGCGAGGCGGAGTATCGCGTGATGCGCGAGGTGGTGGAGGTGCTGGCGGGCTGCGATCATCCGCTGGCGATCACCACCAAGGGGACGCTGATCGAGCGCGATCTGGACCTGTTGGCACCGATGGCGGCGAAGGGGCTGCTGCGGGTGGGAGTGTCGATCACGACGCTGGATGCGGGCCTGTCGCGGCGGATGGAGCCGCGGGCGGCACTGCCTGTGCGGCGGCTGGAGGTGATCCGGCGGCTGACGGCGGCGGGGGTGCAGGTGCGGGTGATGGTGTCGCCCGTGATCCCCGGGCTGACGGATCATGAGATGGAGGCGATTCTGGCGTCGGCGCGGGATGCGGGGGCAGTGGGGGCGTCGTGGATCATGCTGCGGCTGCCGCTGGAGGTGGCAAGGCTGTGGCGGGATTGGCTTGAACAGGCGGAGCCGGGGCGGGCGGCCAAGGTGATGGCGCGGGTGCGCGAGGCGCGGGGGGGCAAGGACTATGATGCCGAATGGGGCAAGCGGATGCGGGGCGAGGGGCTGTATGCGGGGTTAATCGCGCAGCGGTTTGACAAGGCCGTCGCGCGGTTGGGGCTGGCGCAGGTATTGCCGCCCTTGCGTTGCGATCTGTTCCGGCCCCCGGTTTTGCCCGGCGATCAGTTGCGGTTGTTCTGAAACGACAGCTTACAGGGCGCGCCAGCCGATATCGCGGCGGCAGAAGCCTTCGGGCCAATCGATGGCATCAACCATTGCATAGGCCTTGGCCTGCGCCTCGGCCAGGGTTGCCCCGCGCGCGGTGACGTTGAGGACGCGCCCGCCTGTGGCGGTGATGGTGCCATCGCGGGCGGTGGTGCCGGCGTGGAACACCATCTGGGACGATGTTTCGGGCAGGGCGTCGAGGCCCTTGATTTCCGTCCCTTTGGTGTAGCTGCCCGGATAGCCCTTGGCGGCCATGACGACGGTGAGGGCGTGGTCATCGGCCCAGTTGATGCGGGCCTGATCGAGGCGGCCTTCGGCGCAGGCGAGCAGGAGGTCCAGCGCCTGTGCGCCAAGCCGCATCATCAGCACCTGACATTCGGGGTCGCCAAAGCGGGCGTTGTATTCGACAAGTCGGCCCTGGCCGTTTTCGATCATCAGACCCGCGTAGAGGACGCCCTGATAGGGCGTGCCGCGCCGGGCCATTTCGCGGATGGTGGGCAGGACGATTTCCTCCATCGCGCGCTGAGCGATGGCGTCGGACAGGACGGGGGCGGGGCTGTAGGCGCCCATGCCGCCCGTGTTGGGGCCGGTGTCGCCGTCGCCCACACGTTTATGGTCTTGGGCCGTGCCGATGGGCAGGGCGTTTGTGCCATCGGTGAGGATGAAGAAGGAGGCTTCTTCGCCCGTCATGAATTCCTCGATCACCACCTCTGCGCCAGCGGCACCGAATTCGCCGCCGAACATGTCGTCGATGGCGGCGAGGGCTTCGTCCGTGGTCATGGCGACGATGACGCCCTTGCCTGCGGCGAGGCCGTCGGCCTTGACCACGATGGGCGCGCCCTTTTTGTGGACGTAGGCGCGGGCGGGGGAGGCTTCGGTAAAGCGGGCGTAAGTGGCGGTGGGGGCGGCGCAGGCGTCGCAGATTTCCTTGGTGAAGGATTTGGATGCTTCGAGTTTCGCGGCCTCGGCCGAGGGGCCGAAGGTCAGGAGGCCCGCGGCGCGGGTGGCATCGGCCACGCCTGCGGCGAGGGGGGCTTCGGGGCCGATGATGACGAAGTCGATGGCGTTTTCTTCACAGAAGGTGACGACGGTGGAGCCTGACAGGATGTCGATATCGGCACATTCGGCAAGCAGGGCGATGCCCGCATTTCCGGGGGCGACGATCAGACGGTCGGTCTTGGGGTTCTGCTTGACCGCCCAGGCGAGGGCGTGTTCGCGGCCACCGGAGCCGAGGATGAGGATATTCATGGCTGCGCCCCCTGTGCTGCTTGGCTGCGGCTATACGGGGGGAGGGGGGAGGGGCGCAAGCGGGGTGGCATGCGGGGGCGAAATCTGACGCAGATTTCGCGGCGATTTTTGCACGCAAAAATCGGTTGGGGCTGGTGCGCGGCGTGGGGGCGGAATTTGCGTCAAATTCCGGAGCGGTTTCTGCGTCAGAAACCGCTTTGTGGTTTTCCTCGGGCCCGACGGCCCTTAGTCTTTGACCACGTCATGGAGATGCGTATGGACCTGTTCGAAGACGCCCCCGCCCCGCAAGGCAATCAGCCGGAATATACCGTGTCGGAGCTGTCCGGTGCGGTGAAGCGGGTGATCGAGGGGGAATTCGGGCTGGTGCGCGTGCGCGGTGAGGTGGGGCGGGTGTCGCGGCCTGCCTCGGGGCATCTGTATTTCGACCTGAAGGACGATCGCAGCGTGATTGCCGCGATCAGCTGGAAGGGGCAGGTGGCGAAGATGCAGGTCCGTCCCGAAGAGGGGATGGAGGTTGTGGCCACGGGGCGGATGACCACTTTTCCGGGGCAGTCCAAGTATCAGCTGATCGTGGAGGATGTGGCCCCTGCGGGCGCTGGCGCCTTGATGGCGATGCTGGAAAAGCGCCGCGCGGCGCTGGCGGCGGAGGGGCTGTTCGATGCGGATCGGAAAAAGGCGATTCCCTTTCTGCCGGGGGTGATCGGTGTTGTCACCTCGCCCTCGGGCGCGGTGATCCGGGATATCCTGCACCGGCTGCGCGACCGGTTTCCGCGCCATGTGCTGATCTGGCCGGTTGCGGTGCAGGGACAGGCCTGCGCGCCGGAGGTGGCGGCGGCGATCCGGGGGTTCAATGCGATTCCGCAGGATGGGGCCATTGCGCCGGGCGGGCCCGTGCCGCGCCCGGACCTGATCATCGTGGCGCGCGGGGGCGGATCGCTGGAGGATCTTTGGGGGTTCAACGAGGAGATCGTGGTGCGGGCAGCTGCCGCCTCCGACATCCCGCTGATTTCCGCCGTGGGGCATGAGACGGATACGACGCTGATCGACTTTGCCGCCGACCGCCGCGCGCCGACGCCCACGGCGGCGGCGGAGATGGCGGTTCCGGTGCGGCTGGAACTGTTGGCGGCGGTGGATGGGTTGGGCGCGCGGGCGGTGCGGGCGGCGGTGGCCGGTGTGGGCCTGCGCGGGCAGCGGCTGCGCGATCTGGGCCGGGCCTTGCCAAGGCCCGAGGTGTTGACGCAAGGGGCGGCGCAGCGGTTGGACCTGTGGGGCGGACGGCTGGGCGCGGGGCTGGGGATGGCGGCGGCGCGCAAGCGGCAGGTGTTCGAGGCGCGGGCGGGGCTGGTGCGACCGGAACTGCTGCTTGGGTTGGTGGCGCATCGGCGGCGTGATCTGGGTGAGCGGGCGCGGGCGTTGGAGATCGCGCTGGAGCGACCGCAGGAGCGGGTAAAGGCGCGGGTGCAGGTGCTGGGCGAGCGGTTGGGGCCGGCGCTGGCGCGGGTAATCGCGGGGGCGGAGCGGACCACGCGCGAGGGGCGGGACAAGCTGGTTCCACTGGAGGCGCGGCTGGAGGCGGCACCTTTGGCGCGGTTCCAGCGGCTTGAGCAGCGGCTGGAGGCGTTGGACCGGACACGGGTGACACTGGGCTATGCCGAGACATTGCGGCGCGGCTATGCGGTGGTGCGCGGCGATGGCGTGGTGGTCACGACCAAAGCCGGAGCAGAGAAGGCGGCGGCGCTGGAGATCGAGTTTGCCGATGGGCGTCTGGCGCTGGGTGGCAAGGCGCGGGCGCGGAAGGCCGAGGGCGGGCCGGATCAGGGCAGTTTGTTCTAGTTGGGTGAGCCCATCCCGGGCTTGATGCGGGATCACTTGCTTGCCTGCGCATTGGCGGAGGTGTCGGGAGGCCCCGGGGTCAGGCCTGGGGCGGGTGGTTTTGTTGCCGGGCGTCAGACGCCGACATCGGGGCCGGGGCAGCTGAGGGGTTGGTCGCTCTGGCCGACCTCGGACAGGGAGGTGCCGCCATCGGCGCCCATGAAGATGGCGCGCAGGCCGCTCTCTTCGCGGAAGAAGCGCCAGCATTGGGGCTGCGTGTCGCTTTCATAGAGAAAGCAGATATTGCCCTGATCTTCGAACCAGTGGCCGTATTGGCATTCATCTTCGGTGAAGGCCCAGATCACGCGGCGGTCTGGCAGGTATTGTTCGGACCCCCAGACCACGCCGTCCTGTGCATAGGAGAGGGTCTTGCCGGTGGCGTAGGCCTCGAACTCGGCAGCGCTGAGGGGGGCATCGGCGACCTGAAACAGAGTGTCGGCCAGCGCAGGTGCGGCAAGGGCGAGGCAGAAGGTCAGGGTGGCAAGGCGCATGTCGGCTCCGGTCAGGTGGGGGGACCATGCCAGAATGGTGGCCCTTTGGCCAGTCACGCCTGTGCAACCGTGGAGGGGGCGGGTTGGGATGAGGTTTGTTGCGCTGCGAGGCGGGCGAGTTCGGGTTTCATCAGGCGGTGCCAGAGCGGGGGAAAAAGGGCCAGCGTGCAAGCCAGTGGCAGAGGCCAGGGCAGGCGGGGAGCACCATCGGGCAGGCGCAGGGCTGGGTAGGGGCGGGCGGGGTTGCTGTGGTGATCCGAATGGCGCGGCGCGTTCAGGAGCAGCGCCGAGGAGAACCAATGCGCGGTGTTCCAGGAGTGCTGGGCGTTGACGGGTTCCGGGCGGCCGTCGGGGGCGATGCTGCGGGTCAGGCCGTAATGCTGGACGTAGTCGGACAGGTGGATCTGGATCTGGGCATGGGCGGCGAGGCCAAGCCACAGGAGCAGGCCTGTGGGGCCGCCGATCAGCAGGGCGAGGGTCAGGGCGGCGGCGGAGATGAGGGCGTAGCCGGCATAGGGGTGCAGGCCCGGCTGTGGACTGCGGCGGCGCAGATCGCCTTCGGCGGCGAGGCCCGCACGGAACGCGCCGAGAGAGGCGCGGGGCAGGTAGCGCCAGAAGCCGATCCCCCGGCGCGCAGTGGCAGGGTCTTGCGGCGTGGCCACGTGGCGGTGATGCACGAGACGGTGGCTGGAGGCATGATGGCCGATCAGCATCCAGGCATAGACAAGGATGCCAAGGCGGACATGGCGGCGCGCGGGGCGGTGGATCAGCTCATGCGCGGTGGGGTGGGCGATCTGGCCCAGCCAGAGGCCGGTGGCAAAAAGGAGGGCTGCCTTTTCCGCGAGTGTCAGGGTGGGGCTGATGGCACCGACGATGGCCAGTGGCGGCAGGGCGAGGGCGATCAGGCCGAGCAGCAGAAGGAGGCTGTCGGCGGCGGGGAATTCTGCGCCATCAGTGGGGCTTGAGTCGACGAGCGGGAGGATCTGGTCGAGCAGGATGGACAGCAGGCCCATGTAGAGGAGTGCGGCCCAGAGCCATGCCCCGCCTGCGGCAACCCCGAAGGCGAGAAGCGGCACGGGCGCGAGGGTGGCCGCAGCGAAGGCTGCCATGGAAAGAGGGGCGCGGGGGGCGGGGTTGTTCATCACCGCGGAAAGATAGCAGGGGCGCGGGCTTGCGTCACGGGGGCGGGTTTGGTCGCCTTTGTCGCAGCGCGGGGCGAGCGGGATCGGTTGGATGGGTATTTGGGCCAAGGTGAAATGGCGGGGGCGTTTGCGCGAGGGGGCTGTGGTCGATACCGACGGCGGATGGCGGGGGCCAAATTGGGCGGGGGGCAGGTGAGCGCTGTTCTGAAGCGGTGGGTGCAGGTGGGGTCTGTCGAGTGGGTATTTGGGCCAAGGTGAAATGGCGGGGGGCGGTGCCTTTGCGGAGGCTTGGGCTGCGGTCGGGACTTCCGTTGTGGAAGGGAAGGGATTAGGTGACGGTAAGGCCATTGGCGGAAAGGGGCGGCATGTCCTTCTTCAAGAAACTGCGCGACAAGATGTTCCGGTCTTCGGACAAGATCGGAGAGGGGCTGGAGGCGCTGGTCGCTGAGGATGCGGCCCCGCCGGAGGTGCCCGAGGCGCCCGATGCGGTGACGCAGACGCCTGCAGAGGCCCCCGTCGCCGCACGGGCCGAGGTGCCGGAGCCGCGGGTTGAGGCGAAGCCCGGGTTGCTGGGGCGGCTTTTCGGGGGTGGGGCGGCAGAGGAGCCGCGGCGGCTGGTCGATGATGCCATGCTGGAAAGCCTGGAAGATGTGCTGATTCAGGCCGATATGGGCGTGGATACCGCGATGCGGGTGACGGCCAATATCGCCGAGGGGCGGTTCGGCAAGCGCGTTTCCACCCGCGAGTTGAAGGTGGCACTGGCGGATGAGGTCACGCGGATCATGGAGCCCGTGGCGCGACCTTTGCCGATTTACCCCAAGCGGCCGCAGGTCGTGCTGGTGGTTGGGGTGAACGGGTCG